>NZ_JAMQPV010000001.1:1862500-2462500 GCF_026151395.1 Leptospira limi
TGATTACTAGCCGCACCTTTTCCCTCTTCGGTGGTGGAACACCACCTGTTGGCAATGGTGCACCAGATATTTTAGGTGCGTTTTATTACTTTAAACCAGGTTGTTCTTTTTTACCTTACAGAGTCAGAGCTCAGGTTATTGAACCTGATGGAGAGAGTATGACAGTAAGTTTGATGGTTGGTCGTCCTGGTGCTAGCCTCAATAGTTTGCCTATGGAAAGAGAAGGAATGACCAATTGGTATGCTGCTAATATTCCCTATGAATCGATGAGTTCTACTGGAATTACATTTCAAATTGTAGCTGTAGATTCGAATGGCCTCGTGACAACGCGACCAGGAAGTGGTATTTTTAATTATCCAACTGATTCAGGAATTCCTGCATATATTTCGGGTTATGATAATGACCGTGATAATGATGGCCTTAATGATGCATGGGAAGTGGATCATGGATTTAATCCAAATAATCCATCGAACCCAACCGTTGGTATGTTTCCCGACACTGACGGAGATGGAATACCAAATTCAGATGATCAAACACCTAACGGTGAGACGAATCCCCCAATTGATCAAATCTCAGTGTATCCATCATTGGTGACGATGGATACTGGTGAATCACAAGTATTTGCCGTAAATGCAAGTTATCTTGGTCAGCTAAGATATGTGAATCCAAGTTTTTCAACCACTGGAAGTGGATGGAGTGGATCACCAGTTGGAAACCTAGTGAACGGAGTCTTTACAGCTAATTTACCAGGTGCTGCGGGGGTAGTGGCAACAATCGGATCATTAAATGCGACAGCAACTGTAGTTGTCAGAGATTCCATTGCTCCTTCGAGTATTACAAATTTATCTGCACAGACATTATCATCGAATAGGATCAGACTGACTTGGACTTCTCCCGGAAATGATGGAAGTGCAGGATATGCATCTGCTTATGAAATCCGTCGATCCACATCAATCATCTCGAATGATGTTACATGTAGTTCAGCAATTGCAGTTGCTCATAATTTAGTTCCTAAATTAGCTGGTGGTTCTGAAATTTACGACGTAAATGGACTCACACCCAATACCCAGTATTATTTTTGTGTAAGGGCCTATGATAGTCGAGGAAATCGTAATATTTGGAATAACACTGTATCGGCTACAACTATGTTGGCACCCGATACGGTTGCTCCATCTGGTGTTACTGCATTCAGTGCAACAGCTTTAAACTCTGAATCCATTCAACTCAATTTTAATGCAACGGGTGATGATGGATCGAATGGTGCGGCAAGTTCTTATGAGATCAGGCGTTCTACTAGTCCAATCCCAGATGATAATGCATGCGATTTAGCCTCTATAGTTCCGAATCAGATTAGTCCTGTTTTAGCTTTAAGTCCAATTACATTTGTTGTATCTGGGTTATCTCATAATACCGTATATCATTTTTGCATTCGAGGTTATGATGATGTCGGAAATCGTTCCATATGGTCAGGTGTATTGACAGCAACTACTCCGTATCGAAATCAACCACCAACTGTTAACCCAGGTCAATTGCAGTATGTATATAATGGAGAAACGGTAAGTCTGAATGGAAGTGGTTCATCGGATCCAGACGCTGCTTTCTGCGGTGTTAATCCAAGTTCATACTCGATTCAATGGAGTTTTGCGAATAAACCTCCAACTTCAAACCTAGTTGATTCTTCGATACTAAATCGAAATCAATTCATAGCTTCCTTTTCCCCTGATGTACCTGGAGATTATATTTTACGATTATCTTTTACTGATACAGTCGGTTCATGTTCCGGAATTTCGGAAACAAGAATTGGAGAGGTAGTAATTTCGGTTTCTAATGTTGGGATATGGCCAGGACTTATGTTTGTGGATAACAAAACGTTTGTAGATGGTAACAAATTGTATGTCTACGGTTATAACAAAAACGATGGAAAATACTATTTTTTCGTAACTGATGGTACACCTGGTTCTCAAATACCTTTAACGCAGTTTGATACAACTGGCGGATCAATTTTTGAAATTGAGAAAGTTGGAAACATGATTTTTTTCACAAATAATTCCCCTACCTATGGGAAAGAAGTTTGGAAAACAGACGGATCGATAGCGGGAACTTCTATAGTCAAAGATGCAAATCCAGGAGTTGCGAATCACGATCCTTATATCTTTTTTTCCAATGGGACAAATTTGTTTTATGGGGGGAGATCGGCAGCAGAAGGGATTGAGTTATGGAAGTCGGATGGAACTGCTTCGGGAACAAATCTTCTTTTTGATATTTACCCAGGTTCATCGAATGGAATGGCAGGTGGAATTTGGACCAAACCTGTCTTGATGGGTGGTATAAATTATTTTACAGCTAACAACGGTCAAATAGAACTTTGGAGAACCGATGGAACTCCTTCTGGAACCTATATGGTATCTGATATTGGCGGGGGTAGTGCCTCGGTCCCTCAAAGTTTGACTGTAATTGGAAATGTTTTGTATTTCAATGCTTATCATCCATCGTATGGACGTGAACTTTGGAAAACAGATGGAACAGGTGCAGGTACTTCATTAGTTGCAGACTTAAACTCGGACAATTCAGGAAACTATGCTGGTCCAGAAGGTATTGTTACATTAGGTGACCTTTTGTTATTTATCTTGAAAACTCCGACTTATGGTTGGGAACTATGGAAATCTGATGGCACGTTAAATGGAACTTCCATTATCAAAGATGCTAATTCTGGGAGTGCCCATGGATTTAACTCCATTAATCTTAACAAGGTAGGTTCACTCATTTATTATACTGCAAATGATGGAGTGAATGGAGATGAGTTGTGGGTAAGTGATGGCACTACATCTGGAACAATGATGTTAAAGGATATTAAACCTGGCGCCAGCGGTTCCATCAATTATTCGAAAATGGTTCCGGGGATTGCTAATACGGTTTATTTTACAGCAGATAATGGTGTAAATGGCACAGAAGTTTGGACATCCAACGGTACCCAAAGTGGTACAAAGTTGTTGGCTGATGGTAATGGATTGTCGTCAAGTTCTAATCCAAATCAACTGATCTATCACAATGGTTACCTTTTGTTTCAGGGAACTGATCGATATGGGGTATGGCAACAGTTTTACGTTAGACCTTAAAGTCTTATTATGAATCTAAACATTGCATTCTAAATGAGTTTCCTCAAGGCAGGAAGCTCGGCAATGTACTATGCGGTTGTCCTTTGCCTGTTAAGAATTATAATCACTATTCATCTATATTTTACTCGTAAAAGTTTTGGTCCCATTAATTGAAACTTAAAAAATCTATAATCGAATATTGTAAACTTCGTTATAAGATTAAACTTATCCTATGATAAATATCATTATTGTTATTAACATTTAGTTCAAAACATCCACTTCTTCATACTTAAAATCATTGATATATTGGATCACGTTAGCTTCCGGTAATGGGAGACTAAAGTAATATCCTTGTCCAATTTCGATTCCTAGGTTTTGAAGAAGATTTCTTGTTTCTTTATTTTCTATACCTTCTGCAACAATATCCATCTTCAATTTCTTAGACAAATGAACTGTTGACTCTATTATTTTTAGAGAATTTTCATTTTTTAATAAATTGAATACGAATCCTTTATCTATCTTAAGCTCAGAAAACGGAGCTTTTGTTAGTTGGTCAAGTGAAGAATAACCGGTTCCAAAATCATCGATAGAAAGACCGATTCCTTTCATACAAATTCTGGTAAGAATTTCTAGCTTTTGAGGAGCATTATCTATTTTTCCTATTTCAACTAGTTCAAGGACAATTTGATTAGGATTTAAATTATTTTTTTCGATTAGTTTTAACATGGCATCAGGTAAAGAGCTATCAATTAAATCAAAAACCGAAATATTTATGGAAACTCGATATCGGAATCCCGTTTTATTTAATAGTCCGAAAAAAGAACATGCTTCCGCAATTAAATACTTTGTCAATTCAGCGGAAAGATTGTGCTTCGCTAAAACGGGTAAAAATTGATCGGGAAAAATAATACCGTGAGTTGGGTGATTCCACCTAACTAATGCCTCAAACCCAATTAACTTTTTAGATTGTAGATGGATTTGAGGTTGGTAATACAATACTAATTCTCTATTTTTAATTCCTATTAAAATTTCTTCCTTTGTAAATAGAAGTTCTTTTGAATTATCATTTTGGAAATGATTTAGAGTTTTATTTCTGTTTTCTATAAGAATTAATATAGTTTCCATATTAATAGGTTTGGAGACAGTTCCGATAACATTTAAACCGTAAGCTTTTGCAATTCGCTCAGCACTGCTCAATACTGCTTGGTTATAACCGCTCATAAGTATAATTGAAGCTTTAGATTTTTTTTCACCTAAGAAACGTAATATTTCAATTCCATCCATATCTGGCATAAATAGATCTAAAACAATTAAATCGATCGAATCATTGTATATTTTATATAGTTTGGTAGATTCAGTTAGGGAAATTATTTCAGATATATTGGCATCCTGTAGCACTTCAGATAAAAATGAAGTCATCTCTAAATTATCATCTAGGATGAGGGCTTTAGTGACTCTTTTATTAACTGTGTTCATTTGAAGACTCCAAAACTTCTTTAATTGTGTTTTCCAATTGTGCTGCTCGGTATGGTTTGTTCATGAAATGGTATTTATCTAAATCTATATATTCTCTTTTCCTTAAATCACCAGGAAACCCTGAGGTTAAAATTATTTTTAAATCTTTGTGTTTAGTTTGGGCAATCTCTGCCAGTTTTAAGCCATCGATTTTTCCAGGCATCATAACGTCACTTATCAATATATCATAATTATTTAATTCTAATAATATTTTTGCTTCATCGCCAGAGGTGACGCATTGGACAGTGAATCCCATATCACTAAGTAAATCTTTTGCGATTTCAAGAATTTCAATCTCATCATCTACCAATAGAACCTTTCCTTTGTATTTTGTTGGGTTCTCCCTTTTGGCACTTAATTCAATTTCCTCTCTGAATGAAGCTATATTTTCAAGTAAAGGGAAGTAGACTCGGAAACAGGAACCAACATTAATTTCACTATTCACTTTTACAAATCCATTGAATTGATTTACAAATGTAAAAAGCATGGATAAGCCAAGACCAGTACCTTGGCCCACGGGTTTTGTGGTAAAAAAAGGCTCATAAATTCGATCCATGATTTCACGACTCATTCCTCTACCCGTGTCTGTGACAGATATTTCTACATAATGTTCTGCTAACTGCGTAACATTTGTTAAATCTGAAAGAGAATTCTTTTTTACTTTGTTTATTCTAATTTCAATTACGCCTGTATTTTCCATAGCATCTCTCGCATTGATGACAAGGTTTAAGATTGATGTTTCTAGATCAAAGGGATCAAGAAAGACACGCAAAGGGATTTTATAAAGTTGGATTTTTAAGTCAATATGCTTGCCGATGACTGGTTTTAGCATTTCTTCCATGTTAGAAATAACCTGGTTGATTTCAACTTCGTTAGGTGAGACGATTTGTTTTCTTGCAAAAGAAAGAAGTTTTTGTGTGAGTTGAGATCCTCTTTCTACAGCTCCCATTGCGCTTTCTATCTTTTTGATAAACAAAGGATCTGGATTGGGATTTCTTCTTTGTATCAATTCAAGATTTCCACTTATTATAGCCAATATATTATTAAAGTCATGAGCAACTCCACCAGCGATTTGACCTAACGTTTCAAGTTTTTGTGTTTGTTTGAGTTGGTTTTCTCCTTTAATTACCTCTAATGAAATATAATTTGATCTTGTAACTGCAATTTGAATCTCTCTTTCAATTGCTTTTACACTTCCGGTAAGATTATTTATTTTGTTATAAAATTTGCGCATGTCTTCATTAAAATATTTTAGTTTATGATCAAGGTCACTTTCACCATCAAATAGTGCCTTAACTTTGGAATTTTCCTTGTTTTGGAAATTAAATAATGATTCGGCAGTTTTGCTCAGTTCAGTTGCTGAATCCGAAACTTCTTCTGAAATAATTTCCACTTTCTCAATCGATTTTGATACAGAATGAATGAACTTATTCAAATCATCACTCATTAACCTTATCTCATCTCGATAAGTAGTTTCAATTTTTCCTAACGGGCTTAATTTTTGATTAGCGATTCGATAGACTAGGAAAATTGAGAGAGAAATCACGATTATCGCAATACAGACAATCCCTGAAAGTAAACTTTTTAACGAGTTGTGGATCTCTTTTAATGGCTGAATGGCTACGACCATCATTTTCCACTGTTTTAATCTTTGGACCATCAGATACCTTGGCTCACCTTTGAAGGTAATATTTCCAATCTCCTCTGATTTCATTTCCATAATTTCTTTACCGAATTCTGCCTTTGAGATGTCAAAATCCAAAATCAGTTCTTTCATTTTGTGCGCAAGAATCGGACCATCTTCTTCCGCAACAAAGACGTATCCTTCTTTTCCCATTTGAATTCGTGAAATGAGTTTGTCGGTGATACGATTGAGAGAAAGTGCAATACAAAGGGTTCCGATCACTTTTCCTTGATCTCGAATTAAGGTTGATAAGACTACAACCGTATCACCTGTAATAGGTGATCTCTTTGCTTTTGCAATAGCTACTTTTTCAAACAAGGCAGAGGCATAGTATCTTTGGAGATCCTCCTTTTGTTCTGGATCCGATCCGTAACCAAGAGTCTTCCCGGAAAGTGCATCAGCGATTACTTTTAAATTTTCATTTTTTCCAAATATGAATATATTTTCATACATTCCATATCGAGTGTGCATTTGCTTAAATAAAGAACTTGCAATTGGTTCTTTTTTTCGTATGGACTGAATTGTTCTTTCGTCTAGTGCGAGTGTCTGTGCTATATTGGCATGGGAAATAAAATAATCATCGATTTCCATAGAAACAATTTTCACAACTGTTTTCATCTGTGTTTGAAAATGTTCCGAAACTTTTTGGCTACCGAGAAAATATGTCAAAACAGATATAGAAACAGTTAGAAATAGTATCAGTCCGATACTCCAAACTGTAAAAGAGAATTTTAGACTATTTTTTGGCATTATAGCTCCATATCATATGACAAGATTTTTTAAATCTACATATATGACATGAAGCATTTGCTAACTTTCTGTTAACAAATGTTAATTTGTGTAAAGGGAAATTGAAAAGAAATTAGAAAGTGATAATTGGCATTGCGGTCTATGGATGGGGTGTTCTGAGAAGTTTGTTTTCAGTAATTAGATTTTGAGTTTTTATATTTCCTTTTTTTTCGACAATTTTCCATACACGTTGTCTGATCCGACTGAGTGAAACCGTTGTTACACCTAAGTACGAAGCAATATAATGTTGAGGAATATTTTGGATTAATCTTGGATTTTCTTCAATTAAATTAAGATATCTTTCCTCAGGCTTATAATGGATACGCGATAAAAATAAATCTATGTAATTGAATAATCTTCCAATTAAATGTTGAATTACAAAATCTTTTACTTCTGGGTTCTCTCGATAGATGATGGCCGCATTCGCTTCTTCTAAGATATATAAATCAGTTGGCAAAATTGATTCTAGAAAAAACTTTTCATGTAGTCTCTGTGTGCTAAAATCTTCAGGATTAACGAAAATCCGATTATCGCAAAAGAAGGCTATTGTTGAACTTTTGCCCTTTCCTTCAAATGCCGCTCGAAGAACACCTTGTTTGACGATGAATAAACATTTCGATTTTTCACCTTTTTCAACCAATATTGTTTTTGCGGGAACCTGCTTATGAATGAAAAACTTTTCATATCTATGCCAGTTCTTTTCCATATTTGGGATTTTCGACTTCATTTCAGCGATTAACGGAATATCTAACATAATTAGCTCTATAAGTTATTTCATCACTTACTTCTTCCTAGTCAAGATATATCCGAGTAACGTTATATAAAAGAATTCTTGTTCATCATATTCATCTCATTTTTAAAACTGAAATTGTGCAACGATTCCATTTAGTAAATCTGCATTAGAAGATAAAATAACCGAAGTAGTAGACATCTCTTCTGAACTTGATGCTGTAATAAATGCTTTTTGATTCCATTCGGAAATGACACGTGAGATTTCTTCGACAGCTCTTTTCTGCTCATCGATGGATTTTTTGATTGATTTTGCTTCTATCCCCAATTGTTCAGATTGTAAATCAACTTCGCGATTGGAGTGGCTCTTGGTTTTTTGTAAGTTCGTATAAGTTTTTCATGTTCTGAGTCATTGTTTCAATGTCAGAAATGATCAATTTAATTCTGTTGATTGATAATTTTGTTCCATCAGTTCCTTGTATAACTTCCTTTTGGTTAGTTATTAAAATTTTTGTAATGGATTTAAGCGAATCTGTGGTTCGTTCTGACAACTTTCCAATTTCAGAAGCCACAACTCGAAACCCATTCCCGGCCTCTCCAGCGCGAGCAGCCTCCAAGGATGCATTTAGCGAAAGTAGTTGTGTCTGGTCTGCAATTTCATGTATCATTTCAAGGATATTCGACATTTGTTCTGATGATGAAAGAATATTGGAAAATTGAGATGTTATTTTTTCTAATGATTCCTCCCTGATCTCGAATGGATGTTGCTAATACAATTACAGTTTCTCCCGTGATAGGCGATTTTTTTGCCTTGCCTATGGCAACTTTCTCCATAACAGCAGAATTACGATACATTAATAAGTCATCCCGTTCCAATGATATAGAACCATATCCATGTGTTTTGCCAGAAATTGAATCAGCTATCACAGTTGGATTCTCAATATTAGGGAAAATAAAAATATTTTCATATATTCCATACCGTTTATGAATTTCTTGATAGAAAGTACTGGCTATGGGTTTTCCTTTGCGTATGGATTGGATCGTTCGTATATCATGTGCTAGTGTCTCTGCGATATTTCCATGTGAAATCAAGAAGTTGTCGATCTCCATCGCAACGATTTTAACTACTGTTTTCATTTGTATTTTAAAATGATCTGAGATTTTACGACTCCCTAAAATGTAAGTTGCGATCGATATGAGAGTCGCTAAAAATACAATGAGAAGAACACTCCAAAGGGTAAAGGTATACTTTAAACTTTTCATTTGCAAAAATACTCCCAGACTTTCTGATCAACTAATTCTGATGATTGACCACGTTCTAAACGTTTATTTGTCTGACTTGCAAAGTTTTTTAAAAATTCGTTAACATTTGTTAATAAATTTCAGTGGTTAAGAAATAGTTTCCAAATCACTGATAAAAAATTATGGATTTGGCTGATTCACATGTAAATTAGCCGGTATCAAGATAAGTGGCAGAATCAAGACCATTAATACCTGATATATTCCAAAACATTCGATTTTGTGATAAAAAGTTGATTTGAAACGTATAACACAATCATTTCAAATACAAAGTTAAGATAACGAAGTAAAGACGAGCTAGCGGATCAAAATGATTTAGGAATGTTCACCACTTCTTTTTTAAAGAAAAAAGTATATTCTGCATAAGTATTACGTGACCTATCAGGCGGAGGAGGAAATTCCCAAGACTTGATTTCATTTTGAATACAACCGATGAGGGTATCAGATGTAAAATCGGATTGGATGAGTTCCACTTTTGTAGGAAATCCATTGGGTTCGATTTGCCAATCGAATTGGATTTTGCCTTCTTCGATTTTAGGATTTGTTTCTAAGTATAAATTGTAACAAATTTGAATTTTCCGTTTGTGTTTGGTGATGGTAAAATTCACTTCTCGTTTGTGGTAAGGTGAGAGACCTTTTTTATCCACTTCCATTGAGGGTGGCGTGAATTGATTTCCATTTGAGTTTGGTCGAAGGAAAAGAAAATACAAAATGCTTAAGATAAGGGTAGTTATTGTGACAAGAATGATTTCTTTTTGATAGGGAATCTGTTTTTTCATTTATGAATGTAATTTATGTTTCCAATCCGTTTTACTTTCTAAAAAACACATAGGCAGCACCAGATTGTAAAGCTGAGTTATTTGCACTGGCAGTTGGTCCATTGGTAATTGTATTTTGATTGCTGTCTTCTTGGTTCACCCCAACAACAGCAGTATCTCCTGATAAAGAAATCGCATTGCCAAATCTGTCTTCGACATCGGCATTGGGAGCCTTGATAAATGCCCTATATGCCCAAGTGGAACCAGACCTTTGGAACACATAAACCGCACCAGAATTGGATAGGCTATTGTCATCGTTTGGGTTCGTTCCATTTGTGACCGTTGTTTGGTTATTGTCCTCAAAAATAGAACCAACTAAAATCGTATTCCCTTGGATAGCAACTGTGACACCAAAATTATCATTAGCTTCAACGTTAGGAGGCTTCAGGTAGGCTTGGTGGCTCCATGTCGAACCCGTTCTTTGGAACACATAAGCGGCACCTGCTAAGCTAGCCGAGTTGTCGGCACTGGCAGTAGGTCCATTTGTAATTGTAGTTTGGTTACTAGATTCAGAAAATGCACCGACTACTATGGTGTTTCCATCGATAGCAACCCTATTGCCAAATTGATCATTTGCATCTGCATTGGGTGCTTTTAGATACGCTTGTTCTACCCAAGTGGAACCCGTTCTTTGGAAAACATAGGCTGCACCAGAAGCAGTTGCAGAATTGTCTGAACTGGCAATAGCACCGTTTGTAATCGTTGTTTGGTTGCTATCTTCCAAATTTGAACCTACAACGATTGTATCTCCAGAGATCGAAACACTGTTTCCAAATCGATCATTTGCTTCTATATTGGATGCTTTTAAGTAGGCTTGTTGTGCCCAAGTTGAACCTGATCTTTGGAAGACATAAGCGGCACCTGCTGATGCAGCTGAGTTGTTAGCACTTGCAGATGTTCCATTTGTAATCGTTGTTTGGTTACTCGCCTCATTAAAAGCACCTACAACAATCGTATCGCCTGAGATGGAAAGGGAAATCCCAAACTGATCATTTGCTTCCGCATTTGGTGGTTTGATGTAAGCTTGTTGCACCCATGTAGAGCCCGTTCGTTGGAACACGTAGACTGCACCAGAACTGGAAGCAGTATTGTCTGTACTGGCAGTAGGTCCATTCGTAATTGTGATTTGATTGCTATCTTCTTGGTTGGCACCAACAAGGATGGTATTTCCATCAATGGCAACGGCACCTCCAAAAAAGTCCGATGCTTCTGCATTAGGTGCTTTTAAGTAAGCTTCCTGTGCCCAAGAGGAACCAGTTCTTTGAAAGACATAAGCGGCACCTGCTGATGCAGCTGAGTTGTCTGCACTCGCAGAGTTTCCATTCGTAATTGTCGTTTGGTTACTTGACTCACCTGCAGCTCCTACCACGATCGTATCACCAGAGATGGCTACGGAATTTCCGAAGAGATCGTTTGCATCTGCATTCGATGCTTTGAGATAGGCCTGTGTTTCCCAGAGTTTGGGCGAATTTCCAACGCTAAATCCACAAAAGGGAATAGGATTTTCCGATACGGATGTGAGTAATAAGGTTTCTCGATACCCTTTTGATTTTTGGTCACAGGGGTTATTCAATGTTACTTGATTACAACTTATGGAAAAATGAATTAACAAGATTCCTACGAAGTTTCTCACTAATAACGAACGAAGCACGAAATTCCCTTTCCCCATTCTATCTCTCAGGTTTGATTTTCAAAATAAAAATTGCTAACATTTGTTAAAAACAATTTTCGATACAATCAAGGTTATCAAGTATTTTCTTAATTTTTTGATAGGATGACTCACAATTTTTTAGAGTTTTTTTGAATCAAGTAAGGATCTTATTTCAAGTCCAATGAATGGCCTGTCTTCGATTGGTATTTGTTCATGTAAATTGCCCGAAAAACAAAAACAATCACAATCAATTGGATCGGAATCAAAAGCATGTCCAATTGTTGTTCAGACAAATTAGTCATATAAGGTCCACTCAGTTGGAAAGGAGGTGGAAATGGATACCGCATGAGAACGGTTAGAGTTGTGACAACAATGGTGTCTGCCAATCCAAAATAATAGGAAAGTGGGTATCTTTTTTTGTTCAGATAGTAGAGAACAACCATCACTACTATACTCATTGGTTCCAAAAGTAAGTAATTGGAACTAACAAATGTTGGTAACGATAGGAGGACAATTCGATAACCAGCATGGCAATAAATCCATGATAATGGTGATGAATTAAAGGTAAACGTTCTCTGATTGGTCGCGGTGGTTTGAAATCGAACTTTTGTCATTTCTTGGAGTAACCAAATGAGGAGAAATAAACAAACAATGCGACTGATAATTCCCCGATACGTTCCTCCATCTGGAGAGAAAATCATAACAAAGATATTCCCTAATACTGCAAAATTGATATATCGAGTAAACCATGGCAGGAACTTTTGTTGTTTTGAATTCGGTAGGCTCACATAACCAATGACAGCTCCTAATCCAAATGGAAGAAGAAGTATCAATTTGGTAAATCCCATGATAGAAATCATATCATGAGTTGATTGTGAAAGGAATTGGATACCAGCATACATGGATAAGGTGAAAATGAAAAAAAGAAGCAACTTTTGTAGGTATACCGCTAAATAACAAACTACCGTAACAAATAAAATGGCAATGACTTGATTCCATAGGAGTAGGAATAGATCCACTCCCAAATCTTGGTGAAGTATTTGATTCATAATGAAGTGGCTGTTAGGAAAATAATGATGGGGATGGCTCCGATCTTTTTCAAAGTAGCTATTTTATTCGAAATCGATCCAAAAAACTTCCTTGATTTGGCAAATGTTCATCACATTTTAATCCACCCAATTCAAATTGCAACTCTAACTTTTTCAATTTCTATTCTTTAGAAATAACAGTCCGGTTAATTTTGGAAGGAAAACAATCTGATCCTTTTGGAAATTATGCCAATTCTTGAAAGGAATGGCCATTAATTTTTGAAAAATTCTGGCAGGGGAAATAAATTGACTATGATTGTGGAAATCATAATTGCATCATAGTATACAAGTGAATCGAATTATTTTTCTATTACAATGAAAGATAAAAAGCGTTTCAAAACTTGGATTAAATTGGCTAGGCATTTCAGTAATTATTCCTTATGAAATTAAAAGATTGGTTTATGATGCAATTTGATGGAAGTGTTGATGTATCCATTCAACCTCTCCCACTCGACTTTAAAGTTCGTGATTGGGAATTGATTTTAACATCTAATCAAAAGATTAAAATTTCTGATATCATTCAGCGAGGACCACTTCTTTTAGTTTTTATAAGGGGAACATGGTGTCCCTTTTGTCAAATTCATTTGAAGAACCTTTCTGAATGGGCAACGAGTTTAAATGAAAAGGAAGGGAACGTGATCGTTGTATCAACAGAACCGATTCATTCGCTTAAAAGTTGGCTAAATCTCAATCCTATGAATTTTATTTTTGCAAGTGATTCAACAATGGAGCTTTGTCAATATTTTGGTGTAAGAATTCAACCAAATGATTTTGCTCAAGCAGCTACTTTTTTAATCGATTCGGATTTTACAATCCGATTGGCTTATAAAGGTAAACGAACACAGAGATATTTTGATGAAGTTGAAACTGTCATGAAACAACAAATTTATGGCTCGAAGGGTTGATCTAACTTTTTAATATTAATGGATTTTGTGAAAATTCCAATACGATAGAATGAATACAAATGGAAATTACATACAATACGAATTAAATGACCCCCTTACTGGTTCCTATTTTTATTTTACGAACGATTTAACTCGAGATTTAAGTAAGGCTCTCGCAAATCCAACTGCTAATCGTATCATTTGGAACCAAGGAAAGGGACAGTTTAAATTTTCATGCGATGAAAAAACGGTAACCTTAAGGGAAAACACTTTTTGTACACTCACTGCCTTGAATTACATTAAATTCCCCGACAATGAACAAAAAGTAACCGCAATTGCATTCAATAGAGAATTTTATTGCATTCGTGATCATGATCATGAAGTTTCATGTAATGGCATTTTGTTTTATGGAGCGCAAAATTTTTCGGTTTTAAAGATCCCTTCAGTAGAAGTTGTTCCATTTGAAAAATTGGTAGATTTATTTTTAAAAGAATTTGAAGAAAATGATAGTCTACATGGGGAAATGTTAGTTAGTTTATTAAAAATATTAATCATAAGATTAACAAGAATTGGGAGAAATCGTATTATTGGAATTCAAAGTGATTATCAAAGTATCGAAACGATTCGGAAATTTAATTTACTAGTGGAGCAAAATTTTAGAAAATACAAACAAATCTCTGAATATGCTTTTATGTTAAATATTTCTTCAAAAAAATTGTCTGAAATCTTTCGGTATGCAAAATTAGATCCTCCACTTCACACAATCCATCAGAGGACAATATTAGAAGCAAAACGTATGCTTTTATTCACTCTTAAATCAGTTAACGAAATTTCAGAAGAATTAGGTTTTGAAGATGCCAGTCATTTTAGTAAATTATTCAAAAAACTCACAGGAAAATCGCCTTCCACTTTTAGAATCAGGAAAAATTGACATAAATTTTTCCCATATATCCATTGTATTTTAGTATGAAAACGATATAATAAAAAAGATGTACATAAAAAGATTGATACATAAACAAGGAAAGCCTTTATAATATGAATTTATTATGGATTCGGCAACTAGTGAAATTGGCAGTTGGAGTAATTTTTTTGCAAACCTTGTTTTTCAAATTTAGTGCAGCAGATGAATCTGTTTATATTTTTTCAAAACTTGGAGTAGAACCATGGGGAAGAATTGGATCTGGAATCATTGAGCTTTTGATCGTATTGATGTTTTGTATTCCTCGGATTGTTTGGTTAGGCGCAATGTTTGGTTTTTTTACAATGATGGGAGCCATTTTCGCACATATATTTTTCATTGGAATTGAGGTGTCACAAGACCATGGATTGTTATTTTCCCTTGCGATTATTAATTTGATAGGTTGTTCTCTTCTCCTATATACTGACCGTGAAAGGTTATTGAAAATTTTGGATCAGTTGAAGAAAAAATAATGATCCTAGTTGAAGAATCACGATTAATACTCAATTCTATTACTGAGGTCATCCATCAATTCTCTCAAAATGAATTTTCTATGCCCCTTTCGATCTTGAACCAGGGAAGTATTTCACAGCACATACGTCATATTTTGGAATTTTATCAGGAATTGATTGTGGGTATAAAACGTGGAGAAATCGATTTTGATCAGAGAAAAAGATCAAAGCAGTTAGAAGAAAATTCACAGTTTGCAATTGAAGTGATCGGATTCATTCAAAAAGAATTGTTTGATGGATTTGTAGATTTCCCAGTTACGGTCCGGGTTTCCACTCATGATAAAAATGAGAGGCTTTTGCTTACGAGTACAAGCTTTCGTGAACTAGCTTATTGTAATGAACATACGATACATCATTTAGCGATTATTAAAATTGCTCTATTACATTCATTTCCGAATATCATTGTTGGCGAAGGATTTGGAATTGCTTACTCTACTCAACAAGTGAAGCAATCTACGTCAGCCCTTTGATTTGTTTACAAAATATTGATTAGTAAGAATGAAACACTTAAGCTAAGGTTATTTCATTATTTCCTTCCAATTTGCATTTGCTTTAGGGATTAACTCTTTTTCATTTTCATTCCAAGGGATTAGGGTATCGCCAAATGTTCCATTGTAGAACAAATTGATTTTACCTTTGATGATTTTATACCGCAATGGATCAACTTCCACTTTGTCTCCGCTTTCTCCCATTGCAAATGCGCACCAACCACCATATTCAGGTTCAAATTGATCCGGGTGTTTATCAAATTTCCTTTTGTTTTCGAAAGAGGAAAAATAGTATATAATTCCTTTATACTGGCTAATGATTTCGCTTTTGCCTTTTGTTGGTTGGTTTGAAAAATAGGACACTGGGTCATACCCATCGAGTGCTACACCGTAATGATTTAGACGAAAATGTTTTTTTCTGACTTCATTCGATGCATTTTCAGTTTGTGCTCCAAGCGTTAAGAAACTAAAGAATAAAAAAGTGAAAACGAAGAGTAAGTTTGGCTTCATACAACTTAAATCTATCATAAGATATTAAAATTTGAATGGCGAATTTGCTTTTTTATCTGTCAATTTTTCTAATAAGTGTTTCAAATCACAAACATAAGTATAGGTAAAACTCTCTTTCGGTTTAACTGATGCACACACCGAAGCGATCCATCGAAAGTCGGATAGAAAAATGAAAGAACCAGGCAAGAGATTAACTCTATTTTCTAGTGGTTCTTTCAATTGATTGCCTTTAGTCATTGGTCGCCAAGAGGAGTTTGGTCCTTTTTCTGAAAACAAAGAAATTCATATGCATATAGTTTTTGCATTCTATCTAATCCAATCATACAAACACTGTTTCGATTTGTGACTGTCGTCTTTCCCATTTCAAATTGAGATACAAAGGATTTTTACCAACTTTTGTTTATTTTTGGATTTGTCAAAATTACCTTCGGGCTTTCCCTTTTTTAGATCCATATTTTTCTTTAATTCGAACCAAAATCGGTTTATCGAATTGCAGTATTTTTCGTTTGTGTTACGATAGAAAGACGCTTAGGTATCTTCTTGTCCGACATATGAAACAATATTTACTTTTATTTTACACCCTTTTTCTTTTCGCCAATCTTTCCCTTCATAGTGAAACCATTCTTTTTAAGTCTGGAGAAAAAGTAGAAGGTTCTGTTTTAGCCCAAGATAAGGATTCCGTGAAGATCAAACTGCCAGACGGAAATACAAAAGTCTATCCAAAGTCATTGATTCAAAAAGTGTTCTATGGTCGGAAAACAGATTCGGAAGTCCTTAAAAAAGAACCTCAACCTTCTGATAAGGAAAAAAAACTGAGGGAAGAAAAGGAACTCGCTGAAAAACAAAAACAGGAATCAGAGGAACTCAAGGCCAAGGAAGAGAAACTTAAAAAAAGGGAAGAACAACTTTCGAATGCAAAACGCCATTATCTAGAAGGATCCTTAGGATTAGGAAGTGGAGAAAACCAAATGGAACTCCGTCCTTTCTTTCAGACCATCCAAATCGCTGGACTTCTATTTGGCGGTGGGCAAACAGAGTTACAAACTACCCCTTACAAAACCAAAAATCACAGTTTTACTCCTCGATTGTTTTATGCATGGAATCGGTTTACCTTTGAAATTCGTGGAACAGAAGCCAATGGGAATTTTGATGTTAGTGGTTTCCAAACTCTTAGCTTCGGTGGTGGAGGTGGATCATCTACTAGTACGGAACGTACGACAAATGTTTTGTTTGGTCATGGCGATACAAAATTCCAAAAAGTCTCCTCAAGGGTTGGGTTTACTCCGTACCCGCACCCTCTATTTGATTTTCAAATTGTCGGAGGTGTGGAACGGATTTGGACAAAATCCAATCATGAAGTGGATAGCATTGGTGCCACAACAAGTACAGGAGTGAATCCGAGTCGTATTAGTTACCGTGAATCGAGTCAGTCACTGAAAGGCTATAGTATTGGGATTGGTTATGAATGGAAATTTTGGGATCGATTTTCTTTACAAGGCCAGATTTTACATTTGGATATGCAAGGACCATCTTCCTTTCGAAATAATGAGTTTAGTTTTGACGCTTCGCCAATTAAATATCGACCATTTGGTTTAGACTACCAATGGAAATCCACTGGTACAGAAGTGAATGTAAAATTCTCGACTAAGATCAAAGGTGATGTTAGTTTCTTTTTGGAAGCAAGTAATATGGTCTTAAAAAATAAATTAGGATCAGGTTATATTACAGAAAACGATGGAGGTGGAGGGAATTCAGATCCTTCTCAAATTTTAGTGAAAGTATATGCTCCTCAGATTCTCATTCCTATGTTATTGGATTCAAAGACTATTCTCACGTCTGTTCAAGTTGGTGCAAATTATCGCTTTAATTTTTAATAAGAAAACTTATTCTAAAGTATAATTTACTACAAATAGAGAGGGATAACTTTTTAATTAAATCCGTGCGCCCGGAATAATTTATTGCCTGGAATTGAGAATCCTGAGATCATTTCAATTAGGCTTCAAGATGTTTAGAAAGGTTCAAAAATTTTTTCTTTTCGTCCTTTTATTGTGTTTATTAACACTTACAATAGTAGAGTGTAAGGCACCTGAAAATAATAATCTTTGCGATCCAAGTTCAGATACATTTAAAGAAACTCAAATTACGAAAATCTTCGCAAAGGATAACTCTCCTCTTTGCGGTAAAGATTATATATCAAACATTATCCCTTATTCAATCACAGGATCAATTTCAGGTTTAGTCAGTTCTGGCTTAAGACTTTCTCTCAATGGAGTTGTTACCCTGCCGGTGGAGAACGGCAGTAAAAATTTTTATTTTTTGAACATACTTACCAACGGATCTTCGTATTTAGTGAAGGTCTCGAGCCAACCTGCAGGTTTTTTGTGTACGGTCACTAATGGAGAAGGAATTGTAAAAAATTCCGATGTAACTTCAGTTTCCGTTTCTTGTGTTCCCACTTGTAATCCTTGTAATTTGTTCCTTACGTTATCCGGATACCCACCAAACCCAGGAAGTGCTAAAAATTTCGATACTTCCTGTATGGCTGATGGTTATTATCCTGGAACCGGAAATTATAAAGCGATGGTAGTTGATGGCGTAACAAGAAATGCATCGAACACTGCTAATGTGGGAGATGGACAAATCGATTGGGTATTTGCACCAAATCGGACATATCGCCAATCTGAAGGCGATATCAGCACTACAAATTCTGCAGGATTATTCGTGACTGCGTTGACAATTCGATTCTCAGTCAATTCAAAATATTGGACTGGATTAAATACCAATTGGACTACCAATACAAGTAATACCTGTGACTTATGGAGGAATGCAACTGGATCCTTTACGGGTGTTATGGGACAAGGAAATTCTACGTTGATAGCTGACATCACAGCTGGTTGGACTCCAGATCCTTGTAATTTAAGTAACCAACAGTTAATCTGTGTCGAACAATAACTCCCTTCAACGCATTAACTCCACATAAACTCAGTTAGACGATTTCCTTAATTCAAATTGGTCTCTTATTCCCGTTCCAATTTCCATTTTTCTGCTGATTTGAAAATCTCCTCGGCGAGATAAGCAAGTGTTGGTCCCGATTTTTTGCGATAACAGAGGTAAAATTTTCGTTCGGTGTTCCAGTCATCGAATTTAATTTTTTTCAATTTGGAATTAATAGAATATTCAGATAAAAATCCAATCCCAAGTCCTGCTTCTAATGATTTGATCACGGATTCTACACTCCTCAGTTCCATTGCTATGTTTGGACCAAAATCTTTTGTAAATGATTTGATCTTTTTTTCGACGGCCTTTCTCAGAGCGGAACCAGGATGGAAACATACAAAAGGTTGTTTTTTTAAATCCTCAATTTTGATTTTTGTCTTCTGAAAGATTGGATGGTCTTTTGCGGCAACAGGATAAATTCTGTCGGATAAAAATTCCAATACATTCAAACTTGGTTCCGAAATGGGTCCTGTTAAGACACCAAGATCAACTTCCCCTTTTAATATTGCATCCTTAGTTTCAGATGCATCTCCTTCTCGAACGGATAGGGAGAGTCCTGGTCTTTTTTTTAGAATTTCTTTTAGGATTTGAGGTAAGATCCAAGCGGATACTGTCCCACCTGCAGAAATTGAAAAGTTTCCTTTTAATTCATTCTCTTTTGAAAAAGCATTTTGAATTTCTTCCCATAACTCTTTCATCCGAATTGAATATTGATAGAACCTTTCACCTTCATGTGTGAGTCGAACTGATCTTCCTCCTCTTTCCAAAACGGTGATCCCTAATTCTTTTTCTAAAAGAAACATTTGTTTGGATAGTGCTGGTTGTGTTAATCCCAAACGACTTGCCGCTTTTTGAAATGTACCTGATTCTGAGATTTCTAGAAAGTAAATGATCTGACGGAATTCCATAAACACATATAACTTTTAGTTATATATTTCATAAAACCAATTTATTTGCATTATATTCAAATATTTGATACTGTCTTTACCAAGAGGGAAATATGGGACAGACTCTATACGACAAAATTTGGGAAAACCATCGGATCATTGAAAGTTCAGATTCGGAAACGATATTATATGTGGACAGGCATATCCTTCATGAAGTGACTTCAGCCCAGGCATTTGAAGGTTTGAGATCTAAGAATCGGGATGTGAGAAGGAAAGATCTCACCTTTGGCGTTGTGGATCACAATGTTTCCACTAGGGATCGAAAAAATCGAGATGCTGCGGGGCCAGTCTCACGTTTACAAATTGATACAATGGAGAAAAACTGTAAGGAATTTGGGATCCTATTGTATGGACCAGAAGATCCCGAACAGGGGATCGTACATGTTGTTGGTCCCGAGTTAGGTTTTACAATTCCAGGTTCTGTGATTGTATGCGGGGATTCTCATACTGCAACCCATGGCGCCTTTGGTGCGTTAGCGTTCGGAATTGGAACGAGTGAAGTGGAACATGTTCTTGCGACTCAAACTTTAAAACAAGCAAAAACCAAATCAATGTTAGTTCGATTTGTTGGGAAACCAGGATTTGGGATTACGGCAAAAGATATTGTCCTTGCCCTCATCGCAAAAATCGGAACTTCAGGAGGAAGAGGGTATACAATAGAATATTCTGGTGAATGGATTGAATCGTTATCGATGGAAGCTCGAATGACCTTATGCAATATGAGTATCGAAGCCGGTGCAAGAGCAAGTCTTATCGCACCAGACGAGATAACATTTAATTATTTAAGAGATAAAAAACTCATTCCGAAAGGTGAAAGTTTTCAAAATGCAGTCGAGTATTGGAAAACGTTTTTTTCAGATGCTGATGCTATTTTTGATTCCAAGATCGAATTGGATATTTCTAAGATTGAACCACAGGTCACGTGGGGGACAAATCCATCACAGACGATATCGATTGGAAGTGTCATTCCTAATCCAGAAGAGTTCCAAGATATTCGGGAAAGAGAAACTGCAAAAAATGCTTTAGCGTATATGGATTTACAACCAGGTACTCCAATGTCTGAAATTAACATCGATAAGGTGTTTATCGGGTCCTGTACGAATGGTAGAATTGAAGATTTACGATCTGCTGCGGAAGTGGCAAAAGGAAAAAAAGTTCATCCGAATGTACAAGCTCTTGTGGTTCCTGGTTCTGGTAGAGTCAAACGGCAAGCAGAGCAAGAAGGTTTGGACAAAATCTTTGTAGAAGCAGGATTTGAATGGAGAGAACCTGGTTGTTCTCTTTGCCTTGCGATGAATGACGACGTTTTACAACCAGGAGAAAGATGTGCTTCTACTTCTAATCGTAACTTTGAAGGAAGGCAGGGAAGAGGCGGGAGGACACATCTAGTGAGTCCTTCTATGGCAGCTGCAGCAGCAGTGACTGGAAAATTAACAGATGTGAGGAGATTCGCATGAAGGCAAATCATTGGACAAAACATACGGGAGTTGTTGTCTCCATTCCAAGAGATGACATTGATACAGATCAAATACTTCCAAAACAATTTATGAAGTTAATCAATAAAAATGGTTTTGCTACCCATTTATTCCATGATTGGCGGTATTTAGATTTTGAAGGAAAGGTATCGAATCCAGAATTCATTTTGAACCAAGAGGGATTTATGAATGCAAGTGTTCTCATTGCAGGAAAAAATTTTGGCTGTGGTTCGAGTCGGGAACATGCACCTTGGGCACTTGCTGATTTTGGATTCCGAGTGATTATCGCCCCTTCTTTTGCTGACATATTTTCGATTAATGCTGCTAAGAATGGAATCGCTCTCGTTCGGTTGCAAGAAGGAGAAATCCGTTCTTTGTTGGAATGGGTTTCCAAACAAAGAATCGCACAAATCCAAATCAATCTAGAAACATATGAATTGATAGCTGGTGAACATAGTTTTTCA
Source organism: Leptospira limi (assembly GCF_026151395.1). Classification (NCBI taxonomy): domain Bacteria; kingdom Pseudomonadati; phylum Spirochaetota; class Leptospiria; order Leptospirales; family Leptospiraceae; genus Leptospira; species Leptospira limi. Next base: position 1,884,404 of record NZ_JAMQPV010000001.1, read on the forward strand.
TTCCAATTGGATTCTGCTTCCGTGAATCGAATCCGCAATGGTTGGGATGACATCGATATCACTTTGAAACACGCAAATGAGATTTTGGAATTCGAAACAAAACAAAGGAAGGAACGATCGTTTTTAGAAGTGTGTTGGTGACTTGATTCTTTTGAAATGAATGTGAAGTTTCTTTGTCTATTTCAATGGATTTTTATATTTAAAGATTCGATTCAATGATACATAAATCCATTGGAATCAGTACAAAATAAGTAGTTCTCCGATGTATAGTTGATCATTTAAAAAATATTTCTGATTTCATTCTGAAAATAATTATGAATGAAAAGAAAACTAGGTGATTATACGAAAGAATAGTACTGAATTATACAATTCAATTACTTGAGTATCAAAACAAATCAAGAATCTCGCGTTAGATTTATTCTAAAAAATAATATGTAACTGTAGTTTAGTTATTTTTCTTCACGTCCTGTTATAGTGTAGCAGGTAATTCAGATAAAGAAAGTATCATTTACATTCCTAATTCATAAAGCAATCATTCTAATCTGTAGTACGGTATTATTCAGTTCCTGTATGGCATGGCCTGTTGGTTCTGCAGCTTTATTTGGAATTTTTGGCGGAAATTCTTCTGGAGGGTCAAACTCACTTATTTCATTATTATTTGGAGGAAACTCTGGTAAGTCCCTATCTTCTATTGAGATATCACCTAAGAATGTTCAAATTGCAAAAGGGACTTCTGCTAACCTAAAAGCTACTGCGATTTATTCAGATTCAACGACTCAAGACATAACATCCGAAACTTCTTGGACATCTTCCGATACCAACTTGGTGACAGTGGATAAAAATGGAGTCAGTACATCTGTTGCTGCAACTTCAACAGGGACAACAATAATTACTGCTGATTATCAATCTATGAAAGCTGAAGCTAGTGTCTCCGTTACCTCCGCTACTCTAAAAACAATTCAAGTGGCAAGTAAAGAGATAACTTTGGCTAATGGATATAAAGCTCAATTTCAAGCTGTGGGTCTTTTTTCTGACTCTACCACACAAGATCTTACTGCTGATCCTTCAATCAATTGGCTTTCATCTGAAACCGCAGTTGCAACCATTAATGGTACAGGGCTTGTGACAACAATCGGAGTTGGTTCTAGTTCAATTACTGCAAGTTATGGTTCCGTTTCGGATACTGCTTCTTTGAATGTCTCCAATTCTAGTTTGGTTGCGATAACAATCTCTCCAGCAAACAACACGATGTCTATCAATGACACAAAACAATTTCGTGCAACTGGAGTATTTTCAGATAGTACTACAGCAGATATAACGAATCAGGTTACTTGGTCAATTTCATCAGGAATTAGCCATGCGACGATATCGGCATCAACAGGTCTAGTCACAGCAAGTACAAGTGCAGGGACAGCAACTGTCCTTGCTACAAAAGGTGCGATTTCAGGAAGTACTAGTTTGATAGTTGCGAATTGTAATTTAACTGGTATCACAATTACTCCGACGAATCCTATTGCTCTAGGGACTGGAATTCAGTTTACGGCAACAGGTTCATACTCAAATTGTTCAAGTCAGAATATAACTTCAAACTTTGTTTGGAATTCAACCAATACCGAAATTGCAACCATTAGCAATTCAACACCCAATGCAGGTTATGCTAGTTCCGTGAGTGCTGGAACGGTAATCATTGAAGCTACAAAGGGGGTTATTGTTGGAAATACGGCACTTGAAGTAAGGAGAATCACTTTAACTTCATTGGCGATCACTCCTTCCACTTTTTCTATGCAACACATTTCAGGTTTCCCGAAGAACCAACCATTTTCTGCATCTGGAACGTATTCAGATGGTACCATTATGGATTTAACATCTCAAGTTATTTGGAGTAGCTCAAATACTTCAGTTGCCACCGTAAGTAATTCTTCACCTAATCAAGGTATTATTTCACCAGCTGGTACAGGAAATGTACAGATAATTGCAACAAAGGATGGAATCAGTGGAACCGCAATAGTGACAATTACTTCTGACAGTACATCGCCTGAATTATCAACAGTTACTGGATCAGGTGCAAATTATGTAATTGTTTCTTTCACTGAGAACGTAAATATTACACAAGCTGGTTCAATTGCAAATTGGAAGGTTGCAGATCCAAATACCCAAGCAGGATCTTGCACTACGTTGAATAATTTTTCTGGTTCTACCCAAACTTCTGATTTTTCAATCAGTTCTATAACACCAATATCTCCTTCCGAATATAAGATAAATTTTTCTGCAAACACACAGGCTAAATTATATACAGTCCTCGTAAATAATACAGGTGCTGGTGCCATAAAAGACCTTGCTAATAACCAAATTGTTTGTCCCAATTCATTAAACTTTACTGGTCAAGATTCCGTTAAGCCGTATCTTTTAAGTGCAGTTAGTACGAATTCAACGACGATTCAGGTTACATTTTCTGAAGCAGTGAATTCAACTGGAGGTGGAGTAACAGATGCAACTGTTCCATCTAACTGGATCATAAGTGAGGATGATAATTCATCTAATAATAATCTTTGTGCGGACCCGACTTCTCCATCAGTATCATCCGTAACGAAAGTCAGTTCTAGCACTTACAAACTTAATATTGTTGGTTGGGCTCAGTGTGCAATTCGATATAAAGTTGTCGTTGCTCCTACAGTTGTTGATATAGCTTCAACTCCGAACTCTATGGGTTCACCCAGTTCGCTCAATTTCATCGGTGTGGAACAATTAAAATTGATTTCAGCGCAAGCGATTTCTGCAAATAGCATTAAACTTACATTTAGTAAAGCCGTGAAAGCTGATTCTTCTTGTTCTACTATTTCTTCTTGTTCAGAGAGATATAAAATACCAACAGCACTGGGAAGTGTTACAAATGCAATGGTAGGAACTGGAAACGAAGATAATACGGTTACGCTTGCTCATCAGACTGCTCAAGGTGGTTATGTATATACCGTAATTGTTGCTAACAATGTTGATGATGATCAATTTAATAACACTAGTAATTCATTTAAAGGAATTCGAAATGCGAGTGATTCTGAATATGTCCAATCCCAACCGAAGGATAGAGCTGGGTTTATGGGACTTGGAGCAACAATTGATTCATTTGCAGATGGAGCATACTTTGATGATCCTTTCCTGGACGGTACTACCTTTTCCTTTGCATTTAATTATGATGGTAAAGTTTATTTGGGAACAAACGATAAAAATTCAGCAGCATTTCGATTTGAACCTTCTGGTCTCAATTCAACTTTGATAACATTTAGTTTTTTAAATCTATTATCTCCAACTTGTTCCACTGCGACTGGATTTGGTACAAATGCATCTGGGACCTGTGGAGCAGATTCCATCGGCCCTAATTCAGAGTATGGAGTTGTCGGTTTTACAAGTATTACTTCAACCATCTCATCTTCTAATTTTGAACTTCTATACATTGGTAATTTAAAGGATGGGGTCAATAAGGTTTACTACACGCAGGATAAAGATTCAGTACTTGATTGGAAAGAGGCAACATGGTCAGCAACGGGAGGAGGGAATACTAAAAGTATTCAGACAATTTATGGATTTAATGATCGAGTTTATTCCGCAGCATCTTCAGCCCATGGAACTCAAGCCCCTGCAGTTGCTGTTCATTCATTAACAGAAACAGGCGGTGAAGTTACTTTAGGAGCGGGTTCCGATTTATCGTTAAGAAGTGTCAATTATATTGGAAAAAATGCAAGCATAGATAACCCTTGTAAGGCTGGGAATAGTAGCTGTGTTGTGGGAATTGATAGTATGTTATATGTTGCAAATCCAACATTAGGTGGACCAAAATTGTTTTTAGCAAATAATGGAGGTGTTGTACATTCAACTACGACTCCTCCCACTTCAAGCGCACATTTTAGCTTGGCTTTATCATTACGAGCTGCCGAACGTGGGAATGCAACTTTGGTTCTACCCGGATCTCCAACGGGTTTACAAAAATTAAGTCCGGGTCAAAAAGGAGCACCTTTAATGGTAGAATATAATGGTCGATTATATTTAGCTAGAAATCTTTCCACAGGTGAGACGAATAGTACTACCCAGACAACTAATAACGGAGCCGAACTTTGGAAATGTGAAGTGAGTTGTGGGACAAATTCCAATTGGAAAAAGATTGCAACTGCATCCAATTTTGGGTCCGATTCGAACAACAAGGCTATCTCATTATTACAAGTAAATGGTAGTTCTCTTTACATCGGATTTGACAATCAATTCGGAACAAGGATCTACAAATCTACTGCTACTGAAATCAATCCTTCTGATGATGGGAATGGGCATGCGGATTTTACTCTTCAATCTGTTCAGGGTCTCGGCGGTGGATATACGAGAATCTTTTCATCTACCTCTGTATACGATGGGATTAATTCCTATATCTATGTAGTTGTTGGGACAGGTAGTAATGCTGTTAAAGTATTTAGGCAGACTAATTGATTTGATGGAAAGTTAGGTTATGATGCGAAAATTTATCCTGCGAAAAATGATTTTGATCAATGTGGTTTGTTTGTTAAACCGTTGATTCATTTGAAAATTTAACGTTTCCCATTAATTGAAATTCGATTTAATTGATGAGGCATAAAGGTTAACGAGGATAGATTTATGAAATTTAATTTGGCATTAATTTTACTTTTTACAACTACTCTAAATGTTAGTTGTTATCATTCTAGATACAAGGTTGATTCTTGTGAAAGATGTAAGTATTATCTAAAGGAGTCAACTAACGGAAAATCATTTAAAATTCATTCTAAGTTTTATTTTTGGGGGCTGTATCCATCTAAATTAGAATACGGTATGGAAGATTTTTGTAAAAATTCTGAAGTAAAAGAAATCCACGAATATACTTCGTTTTCGGATGGAATATATGAAAATTTTACCCTTGGGATGTATACCCCAAGGACAATGGACATTAGTTGTTTTTAAAAGGGAATGTTTATGAAATGGATTACAATTTTTAGTATTTTGTTTTTTTTTGGCCGATGCCATACAACTGTGATTAAAATACAGAAATCAGAATTAGATATAAATAAGATGGAGCTTAAACAAAATCAAACACATCAGGCAAGTTTGGTGTTTGGATATACTGAAGTTTCTGATCCTTCTAAATCAAATTGTAGGAATGAAAAAACCAAGGCAATTGTATTGCATAGAGATTGGAAAGATAAACTAATCCATGTCTTGATCGGTGGAATTTATTCTTCCAAAAGTATTTCGATTTATTGTGATGAATGAAAAATTTAGATTAGATGATCTTAGATTCGAATAATTGACATTATCAATATTTTGTGAATTGGGTTAACTTGTAGAAAGTATCATCGATCCTAAATTCTGAGAATTTACAGAAATCCCCCACCCGAGTTAGGCCAAACGGTGAGTAGCTTGTGGGAGGGTGCTCCTTCCCCCCTTTAACACACCCACCTGATTTGCAGAGAAACAACCCAAGGAATTGCATTTTTTTGGAAGAATGTTTGTGTTTTGATCCCCTTAGGAGGGAATCAGTGCTAGAAAGTCAATACTTAACCATTTGGGTAACTATTTGGATTGCCAAGCTGTCTAGAATTAGAAAGTTAGCCAAATGGATAACAATAACCCAACAAACCTGCTCCTTTATTACCACCCGCTGGCTTCCTTTTGCCACAAGGTCCTCATCGCTTTGTATGAAAATGGAACCGAATTTGAACCTAGGTTCGTAGACCTTTTGGAGGAAGAGTCGAGATCGGAATTATTTGCCTATTGGCCTGTCGGGAAAATTCCATTATTACGGGATCGGCTGCGAAACCAAATCATCCCAGAGACAAGTGTCATCATTGAATATATCAGCGAATACTATCCAGGGACTTCCAATTTACTACCATCGCATCCGCAAGAATCCATTGAAGTGAGACTCTGGGACCGATTTTTTGATTTGTACATCAGTGATTCTGTACAAAAGATTGTTTTGGATCGTATTCGACCTGAAGGGCAAAAAGATCCATTTGGTGTTGAACGTGCTTATGAAAGATTACCTGTCGCTTATGGTATGTTAGAAAAACAATTGGATACAAAAAACTACATTGTATATGATCACTTTACTATGGCAGATTGTTCCGCGGTTCCTGCTTTGTTTTATTCCGATACCCTTCTTAGTTTTCGAAATGGTTACCCAAAACTAACTAAGTATTTTGAAAGATTATTGGAAAAAAATTCCGTTAAGCGAACATTAGACGAAGCGGAACCATATTTTTATATGTATCCTTTTTTTGATAAAATTCCAAAAAGATTTTTGAAAGAAAAAAAGTAAGGACTTTTTTTCAGGATATTAGACTTTGAATTGATTCCGATATGAAACTGAACGAACCTGGAATTGACCAAATTTTTCATGCACTCGCTGATCCAAGTCGTTTGCAAATGGTGGAACGATTGAGTTTGGGATCTGCTTCCGTTAAGGAATTAGCAGAACCATTGGATATGGCTTTACCATCTGTATTAAAACATTTGAAAGTCTTGGAAAATGGCGGGTTGGTGCAATCCAACAAATCAGGAAGAGTTCGGACATACGAATTAAATTTTTCTAAATTGAATGGCATCAATTCATGGTTAGATGAACGAAAGTCAGATTGGAATCGTAGTTTTGATCGATTGAGTCAATTTTTAATCGAAACGTCAGATGAAAACTCAGATGGAGTATGAAGAAAACAAAATGTTAGTCACCAATACATCTTTTACCATTGATAGAATTTTGCCAGCTTCAAAAGAAAAAGTTTTTGCTGCTTGGGCGAACCCAGAGTCAAAACGCAGGTGGTTTTCATGTCATGATGATTGGGAAACTGTGGAGTTCAGTTTGGATTTTAAAGTAGGTGGAAAAGAATCCAATTTAGTGATCACACCTTCTGGAAGTCGGCATGTTTTTGATGCTACCTATTATGATATCATTCCAAACGAAAGAATCGTTTATGCATTTGGAATGTATATGAATGATATACGAGTTTCAGTTTCTTTGGTTACTGTCATCTTTGATTCATTAATAGAAGGTAGAACTAAAATGTCATTTACCGAACAAATTGTACTTCTTGGAGGAATTTCCAATGAAGGAGTGCAGAAGATCGAGATTGAAGGTAGAATCGAAGGGACAAATGCTGGGTTTGACCGACTCGTGAAAGAACTTTCCTAATGTCTAAATTTAAATGTGTCGTGACCAAATGTAAAAGTCCAACTGTTCTGATGAAACAATTAAAGATTTTTTTCAGAATATACTTGGTTTCTACCTTTTCGTTTTGCTTCATATAAATATTCGTCGGCAAGGTTGATGATCGATTCGGGATTCGTTGTTTGGTCTCTTAAGATGGAGATTCCTACACTAGTCGAACACTGAAGTTCCTTTCCCTTGATTGGTATTTTTAAGGAATTAAATGTACGTCGGATTTTTTCCGCGGTCACAATGGCTCCATCCAAGTCAGTATTTGGTAATAATACCAAAAACTCTTCTCCTCCCCACCTTGCTGGAAAGTCTTGTTTTCGTAAGGAAGTTTTTAATACACTAGCAAATTCAACGAGCACTAAGTCTCCGATTTCATGTCCATATGTATCGTTAATGGATTTGAATAGATCTAAATCGAACAATAAGAATGCAATGGGATAGGGTGAGGTGCTCCGGTGTTGCCGTGCCATTTCAATTTCTAAATTAGAAAAAAAAGATCTACGATTTGAAATGCCTGTTAGTGGATCAGTCATTGCAATTGCTAATAATTTTTCGTTAACATCCGTTAATGAAGAAAACAACTTTGAAACAATTTGATTCACTATGAATGCACTTCCTCCGAGTAATAAAGAGGAGATAAAGATACTGAGTAATGTAGGTTTTACAGGTGGCATTAAGATATTTACAAGTGGTATCACATCATAATACACAAAAAATCCCATGGCGCTAAATAAGACCGTTGCTAAAAAAGCATTGTAAACACCATAATTTCGATCAAGTGACATACTGCTGAGTGCAATAGAACCTAGATACCCAAGAATAAAAAATGAAGTGATATGTCCCGTTCCATAGGCAAGGACAGTAAGCCAAATCAAATCAAAGGTCGCGGGAACATAACCACTCCACCAAACATCTTTTTCTACTAAGATATCAAAGTGGATGAGTAAAAACCAAATTACGGAAAAAACTAAATGTACCGAACCAATCACAACAATCCAAGGAAGTTGGAAGTGGTAAAATACCAAAACCATCACAAGAGTATAGATACATCTTGCTAAATTTGCAGTTTGGAATTTTTCGGATCCAGAATTGGTTTGGGAACTCGCTGATAAGTTTAAATGTTCTGTATTTGACTTCATTGAATATTGGTTCTATCGATAATTGATTGTGTTTACTAGGGACAAGTCCTGAGAAAAAAGAAGAGGATCAATAAAGGAAAGGGACTTCACCATGACGACGACTCAAATAAATTATTTTTTTAAACTACGTCAATGAATTTAAATTCGTATGAATCTTGGTTGTTTCTTTTTGCTTAACTCTACATACGATACACTGAGACAATCTTACATTTGACCCATTGAATTATTTTTGGAAATAAACATAAGTCAGTATTCCGGTTGGCAATAAATTTCTTTCATTTGACAAATTTACGATCTTGGTTGGAATCATTCTATCTAGAGGGTTTGGATTGGAAATTCGAGGAAACCAATATTATAAATACGTAATTCTCCTTATCTCATTCATGATCCTGAATTGCGAACTCCCAAAACTCGGGAATGGTTGTGATCCAAACTCAGAATCTTTCCGTGATTTTTATTTAGCAAGGATCCTCACGGATGATGACCGTGAATTTTGTGGTTCTCGTGCCCCCAATAAATCCATTTGTGAAATGGATCCTCTTTCCATCATCCAACCTCGTCGTTGGAAGTATGTGGCCGAAGAACTAAAAAAACAAGCAGCATTAGGTACTGACGGAGTGAGTTTTCAAACTTTCACCCAACCAGTAACGGGTTTAGCCAAATGGCTTGGTGGTGTTCTCACTAACCAAGATTTGGTGTATTCTCTTCCCTACAATCGATCTGATTTATTGGTCATTGACCCCACACAAAATTCCTCATCCAATGTGAATACAACATCGTCTGGATCGGCGCAATGGGAAGGAGGGGTTCTTGCACCAAATGGTAAAATTTATGGAATCCCAAGAGATGCCAATCAAATCCTAGTGTTTGATCCAGCTTCTAATCAAAGTTATTTTTTAACTTCTCCAATAACAGGTGTTGGTAAGTGGCGAGGTGGTATTCTTGCTCCAAATGGTCTTATCTATGGGATACCCAATTCTGCGAATCAAATTTTAGTCATAGACCCTCAAACAGATTTGGTTCGTCTCATCCCTTCACCAGTCTCATTATCAAATATGTGGGAAGGAGGTGTGCTTGCTCCTAATGGAAAAATCTATGCATTCCCAGTTGATATCGATTCAATTTTTGTTTTGGATCCTTATTCAGAAAGAACGTATACAATCCCTTCACCAAAAACAGGTTTAGGAAAGTGGAGGCATGCTGTAGTAACATCAGATGGTTTGTTAGTAGGTATTCCTTCAAACGATTCCGACTTTATCTTTTTAAACCCTACTAATGATTCGGTATCCCTTCGAACTTCTCCAACAAGTGGGACAGGAAAATGGAGAGGTGGTATTTTTTCTGCTGATGGAAGGATTATTACAATCCCTGCCGATATCACAGATATACTTGCGATTGATCCAGTCACGTTTACTTATACAACACATAATACGGGAATTGGGACTGGTAATAAATGGGGAGACGGGGTTCTGGCACCTAACGGAAAGATAGTTGCCGTACCACATACATATGATTCAATCCTGACGATTAATACCGGTTCTAGGGGTAAGATATGTAAAAATCTTCTACTTAGCTCGTATTGGAATGTATATTAATATACTAAAAAAAAGAACTATCTAAATTTCATTTGACTTTGTTCTTTTTACACACTACTAATAGTCATGCGATGGAAGGCCTCTCAATTTTGGAAAAACGCATCGCCAAATGAGCTTCTATCTTTTTTCTCCTCAATTGACAAAGGCGAAGATCTTAAATCATTAGCAGAGCACATGTTGTCAGATACTGAGTTTTGTGACTTGGTATTCGAATATTTATGGTTGTTACGCACAGAGGACGCGACAAAACAATTTCTAAACGATCCAAACATAACCCCTGAACTATTGATGCGATTCATTTATTTTGGATATGGAAAACAGTTTTTATTAGACCATTTTGATTCCAATGCTTACTTTTTGCAAATTCGAGCTCTGTTTGATTCTGCTCAAAGTTTACGAATATTATCTCTTGGTGAAGAGATGGATCGTGACCCTACTTTAAAAATCCATCTCCTTTCGAATTTGGACCCACAAACTTGGGAAGCTTACTTTGATCTCTTAGAAGAAAAAAATATGACAATGCAAACCTTGCTCGGAATATTTTCGAACCTAAGGGAAAATGAAATACGTAAGATTTTATTAAACAGCCATACCTTGTATTATTATTTAAGAATGATGATGGTATCCGGAAATCAAAAGACTGAAGAATTCAGTGATAAGGAAATGGAAAATCGAAAACGACTTGAGGCAATTTTAAGCTCCATTCATGTCTGGGAAACTTTTTGCCAGGAAGTAAAGGATAAGTATGATTTGCAAAAAGAAATCAATTTAACTCCCAAAGAAAGAGATTCAAATCGTATGTCTCTCGTTTTAAAAGAACTTACAAAGATAGCTACCGCAGATCGAAATGATGTATTAGTGTATTTAAAAGGCAATGGTATCATCCTCGACTCCTGGGAAGAGACAACTCTGCAGTCTGCCCTATTAAATTATGATCGAGTAGGAAAGTATTTTTAATCCCTTTCCATGCTTATAATTTGGTTGGTTCCCATTGGGCTCGTAAATTACGTATTATAATTCCAAAGTAAAACCAACATTGATTTGGCGGAATGGACCAGGTTGGATCCCAGTTGGTAACCTTCCCGAGACATATTGTTTGTCTTGGATGTTTTTTGCATTGATGAACACTGACCATTTGTCAGGTGAACGGTAACCCAAACTAGTATTCCATAATTCTACTTTTGGAATGATCCCTTTGTTTCCATCTTCCGATTCATCTTTTGTGTTTAGTAAATCTGAATATTGTTTTCCAATGTATTGGTATTCTAGACGACCATAATACCCTTGAGGTGACGATATCGAAATTGCTGTTGTAATTGTTTCTTTTGGAACATACGGTAAATAATTTCCTGTTGTATCACTTGAAATGAATTGGTAATTATTGACTGTATAAGCTGGTACAATCTCTATCAATTCACGGCCATCACTAGTTTGGGATACTGGGAAAGGATTAAAACTTCTTGATTTGGCTTCAATGCGAGAGTAAATCAACTCAATGGGAATTCTCCATTCTGATTTTTGCATTTTTGCTGGATCCCAAACGACAACTGCTTCACCACCAGTATGTGTAGAGTAACCTGTGTTAGTTGGCCTGATTCCGTTTTCACCACCAACTTCGTTCACGTTGATGATTTGATCACGAAAATACATTTTATAACCAACTAGTTCTGTATAAAGATAAGAAGTTAGATCACCTCTTATACCTGATTCGTAATTTGTAGAAGTTTCTGGTTTGAGTCGATAGTCATTACCTTGTGGGCTAAAAGAAGTTCCAAAGGTAGGAGGAGAAAATCCTTTATGAGCTCCTGAAAACCAAATGAATTTTTTTGTGATATCATAAGTGATTCCAATTCCAGGAAGGATGATATGAGTTCTGGATTCACTAGAACTCCTTCTATTGACAGAAACATCATTAGGTAAAACAGCACCTAATCTGTAATCTTCTTGTGTTGCTTGCCTTCTTGTTGTAATTGCTTTTTGTCTCACTTCTTCATATCGAATCCCTGGAATCAATTTCCAATTTTCAGACAATTGAATTCTGTCTTGGAAATAAGAGGCAAAGGCTTCAATTTTTCTTTCTTGTCGGTTAAGGTTAAAATTCGGTAATGAAGGTTGTAATAGATTATTCGTGAGGGATTCGTCTTGAAGACTTGCTTTGGTTAGATACCCTAATGGATCGTCTGTTTTTTTTACATTTGTTTGTGTGAGATTATTTTCACCATGGAATCTGACTCCGAGATCTGTTTCGTGTTTTAAACCAAATGTATTAAATTTGGATTCAAGTTTTGTTTCTACTCCGCCAACTAAGAAAGATTGGTCCCTGCTTGTATATGTTTCACGCATATAGATACTGTCACCAGGTCGATTTCCAATGATTCCAGGAGAGTAGGTTCTGAGAGTATCTATTGGCGGATTTAAATAATCTCCTTCATCGGATTTTCCAGATAAAAAGTCTTGTCTTGCCCAATTTCTTTCCGCTTGGGAAACATATCCTCGAATAATGATAGCATGTTCATCAGTTAATTTCCAGTTATGTGAAATTATGGTTTGGCTACGATTTAATTGTTTTTCATCATATTTAGCTGGATTGATTCTTGGGTCTTTCCAAAATAAACCTTGCGACAAACCTAAGTAAGTCGACTGCGCATTTTGCATATGATAACCTAATTTGATTGTTGTGCTATGGTTCTCATTCCAATCTTGAATCCATTTAACGTTTCCTTCGGTTACATCAAAATTTTGATAATTACGAAATCCATTTCCTTGTTTTCTTAAGAGAGAAACTTCAAAAGCACTTGATCCAAAACTTTTACCATATGAATTATATGTGGAAAGATAACCATTTTCACCACCTACGTTTTTTGTATAAAAAGTCGATTCAACTGGCGGACGTTTGGTGACAAAATTTACAATTCCACCAATTGTATTGGGTCCAAATAAAATGGAACCAGATCCTTTAATCACTTCAATTCTTTCCATTCTTTCAATTGATGGAGAGTAATAACTTTCTGGTTGCCCATAAGGAGAGAGAGATGTGAGAATACCATCTTCAAGAATTAGTGTTTTTCTTGATTCTTCATTACTTACCCCTCGAAATCCGATATTAGGCGTGAGTCCTGCTGCGTCTTGGAACCTAACGCTTGCTCCAGGAGCCCTCCTTAATGCTTCCATTGGATCAGTTGGTGATGCTTCTTGTAGATATTTATTATCGAGGATATAAGCAGAACCTGGGATTTTTTTTAGGTCTTCTTTTTTGTTACCAATGACATGGATTCCTTCGTTCTTTTGAGAAGTTGGTTCTTTCTCTTCTGTCCCAGATTGTGCGTAATTTTTTTGACTCAGTAAGAAAAAGAGAACAAGAAGTAAGAGGAAGTGAAATCGGAAAGTATTCATCGAATGAGTCCTTTTAATGGTAAAAAATTAATTTCAATTTTAGTTAAATCTAGATCGGGTGAGAATAAGGGCCTTGCTTGTTTACCGTTCAATGATACATGAGATTGAACATACACTGGTAGACCACTTTGGCCTGTTTCGATTGCGGCTTTCGATTGGATGTGTTTGGCGTATTGAATGAGATGTTCAGGTTGAATCACCATCATTCTGTATTGGTATTCTGTAAGTTCGTTCCTTGGATCAATGGATTTGCCTTGGACAAAAAAGAGGGCTTCACCCACTTTATCGGCTACCATCACTTGCCATGAAAATTTAATCCCTTCTTCTGTCCAAATCACCTGACCAGGATAAATTAAGTGGCGAAAAGGAATTAGAATTTGAAATAGAAGGAAAACAATGAGAATCCATTCGATTGGGAACAAACGACTGTTTGATGGCATTTCATTCTCATCGTCTTCCAATTGAATCTTATGATCATTCTGTTTAAGAAATCGATTCCATACTTGTTTTGGCCAGTTTGGAGGAAAAAATACTAAAGAAGATAAACTCATCACAATTGGAAAAACACCAATCGGAAATAAAAACGACGTAAATGAATGAAAGAGAAGGACAAGACTCCATGCATACAATCGAAAGCGGCGGATACTTAGTAAAAAAGGTATCGATAGATCAAATAGGATCCCAATCCATGAGAAAACATAAGCGGTAACTGGTAATCCAAGAATTGGATCGAGCCAAGGAAGTTTCCCTTCGGATTGGTATAACCATAATTTTAAAGGTAATGCTTCCCACATCCAATCGGGTTGTAATTTGGCAAGTCCACCAAAAAAATAAACCAATCCAATTTGCAAACGAAATGCAACAATCCATAGTTTTGCGATTGGAATGGGAGTATGGATCCAATTTTGAATTCCTATGAGCGGTGTATCATATTTTGAGATTGGAGATAACCAAAGTAAAAAACCTAAAATCGAAATCAGATAATAATGATTTAGGTAAATGGTTGCATCTATAAAATGAAACCAAGTGAATCCGATTGTAAAAATCAATAAATTAATTCTTACAAAATAACCAAGTAAAATGCCAATGGAAGTTAAAAGTAAAATGAAAAAGAGAAGGTATGTAAAAGTTGATGGTATATTTGGAATCCATTCCAGGCCAAAATGTTTGAAGAAAAAAGTAGGTTGGACGAGGTAGGTATGGATCCATCCAAAATAAAAGTATCGAATGACGACGATCGTCGTTGTAAGCCCATAACCAAATCTTAGAAACTGTAATGATAAAGAGGAGACGGGGTGATTAAAATTTTTAATCACCGTCATTGGTACTCGCTCCAATGGTCCCACCAAGAGAACTAATTAATTCTGTGCTGATCATCACTCTGAGTTCTTTGAATTCATCTAACATTAACTCTACATCCTGATTCCCGTTTGTAATAGCATTTTGTAAAGTTCCATACTTTGTTTTAAGATTATTAACGGATGTAGTTGTTGCTTTAATTTGTTCTTGTAGCCTTGGGACTATGGATTCGTTTCTGAGAGATAAAAATCGATAGAGTCCTACGTCTCCTAAATCAGAAATTCCTTGTAAATTTTGGATGAGTGAGTCTAAGGATAAATTTGCATAGGGAGTTTCCACTTTTGTAATATCTTTTACGCCTAAATTGGTTGCACGTAAGCCAGAAGGTTCGGCAATTTTAATATCGATCATTGTATTACAGAAAAAAACCAATTGGTTTGTAATTTCAGTTAAACCGTCTTTTGTATTTGGGTAATCAACACTTCCTTTCCCAGCTGTTGTGAAGGAATTATAAAACGAAGATGATCTGGATTTATCCCAATAGTATAGTAACAATCCTGATTGTGTTTTAATGTCTTGAATGAGTTTGGTTAAGTATGTTTTTCGATTAGTATCTGCAAATGCTGTATTGGTAGTTGTAACATTGTCTTTGAAAAGTAGATATTCAACTGCATCCATACCATCAACTCTTAATCCAGTTGGTGCTAAATTAGAAGTGATTTTTGATTCAATGGAAGTTGGATCAATGGGATAGGATCTAGTAAAACTATCTAAATATAAATACACATTATAAGGAATTGATGCGGGACCAAAATAGGCCCATTCAATTTGCCGATAGGCTAAATCTGCATCAATCCAAGCATTTCTTACATTTGTAAGGTTTGTAACATCAGATGTTGTTACATATGCATTGGCAGCAGTCTGCAAGGCGCTTATTTTGTTGTTTAAATTGGTATATTTAGGAAGGATTAGATTATTAGAAATATCCAGCAGTAAACTGGAAGTTGAATAGTTTCGAAAGTAAGTATCAACAAGTCCTAATATTTGGGCATTATCAGAGGATTGGCCAGGTTTTGTTCCACAATTGACCAGTAGTATGTAGAAACTATAGAAGATAATTTTTGATCGAATGCTGTTTGTTTTCATAATGATTTTAGAAATGAAATTAATTTGGTTCTTTGGTCTTTGGTTAATGACTTAAAGCTATTTTTGGATTGTTCTGCTTCGCCACCATGCCAAAGAATCGCTTCCTGGATTCCTCTTGCCCTGCCGTCATGTAATAGAAGTTCATGACCATTGACTCTTTCGATCAGACCCAATCCCCATAATGGTGTTGTCCTCCATTCATTCCCACTCGCTTTAAAATCAGGTCGGAAATCACTTAGCCCATCTCCCATATCATGGATGAGTAAATCTGTATAAGGCCTAATCTCTTGGTTTGCTACTTCAGGAATAGGATGATCTCCTGTTTTGATTCTAGGGATATGACAAGATGCACATCCTATTTGAATGAAAATTTCTTTTCCTTTTCTAACATCTTCAGTTTTCCATCCCCTTCGGCCAGGAACACTGACTAAACTTGTATAGAATGTAACTCTCGCTAGACGATCATTTGAAATTTCAGGATTTGTTCCGTTTCCAGTGGGACTGGAGGAGCATAAGTTTTGCCCTGTTGCGCAATTTTCTGTAGGAAAAATGGATGTTGTGAGACCAATGTCTCCAAGAAAGGCACTCGCATTTTGGTGGTTTAAGTTTGGTTGGTTTGCTTTCCAACCAAATCTACCTAAGAACGTTTTAGCTTGTGCGGTGTCCCAAACAATATTAGGTCTACCTGAAATCCCATCTCCATTTGTATCGAATTCATCAGCAAACGATCGTATGGTGGCTTCTGGGATTGCTTCCAGTAAGCCGAGTCCTGGCATCATAGGTGATGTTCTTGGTGAGATCAGATAGGATCCAGAAGCATTGTTTGTTGGGTGGTAAGGTTGGCCAGGGTTTGCTACGTTGATTTGAGTGGCTCCACCTCCCACATTCCATGTGATTGCATAACTTGGTTTTCTTAATGAATAGGACTCTCCATCGGGAAAGGTTCCTGGTTCCTCTGTATACGTAATGGTAACAATTCCTTCTTTTGGAATTTGAGTCCCAGTTCCATATTCGATAATCCCTTCTGTGTTCAATTGTGTCCCGAAATTTGTCATCGCAACAGGTCCCCCTGTTGTTGGGTTGTTTCCTGGAATACTCAAACGAATCAACATGGAGGATAAACTTGTTCCGTCTGCGGGAGGGCGTCCACGTCCATCCTTTACATGGCAACTTTGGCAAGACCTGTTATTAAAAACTGGGCCAAGTCCAGTAACTGAAGAGTTACCTGCCGGTAACCATGTTCGGTTAAAGTTAGCATTTCCATCTTGGAAATCAATAGACCTTCTGGAATCTAAAACATTGGCAGCTTCAAGATCAAAGGCAGATTCTGTTGAATCGAATGTTGTGGTTTCTCCACCACTGTATTGTTCGCAAGGGTCGTTCAGTGAGTCTCCCGCAGAACAGGAAGTAGCAGATAAAAGTGCCACAAGTAACAAAGAATTTTTCTCGTCATCATTTGGATTGGTTTTGCAATTCACAATGGCAAATGATATTAGAACAAGGATAAGGTGGATGTATTTCATTTTGATTCTATTTTTATTCTACTACAAGACCATCGTTTCCAATAGAAACTCCGAAACTTGCTGCAGTTCTTTGCATTGACTTTGCGATTTCTTGTACAGCTGGTTGGATTTGATAACGAAAGAGTTGGTAGTCTGCATTTTCAGTGGGAGAGCCAGAAACATTGACTGTTGCAATAATTCGATCAAAACGACTGGAAATAAGACTGCCACTGCAGGTTTGATTGAGGGAAGTATCTTCATTAAATTCATTCAAACAAAACTGTTCAGAAGTTGTGATTCTATCTTTGATATAATTTGTTTCTTTTCCTAAAAGGTTTTTTAGTCCATACCCAGTTATGGTTTTGGAACCTGAGTAGGTTCCGTTATAGATATTTTCTAAACCTTTGGCGTCATAATAAAAATCTGATTTTGTATTGTCGGAAAAACAAGACTGTTCTTCTTCTTGGTCTCCACCAAAAACGCCTGTCATTCTTTCTCCTCCCCATTCACCACCAGCAAACTTTGCAATCCCTCTTAGAATATTTTCAAAAGAAGTGGAACTCGACTTGAATTTTTGAACATAGGAACCTGAGATAGAAGGATCCCATGCATTTTTAAGGACTAGTAAATGTGATTCTAAAATTTCTGTAGCATACAATAAATAAGCGGAACGTTTTGCTTGTGCACTGCCAGATCCGTTCGCAGTGGTAAAGTTAGCTTGGGTGATGCTTGTACCTGGCGTTGTATTATTTGCTGTATCAACTCCCCATAGTATGTATTCAATTGCATGCCAACCAACGGAAATATTCTTTGCAGTATCTCCATCGGGACATGTTCCACTAGAACAATCACCCTGGTTCTTATCGATTAACCCTTGTTTTGATACAGTTCCTGTTAACACAACTGTATCAATGTATCCTTCATCTAAAGGCCATGAATTCATTAATGGTTCTAGTTCCACACCACTTGTGAGATTTGGGTTATCTACTGGACCTTGGCTAAAACGGAAGATTTCCGTTTGTATGTAGCTTATCCTTGCTTTTCTCCATAGAGTTCTGACTTCATTTAGGTCGGATAGAGTAGGTGATGCTTTTTGCGTGAAAGTGGTTACTTTTTCCCGCAGCAACACTACATCTGCATAAGCATCGCTATAGTTTTGGAAGGCAATTTGCGAATAGGTTTCTAAAAAAGCAGCTTGGTTTCCACCCGCACTAACAAGCGCTAAGGAAGCGAGTAGGGAAGTGTCGTTATTTTCCTGTTTGGTGCATCCCATGGTGGATATCCCAAGTGTTAGTACCATTGTAAAAATTCGCTTGCAGAACATGGTAGGCGTCTCTCCTCATGCGAATGAGATTTAATCTCATTGTCAATTAAACAAGGTTCTCTTCCTGTCTTCTCTGCGTAAAGGAAAAATCGGGATCAATTGTAGTGGGATTTGTTATGAACTTAGTTCAAAAAATTGCAATGGTTCGGAAATAAATTATTTGACACTCGTTCAAAAAGACACCAAAATGTCTCAATTGTTCAAAGTATGTTGAAAATGTTCCGATTGGGAGGAAATATGAAGACAAATAAAGCATTCAGTTTGGTGCTCGCTTTGTTTCTAGCAGGTTCAGTATCTGCACAAACACAAGGTGAAATGTTCCAAAGAGTTGGGGTCGTAGGAGATTCCCTGAGCCAAGGTTTCTTTGGTGTCACCGTAGAGAAAAAAACGCAAGACTGGGCATACCCCGTTCTGGTTTCAAAACAAGCAGGAGCTTCTGTTTCCTATAATGTTTTGAAAGGTCCTTTTGTAAATTTAGAAGATGTACTCAAGTGGGATTGTGGGATTTTTTGTATTGCTGAGAGTATCATTGGTGGAAACGCATCCACTGTTTCTTTACCAACACATGCTGGTATCACAGGTGCTGAGTATACAACGCTCTTAAAAACATCTGGTAAATGTGAAGATATCACGGCCACCAAACAAGAAAAAGAGTGGTATTGGGCAACTTGGTATTGGTACACCTATCGTTGGGTGACAGTGGCTGATTGTAAAGAACCAGACAAGTTTCACCAGTTTGGTTTACGAGATGCAGGAACTCAAGCGCAAGTAATGGAGAAAGTAAAACCAACTTTCTTGTTTGGTTCTGCTGGAGCAAACCATGTACTTTGTACTGCACTTCATACTTCTATCGATTGTTTAGACGAAACTCGTTTCAAAAGAGACATTCGTGAATTTTTCAGAAGAATGGCCGCTATGGGAAGTTTAAAAGGTGGAGTTTTATTTACTGTTCCAAACGTAACAGCAATTGCTTTCCTTGAACCTTACAAAGATCCAAATGGCAGAGCAAATTACTCAGGACTCAAAGCATTTTTTAGAAACTCTGTATCAGATCCTAACCAAGTTTTAGATGCGACTGAAATTGGAACTATTTCCAACTTCTTAAATATGTTGAACAATGAAATCAAAGCACAGGCTGCTACTATGCGTTTTGCAGTTGCTGACTTACGTGTGATTTTTGATGACCTAAAAGAAAATGGAAGACCTATTCGTAGTGCTTCAGGTTGGTCACCAGGAAATGCACGTGCAAATTGGCCACTTCCTAACCAACCAGGTGTTTTTGGTTTAGATGGTGTTCACCCAAATATGTATGGGCACTCACTTTTTGCCAACGAGTTAATCAAAGCTATTAACACTCGTTATGGATATTCAATTCCGCAAGTTAGTGAATACACTGCTTGGTACTATGATACTTTGAATCGAAATCCAGTTGATTTGAAAAAATTCTTAACTGAGAATATTTTTGGTCAGGCAATTTCTTGGGTAGTATCTATCTTTACGTAAGGTGTTAGCGATGAGTAAACGGTTTATAGGAATTCTTTCGGTTTGTGGTTTTTTCTTAGCCTTGTTTGTTTTTTCCATTTGGAAGTTCACTTCTGATAAAACGAAACAAGATACAGTTGTGTCAAATTCCGATTTTGGCAGTTCCGAAAAACACGCAAATTCGTTGTTTGATGATCCAGAATTTGCGGATGCTCCCAATCCAGAAGAATTGGAATTGGCGCAGGCTGAAGTACTTTGGCCGTTTGCTCTCGAAAAAAAACCAAATCGTAAGGAAGAGATTAAGGAGGAGTGGAGAGATTTTGCGGCGAAATACCCAAATAATTTTTACATTCCTCGTGAAATTCGTGCTCCTCTCACTGAAAAACAAGAGAAAGAACAACTCGATATGTTGGATTCTTTTACCGCAATGGATGCGAGTTTTTCTGCGAGCCAATCGAAGGAAAAATGGTCAGACAAACCTTCGAGTGAAGAGCCGAATGCAGGAGAACGTCCTTCTCCTAAAACGCAAAAAGCTTACTTTGATTTTAAAATCAATGAGTTAGAATCACGGATCCAAATGGTTGAATATTGGCTCGAAAACAAAAAACCTGATAACGAAGTCAAAGGTTCAGCAGAGAAAGATTTACAAACCTGGCGAAAAGAACTAGCGACATTAAAAGAAGTAAGGAACCAAGTTCCTAATAGTTAAACATTCAATTCATTCCAAAGAATAAAGCTTCCTAGTATTAGGAAGCTTTTTGTTTTACAATCCTCGCCAAATATAAAACGATAGATACATCCATGCAACTTTTAGATAAATCATTCCTTTTCCTTTTCGTATGTAGCCTTAGCCTAAATTGTTTTGGTGGCCCGAACGAACCTGAAACTCAGGAGGTACTACCTGTGGAAGAAGAGATTCCGACTGAAATGCTCATCAAAACATTGGAAACTGGTTCTAATTTTGACCGAGGCCAAGCTGCGATCCAACTGGGAAGCCGTGGGATCACAAAAGCAATTCCAAGTCTTCGAAAGATGTTAAATGAAAAAGATCCTGGCTTAAGGGCTGGCGCAGCGATTGCATTGGGAGAATTAAAGGACAAAGTTTCTTCCTCTACCATTGCCAATTTGATGTGGTCTGATACAGAAAATCCTAAAGATGTTTACTTGGATGCATTAACTCGTATGAAAGAACCTTCTGTCGTAAACCGCATTTATCCATTATTAGATGATGATAATGCAACTCTACGATTACAAACTGTGGATGCACTGGTGCAGATTGGAAATCGATCCGTAGGTTCCCAAATTTTGGCCTTGGCTTTAAAAAACAAAAACAGAGAAAAAGACAAAACCTTTGCCATGGCTCTCGGGAAATTAAATGTAACTTCTGCTGAATCGTATTTACTCAATCTAACAAAAATCCAAGATGAAACTCCAACACTCGCTGCATCCTATTTAGCTCTCGGAAGGATTAAATCAAAAAATGCCAGTGAAGTCCTCATAAGAGCACTTACCATACCTTATGATAAAGGAAAAGAAAATGCTTCCATGGCCCTCATTGAAATTGCTAATCCAACTGTTGTTCCTAAGGTATTTGCAGTTTTAAAATCTGATAATTTAGAATCAAAAATGTACGCAACAGATGTCTTATGTGCAATTCCTTCGAAAGAAGCAGCAAAACTCGCCTTTGGAATCTTAACTTCTGACGAAACGAAAAACTGGGGTTATGCGGCAAAAATCATTGGCCGTCAAAAGTACAAAGAAGGAAAAAATCGAATCGAAGAATTACTCCTAAAACCATCAACTCCTGAGAGGGATCATTTTGCAGAAGCACTTGGATGGATTGGTGATCCAAGTTCCATTCCTATCCTTCGCAAAGTTTTACTTTCTGGTGAAAAAGAGGGACCCTATGGTTCTGCTTGGGCCCTCGGTGTTATGGGAGCAAAAGAAGCCGTACCAGATCTCATCAAAGCCTTAGACCAAGGGGATGCCAAACTGATGGGATATGCATTGGAAGCACTCGGATCCATTGCAGATCCAAGTTCTTTACCAAAACTAAAAGTACTATTATCAGATCGTCCTAAAATGGCTCCTCAAATCCTATCAACCGTTGCCCTAATTCCAACAGAAGAGGCAAGGTATCTCATCGAAGAAGCCACTCGTTCTAAGGATGCAGAAGTATACAGACCTGCGATGGAAGAAATTGCCAAACGAAAAGACAAAAAATCCATTCCACTCCTGATTTTATTTGTAAATGGGGATAATGCTGAAAAACGCAAATTAAGTTATTATGCGCTAACAGCCATTACGGGTCAAAAATTTAGAACCGCTAAAGAGTGGAATCTTTGGGTGAAGGCAAATCCTTAATCGGGATTTGTTTTTCCATAAAACGTTTCATCGATGAGGGGTTCCGAAGTCCCAGTTGGTGAAATGGGGAGGTCTTCGTGTATTGTCTGATTGACATAAATGCAACATTGTTGCGGGTTTTAACGTTTCCTCCATGAACATTCGAGTGAGGTGCAGAATCTTAGAGAGTCGTAATTTTTACATACAGTAAAAAAATAAAGTGACCGAAAGGGTAAGCCTGGTTTCCTTAAGTTGACAGATTAATTCATGAAAGATTATTTTTTTTCCGTTTTTAAGACCAATCCCCTAGAAATGAAGGGCCTCAATGGAATCCGTGGGATTGCATTTTTTATGGTGATTTACACTCATATGTTCAGACCTTACAAACATTTTGGATTTTATGAACCAAATGTTTGGATGGAAAATTTTTTAAATAACGGCTCCTTGTGTATGGATGCCTTTTTTGTTTTAAGCGGATATTTGATAGGTGGCCAATTATTAAAAGAAAAAATCAAAACAAATTCAATTAATTATGGGAATTTCATCACAAAACGTGTGTTAAGGATTTTTCCTCCTTATTATATATTTTTAACATTCCAATTTATAGTAATCTACAACTTATCAAAAATTGCAACTGATGAGCTGATTAAGACTGAATCACTACATTTAGTGAAGAGAGTGGTTTGGGATTATACTTATCTGAGTGATTATTTCGCAGGCATTATGGTTCATGGCTGGTCACTTAGTGTGGAAGAAAAATTTTATATTTTATTGCCAGTCTTACTTTTTTTCATTCTAAAGTTGAAACAAAAAAAACAGGTTTTGTATTCCCTATCTATATTGGTAGTATTACCTACTATTATACGGTTGATTCAATTTTTACAAATCAATCCTGATGAATTGAATTTTTGGAAATATACCGTTACATTTTATTATCCATTTCATTCGAGAATGGACGGACTGTTTCTCGGTGTGTTATTGGCAGCAATTCAAAATTATTTTCCAGAAAAAATTGATCAGTTTTTGAAAAATCGTAATTCCTTCTATTTTGTTCTTTTGTCTTTGGTAACTTTGTTTTCCATTATGATTTTCACATCTGAAGACAGACCAGATCTGTTTACATGTGTTTTCCGTTTTCTAATTGCTTCCATCGCTTGGTCAATTATCTTAATTAAAACATTAGATGAAAACAGTGTGACTTATAAAGTATTGTCAGTGCCAATTTTTTCTCCAGTCGCTAAATTATCGTATTGTGGTTATATTATACATTTGTTGTGTTTGGGGTTTTTATCGAAAAAATTCATTGGTTATAATAAAATTCATTATTATGAGATTTTGATTTGGACAATTCCAATTGGAGTCATTATCCTCGGTTATGCTTATTTGTATTACCTAATGACTGAAAAACCCTTTCTTGCTTTGCGAAATCGATTATTAAATAATAAATTAAAGAATTAAGTATCAACTGAACTCTTAATTTTTGTTACCCCTATCAATCTGATAGGGTAAAAAATACGAGAAAAATACCATGGACGAATACAAATTAAAATCAGCCAAAACCATCAATACCATACGTTTTATTTTATTTGGAATTTATGTATTGGGCATTTTGGGAAGTTTAGGTTCTCTTCGGACTGACCAATTGGTTGTGATGGTCATTGCAACTGCCTTCTATGGGATTTTTGCTTTTACACAATTGTATTTATTTCGGAGTCATCGAAATCCATACCCTTTTTTGTTTGTGATAGGAGATGCAGTTCTTGTGGGAATCTCCACATTAGGCCAGTCACTTATCACTTTAGATTTATCAGCAGCTGCTCTTAAACTGGGAGTGAATTATACAATTTGTTTTTTTGTGATCTTGTATTCCGGGTTTTTATTTTCTTCCATACAAACCATCATCGTAGGTGTACTTCTTATTTTTATCCATATTGGTTCATTGGTATTTTCATACCAAATGGGGGTAAGTTTTGTAGATAGAAACGATGTCCATCATTTGCCTTATTCCTTATCTTTACCAATTGAGATTGTCAAAATTATTTTTTTAATCTTAGCAACCTACTTTATGAGTAAGATGGTAGGACTACTTATATCTATCCGAGATGAAGCAATGGTTGGCAAAAAAGAAGCTGATGCCCATGCAAAAGTTGTATCGGAACAAAAAGAAGCAATGGTCGAAACTGGTGAAAACTTAAACCAATCTGTTGCTGCTTTAAAAGTTTTTACTGATGATTTGAATGGTCTTGTTCAAAACCAAGCCGCATCGATAGAAGAAATATCAGCATCCCTCACCGAAATTGCACAATCAACAGAAAATTCATTTTCCTTTGTCAAAGACCAATACCAAAGGATTGAATCCTTAAATGAAGAAAGTAAAACTTTAGAAGGTATTGTTACTTCGGTTCGTTCCGAAATTGAATTGATCTCTGGTTTAATCAAAGAGTCTTCAAAATTCAGTAATATGGTAACACTTTCCATGGAAAATCTAAACAACGTACTCTCCGAAGTCAGTGATAGTTTTCAAAAAGTGGAAGATGTCAACCAAATCATGAAAGAAATTGCAGATCAGACCAACTTGCTTGCGTTAAATGCTTCAATTGAAGCTGCAAGGGCTGGAGAACATGGAAGGGGATTTGCTGTAGTCGCACAAGAGGTAGCCAAACTAGCGGATAATTCTGCAACAAATGCGAGTATCATTTCCAAAACCATTTTGAAATCAAAGTCAGATTTGATGAAAGGGAATTTATCTGCGAAAGAAGCAAATTCTCTAGCCAATAACCAAGAAAAAGAGATGTTAAATATCCAATCTAAGGTCATAAGTTTTAATACAAAAATCATCGAATTACAAAAATTAAATGCAAGGGTAGTGGATTCTCAAAAAGAATTAAAAGATATTTCTTCGCAACTGGAAACCATTGCCAAAGAACAATCCATAGGTAACCAAGAAGTGATGCGTGCCGCCCAAAACATTGAAGATGCAGTCCAAGTAGTGGCTGAGAATACTAGGGTCCTTGCAGAACACATTGAAGACATCCAAGTCCTTGCCAATCGCATCAAATGATCCTTGTTTAACACCATTAACTTAACGGATTGGACATTCGTTCAGGAATCCACCAGGGAAAATCATTTGTAATTCTTTTCACGATATTGAAAGGTGAGTGAAAGTCCTTGTTAGGAGCCAATAAATTGTATGATATCTAATAACTATTTTAATGATAATGATGACCTAATTGATCATTTTGATTCTCTCACACCTTGGAATGCGGTCATTGACCAATATGAACAAGGGTTCGAAGATTTTGCAGAATTCCAAAAATCAGGAAAAGAGGAACTTACCTTTGCTCCTGGAAATTACGAAGATGCAATCGAATTTTACAGATCCACACTCGAAGCTGGTGGGGACATTGCTGGAAATGACATCTCCCAAATCGCCAAACAAATGGATGAAGAGGGACTCAAATACAAAGATGGCCAAGTTGGTTTCCCAAAACCAATGTTAGACGTAGTAGAAAAAATTAAATCTGCTGGTTTATTGCCGTATGGAATCCATAGACACTACGGTGGACTTGGATTACCTTCTGTCGTTCAATCTATGTTATCTGAGTGTGTCTCACGTGGTGACGGATCCCTTGCAATCACACTTGGTTGTATGAACCTTGCGGAAACTGTGGAACGATTTGGAACAGATGAAATGATCCATGAGTATGTTCCAAAAATGGCTTCTGGTGAACTTTGTGGTGCGATGGCACTTACAGAACCTAACTATGGTTCCGATCTCCCAAATTTACAAACAAAAGCAGTTAAGGGTGAGGATGGAGTTTGGAGAATCACTGGAACGAAACGATTTATCACCCATGCATGTGGATTTGGGAATGCACCTTCCATCATTTTAACCTTAGCACGAACTGGAACGACAACCAGTGGTGCAAGAGGACTTTCTTTTTTCTTAGTTCATTCAAAGGATGTGTTTGTTGCCTCCATTGAAAAGAAAATGGGTCTTCATTGTTCACCAACTTGTGAAGTTGTCTTTGAGAATGCGCCAGGTATCCTCATTGGTGAAGAAGGAAAGGGACTCGTTAAATATTCAATGGCAATGATGAACCAAGCACGGTTAAACATTGCAGCCCAAGCTATGGGAATCGCAACTGCTGCTTATTTTGAAGGAAAAAAATATGCAGAAGAACGTGTCCAATTTGGTAAAACCATCAGCAACATCACAGCTGTGAAAAAAATGTTAGAAAGAATGGAACGTGAAGTTGCTGCAATGCGTTGTATTTTATACGAAGCAAGTTTTGCAGTCGACCAATACCGTTGGAAAGAAGAACGAGGAAAAATGAAAGGCCTCACTGAAAAGGACATCAAAAAGGATGAAACCTTTAAAAAATGGGAAAAACTAGCCTCTCTCTTCACACCACTTTCCAAATACTACATCACGGAAATGGCAAACGTTGTTGCTTATGATGCCTTACAAATCCATGGCGGATCAGGTTATACAGAAGACTATGATGTGGCAAGGTTATATCGAGATGTTCGGATCACAAACATTTACGAAGGAACCACACAACTCCAAACAGTAGCTTGTATCGGTGGTATAGTATCTGGTATGACAGAAACTGGAATTTACCGTGAATACTTAAAATCGGAAATGTCTGGTTTTGTTTCTTCTTCTGAATTAAACGAACTCTTCAAACAATTTGAAACTGTTGTGGCAGAATATGCTGAAATTGATTCAACACCTCTTCGTGAGGAGTTAGCATTTGAAGTGGTAGAATCTGCTGCAAGATTCCATAACAGTTTGTTACTTGAAAGAAGTATTGGAAGATCCAAAGTTGAAAGACGAAATCATAGAAAGACACTGACTGAAAGTTATATATTAGACAGTGCAGCAATTTTGGCATCTAACCTAACTAAAATTCGTGGAAAGAAAAAAACTCCGGTCACTGCATAACCACAAACTGGATTCACCTCTACTTCCTTGTTACGCTTGTTTTGCGAAGGAAGTAGAAGATGGAATTTCTGCAAATGTTACAGACACACGAATCTCCTCTCCCTTTCCATGGAGGGGAGGTTTTTTCCCTCCCATTCTTGACGATCCAATCCCTGGTCACTTAGAAAAGATTTCCGATTTAGGAATCCCACATCTATTTGATATCCATACTCATTTTTTTCCAGAAACCATTATGAAATTAATTTGGCGTTGGTTTGATAATGCCAATTGGGCAATTGGATACCGCTTGCCAGAATTGGAAAGAGTCAAACGACTGCACCACAATGGTATCAAACAGTTTACAACTCTTAACTATGCTCATAAAAAGAATATGGCAAAATCGCTCAATGATTGGACCTATAACAATTATCAAAATTGGCAAGGTGCCATACCCTTTGGGACATTTTACCCTGAAGAAGGTGTGTACTCCTACGTGAAAGAAGCGGTAGAGGTATATGGTTTTTTAGGATTTAAACTCCACTGTGAAGTTTCCAAACTCAATTTAAACGATCCAGAACTCAGTGATTGTTTTGGTTATTTGGAAAAAAAAGAAATTCCAATCGTCATCCATACAGGTACCGCACCATTACCAGGCGAATTTACTGGGATTCAATTTTTTAAACCATTTATCCAAACCTATCCAAAAATACATGTAATAGTCGCTCATATGGGAGCTCATGAAATATCCGCCTATGCTTCGTTACTTGATGACTATCAAAATTTAGCCTTGGATACAACAATGGTCTTTGTGGATTTTTTAGCGACTGGCAAGGAAACTGATGTGGATGCGGCAATCCCTCTCCTAGAACGTTATAAGGATCAGATTTACTTTGGATCTGATTTTCCTAATATTCCTTATAATCTAAACCATCCCATTTCAAAAATTTGGGACCTCCCCATCTCCGACAAAGCCAAACAAAAAATCCTCTTCGAAAACGGAAAAAACCGATTTTTTAAATGAAACGTGGTTGCATTTGCAACAGCGTTGCAAATGATGTCTCCACAGAGGTAATTATGAATTTCTTAAAACCGATCCTGGTATTTGTGGTATTTGTCTCTCTGGGCAATTGTGCGGAACTTTTTCAATCTTCTAAAAAAGACAATAATAATGATGCGATCCTTGCGGCACTTCTTGCAAATAATGGATCCTGCGGTCAATCGGCACGTTCTGGCGCAGCGGGAAACGGAACGCGGTATAATTTTTTTGGTTGTTCTGGTGATGTTACAACAACCTTACTTGGTTTAGGGTTTACTGCCCAGAATGTGAGTTTTAATGGTGGGATTTCTGGAAGCAGTGATGCATCTACAATTGTAACACGTGCCAGCAGTTTATCTTCTTCTGGTGGGGAAAAAAAAGCGGGGATTGAAATTACATACGTGTTGAATTCAGGTTCGTCTACATTAAAAGCAATTTTACCTGGAGAAACCAATTTTAATGGACCTGGTTTTCTGATATCTGCTACTACCATTCAGAAATTAGTGGATAATGTATCTTCTGCGTTTAGCACTCCTGCCTCTTGGGGCACCTCTGTTGGGATTGAAAAAACTCTTTGTTTAGAAGTACATGAAGAAAATGGTGCACATATTTTTGGTTGGGAAGGATCTTGTGATTCTG
Organism: Leptospira limi; assembly: GCF_026151395.1. NCBI lineage: Bacteria > Pseudomonadati > Spirochaetota > Leptospiria > Leptospirales > Leptospiraceae > Leptospira > Leptospira limi. The sequence goes on from NZ_JAMQPV010000001.1 coordinate 1,913,439, forward strand.
TCAATCGAGGAACTTACCAATTTGAAGAGGACAGTGTGACTGTGAATATCAATGGTGATCGAGTTGGGCTTAAACTGAATCAGGTGATTGTCAAATCGATGACAATTTATTCGTCTGTCATTGGCACTTCTGGAATGATTCGATAGGTAATAATAGACATTACTGTGAAACTTGGATTCCATAAACATTTTTCTTTTCTTCGGCTGGTGGTTGTTATGCTACCAGTCTTTTTTGCATTTTGGTTGTATGCGGATACAAATGACTGGGAAAAAGAACTAGAAGAACCAGATACCAAAAAACAATCAAACTCACTTAAAACCAAATCGCCAAATCCAGAACCCAATGATTGGGAAGCAGAACTTGACAAAGATTTAAAAGACCAAGAAACAAGAAGTAAAAGTACAGAAGGAAGTCGTGGAGTCACATCCAACGTACAACAACCCAACCAAATTAATCGTTCCGCACAAAACTTGATGATGGATGTTTCAGCCGCGATTGACATTGTAGGTGCATGGGATCGTAATAAACCAAGAGGGACTGGGGAACGTATCGATAATAAAATGGATGTCCGTTCTGCTGAGTTTGGATTTACGGCGGCAGTTGACCAATGGATGCGTGCTAATTTTTTGGGAGCTGCTCACGGGGAAGATGGTAAGTATTATTTTGAAGTCCATGAAGCCAATGTTTTGTTCCCATTTTTACCTTTTAATACTTCACTCAAAGTAGGACAGATGTTCCTCGATATTGGAAGGTTGAATCGAATTCACCTTCATGACAGACCCTTCACGATGAATCCAATTGTACATGAAAAATTCATTGGTTTTGAGTCTGCTATGGATACGGGAGCAGAGTTTAGTATTTTATTACCATGGAAATGGATTACCCAGGAATTAGTGTTAGGTGCAACAAATGGAAGGAAGTGGGGGCACGCCCATACGGAAGGCCAACAGAAAAATAATCCAATGGGTTATGCCCACCTCAAACATTTTTATTATTTTGGAAATAACTGGGGAACCCAATTTGGATTTTCTGGAGTTCGGTATGAACCAACAACGGATAGAAAAAACCAAAGGTATTTGTATGGAATGGATGCAGTTTTAAGGTGGAATCGTTCCAATCTCAGGGAACTCATGATCATGTCCGAAGGTTGGTACCAACAAGAAATTTTCCCTGAACAAATGGATCCAAGTACCTTCCAAAAATCAAAAGCAGCATCCAGAGACCAGTGGGGTTACTACTTTTTTGTGGATTATAAATTCCACCAACTTTGGTCACTCGGATATCGGTATGATTATTTTACTGATAAATCACTTGTCGACAAAAATGGAAAACTAGCAGACAATGCTATAGAAGCACATTCGACTCAAATTACTTTTCATAGTTCAGAATTTGGAAGGATTCGTGGTTCGATCGAAAGGCGATACATCCAGGATTTTTCCAAACAAGAATTCCAGGAACAACGCGAGTGGAGATTTTATGTGCAAGCAGTCGCCATTTTAGGTTCTCATCCAGCACATAGTTATTAAGGAAATAGGAAATCATGCCTCAATTTGATTCTGCATTTTACCATCATCAAAATTTAAAGAATAAACATATTTTTCATTATCTGATACTCTTTAGCCTTTTGTTTTTTTCTTCACCTGTATTCGGAAAGGTATCACTCGTTGCCAGTATCTCGGATATCAAGTACATCGCCGAACAGGTTGCAGGTGATAGGGCCGATGTTTATGGAATGATCCGTGGAGTTGATGATCCACATTTTGTGATGACCCGTCCTGATTTTTTGGTCAAACTCAGTGAAGCTGATGTTTTATGCGTTGTGGGTCTCGATTTAGAAATTGGTTGGATCCCTTATCTCCAACAACAATCTCGCAATATGAAAATCCAAAAAGGCCAACCAGGGTATTGTGACACTTCTTTTGGGGTCAAAATCCTTGGGGAACCAACAGTGATGATGGATCGGTCCATGGGAGACATGCACATTTATGGGAACCCTCATTATTGGAATGACCCGATCAATGCCATCCAAATGGCACAAAACATCAAAAATGCCCTTACAAGAGTGGATCCACTCAATGGGGAGTACTATGAAACTAATTTTAATTCCTTTAAAAAACGTATCATCCAACTGACAAAAGAAGAGATGAAAAAAATGGAACCCTATTTTGGCTTAAAAGTTGCGGTGTTCCATGACCAATTTGTTTATTTGGCATCTCGGTTTAAATTTAATGCAAACCTTACTATCGAAGAACGTCCTGGAGTTCCACCTTCTGTTCGTTATATGGATCAGGTGATCGGATATATGATAGCAGAAAAGATAAAAATTATCTTGATCGGACCCTATCATAATCCAAAGTATGCTGAGTACGTATCGTCCAAGGTGCCAGGATCGGTTGTGGTCACTCTCCCCGTTTCTGTTGGTGCATTAGACACCACTAGTTATGAAGAGACCTTACGTTTGAGTTTACAAAAGATACGCGATGCAATCGACAAAACTAAATAGTCCAGAAGCTCACACCACTTTTATCCATGCAGACCACTTGTCTGTTGGGTACAGAAAAGAGTTTCCTGTTGTTTCAGACATCCACCTACACATTGAATCCGGGAAAACTTACGCTCTAGTCGGTGGAAATGGTGCAGGAAAAACAACATTGTTTCGAACACTCACTGACTTACTCCCACCACTTGCGGGAAACATCAGTTTTTCAAAATCAATTACCACTTCCTATGTTCCCCAAGCGAAAAAAATGGCAATGGATTTCCCTCTCAGAGTGGAGGATGTATTGCTTATGCCCAAAAATATTGGACTAAGTTTTTTACCTAAATCTAAATTTTCAGAAGAGGATAGAGAAATAATAGAACGAACCGGTGTTAGTTCCTATTTGAAAAAACAAATTTCATTGTGTAGTGGTGGGCAACTTCAAAAAGTTCTGATTTTACGATCCTTACTGACGAAAGCAAACTTGATATTTTTAGATGAACCAATGGATTCATTGGACCATAATGCAAGGGAACTCTTTCAGTCTGTTTTATCCGAATATCTAAAACTAGGAAATCGCTCTTTGTTTTTCATCACCCACAGCCTAGAACATGATTGGGGATTTGGGTTTGATGAGATTTTTGAAATCGATGAAGGGAAATTATTCAACATCACAAAAGGAGAAAGGCCTCCCAATTGCCACCATCATGACTAGTCTCCTTTCCAGTTGGAATTTATTTTTGCCTCAAATTTTAGTCGGTAGCCTTGTTGGAGCCTTATTATCTGTACTCGGTATTCTGATTGTATTAAGGGGTATGACATTTTTTGGTGTGACCCTTTCCCAAGCGGTTACGTTTTCAGTTGCCTTGTCTTTGTTTATGGAGTGGCCTGGTGAAATTTTTCCCATCCTATTCTCTTGTATCTTAGTGTTTCCTTTATTGTATGTGCGAAAACTTCCTGGTATGAAGGAAGAAGTGATCCTAGGTATCTTATTTGTTTTCTTTTCGGCAGCATCGCAGTTTATGTTAGCACTCGGCGGAAATGTTCAAAATCATTTGATGGCAGCGTTTTTTGGAGATATTTTAACCTCACAAGTCAGAGCAGATTCACTTGGTATCTATGTTGCCATTTTCTTTTTTATCTTGTATTTGAGTTTTTTTCGGAGGTTTTTGTTTATTAGTTTTGATCGAGACGAATACAAAATACAAGTAGGAAATCCGCTTCCATTTGATCTTTTGTTTTATATCATCCTTGCTGCTTCCCTAACTGTTGCAGTTAATTTACTTGGAACCTTTTACAGCATTGCTCACCTTTTACTCCCTGTGTTTGCTTTACTTCCCATCATTCGTTCGTTAAAAATTTTAACTGTTGTTTGTGTATTGTTTTCGATCACTTCGACTTGTTTGGGATTTATGGTATCTCTCATTGGATTGGAGAGGAATGGCGAAATGATTTATTTTCCCACTTCCTCCAGTATCATCCTTGTTCTTTGTTTTTTTGCATTTTTTATTCATATCAGTCGATATCTAATCACTTCCTTTTTTTCGCAAAAAAGCCGATAGGAAATCTGTGGAAACCATTCCTTGTAATACCTGTGGCAAAAGTTCTTTTACCCATTTGCATACGAAAAATAGCCCATTAGGCGAATCATTTTCGATTGTTAGTTGTGATGATTGTGGACTCGTACAAGTGAACCCACAGCCAAGTTTGATAGAAGTCAAAAAATACTATGATGATTCTTATTTTACCCAGAGGACGGAACGTGGGTATGATAATTATTATTCCAGTGACCTCAGAAAGGAAATTTCTCGTGTTTTCCAATTGAATCTACAAGATTTAGATTTTTTTCAATGGGAGAAAAATCGAATCAAGGAAAAGGAGTCTACCTTGACTAAACTTTCCTCACTGGATATAGGATGTGCTGCCGGGTACTTTGTCGCTTATATGAAGGAAAGAGGGTATGATGCCAAAGGAATTGAAATTGCAGATGGTCCTGTAAAGTATGCTAGGGAAACTCTTGGTCTTTCGATTTTCCAAGAAAATTTTTTAGAATGGGACCTTGGTTACCAAAATCAATTTGATGTCATCACTCTTTGGGCAACAATCGAACATTTACACAAACCCAAAGAAACCTTAGAAAAAATTATGAAACACTTGTTACCTGGTGGGATTTTGATTTTGTCCACTTGTCGGCATGGATTCCTTGCAAAATGGAATGGAATCCATTGGAGGTATTTGAATGTACCAGAACATCTTTATTATTATTCTTTTTCTGGTCTAAAACAATTACTCACTTCGCTTGGTTACATATCTCCCAAAGCGTTTACCTACGGAAGTGGGCTCACAAGTCGAAAAAATGCCAGTGTTTTCTTCCGAATGCGAAAGGCATTTTTTGATCGTTTTGTGAAATGGTTCCGAATGGGAGACATGATGGTCTTTCGTGTGACAAAAGACAAATCAAACAGAAAGTGATTTTAAAATATCCTCAACACAAAAGTTAACAACTTCCTCTAAATCGGCAGTTGCATCTACAAAAATTGTCGATTCAGGTAAAATTGCCAGATAGTTTTGGTAAATTCGGGTTTGTTCGGAACTTTCATCAAATACTTCTTGTTTTCCCCCACGAGTATTCCTTCTCTCTAGGGCTTCTTCTGGAGATAAATCTAAAAAATAAACATTGTTTGGTTCTGGGAAACCTTTGTCCTCATTCATGTACAAAATGTCCGCAGCATGTTCTTCGTCTCTACCTTGGTAAGCTGCAGTTGAAAAATAATACCTGTCTTGCACAATTGATTTACCATTCTTTAACGTTGGTAAGATGACGTCCTGTACTGATAGTTCTCTGTCTTGTAAAAATAGTTTTAATTGTTCTTCTTGGGTGAGTTTGATTTTCCCTTGGAGGAATTCTCTGATTTTCTGACCGAAAACACTATCGGTAGGTTCTCTGTGCCATACATTTGGGAACAATTTTTCATTTAGAATTTCAGAAACCCTCTTTGAAACTGTTGTTTTCCCTGAACCATCGATCCCTTCGAAGACAAAAAACTGCGACTTTACTGGCATATCTCCTCCATATTCAGAATCATCGTTTTTTCCTCGACTTATTTACGAAATTCGACAGTTTAGTCTAAGGAGCAAATACATGAAAAAAATTTCGTCTATGCTAATCATTGCTTTATTGGCTGTATTTATGATCAACTGTGCCTCTGAAGAAGTGAAACAACCGACTCAGCCAGTGGTAGAAGAACCAAAACCTTCTAAAAAGCCAAAATTGGATGACTCATTCAAAACAAGAGCAAGAGACATCAAGTAATTGATGCATTGTGTTCGGAAGCCACTCAAGGAGACTTGGGTGGCTTTTTTTTTACCATTTTGCTAAAAACTTCTACATAAAAACCAGATTTTTACAATATTTGTTCGCTAATGCTAAAAAAACAAGCATGATGCAGTAAACTTCACTACATTGCTCACTGGTACCGTTCTTGCAACAGGAATGTATGTACCCCTCTATGCAAATAGAAAGTGAAAGTCATAAACTGGTTCGCGAGTGGAAAGAGTGGCTTGCCAGTGGAGAACTCACACCCGTTTTCCAACCTATCTTATCCTCAGAATCCACTGGAATTTATGGTTATGAACTGCTCGGCCGATTGTCCACTGACCAAGGTTTATTCAGTTTAGGTGATTTTTTTCTCACTCATACCTTAGGTTATGATGAATTGTTTTTTTTGAAAAAACAGGTGGATGAAGAAATTCGATTTTCTGCCTTACAGAAATTTGCAAAAGAAGCACCTCCCGAAACCAAACTTTTTTTGAATATCTCGCCGAACATTTTGTACCATGCTCTCCTCAATTTGGAAACAACCTTACCTCAGACCATTCGGATGGTGAGAGAAGTGGAACTTGATCCTTCTAGGATCGTGATTGAAATTACCGAAGAACGTTTTCCACATAATTTGGAACTTTTAAAACCTGTTCTCAATTTATACAGAAACGAAGGATTTTCCATCGCCGTAGATGATGCTGGTTCGGAGGCAAGTAACTTAGATAGAATCGGTTTATTTCACCCTGAGATCATCAAAGTAGATTTACAGATGTTACGTAGGTCTACTTTTTCCAGAAATTTTAAAGAGATCTTACTCAACTTATCAAAATTAGGTGAGTCACTTGGCAGTAGTTTGTTATTCGAAGGGATAGAATCGGAAGATGAATTATACAACGCTTTGAATTACGGAGCCAGGTACATCCAAGGGTATTACTTTGCAAAACCCGAGATGAATTTTTCTGGCCGATTTGAATACAGATCGGAAATGCAATCTTCTTTGGAATACTTCCATTCACGAAAACAAAAAGAGATGAACCACCAAATTGAATGGGAAACCATTTGGAAAAATAAACTTTCTGAAATTGTAATGGGGTTTGGGGAAGAAGATGGGATTTGGGAATGGAAAGAGAATTTTTCCACATCTGTTTTTGGAGATGGGGACTTTTTTCGGATGTACATTACCAACCATATGGGGTTCCAAGTATCACCCAATTATGCGAGGTCAGAAACCGGTGAAATGAAACCTGATTATTCCATCTTGGGAAAAAACTGGTCGTTTCGACCTTATTTTTTTGAGCACTTACATAAATCCAAAACAAGTCGAGATGCGTGGACTCTCTCTCAAATGTACCATGATATTTCCGAAAGGATGATGTTACGGACATTTGCTAGAAACTTGTCCGAAAATTTGATATTATTTATCGATGTGATCGTGTCTCGAAGCTGAAAGTTTTTGCCGAACCAATCGGAACGTGAAAACTGGTTAGAGATATGGCAAAAATCCAGTTTTTGCAGTTACCCGTTCCTCCGCCGAGTTATTTTGCGGCCACAGGGAATGTTCCCCTAGCAGCTGCTAGTTTGGCAAGTTGCCTTGAATCCAAAGAAGATCCGATCCAAGGGATTGTCCCTTCCGTTATTTCTCCTGAAGACACCGACTCTTTAGGGGATAAAGACTTAATTGACCGAATCTGCAAGGAAGGCCCTGATTTTTTGGGACTCTCTTTGTATTTATGGAACACGGAACGAAGCCTTTTTATAGCCAAAGAAGTTAAAAAGAGAAATCCGGAGATCCAAATCCTAATCGGTGGACCTGAAGTAAACGAAGACAACCCCTATGTACTTGGTGAGGATGGGTATGATATTGCTGTTTCAGGAGAAGCAGAACATAATTTTCGCAGTTTAATGAAAGCTTTGTTAAACAAAGAATCGTTAGAGAATGTAGAAAATGTTGCCTATCGAAAAAAAGATGGTTTTTTAAGTTCATTTGGAATTCCATCACCAGCTAACTTTCCATTAACGGATTTCCCATCTCCCTATACAACCGGTCATTTACTTGTGAATCCAAAACGGTCCACTTACTTAGAAACAGTGAGAGGTTGTAAGTCACAATGTACGTATTGTTTTTATCCAAAATCATCCCAAAACCTTCGTACATTGGATATCAAAGAAACGATCCAATTGATATCCAACTTGAAAGAGAAGGGTGCAAGGGAACTTGTATTTTTAGATCCAACATTCAATCATAGACCTGGTTTTGATTCATTTTTAGATGCGATTGCAGAAGTGAATTCTGATGGCCAAATGACCATGTTTGCAGAGCTTCGATCGGAGGGAGTCACTCCGAAACTTGCCACCAAACTAAGAAAAGCTGGGTTCAATCGAATTGAACTTGGTTTACAATCTGTAAATGAAGAAACACTAAAACGAGTAAAACGTTACGGTAGCCCTCATAAAGTTGCAGAAGTTGCCAAAATGTTGGCAGGGGAAGGGATTGACCTCTTACTTGATTTGATCATTGGTCTTCCTGGTGACACTCCCGACGATGTCGAAAGAGGGATTCACTTTTTCTTGGAACATGGGTTAGGTGAATGGGTGCAGGCCTTTCCACTTTCCGTTTTGCCAGGCACAAGTATGCGTAAAGATGCAATTAGAGAAGGTCTTGTTTATATGCCTACACCTCCTTACCGAATCATCCAAACACCTACATTTAGCCCTGAGGCACTACGTGATTCTGTGTATTTTGCTGAAGATTTATTGGAACGAAGGTTAGATGAATTTCCGAGGCCATTTTTGTGTGATGTGGCACCTAACAAAAAGGATCGATTTGATTGGTATCCGAAAGATAAAAAACAAACAGAGTTTGATTTTTTAGAAACGATAGAACGTGGATCAAGGCACCAAAGTCTTTGGTTCCATACCGATTCCCTTTCGAAAGATCGAATGGAAATTCTGTCGGTCATCGAAAGAAAAATTGAAGCAGAACCATTTTGCACCATCGATTTTGTGATCCCACTGTTGGATGTTCCAAAACCAAATGAAATCTTGGCTTTAGAGAACTTACTCCATTCCAAACGTAATTCTTATTTGGCAAAAACCTTAGAATACCGAGGTGAAAATTTACAACACCGATTGGTTTTTGTGATTCCACACGGAAAAGAATCACTCAGAAATTGGAGGGATTCATTCACAGGGGAAGAATCTTTTTTGGTGTATGAAACCATTGTTCCAGAAACCATTTCCAAAATAGATCCTGATGATTCGTTTTTTTATTTGGTCAGTGGTGATACCATCTCAACAAAAGATTGGGAATTGTTAAAAGAAATGGATCCAGAGACAATCACATTCACAAGTAGAAAGTGGGAAGAAAGATGGTCTATGGAAGTTTTAGGATATGGCGAATTATAAACTTCTTATAACAGACAACCTTTGGTGGTTAGTTTTTTTGGAGTTGTTTTCGGAAAAATTCTACGTTTTCTAAGAATCGTTTTTTTTCACCTGCTCTTGAGGAATGCCCTGCGATCGCAAGTCCAACTGTTAGGTGGCCTTCCTCATTTTTCGTAATCGTTTTGATCTGGCCGAAAGCAGTGAGAGGGGATTGCATTCTAAAGAAAATATCAAACTGAAATCCTGTGAGTTTGGGAAGGCTTTGGATGAGATCAGGGTGGTCTACAATCACCTTTAATCCACCTTCTGAAATATCAATCACTGGGAACTTACCATCCGATTTGATCATATTGGAATGACGAATTCGATCCACCATTTCAAAACATAAAGTTTTCATCTCCATTGCTTTTAAGAGATCAAAGTTTTCAGTTTTACTTTGCATGTGGATGTATCCAATGGGAATGGATTCTTCCTCATCGTTTAAATACAAAATAGGTAGGATGAGTTCCGATTTGATTTTTAAATTACGACGATTGTTAATTTCTTTATTGATATCTTCTTCAATTTCGTCAGCAAAAACGATAAAATCTTCGTTAGGTGAAGTTTCATAACATTCCCGATTGTTGACGTCCTCGAGAAGGAATCCTTTTTTTGTTTTTTTGATCAGGCGAATGACCTCATCATCCTCACGAGAATTAAAAGTCGAAATTTTGATGAAATCCACTGTATTTTTCAGTTTGGTTTCATAGTCTTGGAAGTTCACTTTCACTGCCGTAGGAACATGAAACATATCAGTTTCAATTTTTGCCTTACTGGAGACCACATTTGTAATCCATGCTGATCCAGGAGGAACAGGGATCCTCGAACTTTCTCTGTCCTTTTTGGCAATGGCAATTTTATTCAAATGTAAGATGTATTGCGAGTCACCTTTATCTTGTTCCACAGTACATTCTAAATGCAGGTAACGGCCAAGGATTTTGTAGAGAGTGATTTTTTGGCCCACGGAAAGGGTGATCGTTGGCCGCACACCCACGAGAACTTTGTTCCCATCTTGAGATACTTTTTTGAGGTAACAAATTTCTCCCGAATGAATATCGTCTTTCAGGTTTAATTCCTGATTTAATAGAAATTTGGTCAAAACATGCAGTTTTTTTTCCGTGTCGGAAAAAACATCCAAGGAACGTTTGTTTCTTTCTACTGTTTCCATAAAAGGTCGTGGTACTCACTATTATCGGTCAATTTTCTCCTGAAATTCTCTTGCACTTAGAGTTTTCTTACCTAAAGTAGAAAAAGGAAGGATAATTATGTCAAATCACCCCCTACCAGGATCTGAGCTTCTCGATGGAGTCAGTGGACAAGAGCTCTTCTCGGTCAACATGGGACTCACGTATCGAGATTTTTTAGTACTACCTGGATATATAGACTTCAATCCGAGCGATGTTGATCTCGAAACAAAACTTTCTAAAAATATTACACTCAAAAGACCTCTTATGAGTTCTCCTATGGACACTGTCACAGAGTCTGAAATGGCAATTGCACAGGCACTCATGGGTGGAATTGGAATCATTCATTATAATAATACAATTGAAGAACAAGTGGAGTTAGTGCGAAAGGTAAAACGATTTGAAAATGGTTTTATTAAAGATCCAATTTTACTCTCTCCTGAACACACACTTGCTGATTTAGATGCCGTAAAAGAAAAGTATGGATTCAGTGGGATCCCAATTACGGAAGATGGCACCGCAAGAACTAAGTTAGTTGGTATTGTTACCAACCGAGATGTTGATTTTGAAAGAGATCGTGACATCAAGTTAGGGAAGGTAATGACAACTGAGCTCATCACAGCAAATGTGGGAATCAGCTTACGGGAAGCAAATGACATCCTTCGTACAAGTAAAAAAGGAAAACTCCCAATTGTAGACAAACAAGGGAAACTAGTTGCTCTCATTTGTCGAAGTGACTTGAAAAAAAATAAAGAATTCCCTCAATCTTCAAAAGACGACCAAAAAAGATTAAGAGTGGGTGCTGCACTCTCCACCTTACCAGAGTCACGTGATAGGATGGCGGCTCTTGCAGAAGTGGGAGTGGACGCAATCATCATTGATTCTGCTCAAGGAAACTCAAGTTACCAAATGGAAATGATCCAATGGATTAAATCCAATTTCCCTCATACAGACGTGATTGGTGGAAACGTTGTCACAAAAGCACAAGCGGCAAACCTTATCGCGGCTGGCGCAGATGGTCTTCGGATTGGTATGGGACCTGGTTCTATTTGTATCACCCAAGACACTATGGCTGTGGGACGTGCACAAGCAACTGCAGTATTCAAAACAGCAGAGTATGCACAAGCTCATGGAGTTCCAGTGATCGCAGATGGTGGTATTTCTAACATCGGTGATATTGCCAATGCTCTCGCGATAGGTGCCTCTATGTGTATGATGGGTTCTATGTTTGCAGGAACAAAAGAAGCACCAGGTGAGTATTTTTATGAAAATGGCATTCGTCTAAAGAAATACAGAGGAATGGCAAGTTTAGAAGCGATGAACAAAGGTGGAGACAAACGGTATTTCTCTGAATCCCAAAAAATCAAAGTAGCACAAGGTGTTTCTGGTTATGTTGTGGATAAAGGATCTGTTTTGAATCTAATTCCTTACCTCGTACAAGGTCTCAGACAAAGTTTCCAAGATATGGGATACCGAAATATTCCTGACCTCCATAAAGCTTTACGCGGAGGACAACTTCGTTTTGAACGTAGGACAGAATCAGCCCAAGCACAAGGTAGTGTGCACGGATTGTATTCTTATACAAAACCTTCAATGAGAGCTGAATAAAGAAATCACATGCGAAAACTTTGGAATTTATTTTTTTTGATTTCTTTTGTATCTCTAGAGGCCCAAGCACCTGACACCAGTTTATCGGCCCAGGAATTACTTGCAAGGCTTGACCGGGAAATGGATTACGGGAAAGGCCTTGTGAAAGGAACCTATGTTCTCATTCGTAGGAACGGAACATCGGAAACATGGAGAATCAATCGATTTTTTAATGGAGAGGATGCTTTGCTTCTTTTTGACAGAAAAGGGCGAGGCCTCGAATCCAAATTGTTAACCAAGGACGAAGGAGAAAACGTATTTTTCTTCAATGTTCTCAGTGCCAAACTGTTTCGCAAAACTGACGACGAAAAATACGAATCCCTCATGGGGACTGGATTTTTTTATGTGGATCTTTCTGGTTATTCGTATCAGGCAAATTACAACCCACTTGTCAATGGTGATTTGGAAATCGGTGGAGAGATGTATTACAGAGTTTCTCTCAAACCAATTCTGCCATATTTCTACAAAAAACTGGTGTTACTCGTTGGCAAAAAGGATTTAAAACCTTACCGCGTTGACTTTCATGATCGTGATGGTATTTTATTCAAAACATTAAACTTAAAATATGGACCTGTCAAAATCAAAGAATCAACGGGAAAGGTGGAAGACATACAAAAAGCTTCTCGTTTGGAAATGTTAGATTTGAACACAGGTAGTATTACGGTTTGGGAAATCCAAGAAGTGGATAAAACTGTAAATCCAGATGCATCTCTCTTTAATGTAGATAACCTAAGTAGATAAACCTTGGAACCAGGGCTCATTCTATTTCGAATTCCGTTCCAAAAAAAAGACAAGATTCAATTAACGAAGGAAGAAGTGAATCACCTTCGTGCACTTCGTTTAGGAAATGAATCTACCATCATTCAAATTCGAGATGGAGAAGGTGGATTGTTTGATTACCTTCTCACTCCCCATTCGAAGGAACTGAAGTTCCAAAAAGAAACAATTGTTCCTCTTAAAGCCAATCGAAAAAAAATTGCCATCGCTTTACCAAAGGGGAATCGTTTGGATTTTTTCTTACAGAAGGTGACTGAGATTGGATTGAATGAAGTGGTATTTTTAGTATTTCGTCATTCCATACGCAAAGAATTTAATTTGGAAAGGGCAGAAAAGATTGTGAAGGAAGCAGCTGCTCAGTCCAAACAGACTGAAATCTTAAAACTTTCGATTGAAACGGCCAAAGATTGGATGGAAGCACATACAGAAAGTTTGGTGGTGTTTCATCCTTTTGGACAAAAACCGTTCGAAATGTCCAGTTTGTCAGGAAAAATTCCTGTCATTGGGCCAGAAGGTGGTTTCCATGAGGAAGAAGAAAATTGGATGGAAAGGAATCAGATTCCAAAACTGACTTTACCCGGTGGTGTGCTGAGAACGGAAACTTGCGGGATCGTTGCCGCAAGCTTTTTGGTCTATGGAACGTAAGACCAGTTTATTTGTTGGTTAATAGAAGTAAGGTCGCTGACAAACTACAGTTGGTAGAACAATTGCTGAAACAGGTAGAAGCAGTCGGATAATTATCACCTGTGATGTTTGGGTATTTTGCTACACAATCAGCATTACATGCAGAAAGGCTCCCCCCAGTGCAAGAAAGGATGAATGTGAATAAGTTTCTTTCCAATGTTTTATCTTGTCGTTTTTGGCAAGATGTAGAAAAGAACACGACAAATCCAAGTGTCACCAGTAAAAAAAAACGTTTCATATCGTATAGACTCCTCTTTGCTAGCATTTCGTCAATCGGTTCGTAAAAATCTTGACCCTTGTTTCTTTTCCTATGTTTTGGATGAGATCCCATTATGGCAGAAACTAGTAAAAAAGTCTTAGAGAAAAAAGGACAAGGTGAATATGAATTCACCGCTTATGGGGAATTTTTGTCCTATTTCCATGCCCATATAGATATTTTCAAACGCCTCTTAAAAGCCAAAAAGATGGATCCCACAAAAGTGGAAGAAGTCGCCAAACAAATCAAATCGTACATGACAGGGAACATCAAAAAAACGGATCAATTTTTTGAACACCTCCCCCAGTTTGCCACGTTGTTAGGTGTTTCCAAAGAAGAAGTATCTGCGTATCTCAATTCGAATTTTATAGAAGTCCTAACCAAAGTCCAAGAAAAACTAAAAACCCAAGAATTGGAAAAAATGAAAAATGCTCCAGTTCCCAGTTTTTCTTCCATTGCTGAAGAAATTGTAGAAGGATTACATTTTACTCATCCCTCTGATTATGTTTATGCACAAAAAGGGATATTGATGGTTTTAGAAAATCCTTTAACCGGTGAGATCATCGAACCTCAAGGCCTTATGGCAGCTTCTGCAAAAGCGGCATTATCGATTCCATCTGGTTCGGAATCTGAAAAAGAACCAGTTTCATTAACAGAAGCACTTGCCGTTGCCAATGCACCTCCCACTCCGATCGCAAAAAAACAAACATTGATTCCTGAAAAAGAAAAATCCATCTTACAGGAAATTACCGAAACCTTCAGTGACATATTAACGGGTGAAAGGTTAGAAGTAAAAATCGGACCAGAAGTAACAGACACTCCTCAATTAGAATCAAATACAAATGGCAATTCAGCCAAAACAAATGAAGAATATGAAATCGAAGATCTTGAGTTCGATGATTCTTCTGACTCTCTATCTGATAATACGAACGAAACAAGTTCCGAAGAACATGACGATTTTTCCAATGATTTAGGTATTGAATACGAGGAAGAGGCACCAACTCCTCCACCAGTGGACTTAAATTTGGTGCGATTGGGAAATTATTCTGTAAAAGAATTTATGGACTTGGTGCAAACCATCACCACCTACCAAACTAAAGGTGACCAAGTTGGTTACCAAAATTGGTTAAGAACTCTATCGGAGTTTGATAAAGCAGTTGTATCATTACGAACCCAAGTCCTGAAAGAACAAAAAAATGAAGCAGTTGATTGGAATACACTTTTCCAAATGATGAGCTCAAAATCAGAACTAAAACCGGATGTCCTAAAAGGGATCGTAAAAAAAATTAAAAATTTCCAGATCGTAAAACTTACGTTAGATAGGATGATTCAGGAATTCAAAAAGGGAAGTCCTGAGTTTATGCAGATCGTCAAAATGGCATGGCCTCATATCCAGAAATCGTTTTATGAAGTTCCCAACTACCAACAAGTGCAAACATTGTTACGAGGAATTTTGTCGCGAGTGAATGGTGATGTCCATAAAAAAGAATTTTCGAAGATCTTTACTATGGCTCTCAATTTTATCCAATCCAAATACCAGGTATAAGTGATGACTAGAGAGAAAGATTCTCTCTTTTTGTTACATTGGAAATGGAATCTTTGTATTTGTTGTATTTCTCTAACTATGCTTTTTGGATTTGAGAACACATACCTACATTCTCAAAACCAACCGAGTGTAATTGTTGATCCACTTCTCCAAAAACCATGGATCCCTGATGCAGAAGAGGAAGAGTCGAGAAGTTACCATCGTTTCTTAAGTGAATTTAAGAACAAACAATCCTCTGTGAAAAAAAAAGATCGATTTGGTAGGAATTACCTGGTGTCACCATCAGGCAAAATCAGGTTCCTCATTGATGATGAGTATTATAAAGAATTTCCACTCCAAGCAGAAGCAGACATAGCAGCAAAAGAATTAGAAGTTTTGTATGAAGTAAGAAAGGAAAAGGATGTAGTATTCCTGGGAAAGGGGATCCACCTTTGTTACCGATTAAAACAAGAAAAAGATTCGGGTTTTTTTCCTGAATGGTTGATTCGTTCGAACGAAATTACAAATCGAGCGGCCAATGAATGGTCAGACCAAACCATTCCATTAGATTTGGTGAGTGATCCTTATGGATGTTATGTGGATGAAGTTTCCTTACGAGATTATTTGTATCTGGAATCAGAATCGTTTCGTTATCGATTAAAAATCCCATCGACTTTACGATATGAAGGTTTGTACGGAAATCGACTTGGGATTTATGGCGAAAATCGAGATAGTATTTATAGGATCGTACGATTTGTTGAGTTTTTATCCAATTACCTTCCAGAAGGTCAAACCGAATGGGAAGAAGCTTTTCTTTTACAAGTCTCAGGTAAAAAAAAGAGAACATTGCCAAAAATCATTTTGTCAATAGGTTCTAGTTTTGATAAAGTAAGGCCTCTACGGAATAACAAAAATTACTTTGTGTTTTGGGACTCTCTTCGTTCCTTAAACAATAACCAAATGCGAAAACTGCAATTCAAACGTTTAGAAAAAGAAAATGTTTATCTGAGTGAATGGATTGAAGTAGATGATATCGGGAACCGAATCGAAATGGAAATGAAGGAATATTATGTATATAATGCTCCAAGAGGTTATTTTTTGTCTTTATCCTATCCAAAACGAGAGAAAAAGAAAGCAGATGAGTATTGGAATACGATTCGAAATAGTTTTGTTGTGAAAGATTAAAATCGATTAGGAATCAAAATGTTTGTTTCATTTGTTGAAAATAAATACCGGAAAAAACCTGAACCGAACGATGGGTCTCCTTCCTTATTCTTTCAACTTTGGTTAGGTTTGGGATTCATATTTGTATTTAGCATCGCATTATTACCGTTTGGTGTCTATTGGCCACTTTCTCATTCCATTTGGATCTTACTGATCTTCTTTTTACCTTTGGTTTTTTTAGGAATTCACTTTATCAAATCAAGTGGGTATAAAATCCTTTTTGCCGTTTTTTTGTCATTACTTGCAGGAGGGGATATTCTCTTGTTTTTAGGAGATGCCATTGGTTACAAGTTAGGCCTCACTTCCCAATTTGATGTTTTACCAGAAGAGTCTCATTTGGCAATGGGGAATCGTTATTTGTATTTGCGGGAATTTTATTTAGATGATACTGATTCAGGTTCGTTTCGTTCTCCCTTACTTGTGAGACGTAGATCAGGTAGTTTTGTTTATGGTCCCGTGATTACATTCCATTACAAAAGGATACGTGCTGTCTCTGGAAAAGAAACCAAGTTACCAATGTATGCTTTGTGTTATTCGAAAGAAAATGGAAACTGTTCTGTCTCAAGTCTATTTTCGGGAGGAGTTTTATTAAAAGAAACGATCTGGGAAACAAAAGAGACAAAGTTGAATCAAGATTCTATTTTTATCATTTGGAAAGATCGATTGGATTCTGAGTTTGAAACAAAAGGAATATTTTCGTTTTTATTTTTCATTTTACTCCATCTGATTTGGGGGATTGTGGTTTATTTTCCAAAGTATTTTCACTGAAATTTTGAATTTTCCTCTTGTTTGGAGCCATCTCATTTCCATTGCAAATAAACGACAATTGTAAAGTGAATGTAATCTGTTTGTAACAAAAGGCCTGCATACTATTGAATCAGTAGCAGATTGCCTCCTAGATGTGCTTTTTGTTACAAAAATGAATATGAATTGTTCCAGACTTAGTTCAGTCTATCGAAACCTGCTATTTGTTTTCCTCTTGGCAGGATTTTCTGGAAACCTTTTACTCGAGAATCAAAATCTTTACCCTCAAGAATTGGAAGAAACTTCCCAAGGAATGGTTTTCCAATCTTCGAGACAGTATCCGTCCAATCTTGACGAAAAGTTTTTATTCAATGAATTCGACACAAACGACCAGGAAGAAGAAGGTCATTCAGTTGTAGATTCAAACATTTGTATATTGAATTGTCCCAAGGCGATCGAATCAAATACCGAATGCCGAAGGATTCATTTTGAAAATCAGTACTATTTTCATAAATTAAGTTATTATCACGAATACAAAATCCCTCCGCCCTCTCTAATTTAATTACAATCTATTCAAAACAAAGCGGTAACTCAATTCATTGAGCTAACGAATATTAGATTCTATTTATTTTGGAGAATTAAATGTTTCATCTTTTTAAAAATGACTTTGTGGTTCGTTTCCCACAAAGGAAACTCATCATATTTTTTTTATTCAGTAGTATTTCTATCTTCCAACCAATTTTGTCTCAAAGTTCAACAGAGTTTTATGAAGACAAAGATACAGGGCAAATTTTTACAAAACCTGGCAACAATCGGGTTAAAATTGAAAAATTCCCGAGTGTTTTGGATGAACGCACTAACAAAACCAATCACAATGTAACAACATTACCGGATGCCTTTGCGCATCGCCCCGATGATGTAAGTAAAGAAAAACTTACGATTACAGGAAGGGTTCAGTTTCGTGGTGCGAGTGGGACCGCACAATCTCCTCTTTCCAATGGCCATAGAGATTTTAATGCCATTGATTATGCGTTTAGAAGGTTAAGGTTAGGTGCGATGTATGAGAATGATTGGTGGGGTGCAAGTATCCAACTACGTCTTGAAAATATGTTGAATCGAGTAGATATCTCTCAAACAACACAGACTGTAAATTATACAGATGCAAGTGGTAGGCCAGGGAGCGTAAATGTAGTCACCAACGAAAGATTAAAAGACAATAGAGGTTATATCCAGGAAGCAGTGATATATACAAAACTTCCGTATGCTGGTGGTAGAATCACATTAGGCCAAATCAATGTACCATTTAACAGAGAGTACATTGGCTCAAGTGCCAATCTTGTCTCTTTAGAACGAAGTATGGTGACAGCAGCACTCCCACAATTCGACAATGGTATTATGTTACAAGCAACTCCATTGAAGGAAATTAATCCGAAATACGAACGTTATCTACATCTATCATTTATGGTGGGAAATGGAAAAGGTGGCGGTGGTGATTATGGAACGGGAAGAAGGCAGGATCTTACGACTTCCAATCGTTACGGTTTTGTGAATATTTCTCCAACGTATTATGGTAGAGCAGTTTGGAATGTGTTTGGTAGTTTAAAACGAGAATCGGATGGCCGTGAAGTGAATTGGCAAGAGGGAGAGGAAATTTTCCAAAGGGATATGAAATTATCTTTAGGTTCAGCGTTCCAACAAACTCAAAACCTTGTCACACCTGCTGTATCGGCAATGGAATACAACGCGGGAACGACAAGTGGAATCTCATTTGTAACACCCCAAGGTGTGAATGGATACCCTTCCGCTGATGGCGGAAGTTCTACGCTTGGATACAATACACAAAATGGTGGCACAACTCCGGGACGAACCAAGATGGGACTCATTGCCCATACATATGATGCTACCTTTACATGGAGTGGTTTTTACTTCAATACTGCTTATACGAAAATGAGTGGGCCTGCATCAAATGGTCTCATCGGTTGGCATACAACTTTTGGATACAATATCCCAATTACTAACAAATTTTATCTAATGCCAATCTTCAAATATGACCAATTGATGGGTGACTTTAATCGGAATGGCAATCGTCATGATCCAAACGAAACCTTACGCATATATTGGATTGGATTAAATTTATTCGGTGATAAACATCATTATAAAGTACAACTTTATTATGAAATTCTAGCAAACAAACTTGATAGAGATGTGAATACGGGAAGTCCAATGCTCATTGATGACAGGAGGATTTACCTCCAAGTGCAAGCTAATTTTTGGACTGGCACTACATCTCCAGAATCATACGGATATCGATCAAATTAAAGGAATTAACATGAAAAAATTATACATCATATTTCTTATCGCATTTCAAACGTTTTGTGCACAGTCCAAAGCTCAAAACACAGATGGAATGACGGCCTTGTTATTGAATAATGCAACCAATGGAGCCTTATCCGATAAATACAATAATGGATCTCTGGTCCATATCAAAAGAGCCGATCTTGTGAACCTATCCTTTACTGGAGAATGTTATGATAGTTTCACTTTAGTTGGAATCATCGTGAGTCCGACTAACTACTATAATACACCACAAGGTGGGTCAGGAGGATTATTGAACACGGATTTAGAGAAGTGGAATCTTTCTCTATCCAATTGTAGTTCTCTTGGATTTTCTCCTCCCAATAATACAAATTTTGGTACGAGCTCACAAAGACCAAACTCCGATCAAACATTTACGTTTAAAATGTATAGCTGTGATCCTAACAATAATCCATGTTCAAACAATTCCATTAAGGCATCAGGGTTTTGAAATGATTGCGAGTGGTTCCTTTATGATTGTAGTCAATAGTCTGACTTAACAAAGGAACCATAAGCAGAATAGGAGGAATTTGACGTTTCAAAATGGAAAGGATCTAAAAAATGAAAACCTTTTTTCGGGATATTAGGTCTAAAATTCGTTCATAGATGTTTCTCCTTATGAGACCCGCAGGGAGGGGCCAATATCCCTGATTTTCTTTTTTTTCTTTCCAATCCAGTTCCTATTTCTAATTTCTTTCCATGTTCTTTCGATTCCGCATTTTTTTGTCCGTTTTTCTTTCACTCATTTTGGTGAGATCCGATTTTTCCCAACCAACACCTGCTTCCATTGAATTTTTTACTCCCAATGGTTTTATCAAAGAACCCAAACAAGTAACGGCACGTTTTACAAAACCCATGGTGGCCCTTGGAGATGTCCGCCCAGAGACTGAAATTTTCCAAGTGAACTGTCCTTTTCCTGGAACCAGTCGCTTCATTGACTCTACCACTTGGGTGTATGAATTTGAAAAAGAATTACCAGGTGGAGTGGAGTGTTACTTTGTTTTAAAAGAAGGAATAAAGTCATTTAGCGGAGAAAAAATACAAGGAGAAAGATCGTTTGGATTCCACACAGGTGGTCCTTCTGTTAAGTACGCAACACCTTACCAAGAAAGTACAATTGCAGAAGACCAAGTGTTTTTATTACACTTAGATGGAAAACCCGACCTTGGTAGTTTTCAAAAATTTGCGTATTTTCGTTCGGAAGAATTAGGAAATCGAATTCCAGTGGTTCTCATCTCTGGTTCTGAACGAAAAACTTTCTTACAATCGATGGGCAAAAAAGACAAAGAAGAAATTGTTGTTTTAAAATCCAAACAAACCTTTTTGCCAGAAAAACAAATCCAACTTGTTCTTGGTAAAGGAATTAAGTCTGTATGGGGTGGTGCCATCCCTGAAGATGAGGTGATTACCTTTACTGTTAGACCCGTATTTTCAGCACGTTTTAGTTGTGAAAGGACAACTGCCGATGCAAATTGTATTCCAATCCTTCCAGTAAGTTTATCTTTTAACTCTCCCGTATCACAAGAGTTAATTGAAAAAATTAAGTTGGTGGATAAGGATGGAAAGGAATATCCAAAACAAAAAGTGACTAACAAAGGAAACGAATATTCGGATTGGTTGACTTTTCCCGGTCCTTTCCCAGAAAACACTGAATTCCAAATTAAAATTCCTGACATAGTTGATGATGCAAACAGAAGTTTGGCGAATAGTGCTGCCTTCCCATTAAAATTTAAAACAGATGAGTTCCCGCCACTTGCAAAATTCAGTGCAAAGTTTGGTATTTTGGAATCAAAAGCAAATCCTGCTCTTCCAGTCACCTTACGAAACTTAGAAGCAAGTCTCCCCATCAAATCGACTTCCTTAGGAATGGGTGCAAAAAGCCAAAAAACAATGGACATCGTTGAAATCCAAAAGTGGTTTCAAACATTATCCAAAGTCGAAAGGAACCAATCTGTTTTCCAAACACCAGCTTCCAATGCTAAAGTAAATTCTTTCCAATTACCAAAACCGAATGGCAAAAAACCAATGGAAGTCGTAGGAATTCCTTTTGATTCACCAGGTTTTTACGTTGTTGAATTAACGAGTGAAGTACTTGCCAACCATCTCTTTGCACAAGGCGAAGGAAAAAAAATGTATGTATCCAGTGCTGCTCTTGTTACCAATTTATCTCCGCATTTCAAATGGGGGAAGGATACCAGTTTAGTTTGGGTGACAAGTTTGGATACAGGTCTTCCTGAAGCTGGTGTACAAATAAAAATTTTAGATTGTAATGGGAATATACGGGGTGCTGGGATCACAGGAAAAGATGGTACAATGCTTTTTGGAAATATCAATTTCCAGGAAGTGCCTTATTGTGGTTATCATGAGTTAGGTTCCGGTCTTACTGTTTTTGCTCAAAAAAATGACGATATCAGTTTTACTTCCAGTACATGGGAAAAAGGAATTGAAAGTTGGCGTTACCAACTCCCTCAAACAAGTGCGGGATATGCAAATTATTTAGAATCAATTGTTCTCGATCGTACATTATTTAAAAAAGGGGAAACAGTTCACCTGAAACACGTTAGGCGTAGTTTTGGGAATAAAGGTTTAATCCCTGCAGAACCAAAAGACTATCCAAATACCGTTGTCATTAAACATGAAGGTTCAGGAGAAAGTTATACAACACCTCTAGTTTGGTCATTCCCAGGTCATGCTGAGTCCGAGTTTAAAATTCCTAAAAATGCAAAACACGGTGTTTATTTAGTAACCTATCCTTACAACCAAGAGGACACAAGTTATGGACGAACCATCACACAATTTCGAGTGGAGGAATTTCGTCTACCCGTCCTAAAGGGGAATATCCAACTATCTTCCGAATCACAAAACCTTGTATCTCCTAAAGAAACAAAAGTTCTTTTTGGATTGGAATACCTCTCGGGAGGTGGTGCCTCTCTTGTGCCTGTGAAAATCCGATCACAAGTGGTACCTGGTTATTATAGTCCAAAAGAAGAATATTCTGAATTTACCTTTTCGCCAGAAACCATCAAAGAAGGAAAGTGGAAGGTGAGTGGGTATGAGGAAGAAGAAGTGGAAGAAACAAAACCAAAGGTGTTGTCCACAAATGCAAAAATGGATACAAAAGGATTTTTAGAATACAAATTTGAAAATCTAAAATCCATTCCAGGGTATGGTAACTTTCAAGTGGAAATGGAATATGCAGATCCTACTGGAGAAATCCATACAATCGCAAGGAGTTTTCCAGTTTCACCTTCTGAAGTTCATTTAGGAATTTTACCTGATGGATGGTATTTCACAGAAGACAAAGTAAAACTACAGTTAGTTGTTTTGGATGCAAAAGACAAACCTGTTCCGTCGCAGAAAATTAAAGTAAACGCATACAAAAAAGAATTTTATTCCAATCGAAAACGTCTCGTTGGTGGATTTTATGCTTATGAACACTATGAAGAAGTGAATCAGTTAGGAGAGTTTTGTGAAGGAAAAACTGATTACAAAGGGATTCTCATTTGTGAAGGAAAATCACCTGCTACCGGTGACATCGTTTTTGTGGCGGAAACAAAAGATAAAAATGGAAATCAAACAAACTCTACTTATAATGTATGGGTGAGTTCTAAGGAAGAAGTTTGGTTTGATGTAAGTGATCATAACCGAATGGACATCTTACCTGAAAAACGATCAGTAGAAATTGGTGATACCATCAAAGTCCAAGTGAGATCTCCCTTCCGCGAAGGAACTGCTCTTGTCAGTTTAGAGAGAGAAGGTGTGATTGATTATTTTGTTACACCAGTGAGTGGAAAAGATCCTTTTATCAACATTCCGATCAAAAAAGAATATGCTCCCAATGTTTACGTTTCTGTTTTTCTTGTGCGTGGGCGAATGGGTGATCCAAAACCAACAGGTCTTGTTGACTTAGCCAAACCAAGTTACCGTTTGGGACTTTCTATGTTGAAGGTTGGGTATAAGCCGTACAGTTTGTCCGTTTCTGTCACTCCCAATAAAAAAGAATTCCAAGTTAGAGAAACAGCAGAAGTGGAATTGGAAATTAAATCATCAGATGGTAAGATTCCTACAGAGTCAACTGAGGTTACATTAGCAGTTGTGGATGAAGCATTATTAGAACTTTCTCCCAATCCAACTTGGAATTTATTAGATGCGATGATGGGGACAAGACCACTGCAAGTGGTAACATCGACTGCTCAATCTCAAATTATTGGGAAACGCCACTTTGGGCTCAAAGCGAAACCTGAAGGTGGCGGAGGGGGAAAACAGTCCACTCGTTCTCTTTTTGAAACTCTACTGTATTGGAGAGGAAAAGCTATTGTTGGAAAGGATGGAAAGTATAAATTTAGTTTTCCATTAAACGACTCCCTCACCAGTTTCCGTATTGTTGCGGTTGCCAGTTCCGGTCCAAAAGAATTTGGAACAGGGATGGCAAAAATCCAAACATCCCAAAAAATCCAAACTTTTTCTGGAATCCCTCCCGTTGTTAGGATGGGGGATAGTTTACAACACGAAGTGACTTTGCGTAATGCAAGCGAAACCAAAGAACAACTTAGGCTTCGTCTGAGTGTGGTAGACACAAAAAACGGCTCGGAAATCAAAACGGAATTGGAAACCAAATCGGCAATGTTATCTCCTGGGGAATCAAAAGTGATCACTTGGGATCTTACAGTTCCGGAAGAGATCGTAAAACGTAAATTTTCACTAGAAGTATCTTCACCTAACGGAACTGTGATGGATTCTTTGTCGGTTGAACAAAATGTAATACCTGCTTTTACAGAAAGGGTGTACCAAGCAGGGCTTCTGTTATATGAGGCACCATTTAAGGAATCAGCGCAAACTCCTTCAGGTTCTAAACCAAATACGGGAAAGATGGTTTGGAAAGCTTCCCCTACAATTTTAACAAGTACATCGGGAATCCAAAAGTATTTCCAAACGTATCCTTATTCTTGTATGGAACAAAAAGTTTCAAAAGCGATAGGTTTACGTTCGGACGTTTTATGGAATGATGTTTTAGCAGATTTAAATTCTTTTTTAGATTCAGATGGACTTGTGAAGTATTTTGCACGGATGGATTATGGAAGTGAATTACTTTCTGCATATGTTTTAACATCCGCTAAACTAACAAACAAAACCATACCTGATGATGTTTTAGCAAAAATTATGAATGGTTTACAAGGATTTTTGGACGGAAGGGTTTATGGAGAAAGGTATCGATTTGGTGCCGACCTTGTTGTTCGAAAAATCATCGTTTGGGAAGCATTAACACGATACCAAACTTACGAGTGGGAACAAGTGCGTCCCATTTTTGATAACCTGGAATTTTTACCGACTGCTTCACTCATTGATTTATCTGATATTTACAATCGTGTGAATGGAGCGGATCCAAAAGTAAAGAATCGTTTGTACAGTGTTTTGCGATCAAAATTAAATTTGCAAGGTTCTGAGTTAATCATTGCTGACTCTGGTTTTACCAATCCATGGTGGATTCTTGGAAGTAGGGATTATACGATGGCAAAATTTTTGTTATGGTCCTTCTCCGAACCCGCTTACAAAAAAGATATGCCACGGATTGTCAAAGCATTTGTCAAAATGCAAAAACAAGGAAGGTATGATAGTACACTTGGAAATGCTTATTCGGTTTTAGTTTTTGATCGTGTGAGTAAACTTCTGGAAGGAGAAAAGGTAAGTGGTGGGAAAGTCAAAATCCAAACCGAAAAAGAAACATTAAATTTGGAACCCAATGGCAAACAAACTGTTACCCAAACTCTTGGTATGAACCCTGAAACCTTCACTGTGAGTTATGATGGAAAAGGAAAACCTTGGTTGGAATGGTCTGTGCAAAGTGTCCTTCCTTTACAAACTCCGATCTCCAGTGGTTACCGCCTGAAACGTACTTTTGAACCTGTGCAAGTGGCAAAACCAGGAGTTTTATCCAAAGGAGATACCATCAAAGTCAGACTGGAAATTGAGGCAGACTCCGATAAAACTTGGGTGGTTGTGGAAGATCCAATTCCACCTGGATCCCTTCCTCTTGGGCGTGGATTTGGGCGAGAATCACAGATAAACCAAGACAAACCGGGAGATACTTCTTATTACTTAAGTTTTGAGGAAAAAACCTTGTCCCTCTACCGTGCTTATTTTGAATACCTGCCCAAGGGAAAACATGTGATTGAACACAGTTACCGCCTAAATCACGTGGGGAATTTTGTCCTACCTCCAACACGTGTGGAAGCCATGTATTCGCCGGAAACACATGCTGAATGGCCTAACGAAATCGTGAGGATTTCGGAAAATAAGGACTAGGAAAAGTTTACGGATAAAGTGGGTTTGGAATGATGACTCTAATGGGTCCGAACCAAGCCCCTTTTTTCCCCATCCGAATTTTTAAAATTTCCCTCTATTATTCAGTTTTTTTTTATCTATTCTTTCTCCTCTTTAATACCAGCTTTACAATTATGGGCGTCGACGTTGGCGACTTCCTTAAACAATACTTAGGTGCTTTTTTTGGTGTTTATTTGACCACTACGGCAAAAGTTTTTGCTGTTTCAGTTTTTATCCAAACAAGTTTATTCTCACTAGTGAACTTAGGTTTCTCTTTATGGAATCGTTCAGTTGTTAAATGGTATTTCTTGGTTGGAAGTGTTTTATTCATTGAATGTTTGGCTCTTTTTCAATCAATGATCATGTTCCCTCAAATTTACGGGGAATTTTTCTTCTTTCGGTATCCTAGTTTTGCACCATTCCTTTATTTTTTAACTGATACCATCTCACCAATGTTTTTCAATTTTGTTTTGGGGATATTGGTTTTACTTCTATTTGTAATTTTAGGCCGTCATGTTTACCTTCATAAAAACAAAGAAAGTTTTTTTGCCATCTTACATGTTTTGGTGTTAGGCTTTCTCCATTCCCATGGATTGTACTTAGTTGGATTACTTTATTTTGTTTTTGTGAACTTGCAAGGGAAACACTATGAGAATGTACATACCAAAACATATGGTCTTCTCTTGATTTTCCTTTTGTTTTTGTATGGTTTGCCAAGTTTTTGGATGGGAATATCTTCCTTACGTTACTCAGAGGAAAAAGGAAAACCTCCTATCTTTATCTTATCAGCAGATTCATTACGTTACGATAAAATTGGCGAAAAAATCAATGGCCAATCCATCACACCCAATATCGATTTATTTACAAAAGATAGTTTTGTATTTCATGACCACCATACAACGATTCCACGAACGTTCCCAAGTTGGGCAGACACTCTAACTGGTAAATACTCGATGGAACATAAAATTCGAGACATGTTTCCATCACCGGAAGAAAAACAAAGGATTGGGTCTCCTTCCTTTCCAACAATCCAACAAATCCTAAAAAAAAATGGATACGATCATTTTGCCATTGGTAGTTTTGCAGCAGACATATTTCCAAGAGCCAACTTTGGTTTTGATGAAGTATATGCTCCTAATTTTAATGCAAGGATCATGACGGTCCAAAGGACAGCGGAAACACAAATTCTAATTATGCCATTCCTTGTCGGTTCTTGGTTTTCGGGAGAAAAATACTTAGAAGAACTTGATGGACTTTCCACTTGGGGAGATGGGGATCGTTTACTCAAACGGTTTGATTCTTTGGTGAGTGAAAGAGGAAACTCTCCTTATTCCATTACCTATTTTTCGAGTGTAATCCATTTTCCTTACACACCTGCCTTTCCACATTACAAACGTTTTACGAATCCTCATTATTATGGGAAATATAAGTATCTTAAATTTGTAGATCCGACGGATTCCAGTCTTCCTAATCAGGAAGAAATCTCTCAAATCCGAAGCTTATTTGATAGCGCAGTTTATGCCTTTGACCAAGAATTTGGTGAAATGGTTGGTTATTTAAAATCAAAAGGGATTTATGATGATGCGATCATCATTTTAACTGCCGATCACGGAGAAGCACTGTACGAAGACATCCATGGGCAAGGGCATGGAGAACACCTTCGTGGTGAATCTGTCACCCATGTTCCATTGATGATCAAATTTCCGAAATCATCCAAGTTCGAATCCATTCCCTCGATAGAAAAAAATTTCGATGGCATAACTTCCAGCATTGATTTAGTTCCCACTCTTTTGGATTATTTTGAAATCCCTTCCCAATTGGAATACCCAGGCAAATCTTTATTAACAATTCTTGGACAAAGGGACTGGGATGAAGATCGATTTGTTTATTCTGAAACTGGGATTTGGTTTTCTGATGTTGGTAACCATTTTTTCCAAAAACAAAGAATCCCATATCCGAATATACTTTCACTGCACCAAGTTGTTCCGGAAGAAGACTACCAAATCATGATCACAGATCCCATTTATCGTGAAACGATAGCATTTTCAAAACACAGAAGCATTCAAAATTCAAATTACAAATTGATCTATATTCCCACGAGGGAAGGTGTAAGATTTGAGTTCTATGATCGAAAGAAAGATCCTTTGAACAGAAATAATTTATACCCCAATCATCCTATGGCTTCCAAAATGAAAGAAGCCTTATATAAAACTGTAGTGAAGTGGGAGAATGCTTCACTGGCAGGAGAATATTTAATTCCCAGTTCTTTATCTGACATCAATGAAAATTAATAAGAAAAAAAAGAGGAAACTATGCCGCAACGTAACGACTTAAAATCAATTTTGATCATCGGATCCGGACCAATCGTCATCGGGCAGGCATGTGAGTTTGACTACTCAGGAACGCAGGCAACAAAAGCACTTCGGGAAAAAGGGATACGAGTCATCTTGGTGAATTCAAATCCCGCTACTATCATGACTGATCCTGATCTTGCAGATGCCACTTACATTGAACCTCTCACCGTTCCCGTTCTCGAAAAAATCATTAAAAAAGAAAAACCAGATGCCATATTGCCAACAGTTGGTGGGCAAACGGCTCTCAATTTAGCTCTCGCCTTACACAGAGAAGGTGTATTAGAAAAATACAATGTAGAACTCATCGGAGCAAAAGTAGAAGCAATTCGAAAAGCAGAAGATAGAGAACTCTTTAAACTAGCGATGGAAAAACTTGGGATCCGAGTTGCGAAGTCTTTTATGGTGTCCGACATGGATGCAGCGAGAAAAGCCAAAGACGAAATCGGATTTCCCATCATCATCCGCCCTGCGTTCACGTTGGGTGGTACTGGTGGTGGAACTTGTTATGATGAATCTGAATTTGATGATATAGCTCAAAAAGGTTTATCTGCATCTCCCATTTCACAGATCCTTGTAGAAGAATCCGTGATGGGTTGGAAGGAATTTGAGTTAGAAGTAATGCGAGATTTAAATGATAACGTGGTTATCATTTGTTCCATTGAAAACTTGGATCCAATGGGTGTTCATACAGGAGACTCTATTACTGTTGCTCCACAACAAACGTTAAGTGACAAAGAATACCAAAGATTACGTGATATGTCGATTGATATCATCAGGGAAATTGGTGTAGAAACTGGTGGATCGAATATTCAATTTGCTGTGAACCCAGAAAATGGGGACGTAATTGTCATCGAAATGAATCCAAGGGTTTCCAGATCTTCAGCACTTGCTTCAAAAGCAACTGGATTTCCTATCGCAAAAATTGCAGCATTGTTGTCCATCGGATATACTTTGGATGAAATACGAAATGATATTACAAGAGTAACGCCTGCTAGTTTTGAACCATCTATCGATTACGTAGTTACCAAAATCCCTCGATTTGCTTTTGAAAAATTCCCAGGTTCTGACAACACATTAGGTGTCCAAATGAAGGCGGTTGGGGAAGCAATGGCTATCGGTAGAAACTTTAAAGAAAGTTTTCAAAAAGCATTACGTTCACTTGAAACAGACCGATTTGGTTTTGGAAGTGATGGCTATTTAAAAGAACTGATGGAATGGGAAGCTGTTCCAAAAGAAGAAAGAAAAACATGGCTTACGGCGAAAGTCAAACGTCCAACTGACAAACGAATTTTTTATGTAAAGATGGCATTTGATTTTGGAATGAGTGTCGAAGAAATCCATGAGATTTGTAAAATAGATCCATGGTTTTTATACCAATTTGAAGAACTTTTCCAATTAGAAAATAAATATCGAAAAGAAGGGAATGTCATCATTGAAGAAATGAAACAAGCTGGTTTCTCCAATAGACAACTTGCATTTCTTTCAAAAGAAGAACAAATTTTATCCCAAGTTAGAAGTGGGGCAGCCATTGATATCACCAAAGCAAAGGTTGATAAAACCCTACGAGAAGAAGAAGAAAAAATTGAATCTTACTTAGAAGAAAAAAACATCCAACCTGTATACAAACGTATCGATACTTGTGCAGGTGAGTTTGAAGCATTTACTCCTTACATGTATTCTTCGTATGATGAAGAAGATGAATCGGATGTAACTTCTAAGAAAAAGGTTATGATCCTCGGTGGCGGACCTAACAGAATCGGGCAAGGGATTGAATTTGATTATTGTTGTTGCCATGCATCGTTTTCCTTACAGGAAGCGGGTGTTGAATCCATCATGGTAAACTCCAATCCAGAAACAGTATC
This sequence comes from Leptospira limi, assembly GCF_026151395.1. Classification (NCBI taxonomy): domain Bacteria; kingdom Pseudomonadati; phylum Spirochaetota; class Leptospiria; order Leptospirales; family Leptospiraceae; genus Leptospira; species Leptospira limi. Next base: position 1,943,596 of record NZ_JAMQPV010000001.1, read on the forward strand.
CACAGATTACGATACATCGGACCGGTTGTATTTTGAACCACTCAGTTTAGAAGACGTGATGGCAATTTTCAAAAAGGAAAGACCTGATGGTGTGATCGTACAGTTAGGTGGTCAAACTCCACTCAAACTTGCTAAATCTTTGGAAAAAAGAGGGGTTCCGATTCTTGGAACTAGCCCTGATTCCATCGACAGAGCAGAAGATAGAAAACGATTTGCTGAAGTATTAGATAAATTAAGTTTAAAATCACCAGAAAATGGTATCGCTTCTTCAAAAGACAAAGCAAGGGAAATTGCAAGAAAAATCGGTTATCCAGTGCTTGTTAGACCTTCTTATGTGTTAGGTGGTCGAGCTATGTTGATTGTCAATGAAGAAACAGAATTAGACAAATACATGGAAGAAGCCGAAGAGGTTTCTGAAGATAGACCACTACTTGTAGATTCCTTTTTACAAGATGCGACGGAAGTAGACGTAGATGCTCTATGTGATGGAAAAGATGTATTTATAGCGGGAATTATGGAACATATAGAGGAAGCTGGGATCCACTCTGGTGATTCTGCATGTGTTTTACCCCCTCAAAGTATCTCCCAACGTATGCTCCAAGAGATTGAAGAAGCTACGTATCGACTTGCTCTAGAATTAAATGTTAAAGGTCTCATCAATGTGCAATATGCGATTAAAGATGAAACTCTGTATGTCTTAGAAGTAAATCCAAGAGCATCAAGAACTGTTCCATTTGTTGCAAAGTCAATAGGGATCCCTGTTGTAAAAATTGCTGTAAGACTTATGTTAGGTGAAACATTGGCTTCTTTCAAATTAGGGAAACGGTTTTCTGCGCCAATGATCACTGTAAAAGAAGCAGTTTTACCATTTAGTAAATTTCCGGGTGTAGATACCATCCTTGGTCCAGAAATGAGATCAACAGGTGAAGTGATGGGAATTGCTGCAACCAAAGGGGAAGCCTTTGTGAAAGCGCAGATAATGGCAGGTGAAGAACCACCAAAACACGGAACGGTTTTTGTTACCATCAATGATAAAACCAAAAAAGAATTATTAGAACCCGTTAGGTCCTTGTCCAATTTAGGTTATAACATCATTGCAACAGAGGGAACTCATAAGTTTTTATCTGATAATGGAATTTTATCGAGTAAAATCAATAAAATCTATGATGGTTATTTTCCAAATGTAATTGATTACATCAAAGAGAAAAAAATCCATTTGATCATCAACACTCCTTTGTCCAGAGTTACAAGAGAAAATGCATTTACGATTCGCCAAGCGGCAATTAAATACAAAGTACCTTGTCTCACTACATCACAGGCTGCAAAAGCTCTGATCCATGGACTTGTGGAAATGAAGGATAAGGGGTATTCAGTAAACTCGTTACAGGAAATTCACAAAAAGAAATAAAAGAAAACCGATACGATTCTAGACTCTAACAGTTTGGAATCGTATCTATTTAGTCTTTTGAAATGTAAGCCTACATCTAAATCACTAAATTTGAATTTCTTTTAAGAGGGTTTCAATTCGTTTTCGGTTCAATCCTAAATCTGACTTTCCTAGTCTAGAAGCTGATCGAAAGTGTAATTGTTTTGTTTTTTCATCAAAATAGAACTCTACATCATCCACATAACGCATGATAAGCGTTGTGAATTCAATATACAAATAATTGTTTTCTTCTTTGATGATTTTGGTTCTCGGATGGTTTAGAATTCTTTCTTTTAAAATGGAAATTGCCTCTACTGTTGGTTTTTGATAGGGCACTGAACTTCGAAAGTGTTCTTTGTCAGATGGATCTGAAAAACTACTGATGCAGTTTGGAGTTTTTGGGCATTCTAATAATTTTCCAGATCGAATTCCCAAATTGTCTGGCCTAGTTCCCGTACAATTCATGACGATGAGTAAGGAAATCATTCCTATCATTGTTGTTGTTGTTACTTTTAATTGTTTCATCTTTTCTCCTTTAAACCTGTTTGTTGATTTCACCTGATTTTTTGGTAAGTTGGCAAATCCTTTGTCGTTAGAATGATTTCAAATGATTTGCCTTCATACCTTAAGTTAGACTGTTTCTTTGGCAACCAGTCGTTTGGACCTTAAGATTGAGAAGATAAACACAAGAAGTGTTCCAATTCCGATATAAAAAAGTCCAGTTGTGATATAACCTGAAATGGGTGGGTAAATCAAGTTGTATCCAAATTCTGCATTCTCAACTTCCTTGGTTAGTTTGCCTTCAATTGGAGTTTTTTCCCTCAATTCATCAGAGGATGGGTAAGTGTAGGGGTCAAAATTGGCAGGCCACTGGTACGGATTTCCATAATACAAACTGTAAATTGTATCTTTTGTAACGTTATCTATAAAAAATAAAATTTCCTCTAATGGTTGTACGGTGATTACTTCTTTTAAGTGTAAGGTTTGATTCTCGCCATCTTCAATTTGAATAGTAAATTCGGAACTCAATGGTGAAGAGATTGGGATCTCTGCATAATTTCCATCTTTTTCATCATGATTGATGGTTCCTTGGAATACTGTGTCCCATTCTTTTTTATTGATTTTCCCTCGAACTGTAATCATACGTTCCCAGTTCTTTTCTTCAAAGGAAAGTTTTATGTTTTGGAAACTAGTTTGGATTTCATTTGGAAACGTAAAAAGCACTGCATTTTCTTCGAGTAATGGATTGGGAATCTGATGGGTTTTTTCAAAGTATAAATGTTTATTTTCTTTGGACCTGGTGACAGAAGGAAATTTTAAATTTGATCCATTTTCCACTTCCAATCGAACATATCTGTATTTGGTATTTCCTAAATCAATTTCTCCAGATGATTGTGACCCATATTTGTACAAAAATACATTTTTTGTTTCTGCAAAACTGTCTGGATTATCACCTAACTTTAGAGTAATTGATGTTTCATAGTCATAAGAGCTCGTTACTGTTAATTTTGAATAGGACATTCCTTCTGGAAGTTTCGGTAGTTCTAACACATAAATTTCCATTTCATCTTTTTTGGTGAAAAGTAACTCTGGTTTTAGTTTTTCAGTGTATTTGCTAATTTCTTCTGCATTTTGGATTTTGTAAGGAACAATCTCTCCATTTAGAGTCAAACGAAGGTCTCCATAAAATGAATGTTTATAAAACTCTTCATCGAGTAACACTTTTACAATCCGACTTTCAGAAAGTTTGGAAGGGAGTGTGATGTCTTTTTTGTATTTAAAATTTTCGACAGGTAGGGGCCTTGCGAAAACGGAAGTTGTCATAAGTAAAGATATAAGTAATGAAATTGGGTATAAAGTTTTCATGTAGTTTCCTTTTTGATTCGATTGTAAAATGTTCCCGTAACAATAAGAGAGATTCCTAAAAACAGACCTGCTAAGATTCTGTATCCCAAGGATAAGTTCCAAAAATCATATAAATAAAATTTGGCTACGACCAGTGCCAATGATACAAATCCGGCCACTTTTATTGAGTGGATGTGTTTTTGGAATCCTATGACCAAAGTACCAAATCCATAGAAGATCAAACAAATGGTGTATAAAAACATACGTTTTTCTTCAGGAAAACCCAAATGGATTTCCACAAAATTTCCTAGTAAGAAATAAGGATAGGCGGCGTATAAGAATAGTTTTGAAAAATTTGAAAACTGTCTGCTATACCAATACGATAATACCAAATACAAACTACCTGTTGTAAAAATGAGAAACCTACCATTTACAAATGGAACTTCATTGTAAGAACGATAGGTAAACGCGAAAATATAAAACAGAGCAAAAAACCAAACAGGGAATGTTGCTAAATACATATACAATTGTTTGGAATATGTTGCCGCAATTGTCACAACAAACGCAAAACTAATTAGGCTAAATGCTAAAGCTTTACCTGTCATTCCCATCACAATCACACTGATAATGAGGGGTAATCCAAAAAGGCTAATGATATCATACACTTTTTTTGTATCACTCGTAAGTTCTATATCACGGAGAGACCTTTGGTAGATTCCATAAAATAAGATAAGAACGAGTGTTAGTAGAAATGGTTTTAGTGCAGGATAAAAGATTCCAAACATCCAAAAGGATTGCAAAAATCCAAGTCCCAAGGTGAGTCCGATGGTAACCAAAGTTAGGTTTGGGTTCTCTTTTATAGTTCTTTTTAAAACTTCGAATTCGCGAAGTAAAAATAGAAGGTAAACACCCAATTGGAAGATGAATGGGAAAAAGATTTTAGCCTCTTCTAATTTTGATTCTGCCCAAGTGGCAAAGATTAAGTGATTTGCGATTAGAATGAGTAATGGGATCACCTTCCAAGGCATTTCCTTTCTGATGAAAAAGAAAAGTAGGTTCCATATGAGTAAATAGGTGAATAAAAATGGATAGGAGTTTTGTCCCGTGGAGACTAAAATGGGCGATAAAAAAACACCCAAACTCGCAAATCCAAATAGAACTTCACTTTTTTCAGCGTACGAAATTCCAACAGCTGTTAGGCTTAAAAGGATCAGTCCAACAAAACACGTTTCTGTTCCGTATAAATCATACCAAACATATCCTGAATAATAGGCAGAAAATAAAACAGCAATTCCGAGGCCAAGTAAACTAGGTGAAAGGTAAGGCCTTGATTCTTTTGTTTTGTATCCATACCAAAGGATCGGAAGAGAAGAGAGGATACCAATCCAAATACGAACCGATTCGTTGATCCAATATTCTTCGATTGCTAGATAAAAAAACCAAATCGATGCAAGGATGAGTGAAAATACACCGAGTTTTACAAATAAATTTTGTCCAATCCATTGGATGAACCAATTGGGTCCTTCGTCAATCGAGACTGGTTTTGTATCTTCTATAACAAGTGTTTGTTTTGGAATGTCGGAAGTTTCCGATTTGGAGATAACTTTTGATTCTGAGAGAGAAAGGACTTTTTCTTTTAAGAAAAATAGTTCCTTTTCCATCGATTGGATTTTGGATAAAATTTCTTTTTTTTCTTTTTCTTCCACCTGGGTGAAGTTACAGATGGAAGAAACAAAAGGAAACTATTTTTTATTCTGGATCGTTCCACATCCCATTTTCGCGAATGAGTTCGATGAGTAGGTCGGGAGCTTCCGTTTCAGAGACTCCTTTTTTTACAATTTCCTTCCCTTTGTAGAGGTGGACTTTACCAATTCCTGCACCGACATAACCAAAATCAGCATCTGCCATCTCACCTGGTCCATTGACAATACATCCCATCACAGCAATTTTTACACCTTTTAGATGCCCAGTTTTTTCTTTGATTTTCGCTGTTGTTGTTTGTAAGTCAAACATGGTCCTTCCGCACGACGGGCAGGAAATGTATTCTGTTTTTGTGAGTCTAAGTCGAGTTGCTTGCAATATATCAAAATTTAAATGCAAACATTCTTCTGCTTCTCCGTCACCAAAGGAAAGTCTTAAAACATCTCCAATTCCATCTAATAAACTTCCTCCTGCTTGGATAGAAGCATCATACATCAGTTGGTCTTTGGTTTTACCTGAAACATTTAAGACGATTGGGTAATCGGATTCTCTTAATAAAAATGCAAGTTTTCTGATCGTAAGTAAGTCACCATCTGAAGTTGAAAAAAGGATATTCTCAATTTTTCTTTTTTTGCATTCTTTTAAGACTGTAGACACATGTTCTATGTTAGATGATGAAAAGGTCCATTCCACAGATCGTTTGTCTTTTGCATATCTATGCACAAATTGTAAAAGATCATCCCAGGATTCTTCCGATTCCTTTAAAAAGAGAGAAGGGGAAATAACCCACTTTTGAAATTTATACAAATCCTCAGCAAAAGTTTCATACTGGTACATGAGATCTTCAGAGAGTGCGAAGGAAACAGGCAAAGGAAAGGATCCTCTCCTCACCATCGTTCCAAGCGTTAGTAAATCTAATTCAGAATCAATGTTAAAATGAATGAGTTCTGGAACTCGACCTGATTTGTTTCCCCTTTGGATGAGATGGAGGACTTCTTCCGCTGTGCCCTCTCCAAAAAAAGGAAAACAGGATTCAATTCGAACTGGATTTGTATCTCCAATTTTTGTTTCCCCAACGGCAATTTCTTTGGAATAAAAACGAGCGTATTGGTATGGATCTCGAAATTCCGTATAAATACTTTCACGTATCATTGGATTTTCTTTGGCTGTTAAGGAAGCGAAATATAGATCGTTGTATTTTTTAACCAGTTCCTTCGCTACAGGGATTTCATGAATTGCATCTTCTGTTAAGGAGACTCGGATCGTATCACCTAAACCGTCTTCGAGTAAACTTCCAATTCCAATAGCTGATTTAATCCTTCCGTCTTTACCATCCCCGGCTTCGGTCACACCTAAGTGGAGTGGATAATCCATTCCTAAGTCATAAAACCTGGCAACTAACATACGATAGGCTTGTATCATCACCTGAGGGTTGGATGCTTTCATAGAAACAACAATGTCACGATAAGAATTTTTTTCAGCGATCCGGATGAATTCCAATGCGGATTCTACCATTCCAAGAGGTGTGTCCCCAAATCGATTCATGATACGGTCCGACAAACTTCCATGGTTTGTTCCAATTCTCATCGCAACACCAAGTTCTTTGGCTCTTAAGACAAGGGGTGTGAATACTTCTTCAATCCGTTCTAATTCTTCATTATAATCTTTGTCAGTGTATTCGATGATCTCAAATTTTTTTTTGTCAGCAAAGTTTCCTGGGTTAATACGCACCTTTTCAACCCATTCCACACATTTGAGAGCAACTTGGGGAGTGAAGTGGATGTCTGCAACAAGAGGGACTTTTAGACCAAGTTCTTTCATTCGTTTTCGGATATTTGGTAAGTTGTCAGCATCCGCTTGACTAGGAACTGTTAGGCGAACAATTTCCGATCCTGCCTTCTCTAAATCTGAGATTTGTTGGATACTTGCTTCCGTATCTCTTGTGTTAGATGTGATCATGGATTGGACGCGGATTGGGTTTTTTCCTCCAATTCCAACATCTCCCACTTTCACTTCTCTTGTAGGTCTTCTTCTGTAAAAAAATGGCGATTCGTTATATTTGGTGCTCATTTGAATCTTATGTTCTCATTATCTAGGAAATTAAATTCGAAAATTTGGGCAAGCAGTATGAAAAAAATCTGTGGCTTTCAATTTCACTCCCTTCCAAACCGAAAATCAAATTAGGAAGAAAACCTGGGCTTTTTGGAACCAATGAATACGGAAGTAAAACAAGGATTACAACGCAAATACCGAGTGCAGGTCACTGTAGCGATTTACCGTGAGGGAAATTTGTCTTACAAAAGTGAAATATTATCACCTGCCTATTATGATAAAAGGCAAGAAGCTCGTGACCACATCCGACAGGAAATCCGAGAACGATTGGCTCACTCCAAATTCTTCCGATCCACACGTTTGGACTATGACTTGGTTCGGTATACAGAAGAAGGAAGTTGTAATACCTTTCTTCGTTATAGCATCCAAGATTCGGACATTTGAGCCCACAGAAAAAACTTCACGATTGGTATTTATTACACAAACGTGATCTACCATTTCGTAAAAAGAAACAAGCTTATCCCATTTGGATCTCTGAGGTGATGTTGCAGCAAACTCGAGTTGCTGCGATGTTACCTTTGTTTGAAAATTTCCTCAATCGTTTTCCAAACCCTGAAGAGTTAGCTAAGGCAAGTGAAGAAGAAGTCCTCGCCCATTGGAAGGGGCTTGGGTATTATAGCCGTGCTCGGAACATCCGAAAAGCAGCCATCCAACTTGTCAATTTATACAATGGTTCCTTTCCAAAAGACTTAGAGTTAGTTTTAAAATTACCTGGAATTGGAAATTATACAGCACGAGCTGTTTTATCCATTGCCTATGATTTACCGTATGCAGTACTTGATGGAAATGTAAAACGTGTACTTTCGCGTTACGTTGGTTATACGAAAAATATTCTCGGTCCAAAGGCAGATTTAGAGCTCCAAGAGAAGGCAAATGAATTTTTAAACTTAGAATTTCCAGGCGACCATAACCAAGCCATGATGGAACTTGGGGCAACCATCTGCTTACCCGAATCTCCTAAATGTTTGGTCTGCCCACTCATGGAAGGATGTTTTGCTAGAATCCATGGGAAAACAAAAGAAATTCCCATTCGGGAGAAATACCAAAAGCAAATTGTTTTGCAAGGTGAAATATGGATTGTCCAAAAGGATGATGTTTACCTCCTCATCAAGGAACCAAAAAATCGATTTTTGAAAGGTATGTTCCATCTTCCCTATGGCTTTTTAGGTGAACTACCTAACAATGAATACAAACCTTCCGATTTTTTTTACTTTTTAGGATCTCTGAAAGGGCAAAGCCAAAACTTAGGAACCATTAAACATACTATCACACATCATAAATTAGAATATTCTGTTCCCCATTTGAAATTAAATCAGACAAAGGAATTGGAATCTTTTTTAAAAACATTAGATATCGATTTTAAATGGGTTAAACTGGATTCACTTGAAACCGAGTTCCCTTCCTCACTGGCAAAGAAAGTAAGAAAGATTTTGCTTTACTAATCTAAAATATCTCCTACGATTTTTTGGTCATGGCAGAGATCATCGTTTGGTTAGAGTTCATCATTTCCAAAATCCCACTGCCAATCTTAGAAGTTTGGGGTCGATTTTCGTTTTTACTCGGCGCTCTCATTGCTGTTTTTGCTTATACTGGTTTTACGTTTCGGAATGGAAAACAATTCCGAATCTCCAGGGAAGTATGGACATGGAATCTCAAAAGTTTCTATTTTTTTCTCATTACCTTTGTCTCAATTTTTGCTACAGGTTATTTAGGTAGTTCCATTGTCCTGATCCCTGGAGCACAGACATTAGAAAGTCTTAAGGATTTATCAGTCTTTTTATGCCTTAATTTTTTTGGCTACCCTGCCTTACTTGCAGTTCCATTTGCCTATGGTCTTTCTGATTTGATAGAAGGGGTGCCTCCAGACTTTTTATGGGACTGGTTACCTGGGTATTTCATTAATCCATCCTTGTTTTGGCTCTCCTACCAAATGATTGGAAAATCACCAAATTTCAGTAAGGTGAGAATCTGGATTTATTATTTTATATTTGTATTTTTATTTTTATTACTCGAACCATTTTTATGGGGGTTTTTATGTTCCAAACAATTTGGATCTGAAATTTCCTATCACACCATTAGTTCTGCCCTTATTTTCACAACTGGAATCACTTGGATCCTTGCACCACTGATCACATTTTTGTTGTATCCGATTGTTAAAAAAATTGGATACTTTTGGGCTGAGATCCCATTCCAAGTAAAGGAAGTTAGTATCACAGAACCAAGAATGGTTTGGGTTTCCGCATCGAATCTTGGGACTTCAAACGAACAATATGCGGAAGAGAGAACAGGGATATCCTTACAATTATTCATCGTTGCACCATTTGTTTGTTTGGTTTTGTTTTTAGTTGGGATTACATCGTATGTGACTTTAAAAAATGCAGAAGAATCTGCTTACCATATGGTTGAAATTTTACACAAACAATGGTCAAAAAATATCCAATTGCAATTATCGGAATTGGAATCAGCTACTGGCTCCATAAACTCGAATCCCATTCTACTCCAACAATTATTAGATGCTTCTGTGGTAAATACCCAAGGTAAGGTGTATTTGTTAGATTCTCACCTAACGCTCATTTCTGGTTTGTCGAACGAACCAAAATCATCACGACTTCTAGAAACCTTACGTGTCGAATTAAAAAAACAAGCAAGTGACCTTCATTACCCAGAAACTCATTTGAGTTTTTCTGTTGTGACAAAAAAACCACTCTCGAGAGAAAATTGGAATGCCAATGTTTCGAGATTCGAGATCCCCAAAGAAAAAAATACCATCTACTTAGTTACGCTGTTCCCATATTCCTTTTATTTGAGTGGAGTGTATACAGGGAATAGTGAGTCGGCTATGGTATTTGCTTGGGCCATTCTTTTAAGTCTTATCCTCGCTGTTGTATTAGCGGAACTTGTCACAAGACCAATCTTACGATTTTCTTCCGCTTCCAAATCACTGGCAAAGGGAGATTGGGATTTTCCTGTGGGTGAGAGTATGATCGCAGAACTCCGAGGACTTTCCGATGCCTTTCGTTTTATGTCGAAGGAATTAAAATCCAGTTTTGAACGAGTGAGTGCAAGCCAACGGATGGTGATGGAAACCAATAGTAATTTGGAAAAAATCGTCAATGACCGAACGGTAGCACTGATGGAAAGTAACAAGAATTTACTGGAAACCATTGCTACCAAAGAACGAATTTTACTCGATCTTCATAATGCACAAAACCAGTTGTTACTTAGTGAAAAATTAGCGGCACTTGGGCAATTTGCTGCTGGAATCACTCATGAATTGAATACACCACTCGGTGCCATTTCCTCCAGTGTGCGTGCCATGTCAGAAATTTTAAAAAAAGATATCCTTCTCCTTCCAAAATTTTTAGAAACCCTTAACCACGAGGAATTGGAAGATTTTCAAACATTACTTTTGTTAAGTGTTAATTTTGGAGATAGAAGTTCAGGTCTTATGAGTCGTGCGGAAAAAAAGGAAAGGATGGCACAACTCAAGGAAAAGAATATTTCCAATCCAGATGATATACTCGACCATCTAACATCGATTGGAGTCACAAATTGGGATTCTCAAATCTTTTCGATTATAGAAAAACCAGGAGCTAGCCATCTTTTGCAAAACGTTGTAACTTTGGGAAGTTTGTACCGATTGGTATATGTGGTTCAATCTGCTACGGAAAAAGCCTCACATGTAGTGAACGCACTCAAACATTATTTGTATACTGACCAATCTGTTGCCGACTCTAACTCACAACAGGTGAATATTCCTTCAGAATTGGATTCAATTTTAACTTTATACCAGGCAAAAATTAAAAAAGATGTGGAAATCATTAAGAACTATTTCACATCTGATTCTTGTTTGGCGGATCGCGATAAACTCAACCAAGTTTGGATCAATTTAATCAATAATGCTTTACAAGCAATGGATTATAAGGGTAAAATAAGAATTTCAGTCACAACCGAATCAGACTTTATTCTAACATCCATTAAGGATAATGGAAAAGGAATTGATCCCGAAATCCAAGACAAAGTTTTTTTGCCCTTCTTTACGACAAAAAAACATGGAGAAGGGATTGGGCTTGGGCTTGACATTTGTAAACAAATCGTGGAAAAAATGAATGGAAAAATTGATTTTATTTCAGACGCTACTGGAACGGAATTCAGGGTGTACATACCAAAAGTAATGGAAGGGGAAAGAGTTTGAATTTATCGCAGATCAAAAACGAGAAAAATGCCATTCTATGTGTTGATGATGAACCAATCCTCCTTCTTTCTCTCGTACAAGAACTGAAAAGGGAGATTGGTGGCAGTTACACATATGAAACCGCACAAAACCCAGAGGAAGCGATGGAAGTGATCGATGACCTTTGCCAATCAGGTGTGGAAGTGATTCTCATTTTGTCCGACTGGCTCATGCCTGGGATGCGTGGAGACGAATTTCTCATCAAAGTCCACCAAAAATACCCTCATATCAAATCCATCCTCATTTCTGGGCATGCAGATCGGGATGCGATCAACCGTGTGAAAGAAGAAGCCAAAACCTATGCAATTTTTTCCAAACCTTGGAATACCAAGGAACTTTTGGATGCAGTTCGTTTCTGTTGCAATTTGACCTAAGTCCATTTTTTTGGACTTACGGTGCGTACCATTTACATCCGCAAACTCCGATTCGAAGAAGCTCGGACCAAACTCGAGAGAGAACTCCATGAAGCCTTTATGGACGGGGAAACCTATGTGGAAATCCTACATGGGATTGGGGAAGGGGTATTACGCCGAATGGCGATTGACTACGTGACCTCCTCAGGGTTTTTGAAATTAGTGGAATCCGACCCAATGTTTCGACAGAACCCCGGAAGTACCCTTGTGGAAATCCTAGCGCCTTCCAAAGAATACATCAATCGATTGAAAGCATGACAGAACTAAATTCCAAAATAGAAATTTTAGACGTAACTTTACGGGATGGGGAACAAACCAATGGTGTTTCTTTCTCTTGGCAACAAAAGCTAAATATCACCAAACACCTTTTAAAGGATCTAAAAACAGACCGTGTGGAAATTGCAAGTGCCAGAGTTTCCCCTGGTGAATTTGAAGCTGTCCAAAAAATCATCGAATGGGCAAAAGGGGAAGGACTTCAAGATAGGATCGAAATTTTAGGATTTGTTGACTCTGACAAAACTGTGGAGTGGATGAAAAGCACTGGAGTGAAAGTTTTAAACCTTTTGACAAAAGGGTCACTAAACCACCTAACAAACCAACTTCGAAAAACTCCCGAAGAACATTTTTCCGATATCAAACAAACTGTAGATTTTGCGAGTGCTGCAGGGATCACAGTCAATGTTTATTTAGAGGACTGGTCCAATGGATATTTACATTCCAGAGACTATGTCATTCAGTATTTACAAACTGTTTCAAAGTTTCCGATCAAACGTTTTTATTTGGCTGATACATTAGGTGTTTTGTCACCAGAAGAAGTGAGAACGGCTGTGACAGACCTTGTTGGCCTCTTTCCCAATTTATGGTTTGAGTTTCATGGGCATAATGATTATGACCTAGCAGTTGCAAATTGTCTGGAAGCCGTGAAGGCAGGAGTGCGAGGTCTTCATGTCGCGGTGAACGGTCTTGGGGAACGAGCAGGGAATTCTCCATTAGAAGCTGTAGTAACAGCACTCCATGACAAAACAAAATTTAGAACCTCTGTTGTCGAAAAAGAAATCACAAGTGCTTCGAGACTTGTGGAAGTATTCTCAGGAAAACGAATCTCGGATAACAGACCCATTGTGGGAGAAGATGTTTTCACACAAACGGCAGGTGTCCATGCCGATGGAGACAAAAAGGGGAATTTATATGCAAACCCCATCCTTCCTGAACGATTTGGAAGGAGCCGCGTGTATGCACTCGGTAAGTTAGCAGGCAAAGCAAGTATCACTGAAAACTTAAAACAATTGGGTATGGTGCTTTCTCCTGAGATCGAAAAGAAGGTTCTTGCACGAGTGATTGAGCTTGGGGACCAAAATAAAACTGTCACCAAAGAGGATTTACCTTACATCATCTCTGATATCACAGGGGAAAACTTAGAATCTAGTTTTCGGATCGAAACATGTACGGTCACAAGTGGCATTGGAGTGAAACCTAGAGCCGAAGTGAAAGTGAAGTACCAAGGAAAACTCTATGAAGGAAAAGGAGAAGGAGATGGGGGTTATGATGCGTTTATGAATGCCCTCGGAACCATCTTAAAAACCTTAGAAATCCAAATTCCCAAACTCTTTGATTATGAAGTGAGGATTCCACCTGGTGGGAATACAAATGCCCTTGTGGAAACTGTCATCACATGGAAAAAAGAGGGAGACAATCACCCAATTCGTACGATCGGAATTGACTCGGACCAACAAGTTGCCGCAGTGAAAGCCACAGAACGTATGTTACATATTATCCTTGGAAATGTATGATACACTTTTTAATTGTTGGTCTTGGAAATCCGGGAGATAAATACAAAAACACCCGCCATAATATTGGGTTTATGATTTTAGATGCTTTGGCTTCTGAATTTGGTGTCTCATTTAAAGACGCCAAAAAATATGCAGAAACCACTCATACCTGGGAAGGGGATAAAATCCATTTATTGAAACCCTTGGAGTTTATGAACCTTTCTGGAAAAGCAACACAAACCCTTGCCAATTTGTACAAAATACCTCCCTCTCAGATCCTTGTGGTCCAAGACGAAGTCGATTTGCCATTTGGAAAAATCAAAAACAAAATTGGCGGGGGAACTGCTGGCCATAATGGTCTAAAGGACATCGTGGCAAAACTCGGGTCCCAAGATTTTCATCGTCTGCGTTTTGGAGTGGGCAAACCCGAAAAAGGGGGGATGGAAGTGGCTGACTTTGTTCTGCAAAACTTCAATGCAGAAGAAAAAACGCAGTTGCAGACACTCATCAATGACTCTGTTTCCAAAATCGAAGATTGGATCCGAACGAGTCGTAACCTTCTTTTAAAAGAAACCAAAGCATAACCAATGTCAAAAGAACAAGAAACTTCCATCAATTTAAGAACCTTATTTTTGCAAACTATCCTCTCCATTGTAATCGTTCTTGCCATTGTGTTTGGCCTTGCGTATTTTTTTCGAAAGGAACTACTTGGGTTTAGCGAACATTTTGTCCGCATTTTTGGTTTTGTCGGTTTATTTTTTGGGATGATCCTCTCGGATAGCCTTCCTGCTTTTGTGCCTCCCGATGCTTTTTTGATGTTAGCCATTACAGGTGAGATGGACCCACTAAAGACCATCTTATCGATGTCAGTCGGGAGTATCATTGGTGGAACCATTGCCTATTACATTGGGCTTTATCTCATCCCCAGGTTCCATTTGGGTCGCCAGATGGTTTTACACTATGAAGACAAACTTCTCCCTTACATTCGAAAATTTGGATTTGGTGCAGTGGTTCTCAGTGCTCTCACTCCTATTCCGTATTCTTGGATGGCATATACCGTAGGCACGTTTAAGATGCCTTACCGTTTGTTTTTTTTGGGGTCCCTTTTTCGGTTTGTTCGTATCTCTGTTTATTTTTATGCGATGTATATCGGCTGGATTACGGGAGGCTAAAATGACCGAAGAACGACTATTTCCTAAGTCAGTCGACGAAGTGATTTTAGAAAAAGTCAGGTTTTTCTTTTTGCCAGATCGGACTGCTGCTTTTGTTAAAAACCTAATCGATGGAAAGGTTTCTGAGCGAGCACTGATCTGTTGCCATTCCGGTTGTGATGTGTGTAATGAAACCATTTACAACTGTTATATGGCAGTGAAAAAGGAATTGGATTTAAACTAAATTGGATTCCCTTTTTTCTAATTCCAAACAAGTGCCTCTTGCCCACTTGGTGAGGCCAAAAACTTGGTCCGAATTTGTAGGCCAAACAAAAGTAGTCTCTGCATTACGATCCATTACCAAACCCACATCCATTTTATTCTACGGTCCTCCTGGGACTGGAAAAACCACACTTGCTCACCTGCTTGCTGAATCATGGAAATTGGAAAAACGATACTTAAGTTGTGTGACCAGTGGTGTAAAAGAAGTGAGAGAAGTCTTAGAAGAAGGGAAACGTCTCGGAACCATTGTCCTTTTTTTGGATGAGATCCACCGATTTTCCTCCTCCCAACAAGATGCATTATTATCCGCTGTGGAAGAAGGGGAAATCATCCTCATCGCCGCTACCACAGAAAACCCAAGTTTTCGTGTGAACAAAGCCTTACTTTCTAGGATGTTAGTCTACCGCCTCACCACTCTCACCGAAGAAGAAGAGGACCAAATTTTTTCCGCATGCCTTTCCAAACAAAACACAAACCGAACGATTCCAGAAGTGGTCAAACAGGAACTCTTTCGAAGGAGTGCAGGGGATGCCCGTAAACTCCTTGGGTATCTAGAAAGGATTTTGAGTGCCACAAAGGAAGGGGAAGAGGTCACAGAAGAAAGATTGTCTGTCATCCTTGGAGATACCCTTGTCACCTATGATAAGAATAGTGAAAGCCATTATGATATCATTTCTGCCTTTATCAAATCCCTTCGTGGCAGTGACCCAGATGCAGCCTTATTTTATTTGGCGCTGATGCTCGAAGGTGGCGAAGACCCTCTCTTTATTGCCAGAAGACTGGTAATCTTTGCGAGTGAAGATGTGGGAAATGCAAGTGTCCATGCTCTACCCCTAGCGATTGCCACTTGGCAAGCAATGGAACGAGTGGGAATGCCAGAGGGAAGGATCCCTCTTGGGCAGTGTACCACTTTCCTTGCCTCTGCACCAAAATCTAATGCGAGTTATACGGCGATCAATGAAGCATTGGCATTTGTGAAGGCAAGGAATCGTTCCTTCCAAATCCCAAACCATTTGCGAAATGCACCTACGGCCACTCACCGTAACGAAGGAGCGGGAGAAGGTTACAAATACCCACATGATTTTCCAGGACATTTCCTGAAAGAACGATACTTCCCTGAGTCCTTTTATCCGAACCCTCCAAGTTTTTATTCTCCTTCCAACCAAGGGATGGAGAAAAATCTGAAGGAACAATTGGAAAGGTTATGGGGAGACCGTTATTGAGAGTTTATCTCAAAAATTAGAGATTTTCCCTCGAATCTCGAAAAATACACGAAAACAAAGGGGAAATTCTTTCTCATCTTGACAACTAACCCCTTTCGTGAGAGCATTTTCATACATGGGATCCGCACCGGATAGTTTTGCACCAATCCTCTTACAACTTTTGCTCGGAGTCGGTTTCTCCGCTCTGATCTTATCACTTGCCTTTCTTTTAAACCCAAAGAAAAAATCAAAACCACAAGATACCTTTGAATGTGGTGTCACCTATTATGGTGATGCTAGAGGACTTTTTAATATCAAGTTTTACTTGGTAGCAGTCCTCTTTATCCTCTTTGATATTGAAGCTGTGTTTTTATACCCTTGGGCTGTGAATCTCATTGGATTCAAAGAAGCAGGACTAGGAACGTTTTTTCTTTTTGAAATGTTTTTCTTTTTACTCATCCTTGTGGTGGGTCTATACTATATCTGGAAAAAAGGAGCACTGGAATGGGATTAACAGAAACACTATCCAAACCAGGTGAGATGTTTGGTGACATGTTCCAAGTTGCCACACTCGACAACGTGGTTCAGTGGGGGCAAAGTTTTTCTTTGTGGCCTTATCCTTTTGCGACTGCTTGTTGTGGAATCGAATATATGAGTACAGCTTGTGCCGATTATGACATCGCTCGTTTTGGTGCTGAACGACCTTCTTTTTCACCTCGCCAAGCCGATATGATTTTAGTTCTCGGAACCATTACCTATAAAATGGCTCCCGTATTACGCCAGATATACGATCAATTAGCGGAACCTAAATTTGTGATTTCTGTGGGAGCTTGTGCTTCTTCCGGTGGGATGTTTCACACCTATGGTGTGTTACAAGGTGTAGACCGTATCCTCCCCGTGGATGTGTATGTTCCGGGTTGCCCTCCTAGACCAGAAGCAATCCTAGATGCCCTAGTCAAGTTACAAAAAAAAGTCCAAACACAAGGCTTGGAAGCACGCCGCCAAGAAGTCATGAAGAAGATCCAAGAGATCAACGAACGTAACAAACCCCTCGTAGTGGCATGAAAGAAAAACTAACCGAATTTATCCAATCCCAATGGAAAGATAGTTTACTCCCACAAAGGGACATAAACACCAATCTCCTCTACTTTAGTATCCAAAAGGAAAGTCTACCTACCGTTGTACAGACGTTAAAGGATCACCCTGAATTTGCGTTTACATTTTTAAATGACCTCACTTCTATCGATTGGTTAGGAAAACGGGAACCAAGATTTGAAGTGGTGTACCTCCTTCGTTCTCCCAAAAACAACCATTTCCGATTCCAACTCCGTGTACCTGTGGGAGAAGGGGAATCGGTTCCAAGCATTGCTGGAATTTTCCCTGCCGCCAATTGGCCGGAACGAGAAGTATTTGATCTGATGGGGATTCCGTTTTCAAACCACCCTCGAATGGAACGACTCATTATGCCTGATAATTTTGTGGGCCACCCACTCAGGAAAGACTACCCACTCGAAGGCCCGGGCCAAGATTACCTCATCGAGGATTTACTGACCATTCACGTAGAAGAGGATATTACCGGTTAGGCGGTAAACAATCATTATGGTAATGTACGAAAAAACAGCCGAACACTTCGGTCAAAAATTCAAAGACCTACCAGAAGGTCATTTACTCGTTAACTTAGGACCAAGCCATCCTGCAACACATGGAATTTTACAAAACGTAATCCAGATCGATGGAGAACGAGTTGTTGATACAGAATCTGTGATTGGGTATGTCCACCGTTGTTTTGAAAAATTAGGGGAACGTTACGATTACAACCAGTTTTTGGTTTGTACGGACCGGATGAACTATGTATCCACTCCTCTGAACAACATCGGTTGGATCCTCACAGTGGAAAAGATGATGCAAATCCAAGTCCCTGATCGTGTGACATACGTTCGAATGATCATCTCCGAACTTTCCAGGATCATGGACCATATCATTTGTAATGGGATTATGGGAGTGGACCTCGGTGCATTTTCTGGCTTATTGCACCTTTTCCACCACCGCGAAAACATTTACCAAATTTTAGAAAAACTTACAGGAGCACGCCTCACGACCACCTTCTGCCGAGTGGGTGGAATGGAACGAGATATTTACCCTGAATTCCAATCCGAAATCAAACTCATTCTAAAAGGACTCAAACCAGCGTTAGACGAATTTGAAGAGCTTCTCATCCGTAACAAAATCTTCAATGAAAGAACAAAAGGCATAGGTGGGATCTCTGCTGAACGTGCCATTGCTTACGGATTTTCAGGACCAAACTTACGTGCGGCAGGAGTAGCTTGGGACGTTCGTAAAGATGACCCTTATATGTTTTATGATAAAGTGGATTTTGACATTCCTGTGGGAGAAGACGGATCAGCTCTTGACAGGACACTAGTTCGTATGGAAGAGATGCGCCAGTCCATGCGGATCATCGAACAGCTGATTGATGGTATCCCAGAAGGTCCATACCATGCAGATGTGCCACACACTTTCCTTCCACCCAAAGACCGTGTGTATCACAATATGGAAGAACTCATTTACCATTTTAAGATCATCATGCCTGGAGTCAAAGTTCCAGCAGGGGAATATTACCATGCCACGGAAGCTGCCAATGGGGAACTTGGATTTTATGTAGTATCTGAAGGGGAAAAATCTCCCTGGCGGGTACATGTGAGACGCCCTTGTTTTTGGTACTACCAAGCATTCCCAGAAATGGTGAAAGGTGGACTTTTGGCAGATACCATTGCAACGATGTCCTCACTCAATGTCATTGCAGGGGAGCTTGATTGTTAATGGCGTATCAATTTTCACAAGAATCCGAAAAACGGTTCCAAAGACTTATACCACAATTTCCAAGCAAACGTTCTCTCATATTGCCATGTCTCTTTTTATTACAAGCTGACAAAGGTTTTGTGGACACAGAAGGGATGCAATACATCGCCGATCGGATTGGCGAACCTGTATCCCTCGCACAAGTTCACGGTGTGGCTACATTTTACACCATGTACAATAAAAAACCTGTTGGGAAATTCCACATCCAAGTTTGTGCCAATATCTCTTGTTATCTGGCAGGATCTGATTCCATCACAGAACATGTTTGTTCCAAATTGGGAATTGGAAAAGGGGAAACCACTAAGGACAAAAAATATACTGTGGATGAAGTGCAGTGTTTAGGTGCTTGTGGGTTTGGACCTGTCGCTCAGATCAATGACAAATACTATGAAAATTTAACTCCAGAATCCATCGAAAAGATTCTTTCTGAATTGGAAAAAGAAGGATAACATGGGACTTAAAACCTTACTCACAACACATATTGCAGCCGGAGATTCTCATACATTAAAACACTACCAATCGGTGGGTGGGTATGAAAGTTTAAAAAAAGCAATTTCGGAAATGACCGCCGAACAAATTGTAAACGATGTTAAAAATTCTGGGCTTCGTGGTCGTGGTGGAGCTGGGTTTCCAACCGGAAACAAATGGGGATTCATCCCTAAAACTGACAAACCAAAGTATTTAATTTGTAATGGGGACGAAGGGGAACCTGGTACTTTCAAAGACCGGATGCTCATCGAACGATTCCCTCATATGCTCATCGAAGGGATGATCATCGCGGCAAAAGCCATTGACTCCCACCAAGGTTATATCTACATCCGAGGTGAATTTCACAAAGGGATTCGGATTGTGGAAACGGCTGTGGAAGAAGCTTACAAAGCAGGACTTCTTGGAAAAAATATCTTAGGCCTTGGGTATGATTTTGATTTGGCTGTGTATTCTGGTGCAGGTGCTTATATCTGTGGAGAAGAGTCGGCTCTCATCAATTCTCTTGAAGGTCGGAGGGGCCACCCACGCCTCAAACCTCCATTCCCTGCGGTATCGGGTTTGTATGCATGCCCAACGGTTGTGAATAATGTCGAAACCTTTTGTAATGTTCCGCATATCATCCGTATGACGGGCGAAGAATACAAAAAAATTGGAACTGAAAAATCACCTGGGACTAGACTTTTTGCTGTCAGTGGGCATGTGAAAAAACCAGGGATTTATGAAGTGGAAATGGGAACTCCCATGAAGGAACTCATCTATGACATCTGCGGTGGGATCAAAAACGACAAATCCTTAAAAGCAGTGATCCCTGGTGGAAGCTCTTCTCCGATTTTAACGGCAGAAGAAGCGATGACAGCCACAATGGATTATGAATCCATTGCTTCCCTCAAATCCATGTTAGGTTCCGGGGCAGTGATTATTTTATCGGAAGAAACTGATCTTGTGGAAACTACCTACCGATTAGCTGAATTTTATTCACATGAATCGTGTGGGCAGTGTACACCATGTCGTGAAGGTACACATTGGGTCAAAGACCTTCTCCACAAAATCAAAGTGGGAGAAGGGACAGAAAAGGATGTAGAACTCATCTTTTCACTTTCCCGAAATATGGAAGGTGGCACCACCATTTGTCCGTTAGCGGATGCTTGTGTGATGGCAGTTCGACCGACGATGACGAAATTTAAGGAAGAGTTTTCTCTTCGATTGAAAAAGGAAGTGAGTGTTTCTCACTAAAGGTCACCAAATACGATGGACTGGGCTTTAATACTTGCTTGGGGGATTAAAATCCTCTCTTTATTTTTTGTAATCTTAACTGGTGTGGCGTATTATACCCTCGCCGAACGAAAGTTTGCTGGATTTATCCAGGACAGACCAGGTCCTAACCGTGCAGGTCCTTTTGGAATTTTCCAACCTTTGGCGGATGGGATTAAGTTCATCGCCAAAGAAGAAATATTTCCAAAAAATGTATCCAAGGGAATGTATCTCCTTGCTCCCACAATTTCAATGACTTGTGCGATTATGGCATGGGCTGTGATCCCCTTTGGTGGGACACTTCCTGCACCAGAGTGGTTAACGACACTGACAGGCATTACAACCATCGACTTACAAATTGCAAACCCAGACTCTGGGGTATTGTACATGCTTGCCATTTCATCTCTTTCTGTATATGGGATCATGATTGCAGGATGGTCTAGTAACAACAAATACTCGTTACTCGGTGGAGTAAGGTCGACTGCTCAGATGATCAGTTACGAACTTCCCATGGGACTTTCCATCGTATCGATTGTGATTATGACTGGTTCTCTCAAACTCACAGATATCAGCGACTCCCAAAAGGAAATGTGGAATATCTTATCCCCACCTGGATTTGTTGCCTTTTTTATCTATGTGACAGCCATGTTTGCGGAAACAAATCGTTTGCCTTTTGATTTAGCTGAAGCTGAGTCGGAACTTGTGGTAGGTTTTCATACTGAATACGGTGCGTTTAAGTTTGCTTTATTCTTTTTGGCAGAATACATGAATATGATCACAATGTCATGCCTTACCACCTTACTTTTCTTTGGTGGATATAATGTGCCATTCCATATTGGGGCCGGATCAGAATACCAAGCCTTCATTGGACTAGGGTTTTTTATCTTAAAAGTATTGTTTTTTGCCTTTTTATTCATTTGGGTGCGTTGGACCCTTCCAAGATTTCGTTATGACCAACTCATGAAACTCGGTTGGAAAAAGATGATCCCTTGGGGGCTATTTGTAGTCATGTTTGCCTCCATCTACACTGTGTATTGGAAAGAAGGATGGATGAAATTATTTATATGAATTTAGAAACTTCACCATCTCTTTTACTTTTTGTGTTTTTTGGAACAGTGACTGTGATCACGGCTCTTAGTGTGATTTTCCAAAAAAATCCAGTGGTCTCTGCCGTTTCCTTAGTTTTTACCTTTTTTTCCCTCGCAGGGATTTATGGGATTTTGGGAGCTTTGTTCATCGCCACCATGCAGGTGTTAGTGTATGCGGGTGCCATTATGGTGCTTGTTGTGTTTGTTCTCATGTTACTTTCCCAAAGAGCAGAAACAATGTCTCGTTATCGCAAACACCCCATTCGTTTGGTTTTGTTATCTATATTTGTGATCGGATTTTTTTTCCTTCTATATTCCGCACTCACTACCGGTGTCCCTCATTCAGAACAAATGGGAAAAGGCTATGAGAATGCAGAGTATTCCTTCCCCATCCAAGGAACGGCCACTGTGAATGCCAAAGGGAATGTTGCCACTGTTGGTGCATCCACCTATTTGGATTACCTTTTGCCATTTGAAATGATTTCGATTCTGTTACTTGTGGCAGTTCTTGGGGCAGTGATCCTTGCCAAAAAGAAACTAAACGAAATCGACCAAACAAAGGATACAGTTTTATGAATCCAGTCATCAACGGAATCCCCGTCCATTACCTCCTCGGCCTTGCGGGAATCCTATTTTCCATTGGGGTTCTTGGAGTTCTTATCAGACGTAACATTGTGATCATCTTTATGTCAGTGGAACTCATCCTAAACTCGGTGAATTTAGTCTTTGTTACCTTCTCCAAAGCTTTATCTCATATCAATGGGGAAACCATTGTTTTCTTTGTGATGGCAATCGCTGCAGCGGAAGCAGCTGTGGGCCTTGCTCTTGTCATTGCAATCTTCCGTCACAAAAAATCCACGAACGTGGATGAACTCCAATCGATGAGATGGTAATCCTATGTTAGATTTATTTCCAATCGTTGTTCTACTCCCCCTGCTTGGTTTTTTGCATAATGGACTCCTAAAAGATCGAATCCCTCACAGATTTGCTGGAGCCATTGGAACCCTCGCGGTTTTTATCCCTTTCCTTGTCACCTTAGGTGCGTTTAACGAATTTAATCCAATGGAACGTACTGCTCCACACCTTGTGCCAGTGTTTGATTGGATTGTAATTGGAGATTTTAAAACTTCTTTTGGTTACCAAATTGACCAACTCTCTTTGTACATGACTCTCATCATTACAGGTATTGGATCACTCATCCATTTGTATTCGATGGGCTATATGAAGGGCAATAAAGGATACAACCGGTTTTTTGCTTACCTCAATCTATTTATCTTTTGTATGTTGAACCTTGTCCTCAGTGATAATTTGGTTTTAACCTTCCTCGGTTGGGAAGGTGTTGGTCTTGCTTCCTACTTACTCATTGGATTTGATTTTGATAAGTCTTCTGCTGCGGAAGCAGGGATGAAGGCATTTATCTTAAACCGAATTGGGGATGTTGGGTTTATCTTAGGGACAGGGTTTCTTTTTTGGTTAGGTGGGAGTTTGCAATACCTTACCTTACAAACCAATTTGAGTGAACTTTCCGAGTTTGCCTCTTATGCCAATCTCATTGCCCTTTTCTTTTTCATCGCAGCGATGGGAAAATCGGCACAGATCCCACTTTATGTTTGGTTACCAGATGCGATGGCAGGCCCAACACCTGTATCGGCTCTTATCCATGCGGCTACAATGGTGACTGCAGGTGTGTTTCTCATCGTAAGACTCAACTTTGTATTTTTTCTCGCACCTGATACATCCTTTTTCATTGCTTGTATTGGTGCCCTCACTGCTTTATTTGCAGCAACCATTGGTCTTTTGCAAAACGATATCAAAAAAATCCTCGCTTACTCAACTGTATCCCAACTTGGTTTTATGTTCCTTGCCATGGGTAGCATGAGTTATGTGGCGGGACTTTTCCATTTAATGACCCATGCGTTTTTCAAGGCATTGTTATTCCTAGGTGCAGGTTCTGTCATCCATGCCCTCCACCATGAACAAAACATCAAACATATGGGGCAGCTCTTTGGAAAAATCAAAATCACATCCTTAACTTTCTTACTCGGAACCTTAGCGATTGCAGGTTTTTTCCCTTTCTCTGGATTTTTCTCAAAAGATTTAATTTTAGAAAAAACTTACACCTACGGTGCGTTTGGTTCTATCCTTTGGACAGTGGGTGTTGTGGCTGCTTTTTTCACTTCGTTTTATATGTTCCGTCTTGTGTTTGTGGTATTTTTTGGAAAGGACAATACCGACTCCCATCACAAAGTACATGAGTCTCCTTGGACCATGACATTCCCTCTTGTGGTCTTAGCAGTCGGAGCAGTCTTCAGTGGGTTTTTCCTCACTCCTCATTTCTTTTTGCACATCGATACACTCGAACGATACTTTGCTCCTGTTTTGGAACGAGGAACTGTTCTTGCAAACCAAACGGGAACGTTTACCAAACACATAGAACTCACTCATGGAGTTGAGATTTCCCTTGCGGCATTTTCTGTTGGAATTGCAAGTTTTGGACTTATCTTAGCATATCTCATTTACCAAAGGAAACAAAGTCCAATCCTCGAGGAACATACTGGTTTTCGTAAGATCCTCTTTCATAAATACTACATTGATGAACTCTATGATGTACTCTTTGTGAAACCTTATGTGTTTTTATCAAAGGCAATTGCTTATACCTTTGATGTCAAAATCCTAGATCGTTTTTTTCTCGGGATTGGTGGGAGTTTTGGAGTCATCGCGAATGGATTGCGTAGGCTCCAATCTGGATTCATCGGTGACTATGCATTGTATGTGGTTCTTGGTACATTTTGTATCTTGGTGTATTTATTAACAAGGGGGGTGTAAGGTGCCGGAACAAATTTTATCCATCATTATCTTTTTACCGATTGTTTCCTCTTTTCTCATCGTAGTGCAAAAACGAGTGGGAGCAGTGGTAGTGATCTCTGCTTTATCCTCTGCGTTTACGACGATTCTTTCGGTGGGTCTATTTTTCTTTTATGATGCTTCTAAGTCAGGGTTACAGTTTGTCCATTGGATTCCAGATTGGATCCTTTCTGGAAAACTCAGTGTGGATTACCATGTAGGTCTTGATGGAGTTTCACTCCTTTTATTTGCTCTCACTGCCTTTATGTTCTTTTTGTCGAGCATTGCCTCCTGGTCCAATATCCCCAAAAAGATCAAAGAATTCCATATCTGTTTACTTGTATTGGAAACAGCAGTGCTTGGGGTTTTTGCCGCAGGGAACTTAGTTTTGTTTTATGTATTTTGGGAGTTAATGGTGCTTCCGATGGTTCTTATGATTGGAATTTGGGGTGGGGAAGAACGTACAAAAGCAGCTCTCAAATACTTTCTATTTTCCATGGCCGGTTCCTTGTTTATGTTAGGTGGAATATTAACACTCTATTTCAAAACAGGAAAAACTTCCATTGAATCCCTTTCCACAGCCAGTTTGGCTCTCTATTCAGAGCCACTCCAATGGTTTTTGTTTTTTAGTTTTTTTCTCGCATTTGCGGTCAAAATCCCTCTTTTCCCTTTCCATACTTGGATGCCTGATGTGCATACCCAAGCACCTACCGTTGGTTCGGTGGACCTTGCTGGTGTATTGTTAAAGATTGGGGCCTATGGTTTCATTCGGTTTTGTATTCCCTTTTTTCCAGAACAAAGTCTTTTTTCCCAAACAGGGGTACAAACCCTTGCTGTGATTGGCATTGTGTATGGATCGATGGCAGCCCTTGTCCAAACAGACATCAAACGGATTGTGGCTTATAGTTCTTTATCTCACTTAGGATTTTGTATCATCGGTATCTTTTCTTTTACGACCGAAGGTGTAGTGGGAGGGATGTTACAAATGGTTTCCCACGGAATTTCCACTGGGATGATCTTTCTTATGATTGGTATGATCTATGAAAGAGCTCATACTAGGAACATATCTGAGTTTGGTGGTCTTGCGGGCCAGATGCCAGTGTTTTCTACTTTTTTTCTCATCGCAGTACTTTCTTCCATTGGCCTACCAGGAACAAATGGGTTTGTGGGTGAGTTTCTCATCCTTATGGGATCTATCAAATCTAATGTATGGCTTGGTGGGATTGCCGCAACTGGTGTTGTTCTTGGAGCCTTATACCTTTTGTGGTTTGTGAAACGATTCCTTTTTGGTATGAGTAAAACCATACAAGCAAAACCATACAAAGATCTCACATTTAGAGAAATTGGAATTTTAAGTCCACTTGTTGTGCTCATTTTTTGGATCGGTCTTTATCCAAAACCATTTTTAGAGATTTTACATACTTCATCGAATGTCTTTTTAAATGCTGGATCCATCGAATCTGTTTCAGAAAGAAAACAAATCCAAAAGGATTTTTTGGGAACAGGCGAACAAAGATTATTTGCAGATTATATCAGTTTAGGAAAGGAACCAAAATCTTTCGAAGAAAGATTAGGATCCTTTAAATCTTCATTTGCACTACCTACATTGGCTGTAAACCAAGAGTCAAATCCAAAACTAGAAGAGAACTTGGAGAATTTAGATAACTCCATTGAATCCGATTTTAAATTGGAACAAACTCCAAACGAGAAAAAAGGAAACTAACATGTCTTATACTCCTTCTTCGAATGATTTAATCGCAATCTCACCTATGCTCGTTCTTTGTGGAGTTGCTTTACTTTCTCTTGTTGTCCAGTTTTTGATTCCGAAAGAAGAAGAGGGGAAACCACTTTGGATCCTTTCTGTTCTGGGAATCCTTACAGCGATGTATGCGCTTTATCACATTACAAACTCACCTGGATACGGGAAATTTTTTGGATCCCAAATTTCCGTAAGCCCGCTGACTGTTTGGCTCAGTGCAATTTATTTAATTGCAGGTCTCATCACACTTCTCATTGCTCCTCCTTTTTTATCACAACATAAAACATTATTCCCTGAGTTTTTTCCCTTACTCCTTTTCTGTTTGTCGGGAATGATGTTTCTCACTTCAGGGTATGATTTGATTGTGATTTTTGTTGGGTTGGAAATCTTATCCCTCGCCTTGTATGTGATGATTGGCATGGCAAGGACATCCGTTTCTTCTTTAGAAAGTGCGATGAAATACTTTTTATTAGGAAGTTTTAGTTCCGGATTTATGTTACTTGGAATTGCCTTTTTGTATGGTGGTTCTGGGACAACCAACTTAGACGGTGCTTTACGAGGATTATTTTTAAAAGGATACGAAGCCAACTTTTCAAAGTTAGGTCTTGGTTTATTTTTAGTCGGAGTTTCTTTCAAAGCTGCACTGGTTCCTTTCCATTCTTGGACACCCGATGTGTATGAGGGGGCTCAAACTCCGATTACTGGATTTATGGCAAGTGCTGGAAAGGCTTCTGCACTTGGGCTTGTGATTATCATTTTCAACCATGTCCCTGTTGGTGAGATTGGGGATGTTTGGAAAGTACTTATGGGTTCGATTGCGCTTATCTCCATGACATGGGGAAATATTGTAGCCCTTAAACAAGAAAATTTAAAACGAATGTTAGCTTACTCTTCCATATCCCATGCAGGCTATATCGTGGCGGGGATCGCTTGTGGTG
The DNA here is from genome assembly GCF_026151395.1 of Leptospira limi. Taxonomy (NCBI): domain Bacteria; kingdom Pseudomonadati; phylum Spirochaetota; class Leptospiria; order Leptospirales; family Leptospiraceae; genus Leptospira; species Leptospira limi. The sequence goes on from NZ_JAMQPV010000001.1 coordinate 1,970,959, forward strand.
CTTCACTTGAAGCATTGTATTATCTTTTTTCTTATTCTTTACTGAACCTTGCTGCTTTTGCAATTATTTCGTATTTGGAACAAGGGAAACATGAAGTCACTGTAAATGGGATCTCTCACTTAAGCGGAGAACACCCGTTAACTGCTCTTGCTCTCAGTGTGATCTTTTTATCCTTTGCTGGGTTTCCTCCTCTCATCGGATTTTGGACCAAACTATTCCTTTTGCAAAAAATGGCAGAATCGGATCTCCTTTTCAATCGGATCCTTCTCTTTGGAGCGGTCGCAAACTCCTGTATCGCTTTTTATTATTATATGAAAATTACGATCCAATCCTACATGAAACAGGAAACTGGGGCAGTAGCGGGTGTAAGAGATTTACCGACGATGCCAACACTTGGTTTTTTGGTATTTTTGCTTTGTGTGTTTTTTACTGTAGGTTGGCTTTTTTTCCAACCAGGTGCCTTACTCTAAATCTGTTATAACAGAATTACATCCAGGATAGCGAAAAACAACTTGATTCTCTGGTGTATGGAAAAACGCTAGTGGAAAGGTGGTAAATTCGAATGGCAACGATTGTTAGAAAACAAGAAACGATCCAGGACAAAGACCAAGTGAAAGCATTTTTGACCCAAAAAGGTCTAGTGTATGAGTCTTATAAAACTCCTGAATCATTGGATCTTATCCTTGGCCAAAAAGGTTTATCGGATGCGGAAAAAGAAGAAATACTTTCTGGATTGGAATACCGTTTTGACCAATTGAAAAAAGAGCATGGGTATAAGGCAAATGACCTAGTGGTCCTTCATGATGAAGTGCCAGGTATCAATGATATGCTTGCAAAGTTTGACAAACTCCATATCCATACGGATGAGGAAGTTCGGTATATCATCGATGGAAGTGGAATTTTTGGATTCATCATCGACGGGGAACGATTTGAAGTGCATGTGGGAAAAGGTGATTTTATTTCGATCCCAGCCAATACAAACCATTGGTTCACTTTGGACAAAAATTTACGAATCAAAGCAGTTCGTTATTTTAAAGACAATTCTGGATGGACCCCTGTGTATGTAGATGAGTCAAAAGTTCTCATCAACGCATAAGAGTTAAAAAATAATATTAACATTCTTTTCAAAACCATCCCCCGATCTTTTCGGGAGAGTGGGAATCGAAACGATTTTAGGACGATTTCTAAATTAAACTGGATGTGAAGATTCTCAATTCATATCCATTTGTTAGGATCCAGCAGTTTCCGAAATTCCAAACCATTCCACTATGAACTGTAAGGTTTTCCTTCCTTGGTAAAAGTTTTCTTCCAAACTTCCTACCAGATCAAAACTACCATGTTTCGACATAAAGTTTTGGAATTCTTCCCCTTTGTTCCAAATCATAAACTTTAAAGAACCACTCCCTACAATATGGAATCTAACATGTTTTCCCCCACTCAGAGGAGTTAGATGCATTGCTTTGGCATTTTTGATTCCTAATTTTATGTCAGGATTCCCTTGGCCAAATGGTTCTAGGTCTTTCCATTCCTTTAAAAGTTTATCACCCATTTCTTCGGGTAAAACAGTAAAGTCAGTTTCAATTTGATGAACTTTGTTACTGGCACTATCTTCATCTAACCAAAGTTTTGCTTTTTCATACAATTCGGATTCAAATTTAGGAAGTTGATCAATCGTGATGGAAAAACCCCCAGCTTCTGGGTGGCCACCAAAATGTAAAAAATGATGGGAAAGTGTCTCTAAGAGTTGGAGTACATTCTCTGGACCATAAGATCGAATACTACCTCTCGCATCACCATTGTCAGGTGCTACAAAGATAGCAGGTTTTTTATAAGTATCTACCATTCTTGTGGCAACAATTCCGCTGACACCTGGTTCCATATCAGGTTCGTAACAATACACCACTTCTTTTCCCGTTCGTTCGGGTTTTCTGGCAAAATAACGTTCTACTCGGTCCATATTCCGTTTGGTGCGTTCTTTACGTTCTTCATTGATCGATAGGAGGAGTTTGGCCCGAACTTTAGCGTCGGATTCGGATTCCGATAAAAGGAGAGAAACTGCCTCTTCGGTTTTCCCCATGCGACCAGCTGCATTCACAACAGGGCCAATGGACCATCCTAAATCTTTGGTTGTGATTCCATTCGGATTGAGTTTGAGTTCTTTTAATAGTTCCTTAAGGCCCTTTCTCTTTTTATCACTTATATATAGTTTGGTGAGAGATTCTAATGCAAGTTTCACAAAATGCCGATTTTCTCCCACAAGTGGCATCATATCGGTGATGGTTCCTATGCCTGCAAGGTCTGTTTCTTCCTCCAATTGTTCAAAAAACTGAGGAATTTTTTTGCATTGGTAAAAGAATAATTTTCTTTCGTCATCTAACGGAATATTGGTGGAAAAATCTTCTGGGTATGGATAGACAGTGGTATTCGATAAGTCTAATTTCCTCGTGGTTTCGTTCTTGAGTTTGATTCCATTTTGGAAATAGTGAACTTCTTTAGAGCCATCTTCGACTAGAATTGTTTTGGAATACAACTGGTTCCATTCAGAACTTTCATGGAATAAAATCGCAGTTACCAATTTAAAGGATAAGGCCGCTGTGCAGATTTTTTTTTCAGGGTATTCTGAGTCAGTGCGTCTTGGGTTAATGAGAGCACAGTTTTTGGGAATACGAACGGGAACTTCGTGGTGGTCGAGGACAATCACTTGGATTCCAAGGGAAGTTAATTCATCAATTTCGTCTGCTTGGCTTGACCCAAAGTCAAGTGTGACAAGTAAATCGGGTTTTGCTTTTTTGATTTTAGAAACTGCTTCTTTGCAGAGTCCGTACGGATCACTTTCAGAAGAAACCATCACTTCTAAATTTGCCGATTGGAATTCTGGATGTGATTTTAAAAAGAATGCAAGTAAACAAGTGGAACTTACACCATCCGAATCTCTATCTCCATACAGTAAGATCTTACGATTGGATTTTGCATATGTAAGGAGTAGGGAAACCGCCTCACCAATGTCGGGAAGGGAAAAGGGAGAATGGAAACAAGAAAAATCAGAATGAAGTAGTTCTTTCGGGTGTGTGTTTTGGAAACCCTCCCTTCGATCGACTAAATACCGAAGGATGGGTCTTTTCGAATCAACTTTGGTTCGAACTTCGGATAAATTTGGTCCGAAGTGAACCTTTGTTACATGATGCAATTGCCAATAATTTTGGAACCAAATTCCACTTCAAGACCCGGAGTTTTGATATCACCGACAACCTTTCCATTCTTTTTTAATTCCACTTTCTCTTTCGCATCGACATTTCCTTTCAGATTGCCAAGAACCACTAAACTTCCAACTTCCACGTCTGCTTCTACATCACCAGTTTCATCGATGATGAGTTTGCCATGAGAACTAATGGTTCCTTTGAATTGGCCTTTGATTTTTAATGTTTGGTTGAAGGAAAGGGTTCCGCGAAACGTGATGTCATCGCTTATAATTGTGTCTATCGATTCGTCTTTCATCAGTAGGGATACTGTGTTTTCATGGTACAGTTTTGGCAACTCTATCGTTTTCCGTGTTTTGAATTAAACGGAAAAAAGTTCATATTTTGTAGGGAATTCTCTTGTCTCACTGGTTCCATCTCTGAAACTGGGTCTCAAGAATAGGAAACAGCAGTGAAAATTAGACGCTTCTGGAAGTCTGGGTTTATCCTTCTTCTAGCGGTTTTCATCAATCTAAATCTGGTTGACGACCGGTTTGTTTCACCCCTCGAAGATTTGGACTTCCAATATCAATCTTACGAGTTGGAAGAAACGACTCGTGTGCTTTCCTCCTCTAAGGAATCCAATCAGGTACTCAAACTTGTTCCGAGCAAACGAGAACATTCCCTTGTCAAAATTTGCCTCAATCGATTTTCGATTTTAACAACAGAAACTGAATTTTTTACCGAAATCTCTATCTTATTTTTCTTTCTTTACCTACCTCCGCCCTTTTTGGCGTAAACGTTGCATGTAATTTACGTCCATTCCCTGTAAAAATTTTATAGGGTGGTTTCATATTTGAAATAGGTATTATGTTAGAAAAAATCATTCAGTTTTCCATCCACAAAAGAGCGACGGTTCTTGTGATCACCGCTGTTCTCACTCTTGTGGGTTTTTACAATGCACTCAATTTATCCATTGATGCGATTCCGGATGTGACAAACGTCCAAGTTTCAGCAGTCACTTCTGTTCCAGGTTTATCTCCCCTTGAGGTAGAACAATTCATTACATATCCCATTGAACTTGAGTTTAACGGGATGCCAAAGGTCACAGAAATTCGATCCATTTCCAGAACTGGTGTGAGTTCGGTGACTGTTATCTTTGAGGACGGAACCGACATCTATTTTGCAAGACAACTTGTGAATGAACGTCTGAAACAAGCTGAGAATTTTATTCCGAAATCATATGGTCGACCTGAACTTTCTCCTATCGCTACTGGTCTCGGTGATATTTATGAATTTGCCTTAGTCTCAGAAAGTCATACTCCAGAAGAATTAAGAACTGTCATGGAATGGGAGGTGGCAAGGCAACTACGTTCTGTCAAAGGGATCATAGATGTCAACGTTGTCGGGGGAGATGCCAAACAATTCCAAATCAAAATCGACCCCAAACGACTATTATCTCATAATCTCACACTCTCCCATATCACAGAAGCTTTGGAAGGAGCCAATGTAAACTTAGGTGGCGGATACATCCAAAAAGGTGAGGAACAATTTGTCATTCGGGGAGAAAGCCAATTTAAATCCATCGATGATATCGCTCGTTTATCGGTGCGAACTTCCAAAGATGGAATCCCACTCACTCTCAGTCAAATTGCGCGAGTGGAAACAGGACCTGCTCTCAGGTTTGGTTTGAGTACCATGAATGGCAAACGAGAAGTTGTGGGTGGGACTGCGATGATGTTACTTGGTAGTAACTCATTACAAGTTGTAGGCCGAGTGAAAGAGAAGATGAAGGAAATTGAATCAAGACTCCCACAAGGGATGAAGATCCAAGTGTATTATGACCGCTCTGAATTCATTGGCCGAACTCTTTCCACAGTTTTTACCAATTTAGTGGAAGCTGCAATCATCGTTTTAGTTTGTTTGATCTTAACACTTGGCACCGTCAAAGGTGCGTTTGCTGTTGCTCTTGCCATTCCCGTGTCCATGATGATTGCCACAATTCTTATGAATGCCTTTGGAATTGTTGGTAACTTAATGTCTCTCGGAGCTCTCGACTTTGGACTCCTTGTGGATGGATCGATTGTGATGTTAGAGTCCACTCTCCATGGATTTCTGATTCGAAAAAGTTTCCTTCTCTCCAAAACGTCCGCCCAGGACATGGAAGATGGAATGGAAGATGTCATCATGGAATCCTGTATCAAGGTAGTACGTGCTTCCGCATTTAGTGTGGGAATTATTTTGCTAGTCTATTTACCACTCATGACATTGGAAGGTGTGGAAGGTCGGATGTTTCGTCCGATGGCAATTACCGTAGCGTTTGCATTAGGTGCGGCACTCCTTTATTCCATCACTACATTTCCTGCCCTCATGTCCTATATTTATAAAAAGCCAATTTTACATGAGTCCGCTTTTTGGGAAAAATTCCAAAACAAGTATTCTGAAATTTTGACCTATGGGATGAAGTTCAAGCGCCAGTTTACTTATGCAGGGATTGGAGTTGTTGTTATATCCTTTATGCTCGCATCTACCTTGGGTTCAGAATTTTTACCAAGGATTGATGAAGGGGAAATTGCAGTCGATATCAAACGACTCCCATCCACAGCGATCAACCATTCCAGAGATCTGAATTTGGAAATGGAGAAGGTGATCTTAAAGTTTCCAGAAGCAGTCAGTGTTGTCTCGAGACAAGGCCGTGGGGAATCTGCAGCAGAACCTATAGGTTCGGAAGAAGGTGAGATGATGGTGAAGTTAAAACCTAGAAAGGAATGGGTCACCGCCAAAGACAGAGAAGAACTGATGGAGAAAATGAAAAACTCGATCAATCAAAATGTTCCTTCATCTTACATCAGTTTGTCGCAACCGATTGAAAACCGAGTGAATGCCTTATTGTCTGGATCAAAAGCTGATATTGTGATTAAAATCTACGGTGATGATTTAAAAATGTTAAAATCAATCGCAGATAATTATGCATCCAAAATCAAAAAGATCCAAGGTGCCGCAGACTTACGAGTTCAAAAATTACTAGGTCTACCTCTGCTCGAGATCAAAATGAACCGTGGGAATATGGCTCGTTATGGGGTAAGGGCAGAGGAAGTTCTTACAACGATCGAAACCTTACGTGTTGGATTTAACGCAGGTAAGGTATATGAAGGATACAAACGATTTGATTTGATTGTTCGCCTTGATGCCGATGTAACCGACATTGGAGTGATAGAGAATGTTCCCGTCATGACTGAGCTCGGTGGAACGGTTCCTTTGGGTCAGGTCACTGATATCCAAATGACGGAAGGCCCTGCCGCCCTATACCATGAAGGACTCAAACGTAGGATCCTTGTGGAAGTGAATGTTCGCGGACGTGATATGATTGGTTTTGTGAATGATGTACAGTCTGCTACAGAGTCGATCGAATCAAGTTTGCCACAGGGTTATTATGTGGATTGGGGTGGACAATTTGAGAATTTTACTCGCGCTAAAAACAGGTTGGCGATTGTAATTCCCATTGCAGGTGCCATTATTTTTGGAATGTTATTCATTGCATTTGGCAGTGTTTACTATGCCTTAGGTGTATTTATCCTTGTTCCCTTATCATTGTCAGGTGGGATTTTATCTCTTGTGATGAGAGGGCTTCCATTCTCGATCCCAGCAGGTGTTGGATTTATTGCCGCAGCCGGTATATCGGTGTTAAATGGGGTTGTGTATGCATCTGCCTTAAAAGACCAATTAAAAATTACAAGAGATCCATCAATCGCAGTGGTTGAGGCTGCTGTTTATACTCTAAGGGCTGTTGCCACAACAGAACTTGTGGCCATTATTGGATTTTTACCAATGGCTATTGCTTCCAGTGCTGGAGCAGAAGTGCAAAGACCCCTCGCCACAGTGGTGATGGGTGGAGTACTTGTTGCGACCATTTTATCTCGATTTTTATTACCTATCGCATTTGAGTTTTTAGTCAAACTTGCACAAAGACAAGAGCTTAGACAAATGGAACGAGAAAGAAAGATGAACGATTACTTTGTAGAAGAAATGAAAAAATACAAAGCATCCGATTCATTTCATTCAGCAGATCATTCTCATGGATCTCACTTAGAAAAGGAAGTCCAAGAAGATGAAGAAGAACCAAAACAATCAAAACAAAATCAAAAAACAAAACGAAAGAGGACATAAATGAAACCAAATTATTACGTAGCACATCCTTGGCATGGATTGGAGTTAGGACCAAAAGCTCCTGATGAGTTAGATGTTTTTATTGAACTGACTCCGCAAGACACAGTGAAATATGAAATTGATAAAGCATCTGGTTTCATTCGTGTAGACCGACCACAAAAGTATAGTAACCGTTCTCCTACTTTATATGGATTTATCCCTCGCACTTTTTCTGGTGAAGCTTCGGGCAAACATTGTTCGGATGTAGTGGGAAGGCCTGATATTGTGGGTGATGGAGATCCAATTGATATTTGTGTATTAAGTGTAAATCCAATCACCCATGGTAATATGATCCTTACTGTGATTCCGATTGGTGGATTGCGTATGATTGATAAAGGGGAAGCGGATGACAAAATTGTCGCTGTACTCAAAGGAGATGAAGTATTTGGTCAAATCAAAGAGATTTCAGAAGTTCCAAAAGCACTCATCAACAAACTCCACCATTATTTTCTAACTTATAAATTAGATCCGAACTCTCCTTCCACGGGAACAGTCGAAATAACAGAAGTTTATGATCGTGCTGAAGCGATCAAAGTCATTCAATATGGTATAGAGGATTATATCAAAAAATTTGTAACTGTATGAAGCATTTAATTAGATATCTACTCATTCTATTATTGGGATTCATGACAACTGCAGTTTTTTCAAAAGAAAAAGCTGTATATGAATTACATTCAAAGGATGAGTTGTTTTATTTGGGAGAAGATTCAAGAGCCCAGGATTCCAAAGAAAAATGGAATTTGGACGAGTTAGAAAATTTTGCTGTAGCAAGTAATCCACTGTATTTGCGAGAAAAACAAAATATTGGTATGGCTCGTGGTGATGTGATCACTGCCAGTTTGTATTACAATCCCATTGTGAATATGCAACAGCAGTTTATGGGTGCCTCTTCCAAAGCAGCAACTGGTCTTCCGGAAACATCGGTCATTTACAACCAACCTTTTGATATGAGTGGTGTGATCCCACAACGTGAAAAGGTAGCCAAACAAGAGTTTTTGGCAACGATTGCTAGTTTTCGGGATTTTGATCGTTTGTTTCGGTTACGCCTACGCCAAAATTTTTGGACTTATTTATATGTTACAGAACAGATTAATTACCAAAAAGAATTTTTGGAAAATTACCAAGACCTTCTCGACTTAACGAAGTTACGTGCTGAGAAAGGAGATATTTCGTTTTTAGAGTATGATCGTTTGGCTCTGGAAAGAGTTCAAATTGAAAGAGAATACCGAAATGCAAGGATCCTTCGCGCTCAAGTTGTTAAAAACTTGCGAGTGTTGATCGGAATTTCAGATATCAATTCTCCACTCAATATTAAAGGAAGGTTAGAATTTATCTCCACGAAGGAGTTTGGGATTGACCTCAACGATTTTGATATTGAGGAGAGACCAGACCTAGTTGCTTTAAAAATCAGACAACAACGTGAACGAATGAACATTGAACTCAAAAAAAGAGAAATCATCCCTCCACTGACCCTTGGGGTAGAGTTTTTAAATAAGGGAAATGAAAACGTTGCAGGTGTTTATGCGGCCACTCCTCTTCCACTGTTTGATAGGAAACAAGGTGAGATCTTAAAATCAGAAGAATCTTATAAAAAATTAGGATTTGATGTAGATGCGAAACGAAATGAGATTTTATCTGAAATTTCTGCTGCCATCAAAGAATTACAAGCAAGAGAGTCACAATTGCTAGATTACCAGAAGATGGGACTCTTAGAAAAAAACAAAGAAGTGCAAGAAAAATCGAGGCTTGCATACATTCGTGGTGCATCCAATTTAGTTACGTTTTTGGAAGCCGAAAAAAACTATCTTAGTGTGCTTAGAAGTTATTATGAAATCATTTACCTTTATTACAACGCTTTGGAAGGATATAAAGCATCCATAGGAAAAATGGATAACTCGGAGTTTTAGGCCAACATGCAAAATGAATTGAATTTAAAAAAAATCAGAAATATTGGTATTCTCGTATTACTTGGAAGTGTGTTGTATTTTGGTTATACAAAGTTCTTTGGAGCTGGAAAAAAAACAGAGGCACTCACCGAGGATAAATCCAAATTTATCATCTCCAATGAAATCCAAAAAAACCATCCCTTTTCTGTGGTTTATTTACAGGAAAGAGCTTTAGAAGAAGAATTACAACTCCCTGGAACCGTTTCGTATGACATGAATAATGTGGCAAAAGTAGGTTCCCGTGTGAATGGTAGAATCGTACAAGTTTTCGTAAAAGAAGGTGAATACGTAAAAAAAAGTACAGCACTTGCATCCATTCAATCAGTTGACTTAGGTACTACTGAAGCTGCTTATTTAAAAGCTCGTGCAAGACTCGAAGCATTAAAAGTACAAGCTGATCGTGCAAAAGATTTGTATGAACGAAAAGTAACTTCTGCCAAAGAATATGAAATGTCTCTAATGGATTATAAGTCTGTAAAAGCAGAGATGGAAACATCTCGGAATGCCCTAGAAAACCTAGGTTTAAATGAAACTGAAATCGCAAATTTAGAAGCTGGGAAATACAATTCCAAAAATTTATACATCAGAACTCCCATCTCTGGTACAGTCACAGAAAGGGAAGCGATCATTGGCCAAGCAGTCAATGCACGTGATAACTTATTTACTGTTGCCGATTTATCAGTGTTATGGATTAATTTAGAAGTGTATGAAAAAGATTTAGCTTCTATACGTGTGGGAAATGAAGCAAAAGTGATTCCGATTGGATCTAAGGATGAATCATTAAAAGCAGTTGTATCTCATGTTGGTGATATCATTGATCCTGTGAAAAAAACTGCAGAGATACGATTGGAAGTACGAAACTCAAAAGGTAGATTACGACCTGGACAAAGTGTTACAGCAACCGTTGTTGGCGCAATGGTTACATCATCGGTAAACAAAGCAAAGGTGATTCCCGCCAACTGTATTCATAAAATCGAAGGCGAAAACTTTATTTTTGTTAGAAATCCGGATGGTTCTTTCTCAGCAAAAAAAATTGGTATCGGGAAAACGTATGACAATTGGGTAGAAGTGACAGATGGTGTTGGATCGGGAGAGGCTATTGTCGAAGAGGGAAGTTTTGTCTTAAAAAGTGAATATTTGAAACTATAATCACTAGTTTTTTGTTGACATAACGCCTATTTCCTATTTATCTGTTTAGTATGAAAGACCTCACGGAAAAACAAGAATCTGTTTTACAATACATCTCGGACACGGTCCGAGAAAAGGGATTTCCCCCTACCATCCGTGAGATTGGTGACCAATTTGGAATTACTGCAAAGGGTGCTTACGACCACCTAAAGGCAATTGAAAAAAAGGGTTATATCCGCACTTCCAAAAACCAAAGCCGTGCCATCGAACTTTTGAAAGGAAATGCCGACGAAGCTCTCCTTGTTCGTGCTTCTGGTATCCCTCTCCTTGGCCAAGTCGCAGCAGGAAATCCCATCCTTGCGGAAGAAAACATTGAAGAATACATTGCCGTCCCAGATGATTTGGCAACAAAACCGGGAACCTTTGCCTTAAAAGTAAAAGGTGATTCCATGGTGGAAGCAGGGATCAGTGATGGGGACATTGCCATCATCCAGAAAAAAGATACGGCAAGGAATGGCGAAATTGTTGTGGCCATGATTGATAATGAAGCCACTCTTAAGGTGTTTTACAAAGAACCAGACATGATCCGACTAGAACCTCGGAACGCAAAACTCAAACCCATTCGCACAAAGAAAGCAACGATAATTGGAAAACTCATAGGTCTCTATCGTATTTACTGATTGACCAAGAGTAGGTTTCCTTTGATCCTAGAAGGGATGTCGAAACATCTCTTCTCACTCGCCTGTATCACACTCTCCCTTTTCCTTGTCAGTTGTGCTCCCAAAAAACAAGAAATCAATGCTTATGATTTAAAACGTGTTTTGGAACGATTTGCTCAAAATCGAATCCAAACGGGACTGATGGCAGATACCAAACGACCAACTCCATCAGACGTGCAACTATTCGAAGAAGCATGTGATGTGTATCGTTTGTCTGTCCCTGAGGCAAAAGAAATGTTAAAACAAGAGAATCAGGCATTATACGAGTCAATTTATGGAAATGAATAAAGTGAAATTTTCAGAACGTTTTTTGTGGTTAAGTGTCACCTTGTCTCTGTTAGGAATTGTTTTTTTCCTCAGCATTGAAAAAGTAAAAGCCATTTCTTCTGATGGTGAAAAATACCTACAAATCTTACATGAAGTTGTTGCTTATATCGAAAACGACTTTGTGGAACCCCAAGAAGAGAAAAAAATATACATTGGAGCGATCCAAGGTGCCTTACATAGTTTAGGTGACCCACACACTCGTTTTATCGATGTAGATGAATTTAAAGAACTTCAAAACGAAACCAAAGGGAGTTTTGGTGGCATTGGTGTCGAACTCAACTACCAAGAAAATGCATTTGTCATTGTAGCACCGATTGAAGGAACTCCTGCTTGGAAGGCTGGACTTTTGCCACAGGACAAAATCATTGAAATCAATGGAAAACCAGTAAAATCATTATCCCAATCAGAATCATTTGCCATGATGCGAGGCGATGTGGGAACTTCGATTTCCATGAAAATTGAAAGGAAAGGATTAAAAGAGCCTTTTGTTGTCAATTTAGTGAGAGAACTCATCCAAATTCGTTTTTTACGTTCCTTTTACCTTCCTGAAAAAGAAACCGGTTACATCAAACTCGTTCAGTTTATGGGGAAGGATACAGGCAAAGAGTTTGCAGCTGCAGTTAAAAACTTAAAAGACTCAGGTGCCAAAAAACTTGTCATCGACCTTCGAATGAATCCAGGTGGACTCCTTGATTTAGCAATTGATTTAGCAGATTTGTTCCTTCCTCCCAATTCAGACATTGTTTCTGTAAAAGGAAGAGGGGGAGTTCTCATTAAAAGTTTTAAATCGGAAAATCGTGATTTAAAATTCCTGGATTTGCCTATTGCCATTTTGGTCAATGGTGGGTCTGCGAGTGCATCCGAAATTTTAGCTGGAGCTTTAAAAGACAACAAACGAGCGTTAATAGTTGGAACTCAGAGTTTTGGAAAAGGAAGTGTTCAGTCTATTATTCCTTTATCCTTTGGCGCTGGTGTTGCGATCACAATTCAAAAATACTATACACCATCAGGGATTTCCATCCATGGAATAGGAATCACTCCAGACCATGTCATCAATCCAGTTTCTGCCAATGAAGACGAAAAGTATGCATTGGAAAAACTATTTAAGAAAAACTTAATACGACCTTTTTTAGAATCTCATTCCGAATTTAATGATACCTCAATCACCGATTTTAAAGAGATCCTTAAAAAGGAAAATTTGAAGATTTCAGATTCTGTGATACGTATATTTTTATTCAATGAAATGAGAATGGGTTCTTCCCAATCAAAACCAAGACTTGACTTGGACATTCAATTATCAGAAGCAATTAACCTATTGAAATAAATGGTTTATGGAATTGGGATTGAATCCAGTTGTGATGAAACTTCAATTGCCATTGTCAAAGATGGCAAAGAATTAGTTTCACTCAAAGTATACAGCCAAATTGAAACCCATTCTCCTTATCGGGGAGTGGTTCCTGAAATTGCCTCTCGCGCACATTTGGAAAAAATAAATTCACTTCTTTCAGTTTGTATGGAAGAAGCAAATTTGAAGTTCTCTGATTTGCAATATGTTGCTGTGACAGGTTATCCAGGTCTTGTTGGGTCTCTTATGATTGGAGCACAACTGGCCAGGTGTATCTCACTTGTGCATTCCATCCCCATTGTTCTTGTGAACCATTTAGAGGCACACTTAACGGTGATTGGACTCGAAAATGATTTGCCCGCATTCCCGTGGTTAGGTGTCCTACTTTCGGGCGGGAATACATCCATTTACATCTATAAAGGTTTTGGCCATTTGGAATTACTTGCCGATACAAGGGATGATTCTCTTGGGGAAGCGTTTGATAAGGTCAGTGCCATTTTGGGTTTACCTTACCCAGGTGGTCCCATCATTGAAAAAATGGCATCTTCCTATGAAATTCCCAAAGGAGAAAAAAGTCCCCTTCCAAAGTTATTAAAAGAAGACACACCGGATACCATTCGATTCTCCTACAGCGGTTTAAAAACAGCAGTACTGTATTACCTGAAGTCTCTAACAGGCACAGCTCCCATTGAAAAAATTGCTTACTATTTTCAAAAAACAGCCTTTGAATTAGTGGTACGAAATATAACAAAAGCGATCGAAAAAACCCAAATCAAAACAGTTGTTGCCGCCGGGGGAGTGCTCGCGAATGAAACACTTAGGTCTACCCTCCAATTGGAAGCTCAAAATCGAGCGTTTCGATTGTATTACCCCCAAAAAAAAATTTACTGCACGGATAACGGAGCGATGGTGGCATGTCTTGGATACCATTTTTGGAAAGAAAAAAAATTTGTAGGACTCGATTTTAAAGTCAGTCCAAAACGAAACTTTGAACAAATACTATGAAACTAAAATTAACTTGGATCCCCAATACATTAACCCTCGGAAACCTTACTTTAGGTTTTGTTTCCATGTTACTTGTCTCTGAGACAAACCCAAACCAACCAAATGCACATGAATTGTATTCCTTAGCAGGAGTATTTATCATCTTAGCTGCGTTATTCGATGGTTTTGATGGAATGGCTGCGAGAGCTCTCAATTGTACGAGTGAACTCGGAGCTGATTTAGATAGTCTTGCAGACCTTACCACATTCGGAATTGCACCTGGTTTTTTAGCGTATAAAATGTTCTTTTTTGATATCAAACTCGATATCTTTGATAAACCAGATTATCTGCCACTTGGAATGTTCATCGCGGCATTGTATCCTATTTGTGCTGCCTACCGATTGGCAAGGTTCAATGTTGCACATGATCCAAAGTCGTTTAATGGACTCCCTTCTCCTGTGGCAGGTGTTGTGATTGGAATTTTCCCTCTAGTTTTTTCGGTATCCCAAGTGCCGTTATGGACTGCTGTTACCTTTTTTGTGATCACAGCATTACTTATGGTTTCCACATTACGATACAGCAAACCCCAGGTGGCAATGCGTGGACTTTTTTCTTGGAAAAAATTAGGCATAAGCCTCTTTGGTTTGGGACTCATTTTGTTTGCTATTGGATTTTACCGATGGCCCTATGTTATGTATGGTGCAGTTGGATTTTATGTATTTTCGGGGATAGTATCTTTCCTCATCCAAACCATCCAAGACTACCGAGTGTAATTCATTCGACTTGGAAAATTTCTAATAAATTTGCGACACTAAAAATGGTTCTGATTTCACTCGAGAGATGGACCATTTTTACTTTTTTGTTTTTTTCTTTTGTCCAACTATAAGTGTGAAGTAGGATTCCGATTCCCGACGAATCCAGATACGTTAAATGTTGGAAATCGAAAACCAGTTCTGTGACCGAATCTGAATCGATCAATTCCTTAATATCCGATTTTAATTTGGGTGTGTCCCTTAATGATAAGGAACCATTCAGATCGATGATGGCTTTTGAATTCTCTCGTTTGATTTCGAATTGAAACATAACTTCAGTTAAGACAACATCTGAAAGAGGAAATACAATCAAAAAACGTTTGATTTTTCCAAAAAGGACTCTAGAAAAAGAGCAATGAAAATTAAGTTTTGGGGTGTTCGAGGTTCCATAGGTTCACCCATCCGGCCAGAAAACGTAAAACATAAAATCGAAAAAATTCTCTCTTTGGCAAGTCCAACCGACATCCAAAACGAACAAAGTATTCATAGTTTTTTAAATTCGCTAAGTTTTTCCTCATCTTCGACTTACGGTGGTAATACGACTTGTGTTGAAATTCGTGACAAAGAGGGAACTCTCATCATCATCGATGGTGGGACTGGATTACGGGAACTTGGAAACCAAATGATGTCATCCCAATTTGGAAAGGGAGTGGGGCATGCCTATTGGATACTCACTCATACACATTGGGACCATATCCAAGGTATACCTTTTTTTATTCCTCTGTTTTTGCCGGGAAATCATTTTGAGTTCATTTCGTCCATGAGTGATGCAGAAAAAAGATTAGAACACCAATTTGTATTCACACATTTTCCTGTTTCCTTTGATCATTATGCTGCTAAAAAAACCTTTCAATTCATCGAAGAAGGAGAGGTTGTTTCCCTTGGCCCAAACATCCAGGCTTTTAGTAAAGCAGTGCGCCATCCTGGTGGGAGTTTTTCCTATCGGTTTACAGAAGATGGGAAATCGATCATCTTTGCATCCGATGCTGAGTTTAACTTAGAAGAAATGGAAAACATCGATACTTACATCGATTATTTCCGAGATGCAGATGTTTTAGTTTTTGATACACAATATACATTTGAAGAATCATTACAAAAAATTGATTGGGGCCATAGTTCGGCATCCATTGCCACAGACATTGCCCTTCGGGCAAAAGTAAAAAAACTAGTGATGTTCCACCATGATCCTTCTTATGATGATGAGAAGTTAGATTTGGTATACTTACGTGCGTTAAAGTATAAAGAGATGTTTGATCCACATGGAAAATTAGAAATCATTATGGCTTATGAAGGTTTGGAAATAGAGGTATAAAATGGCAAAAAAAAATTACATCATCGGGATTGATGCGGGGACAACTGGGATTCGAACATTTTGTTTTAATGACAAAGGGAAAGTGATTTCGTCTGCTTACCAAGAATTCAAACAATACTATCCAAAACCAGGTTGGGTCGAACATGACCCAGAAGAGATCTGGCAAAAAACACAAAAACTTATCGCCCTTGCGATCAAAAACGGAAAACTAAATCCCAAAGATGCGATTGCGATTGGTATCACAAACCAAAGAGAGACATCTGTTGTTTGGGATAAAAAAACGGGAAAACCAGTTTATAATGCGATCGTATGGCAATGCCGTAGGACATCGGATATCTGTAAGGATTTAAAAAAACAAAGTTTAGATTCTAACTTTCGTAACAAAACAGGACTTGTGCTCGATGCTTATTTCTCAGGAACCAAAATCCAATGGATCCTCGATAATGTTAAAGGAGCAAGAGAAAGGGCCGAACGAGGAGACCTTCTATTTGGAACCATCGATACTTGGTTATTGTACAAACTCACAGGTCACAAAGAACACAAAACCGATCATACGAATGCATCCCGTACTTTACTCTTCAATATCCAAACCAAGGAATGGGACGAAGAACTTTGTAAGATCCTAAAAGTTCCTATGTCAATGTTACCCAAGGCATACAATTCCAAAAATCTATTTGGTTTTACTTCCAATGTTAAATCCATCCCAGATGGAATTCCAATCTCTTCCCTTGTGGGTGACCAACAAGGTGCCCTTTTTGGGCAGCTCTGTACAGAACCAGGGGAAGCCAAAAACACTTATGGAACAGGATGTTTTTTACTCTTCAATGTGGGGGATGAATTTCGAATTTCGAACCAAGGCCTTATCACCACACTGGCTCTCGGTCCTGAAGGGAAAACAGTGTATTGTTTAGAAGGATCCGTATTTATTGGAGGAGCTGTTGTTCAATTCCTAAGGGACAATTTAGAATTTTTTAAATATTCCAAGGATTCCGAAAAATTGGTGAAGTCCATTAAAACAAAAGATGATGTTGTTTTTGTTCCTGCCTTTGCGGGACTTGGTGCTCCGCATTGGGACCAAGAGGCACGCGGAGCCATCTTTGGACTCTCTCGTGACACAACACCTGCCCAGATCACAAGGGCTGCTTTAAAAGCAATCGCCTTACAATCCTATGAACTAGCCAATGCTATGGAAAAGGAAACGGGAAAACCACTGAAGTTTTTACGAGTAGATGGTGGGGCAACTTCGAATGCATGGCTTATGCAATTCCAAGCAGACATCTTAGGAACAAAAGTCATCCGACCAAAAAACGTGGATACGACGGTTCTTGGTGCTGCCTACTTAGCTGGTCTTGAACGAGGGTTTTTCAAATCAGTAGCCCACCTACGCAAAGAAGAAACCAAAACCACTCAGTTCACACCCAAAATGAAAGATGCAGAACGAAAAGAAGAAATAGATAAATGGAATTCTGCAATTGCTAGGGTGAAAACAGGAAACTAATTAGTAATCAAACCATAACAGTGAAAATTCAAAACATTGTTTTGGTTTGGTAATCCCAGCACCTACAAGGAATAAACCTGTTTCATAATAGGGAATTTCAAGGATGAGGTCCTTCGGCAATCGATGGAATTCCTTTGTTTCGATTTCTTTTCGTGTGATGAAAAAATCAAATCGCATGGTATCAATCCATTCTTTAGTTTTGAAAAATAGTTTGGTTTTTGTTTTTCCATAAAATTCTAAAAACTCACCACACACACAAAAATCAAATCGTTTGGAATCCTCAAACAGGATGGTTTCTTTCGCATTTTCTTCCCCATCTTCTCGGTACGTGAGGATGGTTCCTTCTTCATAATACAAATTCCTTGCAAATTGTTTGTAGAGTTCTGATTCGATGATGGATATTAAATCTTCCCCTTCTGGTGGTTTGACTTTCGGTGCGGATTCAATTTGTTTCATTTTGTTTTTGGAAATGGATCTTCGAATCACTGCTAAAACAGGTGGAGAAAGTTTGGGTAAAATAAAATGGAAATACCTTTCATCGTGTGTTCGTAGTATCTCCTGTAAAAAGAGTCCATGGATGAGGGGAATGAGTTCTACCGTGAACATTTGTTTGATTAAAAAATATGCAAAATCTGTTTCAAACCGAAAGAGGTTCGTTACAATTTTTAATTCTTCTTCTTTGGTTCCCGAATAAAGGATCGCAACCAAACGATTGAGGTAGAGTTTACTTTTTTTGTCCATATACAAGGAATCAATTTCCTTTAGCACCATGGATTCATCATACTCTGGGTTTACGATGTCTCGTAGAGATAGGTATTTTGTTTGGTTGAACTTGTCTCGTTTACTTCGTACCAACTCTGATTTGGTTTGTTTCATTCCACCAATCTTACGTTTGGTGGGAAAAAACCCAGGTTTTGTTTTTTGGAAAAAATCCGTTTTTTGGTCGGGGCTATTGTAGTAGGGTGGGGTAGAGACAGCTATCCTTTCATAGGTTTGGCGGGCATAGTGAAGTTTGTATAAAAAACGAGGGAATACAATAGGATCAGTGGATACAGAAGGGAGTGTTGGGATTTTTTTTATGGGAATGGGGTAAAAGGGATCAGGTGACGCCACAAAACGGGCAACAGAATCCAAATCGGCTAGATAAAAATGGTAATTGTAACCTTGGTGGTAAATCAAACAGGAGGGGATTTTTTTAATTTCTTTTGGATACGAATGCGAAAGTGTTCCCAGTTGTAATCTTTTTTCAAAATTTCCAATTCCTGGTCCACACCAAAACGCATAAAGTCAAAGATCTCTTCGTGTTCCATCCCAACCACAATCGAAAGGTCTTGGATTACCCTTTGCAAACGCCTTGCATCTCTATCACTTAAGGAAAATGTTTCTAAGAGTTTTTGTTCAAATTCAGTGAGTTGGATCAAAATCTTCCTAAAACGCAGCCACTAGGATGGTTTCGATTTCATTTTTCGGAAGTTCTCTTGGAAGACAATCAAGAAATGAATACGTGGCAGCTAGTGTCGCAATCCCAGGTAAGTCGATTTTTTTCACTTCATACTCAGAGAGACGTTGTGGTATCCGTAACTCAAGATAAATTTTTCGGATCCCTTCCACTGCTTTGATCGCCGCTTCGATGACAGAAATGTTTGTCACATCTTCGTCGAGGGCTCTTGCGATCATTACATACTTACCTGCAGAAGAAGTCAGGTTGTATTCCATGACGTGTGGGAGTAGAATCGACATACTTTGAAAAATATCTAAATTGGTAACAGTTGTGACTGCCAAAGAAAGTGCATAACACAAACCAAGGCTACTTGTGGATTGTGCAATCCCTGCAAGTAAACTTGCCGCATAAATGGAGTTTTTCGGTCCTAAGTTTCTTGGTTCTCGAATGGCAGGTACAATGTTTTTGGAAATGAGTTCGATCGAACGTAACGCAGTAGAAGAAGTGATTTCGTTTGCATACTTTGAAAGAATGCTATCGACTGCTGCTGATAAAATGGAGATTCCAGTTTTTGCCGTCTCCGAACTTGACATACCAGCTCCAATTTTAGGATCAGAAACAATGAGTTCTGGGAAAGCCCATTCATGAGCGAAGTACTTTCTGTTTTTGTCTTTGTCGTCTACAATGGAAAAAAATGGAGAACATTCATTTCCGAGTAGGGGTTTTGTAGGCACAACCACAAGAGGTAATCCCTTTTTTTTCGGTTGTTTTCTTCCAACTAAAAGTTCTTCCGCAAACAAATCGTTTGTTGCGAGTAGAGATGCCGCTTTACCAGCGTTCATCGATTCAAAGGAACCATAAGCTACAACACAATCAGCATTGGAGATTCGTAAAAAATGAGCACAAGTATCCAAGTCTTTGAAATGAACACGGTCAACGATGTCGTCATAAATGATTACACCTTCTGCGTGTTTTTCCAAACTTGTTTTGATGATGGAAAGTTCTTCTGAGTTCTCTAACTCTTTTTGTGTGGTGATGAGTACAACTCTTGATCCAATGTTTTTGACAAAGGAACCGAGTTTATAACCACAATCGATTTCGAAATGTATTTTTGGAGGAAATTGAAAATTGATCCATTCGGGGAGAACTGGCATAATGATCCCCTAACTATGAATAAGCGAAGCGTGAGAAATCCTCGGAGAGGACAATAAAAAAGGATCCCTCACCACCTGTCCTTTTTACTGTTGTCCGAGGAAAGACGTTGCAATTTGGTCGGAAATTTTATCTAACATCTCTGGTGAAAGAGTGTCATAGTCTCCGTTTTTCAATCGTTCTTTGATCGCTTTGATTTTTTCAGTGCGATCCTCTTCTGGAGGAGCTTGAACAATTTGTTTTGCAATTTGTTTTACTTCTGCTTGGAGTTTTGCTTCCGAAGCAATTTTTTTAGCCGCATCGGAGATCGAAATTGTATCTACCGGTGTTTGGGATTCTGTTTCCTTTGGCCCTTGTGGTTTTTTAGGTTCGTAACCGTAACCACCAACTCGACCTACTTTATCGATGTTCATATATTTAGTCCTCTTCCTACATCACATATCGGAGGAATCTGAATTTCCCTTAAGTGATTTTTTTCGATGGTTTAAGAGAAATACAAATTCTCCCTTCGCATTGGGCGGTTTTTCTGCCAATTCCCTAGGATTTGCATAATAAAGTACCTCTTCGAAGGCCTTTGTCAACTCCCTTCCCACAAGGACCTCTGTTTCAGGGTACAATTCCTCGAGGAGAGGATACAATCTTGGGAGTTTGTGGACAGATTCATAGAAGACAATCAGTCCTTCGATTTCCTTCGCCTTCTCTAATTCTCGGCGTTTTTTACTCGGTTTTTCAGAGAGAAAACCTAAAAAATAAGTAGGATTCACTTGGAACCCAGAAACTGAGAGTAACGCAGTTAAGGCGGAAGCACCTGGAACAGGAATGATCGGAATTCCATTTTCCCTGGCGGTTCGAACCATTTGGCTTCCTGGATCGGATACACCAGGAGTTCCTGCATCAGAAACGAGAGCCATGGATTTCCCTTTTTTCAACTGGTCGAGGACATTGGCATAAGGGGATTCGGAGTGGTCTTTGTAAAGGGCAAGGACTGGAGTCACAATCCCGAGTTTGTGAAAGAGAGACTTTGTTTCCTTTGTGGATTCACAAAGCACAAGTTCCACTTCTTTGAAAATTTCAATGGCACGAAGGGTGATGTCTCCCATATTCCCAATGGGAGTTGCCACTACATATAAATTTCCGGATTCGCGTTTATGGGCCAACGTACTGGCACCCAGGAGGAGATTGTCCCGCAGGACAAGTACAACCCAAATCGTTATTCCCCTTGGTGCAAGGGTTACAGGCAGTTCCTAACGCACAGGACGACGGAGTCGTACAAGCAGGATTGGAACAGGTAGTAGTATTACAACCTACACCAACAGAACAAAGGGTCTGGATGTCATTCACTCGGTTGGGAATGGCACATGTGCTCACAGATGCGGATGGGTTGGAAATGAGACCCCCTGTCAGCATGGCACGTAAAGTGAAGTTGTAGATTTGGCATTTTTGGAAAAATTCAGTCCCAGGAGGTGGCACGGCAAACCGAATCCGTTTGGCTATGATCCGACTAGAAGAAGTGGAAGCTTCATAGGGCAAATGAGGGAAACTGGGTTGTACCCCATCTTCTAACCATTCTCCTTGGACGGTTTGGATGATCCCAGGGAATGCGGTTGTCACATACAAATTATAGCCAACAAACTGTGGTTCCCTGTTTGTTACATAGTATTTCAAAATGTATTCAGGTCTAGGGTCGGCATTATAATTGAGAATATCAGTTTGGAAGTCGTTTGTGATATTACTATTCACGGCGACTACGGAAAGGAGCTGTGGGACATTGGGTGGCACCAAAAATACAAATGGGGCTACCGGGGTGTCTGTGTTCACTCCGCAATGAAAAAAAGAGAGAAAAGATACGCAGATATAGTAAATTGGATGTAAAGAGGGAAAACGCATTCTATTTCTCGTTTCCCTTCCAAGTTTTCAGGAATTCAATCTATGGGAATCCAAAAAAAATTACTCTTTGTCTCCATTTCCCTCATTGGGCTTTTTTTTCTCATCCTCCTTATGCTCGGTGGAGAGGATGAAGACGAGATCCGTCGTAAAAAAGAAAAAGGTTCTGTTGCGCTTTCCTTCTTAGGTGGTGGGCCATCGAACCCAAAGGGGACAAACCGACTCGGGGTTCGTGGGGAAGAATCCGGATCCATCTTCGATTCCGATTATTATAATGCGGGTGGGATGCGGTATGAAGACGACCCAAATATTGCGGCTGGAGAATCGGGTGAAATTCCAATCAACCCACAAACAGGGAAACCCTATCCTCCTGAGGCAATGCAAGCCTTTGAGGAATTAAGAGAACAATTCCCAGACAATGACCTCATTCCCAAACGAATGACGGCAGAAGAAAAGAAAAAACAAACTGAATTCAATCAGAAACTCACTAGAGCCACAAACTCTGTGTTTGGTGGCAATGCGAATGCTTCTGATTTAACTACGTATTACGGTCATGTTCGGAAACAAGGAAAGGATCGACTAGAGATCATCAATTATCTCATCGAATCACAAGGTGGGGATGATCCTGAAATGGATAAAAAGTTCCAGGAAATTTTAAAAAACATCCAATTCCAAAACGAACAAATCGAAAAAGAAGCAGCGAGTGCCTATGAAAAAGCGGGACTTCCGCCACCTACTTAAGTTTCGTTCGAAAGGATTGGATACCGGTAACTCGATTTAGGATCAAGTCCATACTCATCCAAATGGAAAGAGGGAGGGAGCCTTTCTCTTTTCCATTGGGAAATTCCAAATAGTTTTTTGAATTTTTGTACAAAACTGAATAATTTGTCTTGTGGTTCCCAAGGGAATTCTCTTTTTAATTCTTCCAAAACATTAAATTCATCCATTCCCAAATACACCAATTTCCGTTCAATGGAATTGAGGATGGGATATGGCATGAGATCTTTTTCGTCTTCTTGGTGTTCGGCGAGAGGTTTCAGTTCCGCAGTTGGTTTTGTATTTCGTAACATCTGAATGGAATGTTTGGGAGTGATGTATCGATTGTTTCCCTTTTGGATATCATCTAACCAATCAAGTAAAAATTCCTTACTCACACCTGCAAGGGGAGCTATGGATCCCGAAGAATCTCCATCCATTGTTGTGTAACCAACAGCTGCTTCACTTCTATTCCCTGTGGAGAGTAGGAGATGTCCATTTAAGTTTGCAAGTAACCAAATGAGAGGAGAACGAACCCTTGCTTGGATGTTTTGTAAGGCTAAGTCATGTTCTTTCCAAGTGAGTTTGGTTCCTTTTACTGATTCAATGATGGAAACAGAACTGGAAACAATTTCATCAATGGATATGGAATGGTATTCACATCCCAATTCTTCACTTAAGGTTTTTGCAATTTCTTCAGTAATGGGTGAATTATTCTTTGTTTTTTGGTACAAAGTAACTAGTAGATTTTTCTCCATTAACCCTAGTTTGGTGAAAACGGATTCACCATTTTCTTCTTTGGCAATGGTTACCATGGTGGAGACAAGTAAGGCACAGGTTGCACTATCAGCTCCACCAGAAAGCGAAAGTGTATACCCTTTTGTTTTGGATTTTCGTAAATAGTCAAATAATCCCAGACAAACCGCTTTTGTGAATTCTTCAAAATGACTTAAGGATTCTGCCGAAACCGTATTCGCTAACTTCTCTTCCCCACGTTTGTCTACAATTTGGAAAAACTCTCTAGATTCTTTCACATGTTGTCCCTTTGGTTTTAAGGAGATTGTGGTGAATTCGTCTCCATTGGGATTGGGACTTGGTTCTCGTAAATTCCTCGCTTTGGATGCCCTGGTTTCATTTGGATCGAAGGAAATACTGGTGATGGCAAAGGGAGTGAAGTGTAATCTTGGACCTTCTTTTAAGAGGGAACCACAAGAGGAAAAAAATGCCCCTCCTTCAAAGATGATCCTTCCCGATTCATTCCCACAGAGGTTGGTAAATACTTGTAAATTGTTTTGGTTACGGCTTGTTTCTTTAAAAATTTGCCTACGAGTATTTTGTTTTCCCATCGCAAAATGGGAAGCACCTGGTGAAAGGATCACATCCACACCCGATAAATTATAAAACATAGATGGTTTGAGTGTTGACCAACTGTCTTCACAAATTTCAATCGCGAACGTGAAGTTTTTCATGGAAAACAAAAAATGACCAAACGGTATTTCTGCATCACCGATTGTGATTCGTTTGTTTGTAAAGGATTGAGGTGAGTGGAACCATCGACGTTCATAGTGTACGCCTGTATTTGCCAAATTGAATTTTGGTACAAGGGCCTGGATTTTGCCATCGTATAAAACCGCCATACAGTTGTACAAAAAGGAATCCACAAAAATAGGAAGGCCCACCACTACCACTTGTTTGGGCGAAATGGTTTTGAGTTTATTTACAACATCAATTGATTTTTCCCAAAGACTTGGGCGGTAAAACGCATCTTCACAACCATAACCTGAAATACAAAGTTCTGGAAACAGGATGAGATCGGCATCTTCTGATTCTTTGTTTTGGATGGCAGAAACGATACTTTCAAAATTGCCTAAAAAATCAAGTGGGGTTGTATTGAGTGAAACAGCGGCAATTTTAGATTTTGTCATACGGAAAAACTCGGTTATAAATCTTTTCCGATGCACCTCTATTTTCTACAACAAAGTTTCGATTGATACTTCCCATCTTTTCCCTAAGTTCGCTGTTTTTTGTCAGTTCATAAAAATGGGAACAAAAATCTGATTCTGATACCGTTTTGAAAAGACCACCTAATTCTTGCATAACGAGTGCTTCTGGTGCGTTTTGGATTCTTGGACCTGTGATGATGGGAAGGCCTAAGGCAGCAGGTTCAATGGTATTGTGGATTCGGTTGTGAAAACCACCACCTACGTAAGCAAAACTAGCATATCGATACGCAAAAGCAAGAATCCCTAAAAGATCAAAAAGTAAAAATTTAGGAAGTGGTTCATTTTCTTTTAATTCAGAAAAAACTGTGACTGACCCATAACGTTGCAGTTTAGCTTTCCATTCTAACATCCGTTTGGATTCCCATTGGTGAGGGAATATCCAATAGGAATGATTGTCTGCATGTGTTTCTAAATAGTTTAAAAAATATGACTCACAGATTGGATACGTGGAACCAAGGATCACTGGTTTGTTTGTTAAAAGATACTCTTTTTGTTTTTGTACGAATTCAGTAAAAATTGGATTTGGAAATTTTGTTTCCAATTTATTCCAAACCGACTCAAACCTTGTGTCTCCTAAAACTAAAAAGTCAGAGTCTGTGGAAACCAAACCTTCAAATTCCTTGGCCATCAATTGGTGGCTTGGATAAATTCCAGAAAGGTATTGGAAGGAAGATTTGGTGAGAAGGCGAACCAATGGATTTTTCCTGGAAGACTGGGAAGACAAACTAGCACAACAAAGATAGGATTTTGTTCCAAACTGATTGGCTTTTTTTAAAAGATTGGGCCATGTATCCCAAGCCATGATGAATAAATATTTGGGTCGAAATTGTTTGAAGATTTTATTATAAGCAAACGGTAAGTCAAAAGGCAAATAAAAGTAACAGTTTGCCAATGGGTCCAAAAAAGCAGATTCTTTTACGGAAGAGGAAAACACGGATTGGATGATAAATACTTCAGGCCGATGCCGGCGTATGGTTTCCGCTAATGCTTTTGCTTGGTCAAGTTCACCTACACTTGCCGAATGGAACCAGATCACAGTTTTACCATTGGGTGGATTTTTGTACAGAGAATCCAGAGAACGTTTCCGTTTGGAAATCTCAGTTCGGATTTTTTTGGAGAAGAGGGATACGAATTTTAATAAGATCCAAATTTTGAATAATAGAATGTTGTAAAAAAAATATACCATTTAGCGTTTGTTACCCCAAGTATCATTTACTTCCGAACCTGGATAACTAAAAGTACGTTTATCAATCACAAAACAAAGATTATCAAAATACAAATGGAACTCACCTTTTTTTTGAGAAGCCAAACTTTTTAATCGAAAGGATGAAAACGAGATAGGAAACGACATCGATTGGATGAGCCTCGTATTTTCTTTTGGCAAAGTGATTTTAAATTCAAGCCTTCGCCAACCTACAAAATTGAGAGTTCCCAAATCAAAATACAAGTCCTTCGATTTTTTTTGTGAGAGTCCCATACTCAAATTGATATGATGACCTTCAGAATACACCCAAAGGATCCCTTGGATGGGCATCCCTAATGGGAGAAGGACTGGTTCTTTTGGTCTGATTTCCCAATGGTCAAGTCGTGGGTTTTCTACATAACTTTGTAATAGGAAACTGGTTTGGTTTTGTAAGTTGGGATAACCTGATTCTTTTAGTAATTTTGTTTCTTCTAAAAACGCATCTGATTTGGCAACGGAGGCGGCAAATTGTGTTTCGGCCAAAAAGGAATCCACACGGTAAAAATCCCATGGCCTTTCGCCTTCAAAGTCTTCGACAAGGTAGAGTAGGTAATGACTGTCCATTGCCAGAGCTGATTTTAAAATCTGGACGCGGCCGAGTTCGTCTGGGTCATGGGGTCTCGGAAGAGACAGAAGACTGGCAAAACTCAGTAAGAAACCTAGAAAGAATGTGATTTTTTTTATGATCTGCATGATTTCTCACTTTTCGAAAGCGCAAAAACGTGTACTCTATCCGTATCAAAGGAAAGGAATCCGCACGTCATGGGCCGCCGCGACAATTTGAAAATACTCACAACTGCCATTCTAGTGGTCCTACTTCTTTCATCGTTCATTTTCGCATTTATCTATAGGAATGAAATTTACCAAAAACTCCAAACCATCGGAAAAAACAAAGAAGTTGAGATGGTTGACCGAGAAATCACCAAATCACCCGATTCCATGACTCCTCCGAAAGATCTTATGGACGAGTCGAACGCGAGAGAAACTAGGGAAGACCGTTCCAAACTCCCTGACCTTCCGAGTTTGGATGATATGGAACCAGATTCGGAAAGACCGAGGTCTGTCTCTGTTGCAAACGGTGCCAAAACTAGAGACACAAAAGACAGTGGATCTCGGTTACAAGAAAAACTAGACCAAGTGGAAGAACAAATTTCCCCCAAAGAAAACAAAGAGTCTCCAAAGCAGAACACAAAGGAAGTTGTGAAAAAACAATCTTTGGGTGAAACACCACAAGTCACTTTCAAAAACAAAGAAGAGTTCGTTTCGGAACCTAAAACAACGGTTCTAAAATCAAAACAAGGAAAACTTGTCAAAGAAACTTCTAACGTAAGTCCAAAGTCGAAACGTAAAAAAACAAATTCCAAACTCAGTCACAAATCACAATCCACGACTTATAAAGAAACGAGTGTGAGTAAAAAGACAAGTTCCAAACAAACTGGTAATTCGTCTTCCTTGGAAGTTCGGATGAAAGAAGTGGAACAAAAACTAAACTCTTCCAACGATCGAAATGAAAAACGATTTATGGAGATCGAACGTAGAATTGATTCCTTAGAAAAAGCTTTAGCTAAGTAATCGTGTCAGATTACATCTCGGTATACCAGTCCATCCAAAACGAAATGAATTCCCTTTCCCAAGGGAATCCTCCAACACTCATAGCGGTATCCAAAACGAAACCCTATGAAGTAGTGAAGGAAGCTTACCTCCAAGGAATTCGAGAATTTGGAGAAAACTACATCCCAGAAGCCATTGATAAGTTCACTCGATTACGGGGAGAATTTCCAGAGTCAGAATCAAGTGTACATGTCCATCACATTGGACCCGTACAATCAGGAACCTTGCGTAAGTTATTTGGTGTTTTTTCTTATACACATGGTGTGGGATCTTTTTCTAGTCTTGGTGAACTATTAAAACGAGCTGAAAAAGAAAAAAAGAAAATTCGTTATTTTTTACAAACAAACCTGACAAATGAGAATACCAAACATGGTTTTAGTTTAGAAACGATTCTAACAAACAAAGATGAGTTAAACAAATACCAGAACGAATATTGTGTTTGGGAAGGGTTTATGGGAATGGGACCTTCTTCGGGAGATCCCATTCTAACTAAAGAGGTTTTCACAAAGTTGGCTCAGTTCCGTGAAGAACATTTTCCAGACCAAAAACTTTCTATGGGTATGAGTGGGGATTATGTGTTGGCGGTAAAACTTGGATCAAACTTTGTTCGGATTGGATCAAAAATATTTGGAGAAAGGGATTATGGCACACACTCCGTTTAAAACAGTTGGGATGGTGGGACTTGGAAAAATGGGAGGAGCCATTGCCAAAGCACTTTTGGCCCAAGGAACAAAACTATTTGCATTTGATCCCAACCTAAAACAATCTCCTATCGAAGGTGTTAGTTTGGTTTCTACCTTGGATGCATTAGAAAAGGAAGCAGGTTTGTTTGTGATCGCAGTGAAACCAAATCTTGTGGAGCCAGTCCTTGGAGAATTTACGAAACCTGCGATTTTTGTTTCCATTGCAGCAGGTATTTCTTATGGACAGTTGGTGAATGCCGCTCCGAAGGCATCCACTTGTGTACGAGTGATGCCGAATTTACCTCTTGTTTCCAATCGTGGTGCGATGGGGTATTATTGTGAGGACGAGGCAGTGTCCCATACCGAACGACTTTTTTATGGAATGGGAGAAACAATCCGCATTGGGAAAGAATCCCTAATGGATGCGGTCACTGGATTGTCTGGGTCAGGTCCTGCCTATGTGCTTACATTTTTGCAAGCTATGGCAGAAGCGGGGTTACAAGAGGGTCTCAGTTATGAGGAATCTTTGGCTCTTGCGATGGAAACCATAGAAGGAACTCTTGTGTATTTCCGTGACTTACGTTCCAAAGACCACACTCTTCATCCAATGGAAGTGCGCAATTGGGTGACTTCCCCTGGTGGGACTACCATTCATGGACTGGATGCTTTGGAACGAGGCGGTTTTTCTACCGCAGTTCGGGATGCTGTTCGGAGAGCAACAGAGAGAAGTAAAGAATTGGGAAAGGGATAATAACGGTTGCGCGGACAGGATTCGAACCTGTGGCCTTTGGGTTATGAGCCCAACGAGCTACCAGCTGCTCCACCGCGCGGTATACGACCATTATTTTTAAGATTCGTTTATTGTCAACAAAATGAATAAAGAAACTTTCTATTTCCAAACCTGGTTTAAATTTATCGATTTCCGCCAAAATCTTACTTTACATGTGTCAAATATAACGAATGATTCCTATCTTATATAGAATTCTGGCGGTGCGTTTTGTCTTTTAAAGAAAACACTGATATCGTTTTTGAGCATTACGAAAAAAAAATCTACGACCAAAAACAACTACTGGAAATCTCCCGTGCATTAAATTCCACGTTAGACTATAAGTACTTAATTGATGCAATTCTTAACATCTGTTTGGCGCAGTTGCAGACTCTACATGCCGCCATGTATCTTGAGCCAGAAATTGACCTAGGAATTTTTAAATTAGAACCCCAATCGATCAAAGGATTTGAGTTAAGCACTGACGAACAAAACTACGAAATCAAAATCGATAGCCCACTCATCCATTATTTTGAAGAAAAACCAAAAGCCATCACAATGGACCAAATCCTGCAAATGGAAGTCCTAAACAAAATTCCTGATATTGAGTACCTTCGTAAAATGGGAGCAGAAATCCTTGTCCCTCTGAATGCGAAGGGTAAGGTCAATGGGTTACTTGTCCTTGGGGACAAGATGACTTCCGAAGAATTTTTAGAAGATGAAAAAGAATTTATGACAACCCTTGCCAACCTTGCAGGGATTGCCGTGGACAATGCAAGACTCTATGAACTTGCCACAGTGGATATGATGACGGGTTTAAAAATCCATCACTACTTCCAAACCAAACTCAAAGAAGAAATGGAACGTTGCCGTAAAAAAGGTACCAAATTATCGCTTTTATTTACCGATGTGGACAAATTCAAAACGTTCAATGATACCTATGGCCACCAAGCCGGGGATGTTGTCCTCATCGAAGTAGCTAAACAACTTATTGGGAAAGCACAACGACACCATATCCCCGCACGGTATGGTGGAGAAGAGTTTTGCCTTGTGATGCCTGGTGCCACAGAAGAGGAAGCGATTGCCAAAGGCGAAGAAATCCGTAAAGCAGTGGAAGAGATGGTGGTCAAAAATCCAAACGATGGTTCAGACTTAAAAGTCACACTTTCCGTTGGGGTTTCTAGTTTTCGTGCCACTGACAGAAACAATAAAGACCTCATTGAACGTGCGGACAAAGCCCTGTACCAAGCCAAACATTCTGGTCGAAACCGCACAATTTGTTATAAAGATTAGGAAAATAGCCGATGGGTAGAGTATGGCAGAACCTGCATACCTACTCAAAGACCTCTCTCCCTCTGTTCCCTCAGATGTGTACGAATCTATCCGTAACCGTGCCCTTGGGTTGTCTTCCTTCAACTTCCAACCTTACTCTTGTTTCATTGAATACAAAACAAAAGATGCAAACACAGGGATTGAATACAGAGATTGTACGGTAGATTATTCCAGATGCCCACATTCTCGTTGTATCAAAAAATTGGTTTAGTCTCTCTTAGCATCTGTTTGTGGGTGTGTCTGCCAACCCCCACAAAAAAAGAATTCAAAACATCAGAAACGATTCCTTCTCCTTTTCGTTTTCCTCGAAGCCTTCCTCCGCATACCAAAATACAAGTGTTAGATACTGGGATTTCCCTTTTACTCCTTGGGTTCCAATCAGGGAATGAAACCTTTTCTTTTTTATGGGATACAGGTTCTAATATCAGTTTTTATGAAGGATCAGATTCTACCATTTCCAAAGAATTCCAAATTGGTGGACAAGTTGTGATGATCCGAAGGGGAGAAGGGATTTTACCCAAAGGCATCCAAGGACTTGTGGGCCTTGATTTCTTCCGCGGGACTTGTATCTTTTGGGACCAAAAGGACTTGTATTGGTTTTCGGGAAACTCACCTTTTTGTGTCCACCCAGATGCATACCTGGGCACCCAATTGAAAATCCTTTCTACCATACAGAAAGGTGAACATACATTTGTATCCTTTGAATACCCAAAATCCTACCAATCCTATGCCCATATCGATACAGGTGCTTCCCTCAGTTTGTTACCCAAAGGAGGGGACGATGAGTTTTTAGGGGAAAGGAGAGTCTTTCGGCCAGGGAATTCCATTCTCAGCATGAACCACTGGAGGTCCATGGAACCATTGACTCTCATTGCCAAATCGGGATTTCGGGAAGATTACCAGAACGTTGAGTTTCTAACAGGAATTTCACTTGAGAATTTCCATTTATCAGGGGACAAGGATAAGGAAGAGGGTTGGGTGATTGGGCTTGGTATTTTGAGGACTCGTCCTCTGTTTTGGGATTTTTCTCGGAACCGTATCGGGATCATCCACCAAGAGAACTAAGGTGAAAGAAAAAGAAAAAATCATAGTGGCGATGAGTGGTGGCGTAGACAGTGCTGTTGCAGCGGGCCTTCTCATGGAAGAAGGTTACGATGTCATTGGTGTCAACCTTAGGACTTGGGAATACGAAGCACCTGCTTGTGATACCACTAAAAAATCCTGTTGTTCCCCAGAAGACATTCGGGATGCCCGTGATGTAGGTCTTTCTCTAAACATTCCGTTTTACGTCATCAAAATGGAAAAGGTATTTGGAGAACGAGTGATCGATCGTTTTATCAGTGATTATAAAGATGGACGAACACCAAATCCTTGTGTAGAGTGTAACACCTTTGTGAAGTTTGGTGCTTTGTTTGAACAAGCTAAAAAATTAGGAATTGATAAAATCGCCACTGGCCATTATGCACGAGTGATTGAAGTGGATGGTAGGTATGCCATTCGGAATGCAGTTGATATGAAAAAAAATCAAACGTACTATTTGTACGGTTTGTCCCAAGAAAATATCAAAAATACAGTTTTCCCTTTAGGTGAGATGGACAAGGCACAGGTTCGAGAAATCGCCAAGCGTATGGGTCTCCCCGTTGCCGAAAAACCAGAGTCACAAGAAATTTGTTTTATCCCAGAAAATGATTATAGGTCTTTCCTTAAAAAAAAGGGAATTCAGTTTACCCCAGGATTTTTTAAATTAGCTTCCGGCCAAATCATTGGCAAACACCAAGGAAAGGAAGGTTTCACCATTGGCCAAAGAAAAGGCCTTGGGATCGCCTGGAAAAATCCACTCTATGTTCTTTCCATTGAAGATGATGGAACTGTTATATTAGGAGAGGAAGAAGAAACTGTTTCTGAATCTTTTGTCTTGGAAGAAATCACCTACCAAGCATTAGCACCTCTGTCTCCAGGACAATCCCTCGAAATGAAGGTACAAATCCGGTATAGAAGTGCACCTGTTCATTGTAAGGTGACTTCACTTGGTGATACTTGGAAAGTTGAATTTTTAGAAGATGTAAAAAGTGTAACACCTGGTCAGTCCGCTACGTTCTATCCAACAAACGGAGATTATCTTTATGCTGGTGGAATCATCCAAAAAGGTTCCATCACACGTAAAGTGAAATCAAACATCGAAGTTTCTAGGGAGAGTGTTCCCATTTGAAATCAGTTGAAGGAAAAACAATCCTCATCATTGGAGGAGGGTTGTTACAGGTTCCCATCATCCAAACTGCAAAAACCATGCGTTTGCATACAGTTGTTGCTGATATGAATCCCACTTCGATTGGATTCCAAATTGCTGATGAAACCATCCTCATGTCTACAAAGGATGTGGAAGGTATGGTACGTGAGGCAAAGAAGTTTTCACAAAAAACGACAATCCATGGTGTGATCACAGCAGGAACAGATGCAAGTATGACAGTGGCCGCTGTTGCCTCTGCTTTACAACTTCCTGGCATTCGATTTGTTGATGCAGAAGCTGCATCCAATAAAGTGAAGATGCGTAAACGCCTAAAAGAATTTGGGCTTCCCATTCCTCGTTTTGCACCTGTGTGGTCGATGCAGGACGCAAAAGATGCGTTAGATGAATTAACCTTTCCTCTTGTGATGAAACCAGCTGATAATATGGGAGCTCGTGGTGTGATTAAGGTCACAAACCGTGACGACTTACAAGTTGCCTTCCGTCATGCAAAACGGTTTTGCCCCACAGGTGAATTGATTTTAGAAGAATACATGGAAGGACCTGAACTCTCCGTTGATGCCCTAGCTTTCCAAGGCCAAATCCATATGACAGGGATTGCCGATCGTATCATCGAAAGAGATCCATATTTTATCGAAGTAGGGCATAACATGCCTTCGGCGATGCCAAAAGATGTATTGGATGAAGTGGAACGCGTGATGGCAGGCGGAATGAGAGCACTTGGAATCCACTTGGGCGCTGGGAAAGGTGATATCAAAGTCACAAAACAAGGTGTAAAAATTGGAGAGATTGCCGCTAGGCTTTCCGGTGGTTTTATGTCAGCATTCACCTATCCTTTATCAACAGGAGTGAATCTAAATCGGGCCGCACTTCTCATCTCACTTGGTGAAACACCAGACAATTTAGAACCAGTTGTCAATCGAGTGTCAATTGAAAGATCCTTACTTTCCAAACCAGGAAAACTGATTTCCATACGTGGTGTTGAAGAAATCAAAAAAATCGAAGGTGTATCGGAAGTATTTTTGCAATCCAAACCTGGAGATATTATTAAAGAACCGACAAATAACATTGATAAGTCGGGTCATGTGATCATCGTTTCTGATAGTTTAAAAGAAGCAGAACTCGTTTTTGAAAAAGTAAAACAAACAATTGTTTTTGAGGTAGATGAACAATTTTCGATTACAGAAAAAGAAATTGGAGACCAAGCGCGGATTCGATTTGGAAAGGATATTTGTTGGGTCTGTAAGGTTTGTGATGGGAAAAATTGTGCATCGGGTATCCCTGGAATGGGTGGTGTTGGCCTGATGGAAACATTTCAGGACAATCATGAAGCTCTTTCTGAATTTAAAATCCTACCTGGTTACATTCGAGAACATGTAAGTCCAGACATTCATTCCAAATTTTTGGGTTATGATTTAAAAACTCCAATAATGGCAGCACCAATGACTGGTGTGGGTACCAATATGAATTTTGTTATGACCGATGCAGATTATGCCTTAACTGTTGTTCGGTCCTTTGCTCAAAATGGAAGCCTCGCTTGGTTAGGTGATGGTGCTTCTCCAGAAAAATACAAAATTATGTTAGAAGCACTTAAAAAAGTTTCTGGAAAAGGAATTCTCATTTGTAAACCAAGGGAAGATGAATCCTTACTCCTTGAACGATTTTTACAAGCGGAAGCGGACGGAGTGTTCGCCATCGGTATGGACATCGATGCTGTGAATTTTAAAACCATGGTACAGAAAAATTTATCGAGTGTCACAAGACCTCTCGAGAAACTCATGAAACTCCGAGAAAAAACAAAACTTCCTTTTATCTTAAAAGGAATCATGAATGCGGAAGATGCTAAATTAGCAGTGGAAGGTGGATTTTCTGCTATTGTTGTATCGAACCATGGTGGTCGAGTTTTGGATGGAATGCCTGGAACTGCCAGGGTGTTACCTAAAATTGCCGAAGTGGTCAATGGAAAAATCCCTGTCCTTGTAGATGGCGGAATTCGTTCTGGTATGGATGTGTTCAAAATGTTAGCTCTTGGGGCATCCTCTGTCCTCGTAGGAAGGCCAGTTGCCATTTCCCTCGTTGGTGGGGAAGATGCTGGGATACGATTTCTTTTACAAAAATATTCGGAAGAACTAAAACAGTCAATGAGTGTGACTGGCGCAAAAACTTTAGTGGACATTCAGCGCTCAATGTTGCTTCATAAACTACACGGTTGAGTATGGATAAAGAAATCAAAGACCCTGAAGGTATTTTGAAGGTAATTACTGCTTTATTTGGAAAGTTACCAGCTTATATCGTAAACGCAGAAAAAGAATTTCCAGTCAAAATCATTGCACTCAAAAACAAAGCACTCATCATCAATACCAATCTAAAGTTTCCAACGCGGGAACGTGTACTAACAGTTGTACATAATGGAAGCAAATTTTTAGCACATTTTAATCTGGCAGGAGGTGATGGGAATGGAATCGAAATTCTAACACCTGTTAAAATTCAAATTTCTGCTGCATCTAGACAGGGAACAAGGGTTGAGATAAGCCAAATCCAAACTGGGATGGTTGTTACCAACATAATCAATGTTAACGATGTATCCAAAGCCATTGGTTTTGATGATAAAAAAGTGGATGCCATTTTACTTGCTTACCGAACAAAACTTACAAAAGCTTTCCCACTTTCGTCCATTTTTTTTGCAGGAAGGATGGATAACCGTCTTCGTTTGATGCACCATTATGACAAAGATATCTTCATTGTAGACCGAAAAGAAAAATCGACAGCCTCACCCGCTTTTTTCCCTTTTGATGAATACCTACGGATCTTTGAAAATTCCAAAATCCCTGATAATTATACTTCAGAGATTTGTGTTCCCATCAAATACAAGGGGTATGTTCACTTAGGTTATGTTCAGGTGTTATCAGAAAAACAACTTGATATTGAAGTGTACAAACAAATCCAAACATTTGCAAATGCAGTGAGTCGAGATATCATTAACACCGGCGTATTCCAAGAATCGAGAGATGTTTGCCAAGTGATGGACTTAAGTATGGGAGGGATAAGTTTTATCCACGCTCCTTCCCGTTCCTTTTCCAGGTCTGTTACTTTAAACGGTACCATCCTTTTTGATTTGAACTTGGAAGCTGGTAAAAAAGTAACCATTCGCGGTATCATTAAAAACATCAGAAACCAGGAAACAAACTTTCGGGTAGGATGCCAGTTCTACAACCTAACAGAAAAAGATACAGAAATTCTCGAAGATTTTTTGAATGTTGGAAAAGAAGAAGTTCCGAACCCTGAAGAGTCAGGAACGCAAGAAAATCCAAGTTCTGATGGAAGCGAAGGGGAACCAAACGAAGAGAAATTTGATTCCTCATCAAACACGATAGAAAGTCCAAATTCGGAAACGGTTATGGAAGAAGGTTCAGAAGGGGATCCTTTTGCCAACCATATGGATGACAACTTCGCAGAGAATCTAGAAGATCCTAAGTAAATGACTTCTTATCAGTCTGTCATTCGTCCTCCCTATGCCGGGAAAACGGTGATATCCTATCTCACACAAAAATTCCCTTACCATAGTTTAGAAGAATGGGAATTTTTAATCTCAGAAAATCGAATTAAAGTGCAAGGTGAGTTTGTTAAAAGAGACAAGCAATTGTTAGATGGCGATCTCTTGGAATACGAACCAATTCCAGGAAGGATTCTTGAACCGGAAGTCGATGAAAATTATTCCATTTTGAAAGAAACAGATGAGTTTCTCTTTGTGGAAAAACCAGGCAATCTTCCCATGCACCCAGCAGGTCGTTATCGGACCAAAACTTTACTTAGTTTTTTAGAAACCAAATACCCAAAAATCATTCCTGTCCATCGTTTAGACCGCGAGACATCGGGGATCGTGATTTTTGCAAAGTCAGAAGAGAGTAGGATGTGGCTTCAGAAAAAATTTGAAAACCGAGAAGTGTATAAAGAATACTTTGCAATTGTTTCTGGACACTTCACAACTGAACAAAAATTAGATGGCTATATTGGAAAAGACATTCATTCTGCTATTCGGAAAAAAATGATATATTCGCCAGATGAATTTTCAGGATCAAAAACTTGCCAAACCGATTTTTTTCCCATTTTATATAACAAAGATAAGGAAATGAGTTTGGTCCTTGTGAGACCCATTACTGGAAGGATCCACCAAATTCGTGCCAGTTTATTGTATTTGGGGTATCCAATTTTGGGTGATAAGATGTATGGAACAAGAGAAACTACCTTTTTGGATTTTGTTAATTTTGGTATGACCGAAGCCTTAAAAGAAGAGTTGGTATTTGAAAGGCAAATGTTACATGCATATAGCATTCGTTTTGCGGATGAGAGAACTAATCAAGTTGTTCATATTCATTCGAATCCAATAGTAGAAATGGATATTTACTTCCCAGATTGGAAAAACTATGTCCCATAGATTTTAATAAAAATCCAACTCAAGATTTACCTTTCCTCCGATCTTTTAAGAAAGAAAGAGGAGGCTTTTGCAAAGGATGGCAGGAGCAGGCAGATTACTTAAAGATTCGGATAAGTTTATTTTTGGTGAGTTTTGGACAGCAAAACAAAGACAAGGACATCCAATCCATCATACCGTTAGTTATAGAGCATCTTTTAAACCAGAGCTTCCTTCTTTTTTTATGAAGGAATTTCTAAAAAAGAAAAATAGAGTCGTATATGATCCATTTGGTGGACGTGGGACAACAGCGATCCAAGCGAATATCGAAGGTCATGCAGCGATTCACAATGACATCCATCCACTTTCTATCTTTTTAGCCAGTGCGAGACAGTATGTTCCCAAACTAGTTGATTTGGAAAAAAAATTAAACTCGTTAGATTTGGACAAAGAAGTGGACGAAGATCCTTTTGATGTCAACTTGTTGCCCTTTTTCCATCCTAAAACTTTGAGAGAGATTAAAAATCTTAAAAAATACATGGCTATCGATGATTCGGTTGAAATGAAGTTTATTTCCCTCATCGCATTGTCTAGGTTACATGGTCATAGTACTGGATTTTTTTCAGTCTATACTTTCCCACAAGTATCAATCCCGCCAGAAGCTCAGGCTAAAAACAATGCCAAAAAAGGGATTTGCCCGGAATACAGGCCCATTAAACCAAGAATTTACCAAAAGATGAAACGTGATTTGGCTTTGCCTATTCCACCTTTTTATCATGAATTTTCTAAGAACAATTTGTACTCTTTGAATTCGGCAAATTCTGTTCCCAATGTTGGATCAGAATCTGTAGATTTGATTGTTACCTCTCCACCATTTTTAGATAAAGTTGACTATGAAGGGGATAATTGGTTACGCCACTGGTTTTTAGACATAGAAAAATCAAAAGACCGTAAACTCAGTATTTTCAGTAATATCAATGATTGGAATGAATTTATACGTTCTACACTGAAAGAATCAGCACGTGTACTGAAAAAAGGTGCTTATATGGTGATGGAAGTAGGAGAAGTAAAAAAAGGGAGTTCGATACTGTACCTAGATGAAGATGTGGTGCGTATGGCAGAAGGAACGGGTCTTGTTTGGAACAAAACCTATGTCCATACCCAAAGTTTTACAAAACTATCCAATTGTTGGCAAGTTTCCAATAATGAAAAGGGAACAAATTCGAACCGTTGTGTAGTCCTACGGAAAGTATTATAAGTCTAATGGATATGAACTGGAAATTTGTATTGTCCTTGTTGGTTTCGATTTTTCTCTTGGGTTTTGTTGGTTGTAATGAGTCAAAGGAAGTCCAGGCTGGAGAACCAATGGAATCTCACCCCATTGAAGTCTCCATTAAAGAAAAATCAGCAGGCAAGTATGAGTTAGAATTGTATTTACCTAAAGATTTTGGATTTCAAATGGAAGCCCCTCATCGAATTTTTTTATCAGGTTCGGAAGGACTTAAAGTAATTTCCGCAGAATTAAAACTCACTGGACCAACACACCCAAAAAAACCAGAATACTTTGAATATGTAAAACCCTTAACCTTCCAAGTGGAAGGAAAAGGGAAATTGTTAATGGAAGGAAAACTATTTTATTGTAATTTTCTTAAGAATATTTGTATTCCGGCAAAAGTTACAAAAACATTTTCCATCTAATCACAGTTATTCTAAATCTTTAGTCACAAGACGTTTTAAGTTTGGTTTTTGGATTTGGTAAAGAAAAAAGTACCTGCCACCAACTGAAACGTTTTTGTTGACGATTTTTCCTTCTTTCGAGATTTCTCTCAGTTCCTTTTTCCCTTTGTCCGTTAAGTTTGGAATGGTATATGTTTTGAGTAGGTTGAGTGATTTTTGTTCTGCAATTGACTTAGCTTCTTCTTCTCTTTCTTTTTCTGTTGGGAGAACACTCGAAACAGCTACCTGGAATAAACTATCTGTTATAAATCCTTCTTTTGCTTTTGTAAATTCAATGACAAGTGGTGACTCTTCTGGTTTGGTTTCTATCGTTTCTTTGGGTTCATTTGTTTCT
Organism: Leptospira limi; assembly: GCF_026151395.1. NCBI lineage: Bacteria > Pseudomonadati > Spirochaetota > Leptospiria > Leptospirales > Leptospiraceae > Leptospira > Leptospira limi. The sequence continues at coordinate 2,010,010 of NZ_JAMQPV010000001.1, forward strand.
TTTACTTCTTTGGATTTACATTGAAAAAAAAGAAAAGAAATCGAAATTGATAGCAATGCAATTGTTAGGTGTTTGTTCATCTATTGTTTCCTGAAATCAGAGATCGGTGTTTTTTCCACACGTTCCATTAATTTAGGTTGGATATTTCGGAATAGGAAAGCACATTTTGTTGGGTCAGAGTAATCTTCTTTGTATAAGTGTAAACTGTCGAAAAACCAGGCAAAGTTGTGAAGGTTTTCTCTGTCGTTCTGTTTTTGATTTTGGGGAATCCCCCTAACTCCGTCTAGGTTCTGGTTAGGATTACTGGAAGTATTTGTGTTACTCGTTGTATTTGGATTTTGTGTGCTTTGCGGAATAACAGATTGTGTTGTAGAGGTGGTTGCTGCAGTCCCTGTCGCAGTTGTTATCTGAGGTGCGTTTGCAATGAGCCTTGTTTGCCGATCTTTACCTTCCAAAGACTTCGAGTAAGAATCAAAACCTTCACCAAATTTATGCTGTTGTCTTTGGATTTTGAGAAGGTATGGCAAACTAAGGGTTTCTCTTTCTACGAATGCTCGTTTTTTACAATCCTCTCTTCTCTCTTTTCCTGCGATCTCACGATAGGTAACAGGAATCTCAACTTTGATTTGGAAAAATTCCCTTGAGATAAAACCTTCATCCGATTCGTTTTGTAAGGCACGTTCCACATAATTGGGATCGGCTATGGTAAAGAGGCGGCAGGAACAAAAGAGACTTAAAATTAGAAGTTTACGAACCATTTCCAACTTCAAGACTAGTAGATGATGTCGAAATTACGAATCTTTTTCCTTTGTTTCCTTCTACAATTTTTACCTCTTTTTTCAGAGGATTCTTTTTTTGGAACTTCTGAGTCCCAATTCCGCGAAAAAATCAAAACCATCCAATTAGAAAATGGACTGACGGTAGTGATGATGAAACGTGGAACCTCCCCGACAGTTGCACTATATATCAAATTTTTGGTGGGTGCAGTGGACGAAACACCAGAAGAAGCAGGGACCGCGCACTTATTGGAACATATGCTTTTCAAAGGAACAAAGTCAGTTGGCACAACGGATTTTGAAAAGGAAGAAAAATACCAAAAACAAATCGAAGTTTGGGGAACGGAACTCGACAATTTAAAATTACAAAGAAGGGATTTGTTAACAAGAGGGGAGATGGTTCCCACTTCTTTGGAATCTGAAATCGAAACATTAAATCGAAGGTTAAAAAATCTCATCCAATTACAAGATGAGTTCATCGTCAAAAATGAAGATTCTTATATTTATGAACAAAATGGAGAAGTAGGATTTAATGCTTACACCTCACAAGATGTAACCAATTACCAAATCCAATTGCCAAACAATAGAATTGAAATATGGGCAAAAATTGAATCCGATCGATTAAAAGATCCCATTTTGCGTGAATATTATACAGAACGTGATGTTGTCATCGAAGAAAGAAGGATGAGAACTGATGATAGTGGAGCAGGTGTTTTGCGAGAAAAGTTTTTTTCTTTAGCATTTGAAAGCCATCCTTACCGAAAACCCGTCATTGGTTATTCTACTGGACTTCCTTTTCTCAAAATTGATGAAACTAAGGAATTTTTCAAAAAACATTATACTCCTGATAGAATGGTGATTTCCATTGTGGGCCAATTTGATATGGAAGAAACGGAATCAATCATCCGTAAATATTTTTCCGATCTAAAACCTGGTAAACCAAGACCCAATTACAAAGTAGAGGAAAAATCATTTCCTGGAGAAAAACGGTTTAAGGTGTACCATCCTTCTGGTAGTCAAATGATGATGGGTTGGTTAAAACCTCCTTATCCTCACAAAGATAATTCCAGTTTTGATGTTCTCTCTACAATCTTAACTTCTGGAACTGGATCACGACTTTATAAACGTTTGGTTTTGGAAGAAAAATTAGTACTTAGCATTGGTGCTGCTAATGGTTACCCAGGTGAACGGTACCAAAATTATTTTGTATTTTTCATTAAACCAAATGAAGGGGCAAACATTGAAAAAATTGAGTCCATCATTTGGGAAGAAATGAACCGTATTAAAGAAAAAGGAATTCCAAAAGAGGAATTAGATAAGGTCAAAAACCAAATGGTATCGGATTTTATCAAAACTTTGGATGAAAATGGAACCATAGCGGATTTATTGAGCTATTATCAGTTGTTATATGGAGATTGGTCAGGTTTGTTCAAACAATACCAAACCATTATGAATGCATCAAGTAGTGAAATCCAAGCATTGATTCCCAAATACCTCACGAAAGAAAATGTTGTCATCGGTGTATTAGAGGATGTAAGGAAAAAATAATGATGAAACGAATCTTAATCTTACTGATTATTTGTCTCTCTCCATTGTTCGCACGAGAAATGGGAGAATTTGTAAAAGATATCCAAATTAAACCATTACAATTTGATGTTCCTGGAATCACTTCTTCCACAAATCCTTCAGGAGTAGAAGTTTTTTCTTTAAAAAATTCGGAGTTCCCGATCGTTTATGCGGATATTCTAATCTACCATGGAAAAAAACATTTAGGTTCACGCCCTGTCGAAATTGCGAGAATCTTGGAAGATACTTGGGAATTGTCTGGTTCCAAAACATTTCCAAAAGAAAAGTTTTTAGAAACCTTAGAATTTTACGGGGCGTCTTTTTCCGTTTCAGTGGATTACGAAAAAACAATCGTTAGTCTTTCCTATTTAAAGAAAACCGAGTCGATTGTATTACCAGTGATCCAATCATTTTTCCAAAACCCGAATTTGGATGAAACTTTATTAAAGGTTACCAAAGGGAAGTTAACGGAAGAAATCAATCGAAGGAATGATAACCCTTCGGCATTAGGAAGTAGGAAAGCGAAAGAAGCATTGTTTCGCGGAACCATTGCTGGCACTTCCATGAAAAAAGAAAATATAAATGCAGTGGGTTTGGACGAACTACTCAGTTTCCAATCGCAGATCCTTTCTGAACCAAAAAGAAGGTTACTCATCACAGGTGATTTTGATCTAAAATCTTGGGATGGATTTTTTTCGAATCTACCAAAAACGATCCAACCGAAAGAAGAAATGATCACTCCTTCTATATTAAGTGCGAATGTAACAAAAGAAGGTAAAGAAATTCGTTTGGTAACAAAAGATGTAAACCAAACGTTCATTTCCATGATGGGAGTTTTACCAGAACACAACCATCCTGATTTTTATGCGATTCAAGTATTGAATTATATCATTGGTGGTGGTGGGTTTAACTCATATTATATGAGAGAAATTCGAAACAACCGAGGGCTCGCTTATTCCGCAGGGAGTAATACTGATTTTCAGGAAAATTATGGAACCATCCAATTTTATGCCATGACAAAGTCAGAATCAGCAAAAGATGTTTTATCCCTAATGCAAGAACTCATCCAACCAAAACTGATCAATTCACTCACAGAGGATGAATTGTTACGTGCAAAGAATGCAATCATCAATCAGTTTGTCTTTCAATTCGAAGATGATAAACGAACTTTATCAAGTGAAGTGAGAAGGCGTGACCACAAAATGCCAGAAGGGTATTTGCAAAACTTTCGAAAAGAAATAGAAAAAGTAACTCTTGCTGATTTAAAACGAGTAGGTAAACTTTATTTCCAATCGGACAAAATGATCACAACCATAGTTGGTCCCAAATCACTGATGAGTTTTTGGAAAGGTTCTGTAACTCTCATCCAACCAGAAGATTGATGTTAACAGCAAGTTTTGAATACAAAGGAATTAAATTTGAAGGGATCTCCGAAGGTGGGATCCGCACTTCTATCATTTGTCCATCTCTTGACTTTATGTTTGATTTTGGATTCATCAATCCTGATAAAATTCATATTGGTAGAATCCTTCTTACACATGCACATTTAGACCATTCATGCGGAATTCCATACTATGTTTCCCAAAGAAGCCTTCGCAAACTCCCAATCCCTAAAATATATGTACCCAAGGCACTCGAACCAAAACTCTCTCAAATTTTAAAACTCTATTCCGAAATAGAAGAATTTGATTATGAATGTGAACTTTATGGTCTGAGTTTTGGAGACAGAGTGGAATTAAAACCAGGATATTTTTTTAAACCATTAGAAAGTTTTCATAGAGTTCCATCACAAGGTTATACAGTATACGAAACCAAACGAAAGTTAAAGAAAGAATTTCTATCCCTTAACTCCGATGAAATTCGAAAATCGAAAGAAAACGGTACTGATCCAACAGAAGAAATTTCAATCCCTCTTGTATCCTTTTCAGGGGATTCCAAAATTGAATATGTTTTGGCCAACGAAGATGTCAGGAAAAGTAAAATCCTCTTTATGGAATGTACCTATTATTGTGAAAAACGAGATGTGAGTCGAGCTAGGGAGTGGGGCCATACCCATTTTGATGAAATCGTAGAACATGCTTCTTCCTTTGAAAATGAAGCAATTGTCCTCATCCATCCCTCCAAACGTTACAGTTATCGTGAGTTAAATGATCTTTTGCGAAAAAAAGTCCCGGCCATTTTAAAGGATCGAATCTCCTTATTTTTACCTCCTAAATCATGAAACCAAGACCTAGCATTTTCATCGAAGGTTTAGAACCTTTTATCGACACAGACCTTGTGTACAAACCTAGTCCAGTGTTTTCGGAAATGGAATCCTATGCCAAAGAAAAAAACATTCCCATTGTCACGGCGGCAACGGGTGGGGTTTTGTCTCATTTGGTTTCCTTTCTCAAACCAAAAACGATTTTAGAATTAGGGACTGGCCTTGGTTACTCCACACTTTGGATGGTATATGGATCAAAATCTTCAAAGATCATCACGGTGGACCGTCATGAAGAACAAGCCCAATTATTGGAAGTGTATGCTGAAAAGATGGGTATCAAAGACCAAATGGATGTTACTCGGGTGACAGGTTCTGTTTTGGAAACTTTGGAAGAGGAATCGTTTTGGATCGATACGGATTTTTATTTTGTGGACTGTGATAAAATCACCTACCCAAAGATCTTCCAAACCCTTTGGCCGAAGGCAAAAAAGGGTGCCAGTTTTGTTTTTGATAATGTTCTCTGGCATGGGCGAGTTTTGCATCCTGATCCCAAAAAACCATCCGATATGGCAGTGATGGAACTTTGGAATAAGGTGAAATCCCAAGTTTCGGAGTATACCTTGTTCCCCGTGGGAGACGGTTTACTCTTTTTTCGGAAGTAGAAAAAATAGTAGTCAAACCTAGAACTTTTTGTGTATTCTGCTCCTTGGTTTAAGGAGAAACGTTTCGTGTTAAAAAAAAGTTTTTTGATTCTGTTTATGGTTTGTTTGAGTCTTTCGGTAACGGCACAGGAATCAGGTGCACCTGAAAAAGGAAAGGAATCCTTTGAAGAATTAGACAAATTGGACCAAGGAACCAATTTAGAACGAAAACAATATAAAAATATTTCGGAAAACAATAAAGACAGAGTCATCAATTCGATTAAACTCTTAACGATTGTTACGGCAAACTTTGGAGACGAAGTTCCGGATTCCAAAACAGCATTCGATAAAATCAAAAAAGACTACCAAATTGTATTACGTTATTACTACCGAAGAGCATATATTGCATCTGGTAAAGCAATGGTGATTCTTGAAAAAGACATCAATACTCTGCTTGGTAAATTTGCGAAAAGTTACGATACCAAAACTCAAAACTTACTTGCTGAGTGTGCGGATACCATCACAGGACAAGAACAAGCGCAGTTGGTTGATACTTCGACAGAAGGTGTAAAACCAGTTGTGCCTTACCGTGAAATTGCGGAAGCACAACAAAAACTAAGAATTGCATATGGACAACTTGGGTTAGCGACAGATATGACTAGGGATGACCGTTACTACGACGCTATCGTACATTACCGAATTGCAAAAGACTATGGGATCAAAATCTTAACTGATTTTAAGGAACAAGAAGCTGATAAAAAAGTGATTACTGATAAATATGCAAAAGATCTGGTTGATAACAAAAATCAAATTGTAAGCCAAAACACAAAATAATAACTTCAAACTTTTCTTTTCTCCGCTCGCTATAGGGCGGAGAATGGCACAAGCGTGTCTCAATCTTATCTAAACTACCTTTTGTATTTACTCCGATCAATCCCGGTTTGTTTTTTTATTTTTACGTTTTCCTTATTTTCGGAACCAAGTTTTCGGATCGTGATTGATCCTGGCCATGGGGGTGTTGCCAAAGATCCAAAGGCACAACATGGAGATAAATATGACAGTGTCACTCAAACATTTTTAGAAACTTACAAACAAGGCACAGAACATGGAAGTATTACGGAAAGAAAGGTTGTACTTGATTTAGCAAAAGAAGTCCATAAGGTTTTAAAATTAACTGAGACTGAGTCTGGGTGGAAAGAATTCGAAAGTTACCTAAAACTATTTTCCAAAAAAAATGAATTCACACGAGTGAAACTCATTAGCCACCTAACAAGAGAATCTTCATTTGATGATGATGCTTCATCCGACGATCCAAATGCACCTTACCGGCTTTATGATTTTCCTGATCCCAAATCGGGAATCAGAAAAAAAGGAAGGTTGTCTAAAATCAATGAACTAAAACCACATTTGGTTTTATCCCTCCACTTAAACCCAGCAAGTAAAGGCCAAAAGGGAGGAATGGCAGCAGTCCTCACTCCTGGATACAAAACCTTTTCAAATTTAAAAAAAATATCGGAGAAACGAAAGTCCCCCAATGGATTCTTAAAAGGTCCTTGGTCTGATTGGCTCATATTCCAATCGGGTTGGAGTAAATTAGAAAATGCCACAGCCGATACTTGGATTTACCTCCACGGGTATTGGTCCAAAAAAAATGGAAAAGAAACAGACCTTTCCAAGTTTGAGGGTTACCGCCAAAACATGATTAGTTGGAAGTATGCGGATGATCCTAATTGGGAAAAAAATATTGGGAAAAAAGGTCCTTATGCCAAAACACACGAAGAGTTTTTAGAGTCGGGTCGATTTTGGGAAAGGGAAATGGGGAAAAAGGAAGAGTGGAGAAGGGAAGGCGGAAAAGAAGGATTTGGAGGTGACAACCATTATGTGACAAGAGAACTCATGCGGTTTGTCCAATACGGGCTTCCCATCCAATTAAAAGAAAAAGATTCAGCCTACCCAGAACTTGGTCCCATCCAAAAACCATATATTTCTACCTATAGTTTGCCAACTTATACCAATGCCCTTTGTGCTTTTATTGAAATAGGATATGTGAACCGTAGCCGTGATATCAAATACTTAACACAAAACAAAAAGGAAACTGCCATCTCGCTTGCAGTCGGCATTTATTCTTTGTTTGTTGGTCTTGATGTGAAAAAAAATCCAAACCTACCTTATAACCCCAAAGGAAAAAAAGTAAATTGGGAAAGGTATGAAACATACTTTGAAGATGTATTGTAACTGTAAATGAAGCCAAAAAAAGAAACTTCTAAAGTATTACACCATACTTTATTCCCTGAGTTTATCCAACTCTACCAAAATTCTTTGGTGTCTCGTTATTCGAAAGAGAACTTAAAAAATTATCCAGAATTCCATTCTATTTCAGAAAAAACAATTCACGAACTCCTAACGTTTTTTTTAGAATACCTGTATCCTTCTTATGAAAAAAGAAAAAGGTTAGATGCCGCCTTTGACGCGTTATCTGGATTTGTAAACCATCCATCTAAAATATGGGGGATACTCGGAAACTTAGCTATGTCGATCTTTCGGTTTGGAAAACATTTTCCCATGGCATTAAAAGCTGGGATGTCTGCTCTGCATTCCTATGTGACAGCACATAGTTTTGAGGAAGAATTGGTGTTGGCACTTGATGCACAAGAGAATCCAAAAACATTTTTAGAATCCAACTTTGCCATGGAGAAACTCATTTCCTTTGTGGAAAAAGAGAAAGCAGATGCATTTCGAAAAGATGTTTGTGCTCTATTTTCGATTTTTTCTGATAAAGAACTCGTGCGAAAAATCGTTTTGATTATGGAAGATATCTTAGTGAAGATGGAATCGAAACATTCCCTTTATACGGAGAATGATAAAAATGGAATTTCACTTGGAGTTTCGATATTAAAGGAAGGTCAGAAAATTTTTGATTTATTAGAGAAACAAGAGATGGTTCTCGTTTTACAAGCGATTGATAAAATCGAAGACGAATTTTATCAAAAAGCTTGTGCGAGATTTCGAACTAAATAACTTTTGGTACCGATGGCCGGAATCGAACCGGCATGATGTTACCATCGGTGGATTTTGAATCCACTGCGTCTACCAATTCCACCACATCGGCATAATCAGTCTTCAGCTTCGATATATTTACCTTTTCCGCGGGCCACTATTTTGCCGATCTCATTTTCAATTTCAGCACGGTTTTCGATGATTTTTTTGTTCTTTTTCACAAACCATCCACGTAAGTGAAGAGGTTCATTCACCTTTGCAGGTTGTAGGAAACGAATGGTAAGTTCCCCTGTTGTGGTTTCGAAATTCATCGCTTCATTGATCTTGACCATGATCTCGTCAAGAATGGTTGAGATAATCCCTGGATGGATTTGATCTGGTAAACCCTGGTATTTTTCGGGGCAGGTGTAATCACCGAAGGCAGTTTTTGTGTCTTCATCAAATGTGATTTTTAACTGCAACCCGTCTGCATTGTCCGGAGAGGAGGCAAAGCTGAGATTTTTTTTCGCAACGGATTTCATGCCACCATGGAACGCAAGAAATTCTCTTGTGTCAAGCAGAAAAAGAACTTGCGGTCAGTTTGGCTTAAAAAGCCTCGTAAAATACTTGGAAATGCAATATTCTTTGTAAATTTCTTAAGTTACGGCTCTCTAAACCTCGAAAATAAAGAGTAGAACCCTTATATGTTAACAACCCTTATGATGTTACTCGGTCTCTCTGGTGCTGGCGCCGATCTCGATGAGATCTCTCGTCGTGAAGGGAGAGGTGAGTCCGGTGCGTCACTGAGTCCCAGGCAAAAACGTAGACTCAAACAGAAGCAAGGTGATGAAACTGATGAGCCACAAGCTCCTAAAAAAGGTGGCGGGCGGTCTTCCCGAGAGAAAGGGAACAAACAAAATAGGGGTGAGGAACTTGGTTTCCAGACAGATACCAAAAGTCCAAATGCAAAACCAAAATCATTATCCGAAAAACTATCAGACCTACCTAACTTTGAAGATGATAACGACGAACCAAGTTTAGGTGGTGATGAAAATCAAAAATCACAAAAACGGAAACGAGAAAAACAAAAGCCACCGAAATCACTAAGTGATCTTCCGTTAGGTGACTTTGGCGAAGAAAATCCCGATGTTGATGATTCACCTTCTAGGCCCAGACGAGAAAGTCCCGAGATTAGTTTCTCAGCAGATGACATCATCTCTAAAAATTCGAAGTATAGTTTCCATCGTAGGCCACTACTCAATGCAGAAGCACTTGTCGAAGCGGAACAAGTTGAGGAAGCAATTGAGATCTTTGAAAGGACTGGCAATCGTATCCCCGATGCTGACATCAAAGAAAAAATCAAAAAAAACATTCAGGATTTAGAAGAATTTTTAGAAGACAATCCAGCGAAAGGATCTGGAGAAACTGGGAAAGATGGCAAACCCCAAGACAAGGATTCTGCGAAAAAACCCAAACCAAAACCACAAGGGAATTTAGAGAAATCAGACAAAGATTTAAGTGATTTGGTGCATGCCTTAAAAGAAGTATCCGAATTATTTGCCGAATCAATTGCTCGTGCCATTCAATTTGCACAAAATGCACCACCACCTAACTTCCCTAATTTGCAAAGAGAACCAAATGTTTCTCAACCTCCACAATCTCCACAAAATTTGGGAGAATTTCCTCCACCTCCACTCCCAAAAGGAAAAAGTGATCCGCAACCTCCAAGTGGTCCACAAATCAACCAAACGGTTGAAGGTGGAAACCAATTGGTTCATCCCATTGTGTATCAATTTTTGCAATCAAGTCCACAATCTCCTGGAGTCATTGATCCAAAACTTGTTCAAAACCAAGACCAATTATTACAATCACTAAACCAAGGTTTGACTGCTGGAGGATTAACATCTTCTCCATCTGGTATTTCTATGGCACCAGCAGGTTCTGGAATTGTAGGTCCATTTTTTGTTCCACCGGAAAACAAACAAAAACCGGAAGAGGAAAGAAAACCTTTCGACTTGCAGGAGTTAGCGGAGCAAATTTCTAAAAAAGATGTATCAGAACTTGATTTACCAGAAGATACATTTTTTTCAAATGATTGGAAACAGTTTAAAGATTTACCTCTTGTCGATAGAAGGTCTGGTGATGAACGAAGGAAAAATGCAGACCGAAGAACCAATATCGTTGGCAGAAAAGATAGAAGGTCTGGTGAAGATCGGCGTAAACGTGATCGCTTTAAAGAAAGAGAAGAATTCTTAAAAAACCAAGCACTTCAAAAACTTGAAAAAAAAGCAAAAGAATTTGAAGCAAAAGGGGAAGAAGCATCCCTCAATGATTTATTAAAACCATACTTTCCCGAACAACCAAATTTAAAATTACCTGAGTCATGGGACTTAGAACCCATTGGATTGCCAGATCCAAATGACCTTCGAAGGGATGAAAAAGAACCTCTCTTCCATCCAGATGAGAAGAAACAAACTGATGAGGAACCAAATTGGTTCCAAGATACAACAGATTCTTTACGTAAGGAACTGGAACTCCCTGATCCTGTTGATCCACAAACTGACGAATTAATTTCTTCAAAAGTAGAACTACCAGAGGCAGTTGATCCTAACAAACATAAGTCGGAAACGATCATTGAAACGGATATGCCCATCCAAGTGGAACTCACAAATAGACCACTCGTCGCAGATGATATTAAAATCGGATTACCTGATGCCGATGAAGTTTTTAGGGATCGTAAACGAAAAGAAGAAGCTGGTGAAACAGAAGGTCCTTCCTTTGATGATGTAGATGGTCCTGATATTGAAATTGTCGATGGCGATTTGGGAGAGATTGCGGAAGAAGAATCTCCAATGCCTCTTGAAGAGATGGCTGAAAAAGCCACCGAGGATGAACCTGAAAAAATCATCCATGGGGTTTTAGAATTAAAACCACCAGAAGCAGATGATGCACCGTTTTTAACTCTGACTTATGATTTTGGAAAAATCCCACATGCATTCCGATTATCAAAGAATTATTCTATTATGGAATATTCGTATTATAAATACAAACCGATGCTCATGAAAGCCCAAGAGTTTGCCCGTCGGAAGATGTTAAAAAATGCTCTCAATTATTACCGTGTGATCAAATCCCAAAACATACCACCTGAACTTCGTAAGATGATCAACCGAAACATTCGAGACATCACAGAGTTTATGGAAAAATTCCTAATGGCAAAAGGAAACTGATCTCATTTTCAAATGTATTTGTTTGACAACTTAGCTTTGTTTTTTTTAGTCTAACAAACGCAGGCAAGGTACACTCCGATGAGAATCCAAACATACAATCGGTAAGTAAATTTAAAAACCAATCCACACTTTTCCTTAGCTTTTAGGACAAGGCATACTTACCGATTTCCACTTGGAAACAATGGGAGTTTGTTCTATGTCTAGTTTTCTTTCCGTTCACAACCTTACATTCCAATTCGAATCTCAATCGGAACCACTGTTCCAAAACCTGAACCTTCATTTTACGAAGGGATGGACGGGACTTGTTGGGAAAAATGGAAGTGGAAAATCCACGTTAGCAAAAATCATTTGCGGTGAAATTGAAACAGAGAAGGGGATTGTCCTTGGAAACGAGTCTGTTACGTTGCTTTCCCAAGGTACAGAGATTCCTGCAGATACACTCCAAGAATTTTTATCAGATACAAATCACGAATTTGGTTATTGGAAAAATCGATTGCAGGTTACGATCGAATCGATAGAAACCTATCCATCTCTCAGTTTTGGTGAAAAACGAAGACTGTTACTTGCAATGGTTTTGTCAAAACAAACAGGTGTTTTGGTTTTAGATGAACCCACAAATCATTTAGATTCTTACAGCGCCAATCTCATTCGTGATACGATTTTGTTTTACAATGGAATTGGGATTCTGATTAGCCACGACAGAGACTTGTTAGATGGTGTCGTCAACTCTTGTGTTTTCCTCGAGAAAAACTTTGTGAGCCAAAGGAATGGAAATTATTCTATGGGCAAAATTGAAATGGATCGGGAAAAAGGAGAGAGGATCCATGATTGGGAAATTGCAAAACAGGAAAGGAAAAAACTCGATGCTGAATTAAAACGAAGGAGAGAGTTGGCAAAACTATCCCACATCCACCGTTCAAAAAAAGGGTTAGACCTTCATGACCACGATGCACGCCACAAAATCAATTTGGCTCGAGTGTCTGGTAAAGATGGCCAAGCAGGCCGACTCAAAAACCAAATTGAAACAAGAACAGAACATTCTCAAAAACGAGAGAAGGAAATTGGGAAAACCCTTCCCGAAAAAGAAACAATCGGGATCGAGTGGTTGCCTGACCCATCCAAAAGGAATCACTTATACTTGTTAGATGGTGATACTTTGGATTTAGGATTTTTGCAATTGAGATTAGAAAAAAATTTGGACATCCAATCCCATGATCGGGTTTCCATCACCGGGAAAAACGGTGCTGGGAAATCAACCTTACTTAAGTACCTGGCAAATCACATGCAGAAAAAAGGGATCAGTACGTTTTATCTCCCACAAGAATTTTCAAATGAAGAGGTATCCCAATTGTACAACGAGTTCCAAAACCTCTCGGACATAAAAAGAGCAAAAGTTCTTTCAGCTCTCCACCGATTAGGCAGTGATCCAATACGATTTGCCGAGTCAGAGTCATTGAGTCCCGGAGAAGGTAAAAAACTGTATCTGTCTCTCCACCTGGATGAGAGTTTTGAAGTGATGCTCTTAGACGAACCAACCAATCATTTGGATCTAAAATCGGTAGAAGCCTTGGAGGTATCATTAGGACGTTTCCCAAAGGCTCTCCTTGTGGTGAGCCATGATAGGCGATTTGTGGAAACAGTGACAACGAGAGAGTGGGTTTTGGAAAACTTCAGGCTCCATGAAAAACATCTAGACAGAATCTAAGGACTGTACTTAGAATAATTCTAAGGAGTGACATTATGCCACAAGTGACATCACATGCCCCTGATTTTAAAGCAACCGCAGTGATCGGGGACAGTTTCAAAGAAATCAAATTATCCGATTACAAAGGGAAATGGGTGGTTCTATTTTTCTATCCACTTGATTTTACTTTCGTATGTCCAACAGAGATCATTGAATACGATGCAAAACTCGAAGATTTTAAAAAGATCGGAGCTGAAGTTTTGGGAGTATCTGTTGATAGCGAATTTTCACACTTAGCTTGGAAAAAAACGCCTAAAAAAGAAGGTGGTATTGGAGAGATTAAATACCCACTCATCGCAGACAAAACAAAAGAAATTGCAAAGTCTTTTGGTGTTCTCATTGAGTCAGGTCCTGATGCAGGAGTTGCGTTACGCGGAACTTTCATCATCGACCCACAAGGTATTATCCGCCAAGCAACTGTTAACGACCTTCCAGTAGGACGTAACATTGAAGAAGCACTCAGACTCATCAAAGCGTTCCAATTTGTGGAAAAACATGGTGAAGTTTGTCCTGCAAACTGGGATGAAGGGAAAAAAACGATGAAAGCGGATCCTACAGGATCAAAAGCTTACTTCGCTTCCGTCAATTAATTGTACTTTCTCTAAAAAGAGAGAATGGGAGAACCAATGGAATCTACAACAAATACCGAAAAACCGAATGTCGAATTTTACCAGGCTGATAATTTTCCGAAGGGTTTGACACGAAAGGTTGTAGAATCCATCTCCCATATCAAAAATGAACCGAGTTGGTTACGTGAGTTTCGTTTAAAAGCCTTTGAGGTGTATGAACAAAAACCAATGCCTGCTTGGGGTTTTATCCCACAGTTCCAAATCAACATTGATGACTATGTACATTATGTAGGTTCCAACCAAAAAAAGAAAAAATCTTGGGATGAAGTGGATCCTGAAATTTTACGTAGTTTTGAAAAACTAGGAATCCCTGAACACGAACGAAAATACTTAGCAGGAATCGAAACCATGAACGATTCCGAAACCATTTATGCCAATGTGAAAAAAGAACTCACGGATTTAGGCATCATTTTCTGTGACATCGACACTGCTATCCGCGAATATCCGGAACTCGTGCGTGAGTATTTGGGAACGGTTGTCACGATCGGTGATAATAAATTTTCTGCACTCAACTCAGCTGTTTTTAGTGGTGGGTCGTTTGCTTACATTCCAAAAGGAGTGAAAACCCCTATGCCACTCCAAGCATACTTTAAGGTAACGGCCGCTAGTTCTGGACAATACGAAAGAACACTTCTCATTGCTGATGAAGGGGCTCATTTGGAATACAGCGAAGGTTGTACTTCTGTCCAAGATAAGGGTACAAATTTCCACACTGCTGTTGTGGAACTGGTTGCCAAAAAAAATTCTAAAATTTTTTATACTACCATCCAAAACTGGAAAAAGAATATGTACAATTGGACAGTGAAACGTGGGTTATGCGAAGAAGCAGCTCATATCACTTGGACTGATTGTAATATTGGTGCCAATACTATCAAATACCCAGGGATCATTTTACAAGGCGATCATTCCACTGGGGATGTACTTTCCTTAGCATTTGCGGGCAATGGCCAAGTGCAAGATACGGGTGCTCGGATCATCCATGTGGGTAAAAACACAAGGTCTAATATTTTAGCAAAAGGGGTAGCCCTTGACGGTGGGATCAATTCTTACCGAGGTCTAGTGAAGTTTGAGCCATCGAGTAAAGGTTCCTACAGTCATATCAAATGTGATGGTCTTATGATGGACAACCGTTCCCAGTCCCATGCATATCCTTATAATGATGTGTCAGGAGAAGAGGGAACTTTAAACTACGAAGCGACTGTTTCCAAAATTGACGATGACCAATTGTTTTACCTTCAGTCTCGCGGAATGTCAGAAGACGATGCAAAACTACTCATCATCAATGGATTTTGTGAAGGGGTCACCAAACACTTAGATGTGGAATATTCGGTTGAGATGACAAAACTCATTCGAATGATCCTGGAAGACGGAAAAGTCATCTCCGAAACATAAAAAAACAAAACTAGGTTTATCGTTTTAAAATCAGAACCCAGAGGCTTACACTTGCGATGAGTAGGCCAAGGCTTTCTCTCACTTCTTCCACTTCCATTCCCAAATAGGGTGCCTCTATCATATAAAACACTGACAAAACCAGATACAGTGGAATGAGAACGGTTCCAATCCATTTAGGCAATCGCCTGAAAAAACGAACAGTAGCAAGGATTCCTACGATTGCATAGAGTGGAAACCATAAATATGGATCTGGATCGTTCAATTGCAAATAGGCAAATAAAAAGAAAATAGGAATACAAATTAGGGAAAATAGTTTCATCACAGTTTCCAAAGTTTTTTGATTGCGGATACAAATCCAAGCGAATTATCCTAAATGGAGAACCCTCGTATGAAAATCCAAATCTTATTAACCTTGTCCTTTTTTACCGTATCCCTATCTTCTCTTGCATGTGATGATTTAGGCAGAAAGATATTAAAAACATTCAATAAGAAATATGAAACAGACGGCAAAGTTTTAGGATCCAAACCAATCTTTATTGGACCTGATGCTCTCCGCAAACAACTAACAATTTCACTAACGGAAGTGGTAAAGGTCAAAGAACCAACCGACATTCAGTTTCCGCCTTCAGAAAGTCCGTTTATGTTTATTTTGGAAAAAGCAGGGGACCTCATTCTTTTTGACAGAGATAAAAAAAACAAACGAGTGTTACATAAATTTCCTGTCATCACGGATAGTGAAGAAGGTCTTCTTGGTTTAACATTCCACCCCAATTATCCGAAAGAACCAAAGTTGTATTCACATACCGTTATCTCTTCTGCAGGTAAAGATATGACTGTGATTGCCGAATGGGTAGTGGAAAATCCCAATTCATATGAATCCATGGTTCTAAAAAACGAACGTGTGTTATTGCAAGTCGAACAACCATATCCAAACCATAATGGAGGCCAAATCGGCTTTGGTCCTGATGGGTATTTATACATTGGTCTTGGTGATGGAGGATGGAGGGCTGATCCCAAAAACAACGGACAAAATCCAAACACATTACTTGGTTCTATCTTACGCATTTCTCCTGCGCCAGATGTAGAAGGGAAAAAACCATATTCCATTCCCAAAGACAATCCTTTTGTTGGAAAACCTGGTTACTTACCTGAAATTTTTGCCTATGGGATTCGTAACCCTTGGAAGATGAGTTTTTCACCTGACGGTCGTTTGATTGCAGCTGATGTAGGACAAGATGCGTTTGAAGAAGTGGATATCATCCTTGCGGGTAAAAATTATGGATGGAACCAAACCGAAGGGTTCCATTGTTTTACAGATGGATGTAATCCTTCTTTGTACCAACTTCCATTTTATGAATATGGCCGTGAAGAAGGCCAATCCATTACTGGTGGGTATGTGTATACAGGTTCTTCTATCCCTGAGTTAAAGGGAAAATATGTTTTTGGTGATTTTATCCAAGGAAAAATTTGGGCAATTGATGTGCCTAAACCTGGAACCAACCAAAAAATCACAGAAACCATCGCACTTGGAAAGTGGAATCTACTCATCCCAACCTTTGGCAAAGACAGCGATGGCGAAATTTTTGTGGCTGATTACCAATCTGGTATCATTTACAAATTGGGGAAACCGTAACCTTCGGCTATGGATCAAAAAATCCATTTGATTGTTTAAATTTTATAAGTTGATTCCTCTATGAAAAAATTGTTAACCCATGTCCCTTTTTATATCCGTTTCCACCTGTTACTTGCTGGACTCGGAATTGTATTTTTAACCATTTACCGCGTCGCTTTTTTTCTGATGTATTCCTATCGGATGAATGATAAATCATTTTGGATCATTCTGAAGGCATTTGCAAAAGGTGCACGTTTTGACATTTCCGTATTATGTGTGTTACTTGGATTTAGTCTTGTTTATTCCACATTTCATTTTCTAAATCGGAATCGTTGGTATCGAGCAGTTTGGCGGACAATACCTGTTGTTTTTATTATCTTACTTCTCTTTTTACTGATCGCCGATTTGATTTATTATGAAAATGGAAACAAACATTTGGGGTATGAAGCTTTTGCTTATTTGGGTTTTGAGATGTTACCACTTGTGGGATCTGCTTTTTCCCAAAATCCATTTTTGTTTTTACTTGGATTACTCATCATTTTTGCAATTGGATTTGGGATTTATAAAATCCAATCCAAATTTCCTTACTCACATGTGAACATCCATTACAAATGGGCTGGTCTACAATTCCTAATTGTGTTAGCATTACTTGTTCTTGGCATTAGGGGTGGTATCCAAACAAGTCCACTTCGGACAAGTGATGCCATCATCACAAAAGAAACAATTACCAATGATTTGGTTTTAAACCCAGGATTTACAGTCATCACGGATCTCAAGATGACTAAGGTAGATGATCGGCATGCGATGAAATTATCGGATGCAACGACCATTGTTAGAAAAGAAGTTTCGTATCCTGGAGCGGAGTTTGTTTCGGAAGAGTATCCTCTCCTTCGCAAAACAAACTTCACTTCTAAAAAACCTCTCCCACATATTGTTGTCATCGTTCTCGAAGGTTGGACTGGAAAGTTCATTGACATCATTGGATCAGGAAAGGTGGAAGGAAAAGTAGTCACACCTTACTTCAACCAACTTATCCGCCAAGGGATGTTCTTTAAGTATTTTTTTGCAAGCGGAGGACGAACGACAAATGGACTCATGGCACTGATGGGAGGAATCCCCGACAGGCCAGGTCTCACTGCCGTGAGAACTCCACAAATCCTAAACAGGTTTTCAGGCCTAGGGAACATTGCCAAAACCATTGGGTACCAAACTCTTTTTGTAACAGGAACTGATTTAAGTTTTAATAACAAGGGTAGTATCATGTACCATTGGGGATTTGATACACTGGTTGGAAAACAAGAGTTAGAAAAAAATCCAGAATACAAAACAGGGCCTTGGAGTTATTTAGACGAAGCATCACTAGACGCAATGCACAAACGTCTGTTAAATGTGAGTCCGGAAAAACCTATCGTTTCCGTAATCCATACAGGTACAACTCATTACCCATACAAAGTCCCTGATGAAAAATACCGTTTGTTTGGAAAAGACACACAAGATAGCGAATACTTAAATGTTCTACACTACGCTGACTTTGCACTTGCTGAATACATGGAGAAGGCAAAAAAAGCTCCTTATTTTAAAGATACAGTTTTCTTTTTTGTATCCGATCATAGCCACCATCGGTTCCTCAATTATTATGAAGATCGAAATGTCCCTCTCCTGATTTATGCTCCTGGGAAAATCAAACCAGAGTTAAGGGAAGACATCACCTCACAACTCGATGTAATCCCAACCATCCTTGGTTTTATGGAAAGAGAGGTTTATTTCAGTGTGATGGGCCGAGATTTACGGAAGGTAAAAGGGTCCTCTGCTTATTTTGCATATGGAAATATCTTCGGTTGGATTGAGGATGATTTTTTATACTACCAATCGGTATCAGGTGGACAAGGGGAAACAAAAACCATCAAAGAACCATTTGTGGATTTAGGACTTTGTTACAAAGACATAAATCTCTGTAGCAAACATGCGGAGAAAACAAAAGCCTATTTGAATATGGGAGACGAACTCCTAAAGTCGAACAAATTGTTCCCTTCGGAATCCGTCTTACAATCAATAAAATCTAATACCAAGTATTAGAAATATTACTCAAATCAAAGAATGTCTTTCGTTTGATGATGATCCATAATAAGGACACAAGCGAAAGGCCAATGAGAGGGATTGCAAACATCGCGATGTTTGGAATGTTGGAGTAAAGTAGTGTGAGAACAAACGCAAAGATAAATAATACATTTCGCACCACTTCCGTCCTTCTTGACCAACGTTTCATCTCCATCGTACGATCAATCGAAAACAAACTAAAGATAATGACAGCGGATAAAATACCAAGCATAGTCATATCTTGTTCTAAATTGATTTTTGCTACTTTCCAAATCACAAGTCCCACAGCCATAAGAACTGCCGCTTGTAACGCTACATAGACCATCACACCCATTGGTGGTTTTGGATCATATTTTTCTGTATAAGCAGGTTCTTTAAAGACATCATCTGGTGTTTGTAAGTAAGTTGGTTTCCAGCCGGGAGGTCCGAAAATGGTTTTAAACACATCTCCAATCGACTTACATTTGAAGATTTGAAAGAACATATCCTTAAACACGTGTAAGTTGACTGTGATTGGATTAAATGAGTTTACTGGTTTTGTTAAACCGTAAATGGGTTCGTCGGTTTCCCATTCAAAGGAACCAAACATACGGTCCCAAATGATAAAGATTCCACCA
The DNA here is from genome assembly GCF_026151395.1 of Leptospira limi. Classification (NCBI taxonomy): domain Bacteria; kingdom Pseudomonadati; phylum Spirochaetota; class Leptospiria; order Leptospirales; family Leptospiraceae; genus Leptospira; species Leptospira limi. The sequence goes on from NZ_JAMQPV010000001.1 coordinate 2,029,490, forward strand.
TGGTTACGATCTAGGTATTTTCTTTGTGTTCCGTGGTGGACTCTGTGGTTCGATGGAGTCACCATAAACTCTTCTAAAAATCCTAACTTGCCTATGAAACGAGTGTGCACCACAAATTGGTACACTTTTAGAATTCTATGGCTCAGTAAAAACATTGCCCATGGGATACCAAGTAGAGCCATCACGAGGAAATACATGTATTCAAAAATTCGTTGTAATCCATTTCCACGGAAAGCAACCGATAGGTTCATTTCTTGTGTCGAATGGTGGGTGACATGAGTTGCCCAAAAGAGGTTAATTTCATGGCAATGTCTGTGAAACCAGTAATAGATAAAATCAGCCAAAACAACTGAAAATGTCCAGGCACCGAGTGCATGCCAATTCACAACAAAACTAGGTGAAAATTGGAAAGGGCTTGCCAATGGGAAAAAATGATAACCGAGAGCAGATAAAGAGTAATTCTTTTCAATGATGTCGTAAACATATAAAGCCCCAAGTAGGATGACAACCCCAACAAGTGCAAAGATCACACCTGTGCTAACATCCGCTATAAGAACATTCAATCGGTAAAACTGTTTGCCCTTCATATAAGAAACAAAAATTTCAATCCCGATCAGTGCGACCATGACGATAAAGGCGTATTCCATAAAGGCATCGCTATTCATGCGTGTATTTTCCTCACTAACGACTAGGCTTTTGAATCATGTCCACTAAGTCAATGTCCATTTCTTTCCAAGAAACTACCGACTTTGGGACGATTCTGTGAATTTAGACTTGTTCTACAGGGCTTTTTGGAGTAAGACTTTTAGAAAGAGTGTAATTTCTTGTCCCGTAAGGTGGCAAAGAAAAGATTGGCTAATGGTGAAAGGACCTACACAATGAAAGAGGAAATACCGGTTCTCAAAGGGAAAACCAAAAAAGAACTAGAAGAGATCTGTGTTTCCTTAGGTCTTGAAAAATACCGAGCAGCACAGATTTATACTGGAATTTATAAGAGTCGTTATACGACGATCGACCAATTTACAACCCTCTCGAAAGAAGTTAGGGAAAAGTTAAAACAACATACATCCTATCCCGAAATTGAAATTGGCCGTGACCTGGTTTCCAAAGATGATGGGACACGTAAGTTTACATTTTACGTTGGCGAAAACAAAGAGATTGAAGCAGTTTGGATCCCTTCAGGTGACGGTGGTCGTAAAACCATTTGTATTTCTTCCCAAATTGGGTGTACCCTCAATTGTAAATTTTGTGCCACTGGCCTTTTGGAATACAAAGGTAATTTACACACTTGGCAGATCCTAGACCAAGTCCTGCAAGTGGAGCGCCTCGTAGGAGACCGTGCCACAAACATCGTGTTTATGGGAATGGGGGAGCCCATGCACAATTATTTTAGTGTGATGAAAGCTGCCCATATCTTACGCGACCAAGATGCCTTTGGACTTGGTGCCCTTCGCATCACCATCTCAACCGCTGGTGTGACAACCGGGATCAATCGTTTCATCGAGAACAAAGAACCTTTTAATTTTGCAATTTCACTGAACCATCCTAATCCTAATGCACGTTCTTCTGTGATGGATGTAAACGACAAACACCCATTGGAAAAACTCATTGATTCAGCAAAACGTTTCACAAAGGAACTCGACCGTGCCATCACATTTGAATACGTGATGATCCCAGATGTGAACATGGGCCGTGACAATGCGGAACGACTGGCAAAAATTGCAAGGTCAGTGAACAAATGTAAAATCAATGTGATTCCATTAAACACAGATTTTACGGGATGGCGTAGACCAACCGATGATGAAGTCAAAGAATTTGTAATGCATCTCAAAGCTAAAACGACAGCTCCTATCCTCAATCGCCGTAGTCCTGGAAGGGACATCAATGGTGCCTGTGGGATGTTAGCTCTCAAAGGAATTCGAAGTGAAACAACAAAGTAAATGGATATTGGTTTTATGTTTGGTTTTGTTTGGTTCCAATTGCCAAGACATAGTGGAACAAAAATGCCAATTAGCATGTGAAAAATTTGTCACTTGTACAGAAGAGGAACTCAAACTCACTTTGGCACCTGATGTAAAACGCACAGGTAGGATCCAATGTATGGACGGATGTACCACTCATAATAGTGATATCCTCCAGTGTTTTGACCAAGAGCCAAATTCTTGTAAAGGATTCGGCCAATGTTTAGTTCAAATAGGAACGTTTGAATGAAAGAATCACTGACTCCTTCGGAACGCATCTTTTATCGCATTTTATTACTGATGGCATCATTGCCGATTTTGTTTACTCTACCACTGGATGTAATTGATATCGATAGTGCACAGTATGCAGGCATCAGTCGTGAACTTGTCCTATCGAATGATTTTTTCACACTCATCGATAATGGAAGAAGGTATTTGGATAAACCCATCCTTACGTTTTGGACCATTGCCACTTCGTTTTTTTTCTTTGGTATTAATAACATCGCCTTTCGTATCCCAGCGATTTTTCTAAGTTTACTCTCCGTATATTCGATTTACCGAATCACCATACTATCTGGTGGAAAGGAGAGGCAAGGTTACCTAGCGTCCATTGCATATCTATTAACACCTGGTGTATATGCGATGGTAGTGGATCCCAAAATCGATGTGTATCTAACAGCTTATCTTGTGTTCACTTATCATTTTTATTATTTGGGTAAAAAACAAAATCCAAATTATTTTTATCTGATGTATCTTATGATGTCGATGGGATTTATCACAAAAGGTCCCATCTCCGTTGTCATCCCTGCCATTTCGATTGGTGGGGATATTTTATTCCGAAGGGATTGGAAACTTTTACTCTCGATGAGAATCCCCACTGGCATTTTTGTATTGGCATCACTTCCAGCACTTTGGTGTTTTTTCTTATTCAAAAATTTCAATTCATACGGGCCTGTATTCTTTTTATGGATCCAATCTTTTGGCCGTTTTTATCGCGAGATGTATGATGTGAAGTTTGATCCATTTTATTTTTATAAATCCTTTTCATGGGCTTTCTTTAGTGGGCTTTTGCCGATGGTCATTTACCTGATTTTCCATTCTTACCAATATACCAAAACATTGGGATGGAAAGAGATCCTACGTAAGATCCGTGCCAATGAATACAAAGAAGTGGACTTTGTAATTCCATTTTGGGTGTTTCTCTTTCTGTTCCTCATCTCCTTTTCCAGATACCCTCTGCCACAATATACCTATTGGGTATTACCGGGTGCAGCTTTGTACTTTGGGAAAATCATGGAAGAGAGTTTGTTTCAATCCAATGTGACAAGGTTACGTCCCTCGTTTCTCATTGCAGGGATTGTGTATTTGGTAGGGTATTTTCTCTTCCCTGTATTTGTATCCGATGTTGGGATTTTGTATTATGTATTCGGTGCGATTGGGATCCTTTTCATTTTACTTTCCGCACAACTCATTCCTTTGGAAATCCTACTGACACTTGTGGGAGCCACTTTGTTTTTTTGTGCGATTAGTTTACAGTTTTATCCGCTCTTAACCAGTTACCAACCTTCCAGGGAATTTGGAGCGAAGATAAAAGAATTAGAACCAAATGAGCCTGTCCTTTATACCTTTTGGATGTCCAATTCGAAACGATCCTATGGGTTTTATGCCGAACGAAATTTTCGTAATATCTATGATAAGGATAAATTGGACAGGTTGTGGGCTGAAAAATCGGAACGACTCCTCGTACTCCCATCTGAAAAATTACCACAATTGCAAGAGATGGTAGGTAAAGACTACCAAATCATTCTCATTATGGAAAAAGAATCCTTTAAAGTGGCGACACCTACGATCGCATTTCTCAAAAAAGAGACAAGAAACCTGGTCACAAAGAAAATTTCTTTGGTTTGGGTGAAAAAAATGCAGGGGAAATCATTTAAAAACTCGAAAGTATAACTAGGCTAAATTGTGTAAGTCTGGTTTTTAGGGCCCTTCGATGTCAAAATCAGGGCCTTTTTTTTTGTCCCTACCAACCAAAGCATTCGGTATTTCCCTTTGAAACCTCATTCTGTAAGCATTCAGACTTTCGAATTTAAAATTTCCTAACATTTGTTTGGTGGTATTAAGGTCATTTATTGAGACTTAGTTTCAACTACGAAAGTTCAGAAAAAATTTCAGATTATGTCTCTTTTAATGTTTTTTCACAACCAAAACCCTTACATACTTGCTTTTTTTCGGATTTTACCTTTCCTTGTCAGAAGACAGTGTAAACGGATTCAGGAAATCTGCGAATGAATATAAAAATACTCAAGATCTCTGTGCCTATCGTTGCGATAGCTGCGTTAGCATATTTGATTTTTTCACCTAGCCGTTATGTGGGCTATTCACCCGACCAGCCCATCCCCTTCAACCACAAGATACATGCAGGCGATAACAAAATCGATTGTAAGTATTGCCATACAGGCGTTGAAAACTCGGCCCATGCCACAGTTCCACCAAGTTCCACTTGTATGAACTGCCATGGAGCAGGTAACGTAGCGGGCAACCAAGAACATGTTAAGTGGCTCAAAGCACAATACGATAGTAACACTCCAGTTTCCTGGGTGAAGGTCCATGACCAACCAGACTTCGTATACTTCAACCACTCAAGACACGTGCAACGCGGCGTTGATTGTTCCACATGTCATGGCAACATGGCAGAGATGGTAAAGGTTAGACAGTCCAAGTCCCTAAATATGGGATTTTGTGTCGATTGCCATAGAGAGAACAATGCTCCTAACGATTGTTCTACGTGCCACAGATAATCGGGAGACAAGTAATAATTTATGATGAAAGACGATAGTTTCCAAAAAGAAAAAAAGTCACTTTGGCAGTCTTACGAACTTCGCGGTACCTCTCGCGAAAAAGAACTCCAAAAACAAGAGTTCTACAAATCACCAGACCCTTTGATTGCTAAAATCAAAAAAGGTGACTTTGATAGAAAAACATTCCTTAAGTTTATGGGTGCATCAGTTGTGATGACAACTGTAGGTTGTATCCAAAAACCTGCTGAAAAAATTGTTCCTTATGTGAACCTTACCATTAAAAATCCAGACAACAACGAAGTAGAACAATATGACTTCGTAAAACATGGACACTCTTACCACTATGCTTCGGTATGTGGTGGTTGTTCTGTTGGTTGTGGGGTACTCGTAAAAGCAAAAGATGGTCGTCCTTTAAAACTTGAAGGAAATCCAAGCCATCCAATATCAGAAGGTGCTTTATGTGCTTCTGGACAAGCTTCTATTTTTGATCTTTATGATGCAGACAGAGCAAAAGAACCACAACAAATTGTGAATGGTGTTGCTAAGTCGAGCGATTGGTTTGTTCTTGATAAAGACGTAAAAGAAAAACTCGCAGCAAACAAAGGTAAGACGGTCGTGGTAACAAAACCACTTACTTCTCCTTCCACAAAAGAATTTGTTTCTGAGTTTTTACGTTCTGTTGGTGGTGGAAAACACTTAGAAGTAGCGTTTGCTTCTTCTGATGATGCCATTACAATCGCTCAAGAAAAATCATACGGAAAGGCAGTTCTTCCAAACTACCACTTTGACAAAGCAAAAGTGATCCTTTCTATTGATAGTGACTTCTTAAACCAAGTCAACTACCACAATGACTTTTCAAAACGAAGAGACTTACAAAAAAATTCTAAGTCTTTCAATTCATTTATCGCTGCAGAAACTCACCCGTCTATGACAGGTTCGAATGCAGACCAAAGAGTTCCATTAAAACCTGGTGACCAAAGAAAGTTCGCTCTTGTAATTGCAAAGGCACTTTCTGATTTGGGAGTGGGTGGGGCAACAGGCGTGTCTGGAATCAATGTAGAGACAACTGCTTCTGAGCTTGGAATTTCCAAAGAAGTTGTGGTTCGCACTGCAAAAGCACTTGCTTCCGCAAAAGGTGAATCGCTAGTCATTGCTGGTGGTTCGAACACATTAACAGAAGATGCAGTGGATTTACAAATCGCTGTGAACATGTTAAACAGCATGCTCGGTAACGATGGCAAAACCATCGACGCTGGAAATCCTTTGAAAGAAGGAAAATCAGGCTACTCTGAAAACTTAAAATCCCTCGCAAAAGACCTAAAAGAAAGAAAGGCTGGTGTGGTCATTCTTTACGGTGTGAACCCAGTTTACGAAGCGCCAAATGGAGATGAGTGGAAAAAACTCCTTCATGAAGCAGCACAAGTGGTTCAAGTTTCTGACCGTGCGGATGAAACAGCACTTGCATCGAACTGGCTTGCTCCTGTATCACACTTCCTTGAGTCTTGGGGTGATAACGAATCCGTAACAGGGATTGTATCGGTGCAACAACCAACAATTCGACCTCTTTTCCAATCCAAAGCATTTGAAGATATGCTCATTGGTTGGGCAGGTGGAAAGTTACTTGGATCCGAGTCTCTTTACGAATACCTCAAATCAAAATATTCTAAAAAAACCAACTGGGAAGACTTACTCAGAAAAGGTGTTCTTGTTTCTGGAAATCCAAAAGCAGACAAGGGTGGTCGTTCTTTCCGTGGAACCATCGCACCTCTATCTGCATCTAAGTCTGGTTTGACTGTGTCTCTCTATGAAAACACAGGTATCGGAACTGGAGAAAGAGCAAACAACTCCCAACTCCAAGAACTTCCAGATCCAGTATCGAAAGTGACTTGGGACAATTATGTTGCTATCAGCCCACAATACTCTCGTTCGTCGGGAATCAAACTCAATGATGTAGTGACTGTGACTGTAAACGGAAAGTCCTTTGAACTTCCAGCTCTTGTCCAACCAGGTCTTCACCCAGAAGCAGTGGGAATTGCTCTTGGATACGGAAGAACAAATGTGGGCGAGATCGGAAACGGTGTTGGTAAAAATGCAAGTATCCTTGCAACAGAAGTAAACGGATCTTATGTTTACTCTGGTTTATCTATCACACTTTCTCCAACAGGTAAAAAATACAAACTCGCTACCACTCAGGACCACCATATGATGAGCCCTGGTGTGATGATGGGTGTGGAATGGAAAGAGAGACCTCTTATCATTTCCGCAAAACTACAAGACTATACTAAAAATCCAAGTGCCGGAATTCCTGAGCCTGAGATTCCAAAAATCTTAATCGATGGAAAACTACAAAGAGCACAAGGAGCAAACGCTCCTTCTGACCAACCAGGAAGTCAGTTTGCATACCCAGGATACAAATGGGGTATGGCAGTTGATTTAACTTCTTGTTCTGGTTGTGGTGCTTGTGTGGTTGCATGTAACATCGAAAACAACGTGCCAATGGTAGGTCGTGATGAAGTGCGTATGGGTCGTGAGATGCATTGGCTTCGGATTGACCGTTACTACATCGGTGATCCTGAAAAACCAGAATCACTCGAAATTGCACACCAACCACTCATGTGCCAACATTGTGATAACGCTCCTTGTGAGACAGTTTGTCCAGTGGCTGCAACTGTTCACAGTTCGGAAGGAACCAATGATATGGTTTACAACCGTTGTGTGGGAACACGTTACTGCTCGAACAACTGCCCTTACAAAGTGCGTCGTTTTAACTGGTTAGAACATTGGAATGAACACAGCTTACTCGGAGAGTCAATGCCTACCTTTAAGGCTCGTCCTCCAAGAAACTTAGGCCTTAACCCAGATGTAACCGTTCGTTCACGTGGTGTCATGGAAAAATGTAACTTCTGTGCGTCTCGTGTTGCTGAGAAAAAAATCGCAGCGAAAAACGAAGGACGAACTCTGAAAGATGGCGAAGTGAAAGCCGCTTGTGAACAAACATGTGCATCTGGTGCCATTGTGTTCGGTAACGTAAATGATCCTGAATCAAAAGTAGCGAAGCTCTTGAAAGACCCTAGGTCTTACAAACTTCTGGAATACCTAAACATCGGACCTGCCGTCAGTTATTTGACCCGAGTTCGAAACGAAGTTTAACAGGGAGAACACAAAGGGAATGTCATTAACACAAGCAGTTAGAGATAAATTAGATATCCCCGACCTGGTAACAGGCGGGAAATCGCTTAAAGATGTAACCGTTGATATCGCAAAACCAAACGAAGATTTCCCAACCAAACTTTGGTGGAATACTTTCCTTTTGGTTTTGACGATCACCCTGATCGACGTAGCCATTATCGGTTATTTGTTTTACGAAGGTCTTTACCTACTCGGGATCAACAACCCAGTGGGTTGGGGATTTTTCGTCGTCAACTTCGTATTTTGGATTGGTATCGGTCACGCAGGAACATTGATTTCTGCGGTATTATACCTCTTCCGCCAAGGTTGGAGAACAGGGATTAACCGTGCCGCAGAAGCGATGACAATCTTTGCCGTACTCGTTGCAGCATCGAACCTCATCCTCCACGTAGGACGTCCATGGCTCGGATTCTGGCTCTTTCCCTATCCAAACGAAAGAGGACCTCTTTGGGTGAACTTCCGTTCCCCTCTGATTTGGGACACGTTTGCGGTATCGACTTACCTTTCCATTTCCATGGTATTCTGGTACTTAGGTCTCATTCCTGACCTTGCGACCCTTAGGGATCGTGCGACAGAAACTTGGAGAAAGAACTTATACAACGTCTTAGCCTTTGGTTGGGTTGGATCGGCAAGAGCTTGGTCTCATTTGGAAATCGTTTCCATGATCCTTGCAGCTCTTTCTACTCCACTTGTTCTTTCGGTGCACACCATCGTATCCTTCGACTTCGCTGTTTCCATCCTTCCTGGTTGGCACACGACCATCTTCCCTCCATACTTCGTTGCCGGTGCGATTTTCTCCGGATTTGCGATGGTGGTAACACTTATGGTCATTGCTCGTGAAGTGTTTAACTTAAAGAACTACATCACGATGAAACACTTGGACAACATGAACAAAATCATGATGGTAACAGGACTGATTGTGGGACTTGCGTATGGAACAGAGTTTTTCATCGCTTGGTATTCTGGAAACGAATACGAAGTGTTTGCATTCTGGAACAGAGCTTTTGGACCATATGGTTGGGCTTACTTCATTATGATTTCCTGTAACGTGCTTTCTCCACAGGTGTTCTGGTTTCGCAAACTTCGTTACAACATCCCAGTGATGTTTGTTGCCTCACTTGTAGTGAACGTGGGTATGTGGTTCGAACGTTTTGTGATCATGATGACACTGAACCGAGACTTTTTACCATCCAGCTGGGCTATGTATACACCGACTCTTTTCGACTACGCGATGTTAATCGGAACGTTCGGTATCTTCTTTACTCTCTTTCTTCTCTGGTGCCGAATTATGCCAGTGATTGCGATTGCAGAAGTAAAAACAGTGATGCCACAAAAAGAAGGAGCACACCACTAGTATGTATCTTCCAAAATTAGAACAGTTTCATAAATATAAAGAAATGGATGAAGGAGTTCTCGGAATTTTCGATACTCCAGAAGCCATTATGCATGCTGCGGAAAAAACAAAGGCAAAGGATTACATCGGTTTTGATTGTATCCTCCCTTACCCAGTGCATGGAATTGACGAAGCCATGGGAACTCCTAGATCAGGACTCCCTTGGGTCACTTTCTTTGCCGGGATTTTTGGATGCACGATTGGAATTTTGTTCCAATACTTAACACATGCACATGACTGGCCTCTCAATATCTCGGGAAAAGCTCTCAACGCTTGGTTTGCCTATGTGCCAATCATCTTTGAATTAACTGTATTTGCCGCAGGGATTTATACAGTAGCTGCTTTATGTTTTTTAAGCGGTATTCCCAAAGCAACACGTCGAATTCTGCACCCAGATTTGACGTCTCATAAATTCGGTCTTTGGATTCCAAAGTCTGCCAAAGGTTATAACGAATCCGATGTGGTTTCGTTTGTGAAAAGTCTTGGCGGATCCGAAGTAACCGTTGTGAAACCGGAGAACCAAAAATGAAACAAAACATCTTTCGAGTTTTCGCACTTGTGGCGTTAGTTTTTGTCGCAAACTGTGATTATAAAACTCCCGTTTATGAATACTTTCCGAATATGTATGACTCTCCTGCAAGAGAATCACAAGAAGCGGATTCATTTGCTTCCAATGGTTCAGCTTCAAGGATTCCACCAAAAGGTGCGATCCCAGTAGGATACTTTCCATACCCATATGCGGCAGAAGCAACTCCTGATACCCTTCCAGGTCCAGACAAAGGATTAAAAAATCCAATTGGAAAGGTGAGTTTAGGGGATTTGATGATCGGGGAAAAACGTTACCAAACTTATTGCACTCCTTGTCATGGTGTGCAAGGTCTTGGAAACGGAGCTGTTGTAGGGCCTGCACCAAAGTTCCAACAACCACCTCCTTCTGTTGTTTCTGATAAAATCCGCGGTTGGTCCGATGGACAAATTTACCACATCATCACGATGGGTCGAGGTCTCATGGGAAGTTATGCTTACCAAATCGAACCAGAAGACAGATGGAAGCTCATCGCTTACATCCGCAAACTTCAAGAATATGAAGTGAAAAATAAAAAGGCGAACTAGGGGAAATTATGAGCTCTACAAAAGCAGCGAAACTAGACGAAACATTATTGCAGTTTAAACTGCCAGGGTCCCTTCGTAATGCCCTCATTGCCATGATCGGAATTGGAGTGGTGAGTTTCCTCATCGCCTTTTTTGGATTTGGTCATGAGACGTCTCGTCACATGGACGAAGCTGGTCATTTCCACCATACGAATTTAGGATACCATATCTTACTCATTGGTGCTTACTTTGTGATCGGACTTTCCATCACAGGGATTTTCTTCACAGCGATCCAACACCTAACAGGCTCACAGTGGTCGGTGACTGTTCGTAGGATTTTCGAAACTTACGGACTTTTTGCACCTGTTGCTGGACTTCTACTCGTGGGAGTGATCTTTGGAATGCATGATCTGTATGAGTGGGCAGATGCGACGGTTCGTGAAAACGACCACCTCATCCACCACAAATCTGGTTACTTAAATCCAACCTCTTTCATCATCCGATGTGTACTTTTCATTGGAGTATGGTCAGTATTTGCTTACATCTTCCATGGAAAGTCAGTCGGCCAAGACAAAGATAAGGTTGTGGATACAACGAAGACTCTTGCTAAGATTTCGGGAGGATTTATCCTCTTCTTTGCACTTTCATGGTGTCTCATGTCGTTTGACCTTCTCATGTCACTTTCCCCACATTGGTTTTCCACTATGTTTGGTGTGTATGCATTTGCTGGCGCATTCCAAACATCTCTTGCATCGTATTTGATTGTCATTGCGATTCTCAAGAAAAATGGATACCTCGGGGAAGCAGTGAATGAAAACCATTACCATGACATTTCAAAGTTTTTACTTGGTATGACAACTTTCTGGGCGTATGTTGGATTCTCACAATTTATGCTCATTTGGTATGCAAACATCCCGGAAGAAACTTTCTTTTATGAGATGCGTATGACAGGTGGTTGGGGATACACAACATTACTTCTTCCATTTGTGAAGTTTGTAATTCCTTTCCTTTTGTTACTCAATCGTCCGAACAAACGAAACATTGATTTCCTTTGGAAATTAGCTGCATGGATTCTGACTGTTCAGTTCTTTGAACTTTTCTGGTTGGTTTTCCCTGCAAACTTTGAAAAATTTTCAATCTTACACTTTGTTTTAGCCTTTGGCGGAACAGTGGGAGTTGTTGGTCTTTTTGGTTTCTTTGTCTTCAAAAAGTTCGAAAAACATAGTTTAGTTCCGGTCGGTGACCCTCGTTTAGATGAGTGCCTTCACCACCACCAATAGGAGAATTGTTTTGAAACTGAAATTAGTAGCATTCTTGATCGTTGGGATGAGCGTAACAGCTTGTTCCAAAAACGCAGAGGTAACTTGGCATAAAAATTGTGATGCCAAAACCAACAAAGCAAGTTTGGATTTTACTGTTCCTTTGTATTCAGAACCAGATTCTAATTCTAAGGTGGTAGAATTTGTTCCAGTAGGAACTGTTGTAAAAGTATTCGAAGCTCGTAACCATAACGTTTGGGCACCAAAATACTTTATTAAAGTTCAAACTGCAAAAAACGAAGGTTATATGAGCCCAAGATGTTTTGTAGTGGGACAAGATCCGGCAAACAGTGTTTGGAGATATTCCAAAGGACTCGTAACAGATTCAAAACCTTTTTACGATCCAAGTGACAAAGCTCATTACCCTAGAGGGACTGAGTATGGAAATTTGAAGGACCTTCCGAAGGAAAAAATTCCTCTTTCTGAACTCACAAAAGGTTTGGAAGAAGAAACTTACGTAAACAAAAACATGTTGAAACAAAACTAAGTTTACAAAGTTAACTAAGGTTTGGCGGAGTTTACTCTGCCAAATTTAGGATAAAAGACCCAAGGGAAACCAAGGGTCTTTTTTTTTGAGGGTTGCGAAGATTCTTTTATTTCTTTAATACTACTATTTCGTAGGCAACTATCGCCAAGATCACGAATTTTTCCCAAATGAAGTAAAAAGCACCGAGAGGTTGGATCAGATTCCAATTTTCGATCAAAAAATACATCGATACACCGCAATAAGTAAGATTGCCAAAGATCACACCGAGAAGAAACGGTTTCCAGAGTTTTGGTTTTTGAATAAAACAGGTATTGGAATAAAAAAACAAAATGCTGGCAAGGATTCCTAATTTGTATAACACTTCTGTGGGCATTCCAAAATAAGGTTGAAAGGGTAAAATCACACCAAATAACACAAGTAAGGATATCGATGCACCGAAAGCATCTAAGAAAAAAATAGAGTAGGGTTGGGATTTTTGGAATAGTTTTTGTATCATCAACTCAGTCCTAGATTGTATTACTCCTTATTTTCGAAAACGGTGGAGGTTCCATTGTTTCCTTTGATCTGCAGTTTTAGTAAAGGAGTTTGATCCCATTCAATAATTTTGAATTTTATTTGTAATCAATTTAATCAGGAAAATACCAGCTTTTGAATCTTGGATTTATGAGATTCTCCATAATCGTTTGCTATTTCAAATTCGATTCTAAAACGAAGGTAAACTACCTTTCGAAAATTATTCAAAAATTTGAAATTTAAGGATTTACAACCACAGACTATCTTAGATACTAAGAGATTAAGTTAATAAGATAATTAGCTTGTTAACTAATGGATTTTTTATGAAAATAGAAATTTTTAAAAAAACTACACGTCAGTATTTCGAAACAGCCCTTTTTATGCATGAATCGATCGCAACGCATGTTGGGCTTTCAGGCACAGATCATAAATTTTTAGGGTACCTACTAGAAAATGGAGAGATGACTGCAGGGGAACTGGCAAAATTATCTGGGCTTACTACTGGGGCGATCACTGGAGTCATTGATCGATTGGAGAAGAGTAAACTCGTAAAAAGGAAATTTTTACAAACTGATAGACGGAAGGTTTTCATTGTTCCAAATTTGGAGAAGGCAAACCAACTGTTTTCACCAATTTTTAATAAATTACAAAAAGAAACGGACCAATTGATTTCTAGTTTTTCAAGTCTTGAGATAGAAGTCGTCCATCGTTATTTCGAATCTGCAATCAAGATAATGGAAAAAGTTTCAAAAAATTTAAAGGATACGAATGGGATATGAATATGATAGTAGAAAATTGTTTTGTGTTTGCATCAACGTTTGGACTTTCAGATGTAACCAATTTTGTTTCCCACCATTCTCTATCAATTGCAAAGTATACTTTATTATTAAATCTACTAATCTATTTTTTAATGAATGGAGCTCAAATTTTTGAAACAATTGTTTTTATACCACGTTGGGCTAATGGAACTGTTCCTGATTTGGGTTTACTGAATACAGAGTATAAGTCTGCAGATTTAAAATATTTTTGGATTTTGTTTCATTCATTACACGAAATTATCTTCTTAGTATCACTTATATTTTGTTACCAAATAGATGGGATTGGTAACAATTTATTCCTACTTTTTATCCTTCATATAGGAGTGAGAGCTTGGACTATCATTTATTTCGCAAATAAAATCATTTGGTTCCAATCGATGGCAAATACAATCGATAAGCATTCATTCAAAGTATTCAGTGATATTAAGAAATGGGTGATCTGGAATTATATACGTGTTTCTATATATATTGGAATTTCGATTTTAATGGTACCACTAACCATTAAAATTCTAAATTTGAACGGTTAAGGAATATAAATGAATGAAATGATTTGATTTCTTCAACCGTTATGTGATGGTCATAACAGTTGATCCAAGTTAATTCGGTAACATAAACATCGAATCGGTAAACAATTGTTTTAATAATTAGTATATGTTTGCCTAGAATTCTGTATTGATTGTTCTAGAAATTCCAGAATAGGTTTTTTACTTTTGGGTTACGTAAGGCAAGGCCTGCCCAAAGGAGAATTCCTATATAAACGGGAAATAAGGTGTGGCTAAAAAGTGGATTTTCCACACGAACGTGGATGGCAACAGCACCACCTAAATATCCAGTGAGTAAGAGAGCTCCGAGCGCGGCAGTTTGCGGTATGGCATACAAAACAGTGATGACCAACAGAATGATTCCGATCGTCATTGCACTTTGGGCAGGTAGTCCCAGTTCTTCCATACTTTTTAACACTGGATCAATTTTAGCTAATTTTCCGCCTGCATCGAAGAGTAAAAATGCGATTACTAGGCCACTTAGAATTCGTCCCACCCAAAGGTAGGTTGGGGATTGGTTAGTTTCGTTCATAACATCACCTGCTTGAAAAACGTTCTTGCAATAAAAACATATCAATCGATATGTTGTCAATAAAATTTAGATGGATAACCAACTGAATTGATTGAACGTGGAGTGGCCTCGATTTCGGGGCAAATTGGTATTCTCTTTTGTGTATGTGTTTGTTTTATAGGAGATGAAGGAACAAGTGAAGGATGGGGAAACAAGAGGAAACTCGTAGACTGATCATAGAGTCTGCATTTGCACTGATTTACCAAAACGGATTTCAAGGCGTGGGTGTTCGTGAAATTGCACTTTCAGCAAATTTAACCATCGGTGCCTTTTTTTACCACTTTCCTACAAAGAATCATGTTGGTTATGCCATCATTGATGAGTTTTTATCCAAAGGAATTTTGGATCGTTGGATATTGCCTTTGGAACAATATGATAATCCAGTCGAGGGAATCATTCATACATTTAAAAAAACTTTTGACGAATGGCCAGATGAATTTGTTTCGAGGGGATGTCCGCTGAATAATTTAGGGCAAGAAATGTCTTCGATTGATCCTGAGTTCCAAAAAAAAGCAAAGGAACTTTTGTCCAATTGGATTCAGAACACCAAAACTTACTTGGATATTGCCAGAAAGAAAAAAATCCTAAAACCAAAAACAGATACACTTAAACTCGCGGAATTTATTGTAACCTTCCAAGAAGCTACCTTCGCAATGGGTAAAGTAATGAATGATCGCAAAGTCTACGATTCTTTATATCTTTCGTTTCGCGACCATCTACAATCGCATTGCCATTGACATTCCACTAAATGGGGTTATACTCAATCACATGGGACAAAAACGCACCATTGCTACCTCCGCCTCAGAAGAACGATTGGAAAAACTTTTAGAAGAACGCCTAACGGAAGGTTCCAATCATGAAATCATTGATAAACGAATTTGGGATTTATTTGGAGAAACTTGGTGTGTGATGTTTACCGACCTATCTGGTTTTTCTAGAGGAGTCGCAAAATTTGGAATCATCCATTTTTTGCAAACCATTTATGAATCACAACGAATCCTCATTCCTGTTTTAGATGAGTATGATGGAATCCTCATGAAGGATGAAGGGGATAGTCTAATGGTACTCTTTCGTAATACCAATAAAGCGATCCAATGTGCCATCCATATGCAAAAAGCCTGCAAACGTTATAATGTAGGAAGGAGTGCCGAAGAACAGATTCTTCTCTGTGTAGGTCTTGGTTATGGAAAAATTTTGAAAATAGGGGATACTGATGTGTTTGGTGCTGAAGTGAATGCTGCTTCCAAACTAGGAGAAGATACAGCCAAAGCTTGGGAGATTCTTGTGACAAGTGCTGTCAAAGAAAATGCTGATGAAACAACAGATTTTGATTTTGAACCCATTAACGAAATTCCACCTGGTTCAGATGGTGCCTTCAAACTACTTTATACAATTGATGAGCCTAAATGGGTGGTTTTGTAAGATCAATAGAATGGTTCATTCCATAAATTCATAAATGGAACGAATTTCGCCATGGGTTTCGATGTAATTGTATAAATCTTGGAATTCTTTATGCCCACAGAGAGTTGCCGAATCGCCTATGAGAATCAAATGGGACTTGGCACGAGTGAGAGCCACGTTCAATCGTTTTGGGTTCATTAAAAAGCCAATTTCACCATCAGGGTTCGAACGAACCAAACTGAGGATCACTATCTCAGATTCTCTTCCTTGGAACGAATCAATGGTTTGTGTGTACCACCTTCCATTTGCTCTTTGGATGAGACGTTCCACCTGCCCTCTGTAAGGTGAAATGATGGTTGTAGATTCTTTGGGTAATCCTTTTTCCATAAGTGTTTCTATGAGTGTGATTTCCGTTTCATTGATGAAACTGAGTTCCTCTCCTTCTGTTTCTTCTAATGTATCACTTCCTGCGGTATCAATCCATAGAATGGCAGAATCGGATCCAAAAATCTCAGTCATCACTTCTATGTTTTGGAACTGAAGGTCTGGATGTGTGAAAACTTGGTTCCCATAATAGGTCTGGTTTGGGAAACCAAGAATTTCTTTTTTCATACGAAATTGTTTTTCTAAAAAGATCGTTCGTTCTCCTGAATCATTCCCGATTGCTTTTTCCAAAAAACTATCGAAGGATTCGTGTTCTGGTAAGGAGTAGTTCACACCTAATTGTTTTGGGTCTCCGAAAAAAAATGTTTTTTTGCCAGAGAAAAGTGCCATATAACAACCTGGATCCACACTTTGGGTTGCTTCATCTACAAATACAAAATCAAATTCTCTTCCTTTTTTGAATTCGTTTCCAAAACCAGCAAAGGTAGAGACGATGAGCTCACTTGCATCCAGTAACCTTGTTCGAATATTTGTTTCCGCATCACGGATAGTTTTTAATAAGAACTTCGCTTCTTTTCTCTGTTGGTAACGTTCTTCTCTTTCTTCCTTTCCAAAATTTCGTTTCCAAGAGTTGATTTTCTTTTGGAGTACTCGTAGTTCCGTTTGCCAGTTTTGGATTTGTTTTTGATCGGGATGGGTCTGGATGAGATGGTCCAGGTGATAAGGAAGGACATTCTCTTTTATTTTTGTTGAATTCCCCATTCGAATCACTCGAATGCCTTTTTGGATCGCAAGCTCAACAATATAATCACAAGCAAAATTCGTTGGACAAAGAGTTAAAACGGATTCCTTTCTCTTTTGGATCTCGACAACAGCTTGCATGAGTAAGGTGGTTTTTCCCGTACCTGGTGGCCCAAAAACCATTCCATAATCAAATAGAGAAAAAATTCTTTCGATCGGGGAAAGCTCCATTGTTTTTTTTGGTGGAGTCGGTTTATCTCCCAAACTATAACCTAAAATCCATTTGAGTTTTTGGTACGAATCCGATTCTTTTGTCTGTTTTACTTTTTGTATGATTTCGTTATATAAATCATAGGTGGATTCTGGAAACCATTTGCGAATTTGATACTCTTCTCCTTCCCATTCATAATCACCACGGACTTGGATGATGAGTTTTGTTTCATTCCATTGGTAGATATTTCCATAAATGGATTCTGTTTGGTTTTGTAAGAGGACAGGAACGCCTGGTTTGATCCAATGTTTCGCTTTGTTAGAAAGATTCACTTGGAATTCTGCTCTCCAAGTATTTCCAACAACAAACCGAATATCAACAAATGTTGCGACTTTAATTGTTTGGGATTCCGAATCCTTTTCTAAAAAAAGATTTCGTTCTTCCTCACGTTCCTTCGTTAAAATTTGTTCTACGAAATTTAATTCTTCTTCCAGTGAACCAAACGACTGTTTTATGGCTCTTCCCATTCAATGTTCTCCAAGGTAGTAAAAAAACCATTCCGAAGGAGTGGTGCAAAATCGATAAAATCAGCTGCTTTTAGGTATAAAGAATCTTCAATGGAATACGCTTGGATGAGATTATTGGCAGCTTCCTCTAATTTTCCCAATCGGCAATGGGCTCTTGCTAAAATAATAAGTGTTTCAGGATCAATTTCCTTACAATATTCGATATGGGTTCGTATGGATGAGAGAGCATTTTCTGGATCTTCTGCATCCAAGTAACATAACGCGAGTAAGTCGTAATGAAGGAATTCTTCTGGTTCCACCATTTTTAGGGATTTTTTCAAAGAGGCAAGGGCAGAGTTGAAGTCTCCTCTTGAAAAATACAAAGAGCCAAGTTCTGCCCAGATGTCTTTCCGATCAATCCCACGGCCATTACTCAGATGGTCCTGGGACAAAGCCTGTTTTAAAACTTCGATCGCTTCTTCGGATCGTTCCATATCTTTGAGGAGGGAAGCAAGTAGAAGATAGTTTTCTAGGTAAGAAGGGAATTGGAGGATACTTTTTTGGAGTAATACCTTTGCAGATTTAAATTTTTTTAATTTAATGAGATAACGGGAGTAAACGGTAATACTTAAGGGGTGAGATGGATAGTTTTGGATGATGTCTTGGAAAACAGTTTCTGTTTCTTTAGGATTACCAACCGAATACAAACACCATGCTTTTTTCGCTTTGATTTTAATGAGTGCAGATTCGTCTTTTGTATAGGCTTCACTCTCTGCATACAAATTAAAAGCCCGCGTAAATTCCTTTTCCTCTTCCAATTTTTTTGCTTCACGGATCAGAGAAAAAAAAGGATTCATCAAAATTTTTTACTTCAGGAAATCACGGATTCGTCGATGGGTAGAATAGGGAGTAAAGATTGTAAAAGGAGGTCCACTCATGGTTCCATCTACACCTATCAATCCAATTGTCAATTTGCCAAAGGAGATTTTCCAGGCACAAAACCAACTCACAGAAAAACTGATGAAATTGGCTGTGGAAGAAAAACTGGGTCCAGTGGCAAATAGCGAAAGGTTACTCGACATCTATTGTTAAGTGATTTTCAGAAACATTAGTCGATCCGGGTTTCTGGATTGAATAATGGGCGTTTTCGTTCCATAAACCCACTAATGGCACTTCTGAAATCTTTGGAATCTAGCATACTTGCATTCCAAACTGCTACGTAGTCCAAACCTTCTTCGATAGTTTTTCCAATTCCATGGTTTAGCACTTGTTTGACACCACGGATGACAATCGTAGGGTTTTCTGAAATTTCTTCCGCTGTTTTTAACCCTTCCACAAGTAAGCTATCAAAATCCTTAGTGACCTTAGTCACAAGTCCCATTTGCAGGGCTTCTGTTGCTGAGATGTCTTTTCCCGTCAGGGCAAGTTCTCTTGTGTGAGCATTTCCAATGAGGTGGGGAAGCCTTTGTAAGGAACCCATATCCGCAACAATTGCGACTTTTGATTCACGTAAGGAAAATACAGCATCCTCTGACGCATAACGAATGTCACATGCAGAAACCAAGTCTAGTCCGCCACCGATACAATGTTTTTGTACAAGTGCTATTGATGGTTTTTTAGAATTATAAACTGCATTGATTCCTTTTTGCATGGTAAGGATGAGTTGGTAAAGTTTTTCCCTACCATCTGCAAGTTCACCTTGTACAACCGGTTTGAAATCTTGGAAAAATTCTTCCAAGTCAAGGCCTGTTGAAAAGGATTTTCCTTTCCCTGCGATCACAAAACAGTGAATTTTCGGATCTGCATCAATCTCTGCTACCATATCTGGAAGGTCACGCCAGAAAGGCCAATTCATCGCATTTCTTTTTTCAGGACGGTTCAGCCAAAGAATCGCAATATTTTTTCTTCTTTCGATTGTAAAAAAGGGAGATGGGTTCATACGTTTGTTTCTTCCTTTAACCAAAGTTTTTTGGAAACCATCAGATACACTCCAAAGAGGATAAGACCAATCGCAATGTATTGTGACTGGGAAAATCCATGCCAGTAATAACCAGAAAGAAAAGTAGGGTTTCCATTGGCATCAGGAATGTTGACAAGAGTTGGTGGGTCAAAAAATGGAATCACCGCTTTATTCACTCGCAAAAATTCAATGATGAGTCTTGCAAACCCATGGATGATGAGAAACTGTGCACCAATGCTCCATTTGCGAAAGTTTTGGTAACGTGCCCAAAATTGAAAATAGGAAAAGTAACCAAAGGCCATTATGGATTCCATCACAGGTGTATTCCAAACGGGAACTCCAGACGGATGAGCTCCATGGAATTCAAATACAAAAAATGGAATCCTTTCATCAGTGGCAAATCCGTAACAACCATCTCCACTTACAAAACAACCGAGCCTACCAATCGCATAACCCATGCTAATCGCAGGAATCACTGCATCATAATAAGCACCGATATCCAGTTTATAATAACGGAAGTATAAGGTGATGAAGAGCCAGCCAAAAAGAAGACCACCAAAAAAGACAAGACCACCACCACTAAAAAGAGAAGACCATAATCCCGGGTGACCAGGGAATCCGTTCCAGTGGGTGAGAGGATAAGAATACTTGCCATCATAACCAGGAACATCGATGAACACTTGGTCCCAGATTTCAAAGATAAAGAAAATTTTTGCACCGATGAGGGTGCCTAAAATCCCAAGAAAGATCAACCAATCGGAGTGGTTTGGATCTAATTTTTTTCGTTCCAGTTCCTTTGGGAGAAGATAGGAACCAACAAGAAAGGCTAACATCATAAGAAGGCTGAAAGTGGACAGACCCTCCCAGCCAAAGGGATTGGGAATCGGAATTCGATCTAACATAGGGGAAAGGGTAAATTCTACGCCCACAGGGGAAAGGAGAATTTAAATCGGGATAAAGGAGAAAAAAGGAACGAAAAATAGCTTGACTCTAGATAGTTCAATATTAAACTATCTAATATTGATTTAAGGAGAATTCACTATGTTCGATTTATTATTTTCTACATCTGGGGACATCATCCCTCTTATCCTACGCATCACAGCTTTTGTTGTGATTTTCCCACACGGTGCCCAAAAACTTCTAGGTTGGTTTGGTGGTTACGGTTTCAAAGGAACTTACGGATTTTTCACAGGAACCATGAAATTCCCAGGGATCCTTGCTGTTCTCATTATTCTTGGTGAGTCTGTTGGATCTGTACTTCTACTTGTGGGATTTTTAACAAAATTTGCAGCATTGTCCATTACCATCATCATGATCGGTGCGGCATTCATCGCTCACAGACATAACGGTTTTTTCATCAATTGGAATGGAAACCAAAAAGGAGAAGGGTATGAATTCCATATCTTAGCTGCGGGACTTCTCATTGCTTTAGTTGTTGGTGGAGCTGGAGTGTATTCAGTTGATTTTAACTTAATCGGTAAGTTCTAAGACCAAATAGCCTAAGAGAAAACTCTCAACGAATCCTTGTTTGGAAAATTAATTCTAAACAAGGTTAGTTGGTTCTCATCACAAAAGTCCTAATCTGGGCTTTCAAAATGTTCCTGGTAATATTTCCCATTCCTCTTTAAAATTCAGATTCCCAAATAGATTGAATGATCCAAACGTTTCTCTGGTATTTTTTTTGAGGGAATCAGTCTAGGTTGATGTATTCTTCTGGGTCGAGAGGAGCATCAAGGCCAATTCGCACTTCATAATGGACGTGGGCTCCTGTTGCTTTTCCTGTTTGTCCGACTAGGGCAATTTTATCACCACGTTTCACACGATCCCCTGGATTCACGAGAATGAGAGAGCAGTGGCCATACAAAGTAAAAAATCCATTTTCATGGTTGATCCGTACTGATTTTCCAAGACCACCAACCGCTGTATCCACAGCAATGATCCCAGGCCCCGTTGCATAAATGGGAGTTCCTTCACCAGCTGCAAAGTCAATGCCTGAGTGGTATTCCCCCACGGGTAAAATTCCGAATGGATCACTGCGATACCCAAAGGTGGATGTCACCACACCAACACCAGGTTTCAGAGGCCGCCCTCTTGGCATGGAATAAAAGATACTCTCTCGCATGGATAGGTAATCGATGGCATTTTGAAAATTGGGGACAAGGTTTCCTAGTCTTACACCAAACTGAGTGTAGGTGGTGACTACTTGTTGGAAGAGTAATAAATTCGAATCGAGTTCACTTGCATCTTTCCGAAACTCTTCTTTTAAGAGATAATCTTGGGTGATCATTTCTTTTTCTGGGATTTCTTCCCAAGCAAGTAAATTGAGAGATTCCGTCATGGATTCCAATTCTTCTACAGATTCGCGGAGGTCTTTCGAGAGAAGGTCGTAAAATAAAAAGGAAACCAGTTGGGTTTCTGTTTTTTTCTCGAGAGATAGGTTTCGTTCAAAGAAAAAGGAAAAATAAAGAAGGAGACTAAAGGATAAAAGGACAAGGGAAACAGAAAGTCCAAAAAGGAAACCAAGCATCCCTACTGATATTTCAATTTGTGCGAGGGGTTTTTCATCATTGGGGATGAGGACAAAACTCACCTTCTCTCGGCTGCGGGAAATCCACTTTTGTAAGCGTTTTCGCCACCGTAAATGTGCAATTTGGAGCCTTTCGTAGGCGGTTGTGACGTAAGTTTCTGCCAATGTTCGTTATCCAGCCAATTTTTTCCTTGCCCATGCCATTTTTCAGGGGAAAGTGGATGAATCCAATATGTTTAAATTTCTCACTTCTCTTTTCAGAAAGAAAGCCGACTCTGTCGATTCCTTTTTGATGTACCCCGAGGGAAAGAGATACTATCGAGAAACTCACTCCATACGCAGGGCCAATATCGATGAAGATGCCATCAAAATCATCAATCGATTGAACAAGTTTCGTTACAAGGCCTACTTAGTCGGTGGAGGAGTCAGAGATCTGCTGATGGGCAAACGCCCAAAAGATTTTGACATTGTCACAAGTGCGACACCAAACCAAATCAAAAGGATCTTCAATAACTGCCGGATCATCGGTAAACGATTTAAAATTGTACACATCATTTTTAAAGGCAAAATTATTGAAGTTTCTACGTTCCGTTCACTACCGGAACATCGTTTGGAAAAACACAAAGCAGAAAACGATTATCTCATCAAGCGGGACAATTCCTTCGGTACAGCAAAGGAAGACGCGGCAAGACGCGACTTTACCATCAATTCATTGTTTTACGATCCTAAAAACGATTCCATTTTGGATTACGTAGGTGGATTTGAGGACATCCAAAAGAAAATCGTTAGGGTCATTGGTGATCCAGATATTTCTTTCAAAGAAGATCCTGTTCGTATGTTACGAGCAGTGAAGTTTTCCGTTTTGCTCGGACTTGATATCGAGAAAAAAACCAAACTGGCAATTAAAAAGAACCGTTTGGAACTCGAAAAATCATCCACAGCAAGACTTCTAGAAGAGTACAACAAAATGTTTCGTACTTGGAAAACATCCATCATTTTTGAAGGACTTGCAGAAAACCACCTACTCGATGTTTTGTTCAAAGAACCAGCGGATAAACTGAAAAAAACCGATCCAGAATGGCGTGAACACTTTATGGACACACCACTTGGAAAACGACTTGCTGTGACTGACAAACTTCTCTCGGCGAGAGAAGAGATGACACCAGCGATTTTTTATTCGTTAATTTTTTACGATATCGTAAAAGACCTTTATGAAAACGATCGTGGTCACCTAGCGCATAACATTAAAGAAAGTTTACAACCTGTTTTTGAACGGATGGGAATCCCGAAACGGGAACAAGACAATTTGGTAAAAATTTTCATTAGCCAACCTCGTTTTCATATCACTGACGATGAAAAAGAAAGGCAAAATTCTTTCTTCAAAAAGAAGGATTATTTTTACGATGCGTTTATGGTGTACAAAATTGTTGCCATTTCCGAAAACAACGAAGCTGCCGTACAAACTGCTTTTTTCTGGGAAATTTCACTCAGACAGAGACCAAAACCAGATAGCCATCAGTTTGGCCAACAGAACCGTAAAAAAGAAGGCAATAAAAAACGCCCACCACGTAAAAAACACCGTGATCGAAGAGGGAACGGAAACCAGAACCAACAGGATTCTGGGTCAAACCAAACTCATGAAAATGGGAAAGGTGAGGCAACCGAAAACCGTAACCCTTCATTAGAACATCAAGATACTGAGGAATAAAAGACATTCCTTAGAGTCTAAAGAAGATTTTTGTCCATAACTCTCGTCGAATGATTTGGGAGTTATGGAATGCAAATACTTTCTAAAATCTTAATTGTAGAAGACGACCCAACCACAGCATTATTATACCAAGGAGCACTTCGTCCAATTGGTTGTGATTTTTTTGTTTTTTCTGGAATCAAACCAGTCTTACACCAACTAGAAATTGAAGGTTTGAACAACTATGATCTCCTTTTGGTAGACCTAATTCTGCCAGATGGAAGCGGAATTGATTTAGTAAGAGAAATTCGAAAAATCAATTCCCATATACCTATAATCGTTGTGTCTTCTGAATCAGAAAGCAAATCGATCATTGAAGTGATGAAGGAAAATGTGCAGGATTACCTGATCAAACCTGTCCTTCCGAAAGAACTTTCTAAAAAAATTGAATATCATCTTTCTAAAAGGTCATTTGATTACCAAAAATCCATTTTAGAAAAAGAGAAAATCATTTCTCTTGAGAAACTCCTGGATTGGTATAGTTTTAAGAATCGTTCCTTGGAAAAACGTGAATTCAATTCTCAGGAGTTACATAAAAATTTATTCCATGTTTTGCGAGCTAGTTTATCCCAAGGAGCTGGGTTCGGAATTTTAGTTCAAATCATTGATATCATCAAAGGAATGCAACAAACTGAAACTGGAGATTATATCTTAGAAAAAGAAGTTTTATCCATTCTAGAGGAAAATGCGGATTATTCAAAAAAAGTCTTAAATACATTTACTGAAATAGAAAATATTATTTTTGATCGAGTAGAGGTAGAGGAGGTAACTCTTCCAAGCTTATGGCAAGAGATTGTCGCCCTGTCAAAAGAACTGTATCCATTTACTCAAATTAAACACCAAAGATTAATATTGTCAGATATTGAGACTATGAAAATTGACACAAAGAAAATTCATTGGAATCCAGTCTATTTTCGAAAGGTATTTCGCGAGTTATTAATTAACGCATTGAAATTTTCAAAAGAATCTACTTCGATTTTTGTAATATTAAACTTAAAACAAGAAGATTTTTCAATTTCTGTGATTAATATTGTTGGTGAAGACTTGAATATAGGAGAAGGAATTCCGAATGAGTATTTAGAACTTATTTTTGAGCCTTTCTTTCGATTAACAAAGAATCTATATGAACGGTATGAAACATTTGATTTTGGAATCGGGCTCTCTCTAGTGAAAGAAACCATACAGAAGTTTGGTGGTTCAGTCCTTGTATCAAATATATTTGATCATTTAGGAGAGAAAGTGGAACCTAAGGTCGAGTTTAAAATCACACTCCCTTATTCTTCCTCTTTGAAGTGAAGGAACCCTTTGGTTTTGGGCACGTAGGTTTTTCCCTTTCTTAGAAATTTTGTTCCAGATTTTCCTTTTTCAAATCTACCGATCATCGTCACAGGAATGGATTCAATTTGGTTTGGTAGGATGTCTGGTGATAAAAACAAAAGTTCCAATTCTTCCCCTGAACCAAGGCAAAAATCCACTCCTATCTTTTCTACAGCAAACGGGTGTAAGGGGACGGATTCCACTTGGATTGTAAGTTTTCCTTTGGAAGCAAGTGCTAACCTTTCTGCATCTTGGATGAGTCCATCTGTGATGTCCATACAAGCGTGGATTCGAACCTTTGAGAGTGGTTTTTGTAGGATCTGTTTGGATTTTGGCAAAAGGTGTTTTTCAATGGCCAGTTTAAAATCTTTCCCCTTCCAATTCTTTTTTAAAGAATGATACCCGAGTAGGCTTTGGCCTAAATCCCCGGTGACATAGAGGTAATCGCCTGGTTTTCCACCCGATCGAAGCCATGGTTTTTTGACCGTACCTACCACTGTCAGTGTCAATTGGGTTGTGGGGGAGGAAAAGGTATCGCCACCAGCGAGTTTCATTCCATATTGGTGGAGGGAAACCCTCAGAGCTTTGGCAAACCTCCTGACCCAATCTTGTTTTCGAGAGGTAGGGGAAAGGCCCAGGTTTAAAAAACACTCTTTAGGAACACCACCCGATGCTGTGATGTCCGAGACATTCACTTCTACCAGTTTTCCTGCTAGGATTTCGGGGCTTGACCATTCATGGAGGAAGTGGGTTCCTTCGGAAAGGGAATCGGTGGTGACAAGACGGTTTGGCGCCAAATAATAACAATCGTCCTCAGGTGGAGGGGTTGTTCCAAAAAGGGTTCGGATGATATCTGATTCTTTCAAAGCTTCGTTTCCAATAAATTTGTTTGACCCACTGTGAAAACCGAAAATCCTGACATAAAAGAGGAAAATCTCGTACTTATGGAACTATTGTCTAAAGCCCACAAGACCCCTTCTATCGCAAAAGAAGCCGTACAAAAACAGTGGTTTGTTGTGGACGCAACTGATAAGACTCTCGGAAGATTGGCAAGTCAAGTCGCTTCCCGACTTCGCGGAAAACACAAATCTACATTCACACCGAACCAAGATTGTGGAGATAACATCATCATCGTTAATGCTTCTAAAGTGGCTGTAACAGGTCGCAAAAGAGAACAAAAAATATACTACCACCACTCCCGTTACCCAGGTGGTATGACTGCGATCGCTTTCCACAAACTCATCCAAGAGAACCCAGAAAGAGTGATCATGGAAGCAGTGAAAGGAATGTTACCTAAATCAAAATTAGGTGACCAAATGTTAAAAAATTGCCGTGTGTTCGCAGGCAATGACCACAACCTAGGAGCTCAAAAGCCCCTAAAACTGGAGTTGAAATAATATGGCGCAAAAAGCAGTTTGGGCAGTTGGCCGACGCAAAACATCTGTTGCACGAGCAAAAATCGCTTCTGGAACTGGAAAAATCACAGTAAACCATAAAGATGTAAAAGATTACATTAAAAACGGGGAACACTTAGTTCGCCGTGCACTTGAGCCTCTACTTGTTTTAGATGCTCGTGATAAATATGATATCGCACTCAACGTATCTGGTGGTGGAGTGATTGGACAAGTAGGAGCAATTCGTCACGCAGTGGCTCGTGCTCTTGTTGCTTTCAATGAATCACTCAAACCTACTTTGAAAAAAGAAGGTTTCCTCACTCGAGATAGTCGTATGGTAGAACGTAAAAAATACGGTCTCCACAAAGCACGTCGAGGAACTCAGTTCTCAAAACGTTAATCGGAAATTTCCTCTTTTTTTTTCCGATAGAGAAGCCTCCTTTGGGAGGCTTTTTTTTTCACTTAGGACAACAAATCCACCCATGAACCAAATCATCTTTTACCTTGCCTTCGCTTTTGGAACCTTTGCCAGCAGTTGTTTTTTATATTCGCTTGTGATTTTTACACAGACGTTAACGGTTGTAAAAGGGTATTCAGGGATTGTTTTTTTCTTTTTGTTTTTACCCTTTCCACTTTTCTTTTTGTATACGGGATACTTGCTCGATCATTATTCCAAGAAGTGGGTAGTCGTTGGATTTCAGTTTTTTCTATGTTTTGCAGCATTTTTGTTAGGTGGATTGACCCAAATTTTTGAAACTTATCCACTATTCTTATTACCATTGGCTTTTCTCAATGGAATTGGGATGACAACGGTTTTGCCAGGTAGGATGGCACTTCTCCGAGAAGTAATGGAATCGCACAGGCTTGTATTCCATACAATTGCTGGAAATTTACTTTTGATATTTTCCTTTGGGATGAGTCCATTAGTTGTCGGTTGGATTCGAGAATTTGAATCTTACTCAAAACTATTTTTGGTTTTAGCTTTTTTACATGCATTATCGATGTTTGCTTTCTCCTTATTAAAGTTAAACGAGAAGGATAAAAAATCCCCGTCTTCACAAGGTAATCTTGAGAAAACGATCCCCAAAACCGAAATTTCCTCATTGGTAGAAAATTTAAGAGCAGTTTTAGGATTTTTACATTCAGACCCTGTTTCGAGACAGGTGATGTGGATTGCAGTGTTTAGTATGTTAGCTTTGGGTCCTATCCAAGTGGTCCTTCCTCAATATGTAAAACTAGAATTGGGACTTGGTGAGTTAGCACGGGGGTCTGTGTTAATGTTTCTTGGGCCTGGATTATTTTTAGGTGGGATTTTTACCATCGTATACCACCATTTGGAAAGAAAGGGATTGGTATTACTGATTGTCTTCGGTTTGTCTTCTTTTTTCTTTTTAGGTTTTGTACCTTTTTATGAGGCAAAGGCCACTTCCTTCTTTCTTTTTTGTTTTGGAGTTTCCGGTGGAGTACTGTCGAGTCTGATGCCTGCCATATTGCAAAAACGTGCGGAAGATGGACTCCGGGGTAGGATCTTATCTCTCTACACAGTTTGTTTCCAATTCACACCTGCCGTTTCTGGATTTTTTGCTGCCTTTTTAAATGATACAGTGGGAAGCCTTTGGACATTTACAGGACTTGGTCTAGGATTCCTTGTGATCTCCCTCTTTTCTTTCCTTCGTTACAAAGATTTAAGGCAAAGTTAAGTTCTAAATTCCTTGCCCTAGGAGGCAAATCCGATTTCCGTGTAAGTGTATGAAGTCGAAAACCGTCCAAGAAATCGCAAGGTTGTACACGAACTATTTCCAAGAGAAAGGACATACCATTGTGCCTTCCTCGAGTCTCATTCCCAAAGGGGATCCCACACTTTTATTCACAACTGCAGGTATGGTACAGTTCAAACCTCTATTCACTGGGGCAGTGGAGCTTCCATACACAAGAGCTGCTTCCATTCAAAAATGTGTTCGCACAACTGATTTGGAAGTTGTAGGGAAAACGGAACGGCATTGTACTTTTTTTGAAATGTTGGGAAATTTTTCCTTCGGTGATTATTTCAAAAAAGAAGCCATCGAATACGCGTTAGACTTTTCGCTAAACCATTTAGAAATTCCCAAAGATAAAATTTGGGTGACCATTTACTTAGATGATGATGAAGCCAAAAAAATCTGGATGGATGCCGGAATTCCAGAAGAACGAATTGTACGCCTTGGTAAAAAAGATAATTTTTGGGGACCTGCAGGAGACAGTGGAGCTTGTGGACCTTGTTCCGAATTGTATTTGGATAGAGGACCAGAAAAAGGTGGTCCCACTTGTGGCAATAACCCCAATTGCAAACCAGGTTGTGACTGTGACCGTTATTTAGAATATTGGAATTTAGTTTTTAACCAGTTCAACCAAACTGTCTCGGGTGAACTTCTTCCTCTCAAACAAACAGGCATTGATACAGGATCTGGCCTCGAACGTGTGGCCATGTTATTACAAGAAGTGGACTCGGTTTATGACACAGATGAATTAAAAACCATCATCCAAAAAATAGAATTATTGTCGGGTTTCCAATATAATCAATCCAGCAAACAATCGTTTCGTGTGATTACTGACCATTCACGTTCTGTCTTTTTTTCTCTCGGGGATGGGATTTACCCTGACCGCACAGGACGTGGGTATGTAATCCGTCGTCTGATTCGACGTGCCTCACTTTTTGCAAGAAAACTTGGAATCCATGAACCGTTTTTATACAAACTTGTTGGCACTCTAAAAGATTTGTATTCGGCTCGTTACCCAGAACTAAAAGACAAAGCAAAAGACATTGAATCCATCTTAAAAAAAGAAGAAGAACTTTTCCTACACACATTAGAAGTGGGACTCGAAGAATTAGAATCCTTACTCTCCCATCTAACCGCAAACAAACAAACACTTGTCACAGGAAAAGAAGGGTTCCGATTGTATTCCACATATGGGTTCCCTCGTGAGATGACAAAGGAACTTGTAGAGGACCGTGGGTTTCGCTTCGATGACAAAGGTTTTGAAGAAGAACTCGAAAAAGATCGCGATTTATCTCGTGCGAGTTGGAAAGGGAAAAAAATCCAATACCTGACTGGACTTTCCGCTTCTCCCGAATTAAAAACAGAATTTTTAGGGTATACGGAATCCAAATCAAAAGGTAAGGTTTTGTATCTTTTTGTGGATGGAAAGTCAGTTAGTTCCGCCAAACAAGGGGAAGAGGTAGTCATCGTTCTTGACAAAACTACTTTTTATGCAGAGGGTGGTGGGCAGATAGGTGATACTGGTTATTTCAAAAAAGATGGTTTCCAATTCCAAGTCCAAGACACCCAAAAAGAAAATGATACCTTCCTTCACATGGGTATGGTATTGAAGGGAAATATCTCTGTTGGGGATGTGGTCGAAGCGGAGATTGAAGTCGAACGTAGGCAAAACCTTGCCAACCACCACTCCGGTACACACTTGTTAAATGGGGCACTCCGAAGGATTTTAGGAACTCATGTAACCCAAAAAGGTTCCATTGTTTCGGCGGATTACCTTAGGTTTGATTTTTCCCATCCCAAAGCATTATCTCCAGAAGAGATCATTCAAATTGAATCGGATGTAAACGAAGCAGTGAGTGCCAATATCCCTGTCAAAACTGAAGTTTTGGACTTAAACCAAGCTAAAGAATCAGGCGCTCTTTCCATGTTTGATGAAAAGTATGGAAACCTTGTGCGAGTGGTGTCCATGGGTGAAAAATCCAAAGAATTCTGTGGTGGAACCCATGTAACGAACACCAAAGATATTGGATTTTTTGCGATCGTAAAAGAAGGGAGCCCTGGTGCAGGAAATCGACGGATTGAAGCCATTTGTGGGGAATCGGTTGTGTCTTATTTTTTACAACAGTTCCAAACCTTGGCATCCAAAATTGAAACACATAACCTTTCTGCCAAAGAGGCATTTGGTGACTTGAAGGAGTTTGGAATTGCAAAAGAAGTTCCATCGCCAGAAGGTTTACAATCCATTTTTCTAAAGGATGGGAAAACAGCGGTAGCAGGTCTTCGGAAACTCCGAGAGGATTTGGAAACGGAACTCGAAGAAAAATCCTCTTCGCTTTTTAAAGCAAAAAAGAAATTAGAACAACAAAAGTTCCAAATGAACCCAGAACTTGTAGATGGTCTTTTACAAAAGGCCCACAAGTTTGCCAAAGGCAAAGTGGTAACAGAAGTATTTCCATCAGTTGATGCAAAAGCTCTTAAAGATTTGGCAGACTCACTCAAAGCAAAGGAACCAGAGATCCTTTGTTTGTTTGGAACCACAGAAGGGGAATCAAGTACCCTCGTCTTTATGTGTAATAAGGTTCTAAATGACAAAGGCATTCACTGTGGTGAGATGCTAAAAGAAACCTTAGTGATGTTAGATGGAAAAGGTGGGGGACGACCTGATATGGCACAAGGTGGTGGTAAAAAACCAGAGTCTGTTGCCAAGTCCCTAGAGTTTGCCCTTTCCCTTGCCAAAACAAAATTATCGTAAATTTCAGTTTGTAGGAAACAGAATAGGAGAATCAAAATGGCTCAAGACCCTTCCTTTGACATTGTATCAAAACTCGATCGTCCCGAATTACAAAATGCTGTTTCGCAAGCGATGACCGAGATCCAAACTCGTTTTGATTTTAAGGGATCCAATTCCGAAATCAAAATCACAGACGACCAACTGGTTTTGACTTCGGAAAACGAAATCAAATTGAAACAGGTAGTTGATGTCCTTACGACAAAAATGGCAAAACGAGGCATCAGTCTCAAGGCCTTTGATTTTGATTCCAAAGTGGAACCTGCCACAGGTCAAACGGTTCGGATGAAAGTGAAAATCCAAAACGGTTTGGACAAAGAACAAACGAAACAAATCACAACCCTCATCAAAGACCAAAAATTAAAAGTCCAAGCGACAATCCAAGGGGATTCGGTGCGTGTGGTTGGTAAAAAAAAGGACGATTTGCAAGAGGTGATGGCAGCCATCCGCAATGCGAATTTCAATTTTGATGCCAATTTTACGAACTTCAAAGGGTAAAACCTGACAGAAAAGAAAGCACTTCTGGCTTCCAAATTTTTTCTGTCTATGTCTCGAAACCTTCCGATATTTCCCGTATGGACCCTAAAAAATCCGTATGGGGATGGACTTTGCCTAGAAAGGATTTCCTCCCGTATTTATTTGTATTTTCTGGAGTATTTTTACTGTTATCCCTTTTTTCCTTCCAAGAAGGAGAGGATGGATCACTTTTTAATTGGTTTGGAAGGCTTGGGCATTACATTGCTCTTACCCTTTTTTACTTACTCGGAAAAACTTCCTTTTTGCTTGCTGGGTTTGTATTACTCTTAGGTGTCCTTTCGTTACGTAACCCCGACTTCGATGCCTTAAGTAAGGCTTTATTTTTTCCTATTTTCCTCATTGCTACAACGGTGAGTTTGAACCTTCTCGAAACTCCCATGGGACATGTGGGTGACAGCGGTGGAATCCTCGGACAATTTTTTTCTTGGATCTTCTCCTATCTATTTGGGGAAACAGGTAGAGTGCTTGTTGTCTTTTTTCTCTATTTGTACTTTGCTGTGATTTGGTTAGAAGATGGGGCTTGGTCTTATACCTTTTCTACTATCCATTCCGTTTCGGAAAAACTCTACCACCTAATGGGAGGAAGACGAGAGTTGCCACATTTCAAACTACCTTCCTTTATGGAATCTGTGGTTTCAACACGCCGTGCCCCCGTAAATGAAGTGAGACAAAGGGATTGGTTTCAGGTCCAAACCGAAGAGGAATCAAAAGATGACATCGCTCGTCATTTTTGGAATGTGGTGGCAAATGAAACGAGAAATGAATCTCGTTTTCAGAATGAATTTTCTCCTTCCTTTCGTTCTATGGAAGAGGAAAAAAACTCATTCCAAAATTCCTACCGAGTCCAATCCAATGAAAAACCAAAATCAGAGGTCGTGGTCTTCCAAAATGCCAAACAGTTTGAAGGATTTTTTGATGCCTCAGGAACTGTCTTTCGTTTCCAAAAACAAAAGACTAGAGAAGTCTCCGGATCAAACGGTTCCATCAATGCAAAACCAAAATTACAAGTAGTTGATAAACGCGAATTCATTGAAAATGAGGATGTTGGCATTTCAGATAGCCAAAATGTAGATGCCATTCGTGAATCCAAAATTCTCTTTCAGTTCCCAGAGGCAAAATGGAAACCAAAATTGGACAAGGAAGTTTCACTCGAAAATTTGGAACTCCCAAAATTAGAGCCAATTAAACAAGAGTTAGGAGATCATTTTCCTCGAATGAGTGTTCGTGGTTTCGGACGGAACGAAGCTCGTGAAGTTGGGTTCGGTTTTTCTGATTTTGATGAAAACACGGATGATGCCAATTGGGAGGAAGACAAGACTCATGAATTGATGGAAGGAAGTGAGAACTGGGATGAATCAGACTCATATGAAGAGGAAGGCGAAGAACGATTTTCTCAGGAGAACGAAACTCCTACTCTTACCATTCCGATCCCAGAATCCGTTCGACTTTCACTTGTCGAAGAAACTGGTTTAGAAACAGAAGATTGGGATGAAACCGAGGATGTGGTTGCTTCCATTTCTGATTCGGAAGATGGAGAATTGGAAGAGGAGACCTTGGAAACTTTGGCTGTGGAAGAGTCTTCACCTCTCGTTCGCTCGAATTTGAGTGCAGGAAATTTTGGTAAGAAAAAACAACCACCAAAAGAAACAAAAACTGAACAAGAACTGATGTTTGGTTCCATGGTGCCAAAACCAAAATTGAAAAAAGGGAAATATTATATTTCTCCAAGGCTCCTTGCGTCTCACCAAGTCCCTGTGGCCAATATCTTAAAAAATGATTCGGAACTTGACCTCATCGCTAAAAAAATCGAAGAGTCAACAGGCCACTTTGGAATTGAATCAAAAGTCATAACCAAAGAACGAGGACCCATCATCACTCGTTACGAAATCACCATTCCTAACGGAATCAAATTAAACCGAATTGTGTCTCTGTCAGATGAGATTAGAGCATACCTCGAAGTGAAAAACATTCGGATTGTAGCACCTATCCCCGGTAAGGCGTCGATTGGAATCGAGGTTCCCAACCGAATCAGAGAAGATGTATTTTTATCAGAGATCTTAAAAGACACAATCCTCCAACAAAAAGCAAAAGATCTGTCCATTTGTATTGGAAAGGATATTTCGGGAAAACTTGTGATGATCGATATCGCAAAACTCCCTCACTTACTTGTCGCAGGAACTACAGGTTCTGGTAAGTCAGTGAGTATCAATGCGATGATCACAAGCCTTATCTGCACTCGTTCCCCAGAAGAAGTTCGGTTCATCATGATCGATCCAAAGATGGTAGAGATGACACTTTATGAAGGAATCCCACACCTTCTTATGCCTGTGATCACTGATCCGAAAAAGGCAACGAAGGCACTTTCCTGGGCGATCCAAGAAATGGAGAGTCGTTACCAAATGATCTCCCAATTAAAAAGTAGGGACTTCAAAAGTTTCAATGAAAAGGTAGAGGAATATGCTCATGCCAAAGGGTTCCAAAAACTCCCTTACATTGTGATTTTCATTGATGAGCTTGCGGACCTGATGATGGTTTCGGGTAAGGATTTGGAGGAACAGATCCAACGAATTTCCCAAAAAGCAAGGGCTGTCGGAATCCACCTCGTCATGGCGACCCAAAGGCCATCTGTGGATGTGATCACAGGGGTCATCAAAGCAAACTGTCCAGCAAGGGTCGCTTTCCAAGTGGCACAAAAAACAGATTCACGCACCATCCTCGATACAAGTGGAGCGGAAACTCTCCTCGGAAAAGGGGACTTTTTGTACCGTTCCCCTACATCGAGTGACCTCATGCGGATCCAAGCTCCTTACATTGAAGAGAAAGAAATTGATTCCATCGTGGAAGAGGCCAAAAAACAAGGGGCTCCTGCGTATGTGGAAATGAACTGGGACGATGAAACGAATATTGAAATGGCCTCTGACGAGGACGAGGAATTATTCGAAGAAGCATGGAACATTGTTGTGACAGAAAAAAAAGCCAGTGCTAGTTACTTGCAACGAAGGATGAGGATCGGTTACAACAAGGCGGCAAGGCTTATGGAACTCATGGAAATGCGGGGCTATGTTTCTCCGCAAATCGGGGCAAAACCTCGGGAAATTTTACGTTCAGCGTAAATCATCGACAAGAGAAGTTTGTCTGAAAAACTGGGAATCTATGAAAGTATGGATCGGATTTTTGTTACTTGTTCTGGGAGTTTCTTTGGAGGCCCAATCAAGTCCGGCTCACAATTGGCATTCACCTTCCGAAGTTGTCAAAAAGATCAAAAAAAACTTCAGCGAAATCAATTCGTATTCCGCTGATTTTCTCATCAAAACGGAAGACAACAAAAAAGAAAAACAAATGCGCGGGAAATGTTTTTACAAACGCCCTGGAAAAATTCGTTATAATTTTGCTGAACCAGAAGGAGACGAAATTGTTTCCGATGGAAAAACACTTCATATCTTTATCAAACGGTTAGGTGCAGTGGGTAAACAAGACCTTACGATGGATCGTAAAAATTCCTCTGGTCCCATCTTTACCACAAACAGTCCTGATGGTCTGAATCGACTCTTTCGTAAATACCATTATAAATTTGATACCATTGAACAACCACGTTCTGTGGGTGATGCCACCAAATACTTTGTTCTCGATTTAGACCAAAGGGAAAAAATTGGTGGGTTCGAAAAGATGAAACTTTTTGTGGATTCAGAATCTTACCTCATCAAAAAAGCAGTTGCGACTGATGGTCGTGGGAAAGTAACAACGATTTCATTTTCTAACATTAATTTTTCGGAAGAAATCCAAGATGGAGTTTTCAATTTTCATATGAGCGGGAACGCGAAGATTGTCAACAACCCACTTGTCTCTGAGAACTAAACCTAAGAGGAGTTCATTTTGAATACAAAACGAGTTGGTCAGATCCTAAGAGAAGCAAGAGAAGACAAAAAACTTTCTGTGAAAGATGTCGCAAAAGAAACAAACATTGCTGCCAAATACATCATTGCATTAGAAACAGAAGATTATTCTCAATTCCCAGCAGAAACGTTTGCTCTTGGTTTTTTAAAGAACTATGCCAGTTACTTAAAACTGGATACAGCCATGTTACTCAATTTGTACCGCGGGGAACAAATTGAAGAATCACAAGCACCTCTCGAAGAACTCACTCGTCCTACAACCACTCCGTTTAGTTTAGATCGTAATAAAATCATAAGCCTTGTTTCTCTCTTTTTGTTTGTGATCTCGGCATATATCATTTACATCAGTTTTGAAGACTCTGGTTCTGTTTCCATGGATGAGGACAACACAGAAGTAAGCCAAAGTGTTGAACCTACAAATAGTTCTGATATTCCTTCTGGCATCAACTTTGTCAGCCAAAGTGTTCCTGAAAATGCAAGTGTACCTTTTATCCTCACGGAAGATCGTGGTGTGAGTTTTAGTGTGAACAACCAACAGTGTAAGATGTTCATCAAAGGTGTTTCCAATGGAAAAGCAAACCTAGGATTTAATATTTTCCCTGAAAAGAATGTTTATTTTTTCCAAACAGCAGAAGGAGAAGAAACCATCCTTTCCTATAAGATTGAAGAGTTATCTTCTCTTCGCCGTGACATCCGCGTGGTGACACAAGCAGTCACTGAAAAGTCAGCAAAAGTCCTTGTGACATTAAAAGAAGAACGAGAAGGGGTCGCTGTAAAGTCTCCAGTGGGTGATGTTCCGATCCAAGTGACATTATTTTTCTCGAAACCAAGTTACGTTGAATTCGTGTTAGATGGTCAAATGGGTGAACGTGGTCTTGTTTCTGCGGGTGAAGTCAAACACCTAGAAGCTCGTGACAGACTTGAGATCAAAGTAGGAGATGGTGGTGCAGTGGAGATGGTACAAAACGGAAAAGAACGAGTGGTCCTTGGAAAACCAGGAAAACTCGTGAAAAAAATCTTTATCCGCAAAGCAAATCCATATGACTCCACACAATCCATCATTGGAGAGTTAGGCGAATAATGCCGAAGGTCAAAGACAAAACAGAAGAGACACCAAAGTCGTTTTTTATCACGACTCTTGGTTGTCCGAAAAACACTGTCGACTCCATGGCAATGCACCAGTCCTTACTCAAAGAAGGACTACTCCCTGCCGCAGACCCAGAAGCAAGTGATTTTCATTTGGTGAATACTTGTACGTTTATCCAAGATGCAACCAAAGAAACCATCCAAACCATACTTGATTCCATTGATATCAAGAAAAAGAACAAACAGAAGTTAGTGGTTGTGGGCTGTTTTGCTGAACGGGCTGGAAAAGAAATTTCCGCGGACCTTCCCGAAGTGGATTTACATTTCGGAACAGGCAAGTATGACAAAGCAGGTGAAATTTTACGTTCCCATTTCCCTCTTGATTTTAAAGATTTAACTGAATTTAATGAAGACCTTCTCGAAAGACTCAAAACTTCGAAAGGCATCGAAAACTATTCGAAACCCTATTCCTATGTAAAAATTTCTGACGGTTGTAACCGAGGTTGCCATTTCTGTATCATTCCTAATTTACGTGGGAAGTATAGAGACACAGAAATCACAGATGTCCTCGATCAAACAAAACTAGCAGTCAAAGCAGGTTCCAAAGAGATCTGTCTTGTTTCCCAAGACACCGTTTTTTATGGAAAGGATACAGACAAACTTATGGATTTGGTTCGGTCTGTGGCAGCTGTCGAAGGACTTGAGATATTAAGGCTTCTCTATCTTTATCCAGATAAAAAAACAGAAAAGTTACTCGATTTGTACAGAGAAATTCCTAAAATTGCCCCGTATTTGGAAAGCCCATTACAACATGTTTCCAAATCCATTTTAAAATCCATGAACCGCACAGGTGATTACGAATTCTTTAAATCCTTATTCCAAAAAGCAAGGGACATCCGTCCTGATTTAGAAATCCGTACTTCGTTTATTTTAGGTTTTCCTGGGGAAACCATGGAAGACGTGGAAGAGATCATTCGCTTTGTGGAAGATGTAAAACCAGAAAAGGTAAATCTCTTTCCTTATTCTCCCCAAGACGGAACCAAAGGGGCTACCATGGATGGACAACTGAAAGACAAAGAAATTGCCCGCCGAGTGAACCTTGTGCGGGAAGCTTATCTTGGTACATTAAAGACCATCCACCAAAACCGGATTGGAAAAATATACCCTTGCGTCGTAGATGAAGTGTTAGACGAGGGAGCGATTGTACGCCGTCTGCAAGATGCACCTGAAATTGATGAAGTGGTCTATGTGGATGCGTCCAATTTAAAAGTAGGGCAGTTTGGTAAGGTACGAGTGGATTCTTTTTATGAACTCGATATGTCAGGGACTTGGGTGGTTTAGTGGAAGATTGGAAAACCATTGCCAATATCCCAAATTTACTAACCGTACTCCGTGTACTGGCCTTGCCGTTTTTTATCTTTGCCTTATTCCAAAAGGAATGGGAATACCAAATTTTTGCCTTTGTCATTTTTGCTTTGGCTTCTCTAACTGATTTAGTGGACGGGTATCTTGCTAGAAAATGGAACCAACAAACCGAATTTGGAAAATTCCTAGATCCACTTGCTGATAAATTTTTAGTCATTGGCTGTTTTGTAACTTTTTTATTCATCCACGAACCCATTGAAGTTTGGATGGTAGTGCTCATTGTTGGTAGGGATATGCTTATCACCTTCCTTCGTTACATTGCGGTTCGTTCTGGAAATAGCCTTCGTACCACCATGATGGGAAAGGTAAAAACGGCATTCCAAATGGGTGCTATCCTCATCATCCTTGTGGTATTTATGCTCATCTCTGGAAAACGCCGAGCGATGATCAATGAAACCTATGCAATGGGAAAACTCGCTGGGTATTCTACATTTGAAGTGGCATCCCAACATGCTAATGAGTTTTATATGATGGTAAAAACCTCTGATAATATCAGTTGGAAAGATATATTTGATTCCATTGCTTCCTTTGTTCCTTATTTTGGAATGTTATTCACCACGTTGATTACTGTGATTTCAGGACTCCGGTATATCATTACCAATTATCAATTGTTAACCTTTTCTAATCTCAAAAGGATATTTTATGACCGCTCTCACAAGTAAGGAAATCCTCAGCCAAGTGGTGTCTGGGCACCATTTGGTGGATACCCATGCCGAGTACTTTTTAAATGAAGTGATGGATGGCAAAGTGACAGAACCAGTCCTTGCTTCCTTTCTCACTGCCATGAAAATGAAAGGGGAAACAACGGACGAATTGTACGGATTTGTTCGTGCCATGCGAAATCATGCGATCAAACCTAAAACCAGTTTTGGCTTTGATTTTTTAGACACTTGTGGGACGGGAGGGGATGGAAAAGGAACACTGAATGTTTCCACTCTTTCTGCTCTCACTCTAGCAAGCCTTGGCCACAAAGTGGCAAAACATGGGAATCGTTCCGTTTCTTCCCTTTCCGGAAGTTCCGATATCCTTTCCAAACTTGGGTATCCCTTAGAACAAACCCACGAAACCTGTGAAGCAGAGTTTGTGCGCACAGGGTTTGTATTTTTGTTTGCACCTTCCTGGCACCCGGCTATGAAATATGCAGGTCCCGTAAGGACCGCACTGGGTTTTCGCACATTTTTCAATTTGATTGGGCCACTTTCCAATCCCTTTTTTCCCACACACCAGATTGTCGGAGTGTATGACCGTTCTTTGTGTTTGCCAATGGTGGAAATTTTGGCAAAATTAGGGGCAAAAGGAGCCCTCGTTTGCCATTCTAGGGATGGGCTCGATGAGTTTTCCATTTTTGAAGCCACTGACTTCGCTTATTTTGATGGAAAGACGACAAAAGAACTCAGTTTTGATCCGAAGGAACTCCGTTTGGAGGCCAGTGAATTGGATCGGAATACAGTGTTCTCTTCTTCCAAAGAAGGGGCAGAGTCACTGTTTCGTGCTGTTCTAGACCCACAACAGCCAACAGGTGGAACGGCAATGGTGGCACTAAACGCAGGAGTCTCTTTATTTTTACTCGGTGAAGTGAAAGACATTCCTACTGGTTACCAAATTGCCAAAGATGCATTATTATCGAAAAAAGTTCTCCGATTCACTCGTGAAACATTGAATTTAACATAAGGCCTGTAAACATTGGATAAATAGCTATGCTCAATTTAGATTTTTTCACATCCCAAATCCTAATCCTTGCCCAAGAAGAAGGAGCTAAGTCTTCTCTTCAGTCCCTCATCATCATTCCGATTATGCTCGTCGCAATGTACTTTCTTGTGATCCTGCCTAACAAAAAGGAAGAGAAAAAAAGAAAAGAAATGATCACGAACCTTCAAAAAGGGGATACTGTTGTGACTAGTAGTGGACTTCACGGTAAAATCGTAGAGTTCAAAGACAATAATGAAACAGTTGTTTTGAATGTAGCAGCGAATACAAATGTAACATTTGAGACTAGCTCCATCCTCAAGAAAAAAGTATAAAATGAAATCATTCTTCTCCTTACTACTGTTTCTAGTTTTTACAACATCCCTCTTATCACAAGAGGGTTTGGATTTTTTGGATAAGGTGAATGATAAACCTAAAACTACCACTAAACCCAAGGAAGATTCAGTCCAAACGACAACCAAAAAACAAACAACCGTTGTAACACAGACTGGAACCACAACAGGAAAGAAGAAAAAATCCAAAAAGAAATCAAAACAAAACCAACTGGCTACAGAGTCAATTCCACAAAACAATAATTTGGTGGCGAACCAGAATGGTAATCCAGTGGTTGTGGAAAAAACATTGAATCCAGTGGAAAAACAACCATTGGTGACCGAAGAGGAAGAAGTTGTAACCAATGCAAATTGGATAGATACACAAGTCTCTGTGGAACCATCAGGCCTGCCTGGTTTTGCCTCTGACTTAAAAATAACAAATAATGAAGTTACGAATGTTGCATCTGAATCAATTGGAAACAAAGATTCAGGAAAATCATTCTTTAACTTTTCCGATTTTTTTGCAAAATACAAAAAAGCAATGATGATCCTTGGAATCATCATTCTATTTGCTTTTTACAGACTTAGATCCGCACGTCCAGGCTCTAGTAGCCGTTCATATAGAAGATAAAATTTTTTAGGAGCAAACCAACTTGCAATCGTATCGACTCTTACTTCTACCGTTTTTCATATTAGTGGTATCTTTTACCATTTTATACCCAAATTTTGCCGACCGTACTTTAAAAGTGGTTGTGAGAGAGGATGTGTATTCACTTCCTGAAGCTGAGCAAAAAACACTAGTTAGTGGACTTTTTGATCGTTGGGAAAAAGATTATGGAAAAAGTTCTGGTTGGACCATCGAACCAAAAGGAACACTCCCACCGAAAGAAAATCCTTTTTATACGGTAAAGGGACGTTTTATCACTTCTGCTAAAATTAACCAAATATCCCAAGAGAACCAAGGTCTTGTGAATGAATCCAAAAACAAATTGGAACCGACATGGATTGAAAATATGATCCGTGGCGGAAAATCTTTGTCCATCAAACTTGGTCTCGACTTACAAGGCGGAATGAGAGTTGTTCTAAAAGGGGATTTTGAGGATTACACTTCAAAATTACGTGATTTGTATGCAAAAGAAATTGCTGAATTAAATCTTACATTGAATAACCAAGCGGCAAAACCGGAAGAGAAAGAAAAAGCAAAAAATCGATTATCTGAAATTGAATCTAGTTTTGATTTATCTCCGATGCGTAAGATCGTTGAGTTAGAAAAAGCAAAGATGATCATTGATAATCGTCTCACTACACAAAACTTAACAGAACCACAAGTTAGGATCCAAAAAGAACAAGATGCGATCGAAGTTTCCCTTCCTGGAGTTTCTAACTCTGCTGCGATTTTAGAAATTTTACAAAACACTGAAACTGTTGAATACCGCTTAGAAGAACCTAATCCATTTACATTCAAATCTCAAATTGCTGAAAACGAGAGACGAATGATGGATCTTGGACAAAGAGAAAAAACTGATATTTATTTATTCCAAGAACTTGTAAAAAACAAAGCAGGGAAAAAAGCCCAAGATGAGTTTTTGGCAGAATTAGAACGAAAATACAATATCCCAAAAGACTACAAAGTATATGCGATGTGGGCTCGTGGGAATTCTGCTAAGTCAACGTTACTCCCTAGAAGTTTTGTCGTATTGGAACGTAAAATTGCCCTCTCTGGCAATGATATGACCAATGCACAACCTTCTTATAATTCCAATTCCTATGGATGGATGGTGAGTTTTACTTTAACACCGAATGGAGCTGAGAAATTTTTTGACCTCACTTCTGAAAACCGAGGCCGTAACCTAGCAATTGTTTGGGGTGATAAAGTGATCTCCAATCCTGTGATCAATGATCCAATTGCTGGTGGTCGTGCTGAAATTTCTGGAAGTTTTTCAGAACAAGAAGCCATTCGTTTGGCAAACGTGATTTCAGAAGGGGCTCTTCCAATTCCACTTTCCGTTTTGGAAATGCGTTTTATTGGACCAACCCTTGGGATTGAATCCATTGAAGTGGGTGTAAAGGCTGTTGCGATTGGATTTTTCTTGGTAATGGTTTATATGATCTTCTATTACCGCTTAGGTGGATTTATTGCTGATCTTTCCTTACTTGTGAATATCATCATCCTTGCGGCTCTTTTGACTCTCATGGATTTTACACTGACCCTTCCTGGGATTGCAGGGATCATCTTAACGGCTGGTATG
This sequence comes from Leptospira limi, assembly GCF_026151395.1. Lineage (NCBI taxonomy): Bacteria > Pseudomonadati > Spirochaetota > Leptospiria > Leptospirales > Leptospiraceae > Leptospira > Leptospira limi. Next base: position 2,072,120 of record NZ_JAMQPV010000001.1, read on the forward strand.
GCAGTCGATGCAAACGTAATCATCTATGAGAGGATACGTGAAGAAATTGAAGAGGGAAGGGCATTGTCCATTGCTGTTACGAGGGGTTTTGAAAATGCTTTCTGGACCATTATGGATGCAAACGTCACAACCTTAATTGCAGGGATTTTAATGATCCGTCTTGGAAATGGACCTATCAAAGGTTTTGCGATCACACTTTGTTGGGGTATCGTGACAACACTTTTCACATCCTTATTTTTATCTCGTTTGTTTATGGAACTTTCTGTGAACCGAATGGGAATCCATCATTTGAACTTAAGGCCTTTTTTCTTTGGAAAAAAAGAGGGTAACCATGCGTAATATCAATTTCACGAAGTACAAATACTTCACTCTTAGTTTTTCTTTCTTAGCAATTGTATTTGGTTTTGTTGTGACCTTTTCGAAATACGGTGGGTTTGCACATTCCCTCGATTTTAATGGGGGACTTCGTACGGTTGTTGAACTTCCAAAAGACAAAACAAGAACTGATATCGAAACATATTTCCAATCCAAACAAATTGAAGCCGTTGTGATTTTACTGGAAAAGGAAAAGAATATTTACCAATTGGATATTGGTCTCGGATCCCTCCCTACCATCGAGGCACTTTACAAAGAAATCCCTGAGGACAAACGAGAATCTTCTACGTCAGCGATTGACAGGTTTGTTCAACTTTTACGATTTGAGTTTAACCTTCCAAAGGAAAAAGTCCTGTCTGCAGACCAAGTTGGTGCTGTAGTGGGTGGAGAGTTAACCGAAGTTGGTATCACTTTACTCTTAACTACACTAGCTATCATCCTATTGTATTTGAGCATTCGATCGCAGTTTAAATTTGCCCTTGCCTCGGCCATTGCACTTGTTCATGATATTTTGATGACACTTGCGCTCATTGGATTTTTACAAATCAAACCAAGTGTTCCCATCATTGCAGCACTCCTCACATTACTTGGTTACTCCATCAATGATAAAATTGTGGTGTTTGACAGGATTCGAGAAAATGCACATGGAAAAGATAATCTAGCTCTTTCCAATATCATCAATGTATCGATTGCACAAACTCTTGGTAGAACTATCAATACATCGTTTACAACAATGATCTCCGTTGTGGCTATCATTGTAGGTGGAGCAGCAGAATTGTATGACTTTGCCTTTGTATTACTATTTGGTGTAATTGTTGGAACCTATTCTTCTATTTACATTGCAGCTCCCATTTCCGAGATTTATGACCAACTCAGGAAGAAAAAGTTCGCTTAATTCAAATTAGATGGATGTAGGGAAAAAGAAGGAACTTTATTCTCTACATTCCTTACTCGGGTTTCTTGCCATGGGCAAAACGGGCGGAAACCCTCCTGTATCAGCAGTAATTACCAATGGAAAGGGGGATGTGTTAGAAAAAGCACACACTAAAGAATTTGGCGGGAACCACGCGGAACGGGAACTTTTCTCCTTACTTGCAAAAAAACATTCCCAATCCCAAACTGCACCAAACCCAATCCTTTCTGATTCCATACTATCCGTTAGCCTTGAGCCTTGTACTCATTTTGGCAAAACACCACCTTGTCGAGATTTGGTGTTAGAATACCAACCCAAAGAATTACTTCTAGGATGGAAGGACCCAAATCCACTGATAACATCTGGAGATTGGACTTCTTACAAACAAAAGGGGATTCAAGTTCGATTGGATCCTGTTCTTGCGAATACATCCTTACCCTTTTTACAAGGGTTTCTCAAACGAATGAAAACTGGATCCCCTTGGGTATGGATCAAAGTTGCTACTTCGAAAGAAGGAAATTATACAAGTTCTGATTATCAAAAAGAAAGAGTCAGTGGCGAAGACTCGGACTTATATCTGCAATTGTTACGTGGGAAATTTGATGCAGTAGCTGTGGGTCCCAATACATTAAAAGTCGACGAACCATCATTAAATTTTAGAATCACTGATTCTATGGTTGAGAAAGCTGGAATTCTAAAACGAGTTACGGATCTTATTCCATTTTTTGACGCAGCTAGCCATTTGTTTTCTGCACTATCCCAGTGGGGAAAAGAATCTGTTGCAACTCACCAATTAGAAGAAGAAAAATACCAACCTTACCGAGTCTTTGTCTTGGATTCTAAAACCCTTCCCAGTGAGTCGTTTTGGAAAAAACAAGAAGAACTGACCGAACGGTATGGGAAAAAACTATGCCTTTTTTTCTTGCTAAACAATGAGAATGGTGTTGGTGTTCGGAATGGTTTACCAGATCCAATCAAATCTAAAATTGAAACCCTTTCTCTCCATCCTGTATTTTCACTAGGAAAAACGGATGGGAATTCCTTCTTACAAACATTGGGTAAAATTGGTATTAATACAGTGTTATGTGAGGCAGGGAGTTTTTTCCCAAATTTTTTAGAGGAAGAACTCGCAGAGGAAGATTGTATTTTGGAGATACGGAATTTGGAAAAATCGATTCCCTATGGAATTCCGTTTTTGTATTATAATGAACCAATTCATTCTGAATTTTCGATTGGTTCCAATTCTATTTTCATTCGGAAACCAAAAAGGAGAATTTAAACTATGTTTACAGGCCTTGTTGAAACTCTTGGAAAAGTCATCCAAATTGAACCCATTGATTCTGGGATCCAATTTACTGTTGTTACAGAATGGGAGAATCCTGATATAAAATTAGGTGATTCCATTGCTATAAATGGTGCTTGTATGACAGTTACCAAATTTTCTGAATTGGGGAATATTTTCCAATTTTATGCTTCTTTTAAGTCTTTGGAACTAACCAACTTATCGAGATTAGGAGAAGGATCTGTTGTCAATCTAGAACGAGCTATGGCCATGGGACAACGGTTTGGTGGTCACATGGTCCAAGGCCATGTTGATGGAGTTGCAAAAGTCATCAGCCGAAAACAAATTGAAAACGAAGTGGAAGAGTTTTGGGTGGAAATTCCAGAAGACCTACGCAGGTTTTTTGTAAAAAAAGGATCCGTCACATTGGATGGAATTAGCCTAACCGTTGTAGAGATTGAAGATGGAAAAATCCAACTCATCCTCATTCCCGAAACCATGCAAAAAACAAATGCGAAGTTTTGGAAAGTAGATGGAAAACTCAATGTAGAAGTGGATGTACTTGCCAAATACATTGAAAACTATTTGGCAAAAAGAGGGGAATCGTAAGGAAATTAATTTCTTTTTAATAAATCGTCGATATCGGAATCATCAGAATCCCCGTCGACATATCTTGTTTGAAAATCGGAACTACTCAGAATCTCAAAAAACATATCGAGTTTTGCCAGTTTGAAAACATTTTGGATCATGGGTTTCATTCCAACAAGGAGGAGTTTTCCTTTTTTATTTTTTAAGGAATTGAGACTTTTGATGAGAGATCCAATTCCGGAAGAGTCAATGTAATCCAGCCGGCTCATTTCGATCGAAACAAGACTTGGACTGGATTCGATGAGTTTGTTAAAAATCGATTCAAATTCTTCTGTTGATTCGATATCAAACTTACCTGCGATTTCTATCGTTTTGATCTTCCCTGTGGTGTTTAATTTTAGCTCCAAAGCTCCCTCCGATCGAAACATTTAGACAAAAGAAATAGGAAAAATCAATGAATTTCTTTGGGAATCTTCTTTAATTCGGAACGGCTTTCAGAGTTTTAGTATATAGAGGCCTTTCCCCATGATACGTCCGATCGAAGAAGCAATCGAAGAAATCCGCCAAGGCAAAATGATCATCCTCGTCGACTCTGAAGACAGGGAAAATGAAGGAGATTTGGTCTGCGCTTCCCAATTTGCAGACAAAGACAAAATCAACTTTATGGCGACCCATGGACGGGGACTGATTTGTGTCCCAATGGAGAGAGAAAGGTTACAGAGCTTGGGTCTTGGCAAAATGGTCGATGATTTATCCCTCGGTGACAAACATGGAACTGCCTTTACTGTTTCTGTTGATGCCAAACAGGGAACCACAACAGGAATCTCTGCTCATGACAGAGCAAAAACAGTTGAAGTTTTACTCGATCCAAATACAAAACCGGATGACTTGATGCGTCCAGGTCATTTATTTCCCTTACAAGCCGTGACTGGTGGTGTTTTACGAAGAGCGGGTCATACCGAAGCAGCTGTCGACTTATCTAAGTTAGCAGGTCTTTATCCAAGTGGTGTTATTTGTGAAATCATGAATGATGATGGATCAATGGCAAGGATTCCTGATTTGGAAAAATTTGCAAAAACTCATGGTCTGAATATTTATACCATCGAAGACCTCATCCGATACCGTCGTCATAAAGAAAAACTCATTCACTTAGAAGTAGAAGCAAATCTCCCAACCGAGTTTGGTGATTTTAAAATCAAAGCATATTCCACTCAGATTGATGATAAAATTCATATGGCTCTTGTGAAAGGTGAAATCGATCCAAATAAACCAGTACTCGTGAGAGTACATAGCGAATGTTTGACGGGGGATATTTTCTCTTCTCAACGATGTGATTGTGGACCTCAACTTCATAACGCCCTTCGAATGATTGAAAAAGAAGGAACTGGTGTCCTACTTTACATGAGACAAGAAGGACGTGGGATTGGAATCATCAATAAACTAAAGGCGTATTCCTTACAAGAAGGTGGCCTGGATACAGTAGAAGCCAATGAAAAATTAGGATTTGCTCCTGACCTTAGGGAATATGGAATTGGAGCACAAATCCTACGAGACATCGGGGTAAAACAGATGAAACTCATCACGAATAACCCTCGTAAAATTGTGGGACTTGAAGGATACAATTTGCATGTTACGGAAAGAGTGCCAATTGAAATTGATCCAGTGGAAGAAAATTCTCGTTATTTACAGACGAAAAAAACAAAGTTAGGCCATTTACTCAACCTGCACGGTTAAGAACCGAATCGATAAGCTCTCTTCGTTAAGGGGAGAGCCTTGACCTAAGCCACTCGTGTTTTTGTTTTTCAAATAAAATGCGATCGTGTAATCTCCCAACTCTTCCTTGCCAAAATTCGATTTTGATAGGGGATACAGAATAACCTCCCCAAAACTCTGGCATCGGAATTTCCTTTCCTTCCCATTCTTTGGAAAGTGAGGCAAATTTTTCTTCTAAATATTCTCTAGATGGTACCACCGAACTTTGGTTTGATGTATGGGCTCCAATTTGGGATTCTCTAGGGCGAATTGCAAAATAATGTTCTGATTCTTCTTTTGGGATCTTAACGGCAATCCCTTCAATGCGAATTTGCCTTTCTAGTTTTGGCCAAAAAAAATTCAAAGCCACTCGATTGTTTTCTCTGATGTTTTTCCCTTTATCAGAATGGTAGTTCGTGAAAAATTGAAATTCATTACGGATAAGGCCTTTTAGAAGTACAATTCGTACGCTTGGTTGTCCATCTTTGTCTACCGTGGCTAGGCTCATAGCATTGGGTTCTGGTTCTCCTTCCTCTTTTGCTTCGGAAAACCAAAGGGAAAACAGTGCCAAAGGATCAGTTCCAGCTGTGTTTTCTGAAAGGACAGAACGTTTGTAAGTTTGGCGCATATGTGCTAGGTCATTCATTGGTTCCATAAATCTGAAAATCCTTCCCATTCATAATTGTGAACGATGAGTTTGCAAAAAAAAGTAAAAAAGAGACCAATCGAAAAATAGAGTCCCATGGGAACTTTTGTTCCTTTGAGTGGTTCTCCTTTTTTTCGGAGTACCAAACTAAAAGTAACTGCAAGTAGATAGGATGTATTCAGATACACCATCCAAAAGGGATTCCCTGCAATGGCCGCAAAAACAGGTGAAAAGAGCACGTCCCCAAGGCCTGTCCCACCACGAATCACGAGATAGATGACAAGATAAAAAGCGAAAAAACTCAAATACACAAACAAATGTTCGAGTCCAATGGTTTCACCAAACAAAAGGAAGTTCGACAAAAATCCAAAACCGAAAAGGAAGGGAAGGTTTTCATAATCGAGAGATAATTTTTTTGCATCCGTCATCATGGAAATGAGAAGGTGGCCAAATAAAAATAGAAGGCAAATTGTACCAAAAAGGGAATCAGAAATGGAATACACAACCACTGCAATGATTCCAAATAAAAATTCAGATAGTGGGTAAAGTTTGGGAACGTTGATCTGACAATGATCACATTTTCCTTTCGTTAAAAACCAACCAAGAATGGGAACTAAATAGAGTTTGTTTATCGGAGTTTTACATTCAGGGCAGTGGCTCGGTTGTGTAAAAATCACCCTCCAGCGATTGAAACCTTGGAATTCCTTTCTTCCTTTTTCATAACAGTAGTATAAAATTCGGTCAGCGAGTGTGGTATAAAAACTAGCAAGTGCACCACCAAACAAAAACAAGATGGTAACTGTGGAAAGATTCCAAAGAAAAAACCAATTTGTAGTTTCAAAAAAGTCCACAGTGAATGCCAAATCCAGGAAAAGACTTATGATTCTTTTGCCAATTCTTCTAAGGCTTTCATTCCCCGTTTGAGTGTATCCCATTCGGTGGCAAAAGAAAGTCTGACATAGTTTTTGGAATCACAGAAGATAAACCCAGGAACAAGGATTAAATCTTTTTTCACAGCATGTTTGATGAACTCCTCATCTTCACAAGGAACTTGGAAAAAAGAATAAAAGGCTCCTCCCGATTTTTGGATGGGGTAGTGGTCTTTTAGTGATTCATACACAAAGTCACGTTTTTCTTTGTAATCTTGAATATAAGTAGTCATGTCTGTTTTTAATGCTTCGATTCCTGCCCACTGTGTGATGGAAGGCGCACAAACTACAGTATATTGTTGTAAGGTGGTAAGTGCCTTGATGACTTTGTCTTCGGCAAGGATGGTTGCAAGTCTAAGCCCTGTCATATTATAGGTTTTGGAAAATCCAGTTAGAGTGATGGTTTTTTCATACTCACTTCCGATGGAAAAAAACTTCCCATCATAATCGAAGAGTTCATAAATTTCATCGCTGATGAGGTAGGCTCCCGTGTTTTCCGCTAAATTGGCAAGAGCCCGGAGTTGTTCTTTGGATAAAACCTTTCCTGTTGGGTTCGATGGATTGGAAAAGATGATGAGTTTGAATTTTCGGTTTTTTAGGGCCTCAACATCATTTGGAGTAAAGTTTTCGGAAAGAGGGACAACCTTTCCGCCGTAAAATTTCAGCATGGCAGGATACATTAAAAAATAAGGAGAGATCACTAGGCACTCATCGCCTTCGTTCACAAGAGCATTAAACAATAAAAAGAGTGCAGAAGAGATTCCAGAAGTCACAAGGATTCTGTCTTCATGGGCATACTTCATATGATTTTGGGTTCTGTATTTTTCGGCCATGGCCGTTTTTAATTCTGGAATCCCTGCTGTGAGGGTGTAAGAAGTTTTTCCTTCTATGGCAGCTTTGTTCATCGCTTCAATGATGTTAGGTGGGCAAGGAAAGTGAGGTTGTCCGATACTCAAATTGATCGGGTTTTGGATACTCCTTGCAAGTTCGAAGGCTTTTCGGATGGGGGAGGAGTCGATCCCATTCATTCTATTGGCAAATTCCATGGAATCATCATGGTTTTTTGGGGAGGTACGGGTCAATAGAATTTGGTTTACACCCTGGAATTGAGTAGAAATCTGAAGGATATGGAATTTGTAACCATCGCCGATGTGAAAGTGCCGGTTTTGCCGCACTCCGAAAAATTTCCCGTTTTCCCTTCTAGCCTAGTTGAAACTGACTCGGTGAAACAAACCTTACAAAAAATCCTTTACCCCATGCTCGAAGGTATGCCAGTCCTCCTCGTTGGCGATGCTGGTGTTGGAAAAAACGCTTTAATCTATTATATCAATTCGCTTCGGAAACAACCGACACTTCGGTTCAGTTTTAACGAGGACACTCTCCCTGAAGATCTGATTGGTTCATATCGTATCCTACTCGATGGGAAAGGTTTTACTTGGTCGAACGGTCCTTTGACGAATGCACTTTCCGAGGGTTTAAGTTTTGTAGCCGATGAGATGAACCTCTGTGCACCAAACATCATCAAACGATTTTCTTCTGTTTATGAATCCAATTACCTCGACTTACTCGAGGGCAGTGGGGAACGAGTCAAAGGAAAAACGGGTTTTTGGTTTATTGGAACCCAAAACCCAAGTGAAGGGTTTGAAGGCCGTAAACCCTTGCCATTTGATATCACTAAACATTTTGCGGTTGTGTATGTGGATCCGTATACTCCCGATGAGATGTTTTATATCTTAAAAAAACTCTATCCCATGTTATCGGAAGAGGTTTTAAAACAAATCATTCGCATCAGTATCGAATCGGAAAAACGAATTAAGTCGGGTGAAGTTGGAAAAGGGGATTTAGAAAAATACCATTTTAATTTACGAACCTTGCAAAAATATTGTAACCGTTTGGTGTTATTTGGCGCTAAAGACAAAACGGTTTCGGTTCGCGAAGCCTTGTATCTCTTTGAAGAACCATTCCGTAAACAAGAAGACCGAGACAAACAGAGAGAACTCATTGAATCGGAGTTTGGTGGTGCCATAAAACTAGTTCCTACCAAAGGGTATGTACAAGGATCTACCATCTTTTGGAATGACAAAGAAATCAAAACTTGGGACGAAACAAAAACGATCTCCCTTCTTTCCAAATACCCAACTCCAGAACCCATCCTACATTTCTTGGACCAAGTGTTTACCGCCATCCAAGCAAAAGAAAACATCCTCATCGAATACAGAGAAGACCAGGACCCACAAGAATTTTTACCTTTGTTTACAGAACTCACAGGCATCCAAATTGAATCTGTGATGTTATCCAAAGGGATGCATACGTCCGATGTGGTGGGTGCCTTAAAACCAACAGAAGAAGGAAATATTGAAAGTGTGACTTGGGTTGACGGACCACTAACGCGCGCTATTCGAAATGGTCATATCATCCTCATCTCTGGTCTAGAATCGGCTGGGGCAGAACTTGTTGAAAAAATGAATATGTTAACGGATGATGCAAGGTCTCTCACTCTGCCACCAGAGTCTGGAGAATACCTTCCTGTCAAACTGACAGAAGAAACCTCTGTGGTTTTTGGGATGAAGTCCTTTCGCGCTTCTAAGTCTGTGACTACAATCTCGCGTGCCTTCCGTAATCGTTTTACACCGATTTTATTTCCTGAACTCGAAGATGTAAAAGTTTTGGAAGAAATTTTGGAATTCTTTTTACCTGAAGGGGTGTTACCTAGATCCCTTGCCCGGTTTCACCTCAAAGCAAAGGAACTTTCGGAAAAACGTACAATTGGATCGGCAAACCTCATGCCTTACCGATTTGGGATCGCAAACCTTCTCAAATGGAAAAACCATATCTATCGTTACAACCAAACGGATGTAAAAGACATCGCAATTCGGGGCGGAAAAATTTATTATACAAACCAAATTGCGGATCCTAAGGAACGAAAGGAACTAGAACGCCTGTTAGAAGGTTATCTATCTGGTGTGGAAGTGGTCTCAACACTCTTCGAGGAAATCGAAGAGAAAAAAAAAACATTTACCGTTGAGTCAGGGCTAAATCGGAAAAATTGGTGGGATCCTGAGCTTCACAAACGGGATCCACTCACAGGTGTTGCAAAAAAATTAAACTCTGGTGAGGAAACCAAACGGGGAATTGAGATCAATACTCCCGAAACTGGCGGTAAAATCAAAGAAGGTGCTGATGCCTGGTATGGGGAAGACACACAAGGGAACCAAGGCCAAGGGGAACCACAAGGTGGGGGTGGCGCTTGGGGTTACCGCACTGAAGAACTCTATAAACAATTTCTAAAAAAACGCCGTCTGCTTTGGGACTATTCCATCATGGTGGGTCTCGAAGAATTTAAGTCGGTGTTTGGAAAAGAACTCGAAGAAGTCGAACTCAACTTAGAACAACTTTTTGATCCAGAAATTGACATACACCGCATGTACAAAAACGAAGGTTCAAGAGTGGACGCAAGGAAGTACATCTCTTACAAAAGTGGAAGGGGTGATACCAAAATCTTCGATAAAACCACCATCGAAAAAAATGATGAAAAACTCAAAGGAGTAGAAGTTACCTTCCTTGTTTCCAAATGCCGAAGGATCTTTAACTTTGAGTATTCGATTGCAATGTTATCTGCACTTCTTGTGAGTTTGCATATCCTAAATGAACATGATATCAAAACCAGTGTGCATACTTTCTGTGATATCAAAAACTCAAAAGACACAGTGGATATTTTTAATCTCAAATCAGCAGAAGAAGACTACACCCCCGAGAAGGAAGAAGAAGTATTCAGTGCCCTTTGTAAAAATTGGCAAGGAGATAGTATCCCTGAATTCCAAGTACTATCCAATTGTGAGCGTTATTTTTCACCCGATGCCCAAACCAAAATCATAGTGATTCTATCTGACTTCCGAGGCCAGCGGGCAAAGACCTATATTGAGGATGAACTTGCTTCTTTTGACACGAGAAAAATGAAAGAAGCTGTACTGAAAAACGAAGAGAAAAATTATGTATTTTTAGGGGTAGGACTTGGTTCTCGTTACATTGCAGAACATGTTTTCCACGACTCGCTTCAGATTACGGCTGACAATTTTTATTCGATGCCAAATCTCATTGGGGCAGAAATTGCAAGGCTTGTCCAAATCCACCATTCCTTAAGACAATAATCCATATGGGCAAAACAAAAAAAGACGATAAACCACGCGGAACCGATCCTTTAATCAACAAAAAGGCAAAGTTCAATTTCGAACTGCTAGATTCGTTCGAAGCTGGTGTTGTGCTTACAGGATCTGAGGTAAAATCTCTCAGAGAAAAAAAGGGAAACCTTACTGATTGTTTTGCCAAAGTGAGAAATGGGGAAGTATTCTTAGAAAACTTTCAAATCCCTCCCTACAAGAACGGAGGTTATGCGAACCATCCAGAGATTCGCTCAAGAAAACTCCTTCTCAAAGCAAAAGAAATAGAAAAGATAGACCGTTCCATCAAAGAGAAGGGGCTTGTGCTTGTTGCCACACGTTGTTTCTTTAAGAACAACCGTTTGGTGAAGATTGACGTCGCTTTAGCCAAACCTAAAAAATTATACGACAAACGTGACGATATCCAAAAAAAGGAAGCCAAAATCGATATGGAAAGAGCCATGAAGGAACATTTACGCAAATGAAGGGACTTCCCGTTGTTACCATCGTCGGTAGACAAAATGTGGGGAAATCCACATTATTTAATGCCATTCTCCGAGCACAAAGTGCCATTACAGAAAACACAGCAGGTGTGACACGTGACGTATTGCAAAAAACAGTCGAACGTTCTGAGTTTAAAATCCCGTTCACTTTGTCTGACACACCAGGACTTGACATTGAAAATATTGATGAAATTTCTAAAGAGATTATAGAGATTGCGTTTGAACACTTACGTAATTCCGATCTTATCTTACATGTCATTGATCACAAAGACTTACGGAAGTATGATCACAAACTGATTGATCTTTTCAAAAAAGATGAAGTCCTCAAAGAAAAATCTGTACTAACGCTTATTAACAAAGTGGATACAGAACAAGACGAGTACGATCTGGAACCATTTTACAAACTGGGGTTAAACGAACTCCTTCCGATTTCAGCACTAGGGAGACGCAATTTTGATCTACTCTACCAAAAGATTAATTTTTTCCTACCAGACAAAATCAAAACCCAAGAAGACCCGTATTGCAAAATTGCCATCATCGGGAAACCAAACTCTGGTAAGTCGTCTCTTCTCAATACCTTTCTTGGTTACAAACGAGCAGTGGTGAGTGATGTTCCAGGCACCACAAGGGATTCCGTATCCGATCAGTTTTATTTCCAAAACCATAAATTGGAAATCATCGATACAGCAGGGATCCGAAGGAAATCCAAAACAGGGGAAAGTTTGGAATTTTATTCGTACAAACGAACCTTACATAGTTTAGGGGAAGCAGATGTAGTTGTCCTTCTTGTCGATGCCATGAAAGGCCTTGGTGAATTTGACAAAAAGATCTTTGGGGAAATCCAAGAACTCGGAAAACCCATGATCGTTGCGGTGAACAAATGGGACCTAGTCCCTGAAAAAGAATCCAATTCCTGGAAACACTACAAAGACCGAATGGAAGGAAAACTTTCGATTCTGAAAGAACGTCCACTCCTGTCTCTGTCGGCAAAAGAAAAACTTCGTACCCACAAACTCTTAGAGGAAGTGGTTTCCCTCTTTGAAAAGTCCCAAAAAAAGCTCACAACCCGCCAATTAAATGACTGGTTAAGCAAGTGGGGGGGAAAAAATAAGGTACAGAAGGCATCGAACCGACCTCCGAAGGTGTATTACGCCACCCAGGTCTCGCAGATCCCTTTTAAAATATTGTTCTTCGTGAATGACACAAAACTCTTTCCCTCAAATATTTTGAGTTTTTACCGAAAGAGTATTGTAAAGGAATTTGGACTGGACGGCCTTGCTGTTGAGATCGAACTCCGGAACAGAAACGAAGGAAAGGAGGGCAGGGAATGATTCTTGCCGCGATCCTATTCAGTTACCTTTTTGGTGGCATCCCGGTGGGGTTTATCCTCGCCAAACAAGTGCGAGGGATTGATATCCGTGAGCACGGCAGCCGTAATATCGGAGCCACAAATGTAGGCCGAGTGATTGGTTGGAAATATGGGTTTTTAGCCCTTCTCCTTGATGCTCTGAAAGGTGCCATCCCTGTCATCTCTGCCTCTTACATTGATTCCCCTTATTCCCTCACAACAACGGAAATCCTACTAGGGTCTGTTGCCATACTCGGACACACCTTCACTCCTTTTCTTCACTTTCGAGGTGGGAAGGGTGTCGCAACAGCACTTGGGGTGTATATGACCCTTGTTCCCATTGTGACAGTTTGTGCACTTGTGATCTTTTTGATTGTCTATAAAATCTCTGGATTTGTTTCCTTAGGGTCTATCCTTGCAACTCTTTCCATGCCTCTTTGGTACTTTGGTTCTTCCAAGGTATTACCTAGTGCCGACTACCAACCGATCATCTTTTTTGTGTTAGTTGCTACATTTTTTCTCATTACATATTCCCATCGGGAAAATATCAAACGTCTCGTTTCCGGAAAGGAACTCAGAGCTTCCCAAGATGCAAAATGAAAGGGAATCCACACTCTCGCAGAAAGAAAAACTCTTTCTCATCACCAAGTTTATAGAAGACCACCCAGAAGCAGAAATCCAAGACTTCTACAAATGGTTGTATTATGGTGAATTTGGAATGGAAGAGTCCACACTCATCATGACAGGAAAACTTTCGATCCCGGAACTCCACTTAGTCCTTAGCGAAATCAAAAAAGAAGAAGAAAGGAATGTAGAATCGGAATTTGTTTGGGAACCAGTTGGTCTTGCCGCCAGGTATGTAAAAGTATACCTCACAAAATACTACCATATGGATTGCCCCGTCAAACGGATTGTCAATTTACTCGAACGTTCGCCTGCCTTTCGTGGGGCTCGGATGAGTTTTAAACTGGATTGGAATTTATTAAAAGAAACAGTTCTGGAACTTCGCCCGGAACTCACTCGGCGTGATTTTATCAATTTTGAAGAACGTATCAATTTCCACCAATTACCAGCATTGCCACATACAGATGGTTATGCGGAGAAAAACCCTTTTTCCTACCGTGTGGTCTCCCAAAAATTATTTTTCGATTATTTTCCTGAGTTTGAAGACAATGCTGTTTTTCATCCTTTTTCCGGAAACGAATCCATCATCGGATAAAGACTGCGTTTTAAATACCGAATCTCCTTTCGGATGGACTGGATGAGAATTTGGTTTTTTCGTTTTGGATCCAAATCTTTATGGCGTAATAAATAAATTTCTGTTTTGCGGATGAGTCTTCGTAAATAGGATTCACTTTGCATCCAAATCCATATCTCCGAATCTTGGAAGGACGATTCAGAAGATTCACTTTCAAATGCATTCAGTTTGGATTCAATGAAGGTTAGGTCTGTTTTGATCTTCTGGAAAAGTTTCTCGCCTCTATCGGGTATGGTTCCTTGTGAGGTGATTCCTTTTTGCATACTTCCTTGTTTCTGGCCTTTTTCTTTGCCCGACCAAATGGAAAACTCGCGCCAAGGGTAATTGTGATTGGGAATTAAGGTTAACTTATCTTTGGCGACATTGGGAGAAAGGGAAGGGATCCCTTCCATTTTTGCCCCGTCTTCATTTACATTCCAGAGAGACATTTCCTTCACACTTGTCGCGGACTCTTCAAACCAGTGCCTGTATAAATCGAGAACATAATCCGTTAATACCTCACCTTCACTACAAGACGGAACGTAACGAGTTTCGCGTTTCCGGATAATGACTTCATTGATTCGTTCGAGGCTATTTTTACGACTGACTTGTGTTAACCATTTTTCATTATGATGGGTGCCTGTGGAATGGATTTCACGTCCTGAATACGCAAGGTCTTGGCCAAGGAAGTAGACAGTACCAAATCCCATAAAACGTAACATATCAAAGGCAGTGGTGGCCACTGACCCACCTGATTGGATATCACCCACATCTTGGAATACATGTTCCGCAAGTTCCCCGCCAGCTGTGACTTCCCTGACAAGGGATCCTTCTGCATCCACTTGGTATTTTGCTGTGACAGAATGGACAACAGATTTGAACATTGGTTCTCGGAGAAGGGTCGGGGAACTCACGAGGTCGGCAAAAAGAGGGACGTCTCCCAGTGACTCACCCATAAAATGAAAAAAGGAATTGGTTTGGGCATCGAGTGTGACCACTCCATCAGCTTGGATTCCTGCTTTGATGAGAACTTTGAGTGAGGTATCACAAGACAGAACAAATACTTTGTCTCTTACTTCCTGTAACCAAGATAGGTTCTTTCGTAAACTAGGACCAGCTGACACGAGTACAGCGGTGAGTCCTTTAAACTTTTCACGAAGTTTGGAGATTGGGAATTTGACTGGAGGACTTTTTTCGGCATGAACTAGATTAAACACACTGTTTTTAATCCATAACCTTTCAAACTCAAACTTGGTGAGTAGGTCACTCATCTTGGCTGAAAATACAGTTTGGGTTTTGTCTTCCAATTCTTTGTAAATGGGATTACGGTTTGTGTCTGTTGGATTCCTAATGATCTTTAGTCCACTCACTCGTTCAATGGGAAGGGATTCTAAGTAATTGAAAAAAAGCGGATAAAAGAGTTCTCCTGAAAACAAATGCCTTCCTGGCACTTGTAAAATGGGCTTTAGTATTGGATCCCATAAAATGGGAACCAGCGTTTCGTCTTCTCCCACAAAAATTAAGATCTGCCCTGGGTTTAATTTTTCACTGACACTTGTTAGGAGGTGTGGATTTCCAAGTCCAAATAAAATTACTACATCCGTTGGTTTTAAAGAATAGGTCTCCAACAGCCGTATTGCTTGTGTTAGAGGCGAGAAGGAAGAAGAGAGTGGGTTCCCATCTAATGAGACATAATATTCTCCTTCTTTCTTCGCCGAGGCCAATTCCCACTGGTGATCGGACTGAAAGTTTTTGAAATAATTTTGTAAGTATGGCTTCCGTTCAAAAATTTCACTGGAAATCGGATCGATCATTTGGGACATAATACTATCTAAGGTTTTTTCTTATGTCTCTCAAGACCTGTCAACTGGGAAACAAGGAAATCAAACGGCAAAACAGATATGCATTTAAAAAGCCTAAACATTGTTGGATTCAAAACATTTGCAGATGAGACCGAGATCAATTTTGATCCAGGGTTTACTGCAGTCGTAGGACCTAATGGTTCGGGAAAATCAAATATTGTCGATTCCGTTAAATGGGTTTTTGGTGAAAAAAGTGCCAAAGGTTTACGCGGCGAAAAAATGGACGATGTTATTTTCCATGGAACAGAGAGTAGGCGAGCCGCTGGATTTTCAGAAGTATCCATTCTTTTCGACAACGATGACCGTTTTTTTAATATCGATTACCCTTCTGTCAAGATCACACGTAGGCTTTACCCTGACGGAGAAAATGAATACTACTTAAATGATATCCGCACCACAAGAAAGGACATCGAAAAAACCTTACTCGATACTGGGATTGGTAAATCTAGTTATAGTATTTTAGAACAAGGTCGCGTTGACCAAATCCTCAATTCCAAACCAGAAGAAAGGCGTGCTATCTTTGAAGAGGCGGCCGGGGTTTCTCGGTTCAAATTAGACCGAAAAGAAGCGACTAAAAAATTAGAAGACACAAACCAAAACCTACTTCGCATCCATGACATTATGAGTTCCATGCAAAAGGATTTAGAAGTTAAAGAAAAACAATCCGAAAAAGCAGAACAATACTTCAAACTGAAATCTGATTTAGATGAATCTGATAAAAACTTACGTTACCTTAAACTCAAAGACTTCAAACGTAGGATGAAAAAATCGGATGAAGAATTGCAAGAGATCCGAGAAAAAAACAAATCGATTTTATCCCTCATCCAAAACGAAACCAATTTGATTTCCGAAAAGGAAACGATCAAAGAAGCGAAAGAAAGAGAGATTGCAGAGATTGATAAAAAATTATTCGATCATCTTTCCAAAAGCCAAATCCAAAAAGAAAAAATTGCTAAAAACAAAACCTTCATCCAAGAATATGAATTACGCATTGGTGAAATCTTATCTTCCTTAGAATTGGAAAACCAAGCGACCATCAAATTGGAAGTCGAAAAAAAGGCAATTGAGCTTGAAAACGAACGCCAAAGGGAAATCCAAGCAACTCTCCAAGAAGAAATTACAGAATTAGAATCCAAACGTGTTTCTTTAGAACTTTCCATCAAAGAAGAAGAAAAGGCAATTGAAGAAAAAGAAACTCGCATTGGGGAAAATGAAAAACGTCATATCACCCTTCGCGAAAAACAAAAAACTGTGATCCTCGAACTCATCCAAGAGTTGGAAAATAAAAAAAGAGAATCCAAAGAAGGGGAAGAGATCCGAAACCAAAACAAATGGGAACTAGTCTCTCTTACCAGTGAATTCCAAAATAAACTACAATCGGCTCTCATCCAATTAGAGGATTCAAAATTGAATGAAGCAAAAGATGTTTTAAAACAAATTCGATTGGATCTGTATTCGGAAAAACTCAGTGATTTCCTCAAAAAGGAAGATGATTTCAGAAACCTTCTGTTTGATAAAGATGGGATTTTATCCAAAAAAGAATCCATCGACCAAGAAATCGAAGATTTAATTTTAGAAAACGAAAACCTAACGCGTGGAATCCGAGACAACCAAAGTAATATCATTCTTTTTCGAAACCGATGGGAAGAAACAAGAACCCAAATCGTAGAATTAGAGAAAAAACTATTAGAATCCAATTCTCGTTTGGAAAACCAACAAAAGGAAATTTCCGTCCTTGAGGAAAGGATCGGAGAAATCCAATTCCGAATCACGAGTGCCAAAGAACAAGAATCGGTGATCCGTGAGAAAAAGGAAAGTCTTGAGAAAGAAGTAGAGTTCTTAGAAAAAGAAATCGAAGAGGCCTACCAAGAATTCCTTTCCATGAGCCGCATTTTGGAATCCGAAAAAGAAACCTTACAAACATTAGTGGAAGAAATCTCTGGAATTAAATCTAATATTTCTAAAAACCAAGAAGTATTCCAAAATCTTTTACCATTATTATCTGAAAAGGAAAGAACCAGTTCCGCATTGAAAGTGCAAATTGATTCCCTCGTGGAAGAGTTGTACAATGATTATTCCTTAACGGATTCGGAACTAGAAACAGAAAGGGGAGGATTAGAGCTGGAACAAAAAGCAGAAGAAAGACGCCTTCGTTCTGCCAAATCCGAAATCCAACTTCTTGGTTCCATCAACCCTCTTGCGATTGAAGAGTATCGCAATATCAAAGAAATTTACGAACACAACCTAAAACAAAAACAGGATATTGAAAGTTCGAAAAAAGACATAGAAGAAGTGTTAAAACGAATCAATGAAGAGTCTGAAAAACTCTTCCAATTAACATTTGAACGGATCAAAGAGAACTTCCAAGAAACATTTTCCACATTGTTCAATGGGGGACGAGCGACTCTAGAACTTACCGAAAAAGAAGACTCATTGAATTCTGGAGTAGAGATTATGGCAGAACCTCCAGGGAAACATGTTCAAAACTTACGTTTGTTATCTGGTGGTGAAAAATCACTTACGGCGATTGCACTTCTTTTTGCAATTTATATGGTGAAACCAAGTCCATTCTGCTTTTTGGATGAGATTGATGCAGCTCTTGATGAAGCAAACAAACTTCGTTTTTGCCAAATCTTAGACCGTTTCAAAGACAAAACTCAATTCATTGTTGTGTCTCACGCACAGTCTACCATCTCAAGAGCCAATGCGATTTTTGGAGTTACCAATGAAGAACCTGGGATCTCTAAGATCCTTTCGTTACGTTTGGATGAAGCAAAATCTTTCTCGAAACAAATTTCCCAAAAAACTGGAACAGAGAATTAACAACAGATATGTTCAAAATGAACAATCAGATGGAATAAAAAAGCTCGGAATTGGTCTGGGGATAAAAAAACCTAGGAGAGTGATCCCCTAGGTTTCATTTTCTATAACGAATCTGACGTAATACTACGGAAATTCTATTTGTTTGCTTGGATCTCTTTCATGATACAAGTGGAGAAAGCTTTACAGCTGTCACCTGCTGTGAGGCAACCAGCAATTTTATTGTAGTATTTTGGTCGGTTACAATTGAACTCACAACCTCTGCGGAGAGTTGATTTTTGTTCTTCTGTTGCATTCGGATTCACTTGGACCGAACAATTGTAGAACTTATCGCAAGCTTCTTTACATTTAGGAAAATCTGCTGCTTGGATGGATCCAGTGAATAACACTAGAGCCAAAATGGAAAACAAATGGTTTGTTTTTTTCATACCTTGTCCTCTCGATCTTTGGTAGCGAAGACGGGAGTCGAACCCGTGACCTCAGGGTTATGAATCCTGTGCTCTAACCATCTGAGCTACCTCGCCCTATAACCTTAGATCGTTTGGTAGAACTAAATCTTTAGTTCTTTTGTCATTTTTTGAATGGATAGGGAATGGTAAACAAAAAAAAGCCCCGACGGTTGCCGGGGCTTTTTCTCTTAGCAAGAGTAAGTAGTGAGGAATTCGTATGGGTGAGGGCGACCTTCCCATGGCCAAATTTCTGTTTCAAACTTATAGTGTTGGTAAGTTTGTAAGAAGTTTTCAGTGAAAACATCTCCTTGTTTGAAGATTTCTCTTTGAGCAAGCATCTCTTCCATTGCTTCACGAAGCGTGTGAGGCATTTGGCGGATTCCTTTTTCACGGATTTCATCCAATGAAAGTTCAAAAAGATCTTCTTCACGAGCAGGACCTGGATCAATCTTTTCAGCCACACCAGCCATACCAGCCATAAGAAGAGAAGCGAACGCCAAATAAGGGTTAGCTGTAGAATCTGGGAATCGGAATTCCACACGTTTTGCTTTTTCGCCACTCACAAAAGGGATACGGCAAGAAGCAGAACGGTTTTGTGCAGAGTAAGCTAAGATCGATGGTGCTTCAAATCCTGGGATGAGTCGTTTGTAAGAGTTAGTAGATGCATTTGTAAACGCAGCACAAGCTCTTGCATACTTAAGTACTCCACCTACATAGTTAAATGCGAAGTCAGATAATCCTTGGTATTTGTCTCCTGCAAAAAGGTTTTTACCACCTTTCCAAAGAGAGATATGAACGTGCATACCATTACCATTATCACCAAAAAGTGGTTTTGGCATGAAGGTAGCAGTTTTTCCGTGTTTATGAGCAACCATCTTAACGATGTATTTTAGCTTTTGAACATTGTCTGCAGCTTCAATGAGTGTTCCAAATTTAACACCAATTTCACCTTGTGCTTGGGCAACTTCGTGGTGGACCACAAAGGTTTCCATTCCAATGGCTTCTAATGTTTTTACAAATTCTGCTCTTAAGTCAACTTGAGAGTCAATTGGAGCTACTGGGAAGTAACCACCTTTCGTTCCAGGACGGTGTCCAGAGTTAAAATTGATTTTTCCTGTGTTGTTTGAACCTGGAATTTCAGAGTGAGTGTTCCAGATCCCTTCATTTGAATCTAACTCATAGTATTGGCAGTTGATTTCATCACGTACTTTCAAACTATCAAATACGAAAAATTCATTTTCTGGTCCAAAGTATGCAGTATCTGCAATACCGGATTTATTCATGAATTCTAATGCTTTTTTCGCGATGGATCTTGGGCATTTTTCATAGTATTGGTTTTTATAGATGTCCCAAACATCACAAAACATAACAAGTGTTTTGTCTGCTGTGAACGGATCTAAAAATGCCGTAGAAATTTCTGGATGTAATTGCATATCGGAAGCATTGATTGGCTGCCAACGAGCAATCGAAGATCCATCAAAAGGAATTCCTTTGAATGTATCTTCATTTACGGAATTCACATAATACGAAACGTGGTGCCACATTCCTTTGATATCCGTAAATCGGAAGTCATAGAAAAGGACTCCATTTTTTTTGGCATACTCAACCACTTCCTTTCCGGAAGTAAATTTTGGGGTTGCGAACTGCATTTGATTCTCCTTCGTTCAGAGGTCGGTCTGATTGTTGTAATCTGTTACCACTTTAAATGCAAGATTTATACCAAGGCATTTCGACCGAAATATAAGGGTTTCGTGGAGTTTCTAAGCAAATTGTTTTTAAAATAGTGCTTAGGCGCGAAACATATTGCGTATTTAAAATGATAAATGCTTAAAATATGTGCATAATACACGGTATCTAAGCCTCCGCCATTCCAATGTATTTTAGGAAAAGGGCTTTCCTTGGTCAATGGAATCAGGATTTTTTTTCTGGAAAATTGAAATTTTTTCGAAAACCCTTCAATGTATGTTTTTTTTGTGGCAATCAAAGGATGAAAAGAAACTGTAGAGGACGATGAGCTCTCGCAAACCAGATTTTGGTCGTTTCCAACACTTGGAGAGTTTTATCCACCTTTCGAAAGACGCCATTTGGTGTTATGAATTGGACATCCCCATGCCCATTTCTTTACCTCTGGAAGAACAGATGGAATACATTTGGAACCATTCTGTGGTGAGGGAATGTAATCTGGCCATGGTTAAGCTGAATGGATTCCGAAGTTTGGAAGATGTAAATGGCAAATACCTCAAAGAAATTGTTTCTTTAACGAGTATCCATCTCCTCCGTAAGTTCATCGAGAATTCGTACCAATTAGAAGATTACGAATACACAGAAAATACATCCATTTTGCCTCGTGTTTATCTCATCAATTCAAATGGCCAAGTTGTCGATGGTCATCTGGTTCGCATTTGGGGCCAACAAATTGAAATTTCCAATATTCGGGAGTCTGAGTCGAAACTTTCGGGTCTTTTACAGTTTTCCCAAATTGTGACTGAAGTTTCAAAAATGTTTGTCCACACCAAAGCAGAATTTGTTTCAGATGCCATTCAGTTTACCTTAGAGGAATTAGGAAAGTATTCAAAGGCAGACAGGGTGTTTGTTGCAGAGATATCGTCCGATAAACAATTTTTATCGGTTAGTCATGAATGGTTGTCTCTTGGTGTGCCCTCTCTTTTTGAGGTAGGAACAAAACTTCCCATAGCCAAAATGAATCCGGAAAGGTTAGGGGTTCTTGCTGGTGATGGTGTGATTTATATACCTGATACTAGAGCACTTAGTGATGAACCTTGGCATTTACAATTATTCAAATCAGCAGAAGTTCGTTCCATTTTAGTCATTGGATTAAGAGATGAAGGGAATTTAATTGGTATCATTGGAGTCACAACCTACCAATCATTAGGTGATTGGACAGGTGAAACCAAACAAATGTTGGGTTTGGTTGCGGGGTTTGTTTCTCAAGGTTTGGTGCGTGCCAAAAACGAAATCAAACTGATGAAAAAGGAAAAAATTCTACAAAGATTTTATTCTGATGTAAAAGAAGACTTGGCACTTGCAAAACTCACCCAAGAAGCTTGGGTCGCAAAAGATTTTGGTACGATTCCCAATTTAAAAATAGAATCTAGGTTTTTACCCTATGATGAAATTGGGGGAGATTTAATTTTATATGAAAAACCAAAACCTGATTGTATTGATATATTTTTTGGAGACATCTCTGGGCATGGGATTTCCTCTGCTTTGGTTTCTGGTATCGCTGCTGTTTCGTTCAAAAAACATTCTTTAGCGGAATCTTCACCAGCTGCCATTTTGGAAGCGATGCATATTGAACTTAAAACCATCATTTTTAAACACCATATCTCTGCATGTGTGATGCGGATTTTTCCTTTGGAAAGAAGGATCGAGTTTAGTTTTGCCGGCCATCCACCAGGAGTTTTTTGGAACCAAAAAGACCGTGTGATGAAATTTGTAAAAGATGAAATGTATCCGATTCTATTACTTGATGATTGGAAAGGAAAAAACATTTCAAAAACATTTGAAAAAGGGGATCGTCTTTTACTGTATTCCGATGGAATTTATGAATTGGAAGAAGAGACAGGTGGTTATATTGGACTTGATGTTTTTTTACAAGAACTCTCTGAGATGATTTCTGTTTCAGAAGATACTGATAGCCTCATCAAAAAGATGATAGCCAATTGTCTTGTGGAAAAGGAACGAATCATCCATGATGATATAGCCGTACTCTTTTTAGAATTTTAATTGGTTTGATCGATGAGGTCGAGAGCTTTTGCATCCGCTTCTGGATACTTCGCCAAATACTCTGATACAATTTTCTTTTTGCCATCAAGTCGGTCTAAATGTGTTTCTATGATATGACCAAAATCTAATTTTCCAGTCACAATTTCATACCGTTCGGTTTCGATCGTTCCTAAATCCAAATCCACTGGCACTTCATTGGCTTTGTCCGCATATTCTTTTGCTTTTTCCCAATAGGGAATTGCCTCTTTGTAAAAACTCTCTGCCACTGTGAAACTTTCTTTTAATTCATGGGCAAAGTCTAGGTTGTAAAAGTAAACATGGCGTTTGTCAAATTTGGATCCAAGTCGCATATAGGATCGCATGATTTGGATATTGATGTGCATAAACATCAAATTTCGATATTTATAGTATTCTTGTTCCGTTTTAGTTTCGCATAATGCGTGTTTTGGATGACGAAATCGTTTGCCTAGAGCGATTTTTAACCAATAGATATTTTTTCGTAATTCATTATCATTATAATGTTGTTTGAGGTTGTACAATTCGTAAAAATCTTCTAAGTACTTTGGCTCCCATTTGTGCAATTTATACGGAACCCAGTCTGAGAATTTTGTATAAGGTCCGTTTTTTTGGTATTCATAATTGTAATCGATGTCGGTTTCCCAGGCACCTAAAGATAGGGAAAACAAGGAAATACAAACGATCCAAATGCTAAAAATTCCTTGTTTCATCAGGTTCAAATATCGGAGGATCGACCAGATTCCATAAGGAAGAAGTGGTTTATTTCAGGGGTTGGATATCTGCAATCCACTGGTATCCGACCCCTCGGACATTGCGAATGGAATCTTCCCCTAAGGCATCGCGCAACCGAACAATGGCATTATCAATGGTTCTTTCCGTAGGAAAACTGTCTTCGCCCACGATGACATCAAGGATTTCAGAGCGACTAAATACCTTTGAGGGATCACTGAGAAGTAAGGTAAGGAGGGAACAGTCACGTTTGGAAAGTAGGATGCTAGAACCATCCTTGTTTTTCACCAGGAAGGAATCCAAATGGATTTCTTTTGAATCCATCTGCCATTTTTGACCAAAATGGGGACGAGTGAGGGAAACTACCCTTTCTAAGCGTATGAGAAATTCTTTTAGATGGAAAGGTTTGGGGATAAATTCGGCAGCACCGAGTTCAAACCCACGGAGTCGTTCCTGGGCTCCTGCTTGGGCAGTTAAAAATAAAAAGGGAAGGTCCTTTTCAAGGGAAACCATCCTCTCTGCAAGTTCAAATCCATTCCCGTCTGGCAGACGTAAGTCGAGGACAACTAAATCAAACGAATTCGGTGCAAAAAGAGTTTCTGCTTCCGAAACAGTTTTTGCCCATTTCACTCGGTAGTAATCTTGTTCTAATCTTTCTTTTAAAGTCTCTCCGAGTCCTTCATCGTCTTCCACAAGTAAAATCCTTGGTTTCATACGACCTCACTCACACAAAGTTTGACTTTAAAACCGTACGAACAGTCCGGAAATTCGATTTTACCTTTCATCTTTTCGATCAATTTTTTCACGATATAAAGACCAATCCCACTCCCGCTAGTATTTGAATGGCGGAGAAAAGGTTGGGTGAGGTATTTTTTATTACCCGTAAAACCAGATCCATTATCTTCTAATAGAAAACAAATTCGATCCTTTTCTTGGCCAATCTGAAGTTTGATTTGGTTTGCTTTTCCATGTCGTTTTGCATTTTCAGTTAGGTTTTTTAACATGGCAAAAAATGCTTTTTTATCGAGGTATACTTTTTTTGTGAGAGGGATGGATACTTCCCATACCAGATTTGGTTCATGATGGGAATAGGAATCTTTGATTTCTTGTAAGGTTAACGTTTCTAAGTAAAGAGCTTCCCCTTGCATGAGACTTGCCAGATAAAAGGCATTTCCCATTTGGGATTCAATTCGAAGGTTTTCTTTCCAAATTTTTTCTAATTTTCTTTTTAGTTCTAAGTCTTTTGTATCTTCCAATAGAACTTCAACTTGCAGTTGTAAGCTGGCAATTGGGGTTTTCATTTCATGAGTGACAGTGGAGAAAAAATCAGCAATAAGTTTCGAACGTTTGTGGTCTCTGTAGGATAAAACAGCGAGAGTCACACCACCAAGGGTTAACATAGATAGGAAAAATGACCCTTCTAGTTGTAACATCCGATTCACACGGTTTAGTTCAAACTGTCTTTCTAAACTGACAGAAATTTCAGAAATGGTTTTGGCTTGGCGAAACCCTAAAATCCACCACCAGACTCCGAGTGACAGAGTGAGGGAGAGCCAGGCCAGGGAAAAAAACATACGAAATTGTGCAGATCCTCTCAATTTTGCCTCTTAAATCAAGATAAGGGTAAGGGGAAGGACGACGAGCAAAAAAAGATGTTGTCACCTTGGCCCAACCCGAGAATTTATTTTTAAGGAGAACAACTTTGAACTTCGACGAAATCTCGAAACATCTTGGAAACGACGCGGAATCCCTCCTTGGATTCAAATCACCAAAAATCGCAAAAGAACTCATTCACGTACCTGGTAGCGACTGGGTAGACAGAATTTTTGCACCTACAGACAGGTCCATCCCTGTTCTCAGAAGCATTCAAACTTTACTCGGCCATGGCCGACTTGGTGGAACTGGATATGTATCCATCCTTCCTGTTGACCAAGGGATTGAACACTCCGCTGGTGCATCGTTTGCCAAAAACCCAATTTACTTCGATGGCGAAAATATCATCAAACTCGCAATAGAAGGCGGTTGTAATGGTGTGGCTACAACTTTAGGAGTGCTTGGTTCTGTGGCTCGTAAGTATGCTCACAAAATCCCTTTTATTTTAAAGATCAACCACAACGAACTTCTCACTTACCCAAACAAAAGTGAACAAATTTTGTTTGCGACTGTAAAACAAGCATATGACCAAGGTTGTGTTGCTATCGGTGCCACAATTTATTTTGGATCTGCTGATGCTGGTCGTGAAATCGTTGAAATTTCAAAAGTGTTCCAAATGGCACATGAACTCGGAATGGCAACGATCCTTTGGTGTTACATCAGAAACAATGCGTTTAAAAAAGACAAAGACTACCATGTTTCCGCTGACTTAACAGGACAAGCCAACCATCTAGGAGTAACCATCCAAGCGGATATCATCAAACAAAAGTTACCTGAAAACAATGGTGGTTACAATGTTCTCAACCAAGAGTCTTCTTACGGTAAAACTGATAAACGTATTTATTCTGATTTAACTTCTGAACATCCTATTGACCTCACACGTTACCAAGTAGCAAATTGTTACATGGGAAGAGCGGGACTCATTAACTCAGGTGGAGCATCGGGAGAAAATGACTTACAAGAAGCGTTAAAAACTGCGGTCATCAATAAACGTGCTGGTGGTATGGGACTCATTTCTGGTAGAAAAGCGTTCCAAAAACCAATGAAAGAAGGTGTGTCACTTTTACACGCGATCCAAGACGTCTATCTTTCAAAAGAAATCACAGTTGCTTAATGTAAATCATTGGGCTCATTGATTCCAATCAAACAAAGAAGGGCAGGGGTACTTGTATCTCTGTCCTCAATTGTTTCTAGGCATTCATTCGAATGTGGAGACATCTTTAGTTTATACCCACTTTGTGACTGGGCAAAGGACATTGGATTTAGTATCATCCAATTATTACCTCTCAATGATACTGGATATGGATATTCACCCTATAGTGCCATTTCAGCTTTTGCTATCGATCCATTATACATTTCTTTATACAAACTAGGCTTACCAAACAAATCACGAAAAAACCAAATCGTTACCTTACAAAACAATCCCACTCGGGTGCGTGAATTCAAAATAAAATACCTTAGAGAATTTTATCTTTCCCATCAAAAAGAAGCGATGAAAGAGGCGCTTAACTTTTTAGAAAAACAAACTTGGTGTTATTCGTATGTTTCATTTCGGGTATTGTATGAAACATACGAAGGTAAAAATTGGTGGGAGTGGCCAAAAGAATTCCAAGATCCCTATAATGCAAAAGACAAGGTATTCACAGAACAAAGAGAGGAAGCATTATTTTGGGTATATTTACAAAAAATCGCCTATGATCAGTTAAATGCCGCCAAACTTCACTTAGAGGATAATGGGATTTATTTAAAAGGAGATATGCCAATCCTTACTGCTCGTAATTCCTGTGATGTTTGGGAACACCCTGAAAATTTTTTCTTGGATTTACAAGCAGGGGCTCCTCCTGATCATTTTTCTCAAACGGGACAAACTTGGGGTTTCCCTGTTCTTAACTGGGAAGTGTTACAAAAAAGCCATTATAGTTGGTGGAAAGATCGTTTATTGTATTTAGAAAATTTTTTCCATTTGTATCGCATTGACCATGTGATCGGTATGTACCGCATTTGGGCCATTCCCAAAGAACACAGAACCGCATTGAAGGGATGGTTCCACCCTCAATTTGGAATAGAGACCAGTGAATTTTTAAAAGTTGGTATCGATCCAAAGGAAATGGAATCCCGCGGACTGATCCATGAATTCAAACCCAATCACTATATTTTTTATTGGGACTTCTGGAAAGAGGAAGGTTACCAGTCACTCCCAGAAGATACCAAAGCTAATTTATTCCCTTTGTCCGAACTGCATATCAATGAAGAAGAAAAACATTGGAGAAAAGCAGGGGAAGATATCTTAGAAATTTTTGAATCCTTTTCCTCCATGGTTCCTTGTGCAGAGGATTTGGGTTCTGTTCCTACTTTCATTCGTGAATCCTTGTTTGAGCGACAAATGATTGGAATCGATGTCGTACGTTGGACAAAATCATTCACAACGGGGGAATACATCGAAGAGGACCATTACCGGGAAAATGCAATTTCTGTTTTATCGACACATGACACTAGTTTGGTGATGGAGTGGTGGAATCAGGAAGGGGATGTAGAGCCTAAACTTCAGTTTTTCTTTGACCGTTTGGGAAAACCAAGACCCGAATCAGAAGACCAAATCTTAGAAGGGTTACTCGATTTTGTGTTCCAAACCAAAAGTTTATTTAGCATCCAACTCTTTCAAGATCTGGCCCTTGGTGTTTCCGATGTTTTACAGAATCCTGAAAAACACAGAATCAATTACCCAGGAACACCTGATCATTCCAATTGGACCTACCGATTTCCGATTCTCATAGAAGACTATGTGGAAGACTTTAAACGTAATTTTACCTTACGCAAACTCGTTCATTCATCTGGTAGAAATTAGAATTTTTTTAAATTTTGACAGAATCGTTCAAGTGGATTCTCACTTTGTTTGGTAAAGTGGAACCGTACTTTGGAGGTTCCCTTTGAGATTTGCAAAAGAAATGGCATTTTATTCTGCCTACCATCAAGAAAAACGAAATGTTTGGATTCACGTTTTAGGAGTACCAACGATTACGTTTACTCTTTTTGTTGTACTCAGTCGATTTTCGTTATTTGAATACAATGGTTTTTCCGTAACTGCATCTCTCGTATTTACCTTGGGAGTTTTAGGGTATTATTATACCTTAGATGTATTTTTTGCATTCATCGCAACACTATTGTTCGGTGGATTATTTCTGGCTGCGGAATGGATCACCGTGCAACTCCCATCCCAAACCGCATGGACTATTTTTGGAATTGGGCAAGTCGTTGGTTGGGGATCCCAGTTTTATGGGCATTTTATCTTTGAGAAAAGTAGACCAGCACTTTTCGACAATTTATTCCAAGCACTTGTTTCTGCACCACTCTTTGTCGTGGCAGATGTGTTCTTCGAATTAGGATATCGATCTGAATTAAAAAAAGCAGTGGAAGATGAACTAAAACAAAAAGGCGTTTGGAAAGACTTTAGCGTCCACAAAACCGCATAAATCAAATTTGAAATCTAAGGATTTTAAATCATATCACAAAAACAAACTTGGTGTAAATGAGACCCTCCAAGAAACAGGGAGGGTTTCACACCAAACATCTTTTTAAAGGTTCGAGACAAATGGGCTTGGTCACTAAAACCAGCTGCATGTGAAGCAGTTGTTAGGTTCTCTCCATTTTGTAATAACCTTGCGGCAATGTGCAATCGTTGCCAAAGTAAATACTGCCTAAGTGGGATTCCCATATTTTCTTTGAACAAATGCATAAACCGATCTTTTGAGATTCCCGTTTCGTTTGAGAGAATCGCTACATTGATTGGGTTTGGAAGTGTTTCTTTAATTTTTGTAAGGGCAATGTCAATTCTTGGATCCCAAGATTTGTTTGATTTTTGGGAACCAAGTTCTTCCAATATTTGTTCATAAATCAATTTCGCTTTTGGACAGTTTAAACCGCTGCCAAATAATGGTTCGGATAAGGATTGGATTCTTTGTATCGTCTCGGATTTTAACAGAGTATACGGGTCCTTCATTTCAATCTTTTTGTATTCATCCGATTTTGGATCCAATTGGATCACTACGATTTCCGTATGATTTGCTTCTAAGCGGTGAAAAAAATTAGGAGGGATGATGATTCCTTCTGTTTCAATGATTTGATTCTCTTTTGTGGTCAAACGAAATGGCAGTTGTTTGGAAACAAGAATGGAAACTGCATAATGAGAATGGGGTTCGGTGACAAGGCCTTGTGTGCCAAGGAGAATCCTCTCTCCGAAATAAAAAAGACTTCCCTTTCTCTTCTCAGCCATATACTAAAAAAATCTTTCATATGGTTTCAAAAAAGGCAAGGATTATCAAATGAAACATTGGATTCTAGGTTTCCTAATTGTACTCACAAGTGGCTCACTCATAGCTACGGAACGCGGGGAAGTTCCGTTTGAATGGAAACAAATTGGTACAAAATACGAGTACGATCCTAATTTCAGTTTTCCTGATGCAGAGTCTGTCGAATTGTTTGAGTCCTTATTGCGGATCAATTCCCAACTTTATTTCCAAACCAAAAATAAAGATAAAGAATACCACCTTTACCAATATGATTTACCAAGTAAAAAAATAACACCCATCTCTTGGGATAAGGGTAGGGTTCTTGGTTGGGCTCTGTGTAGTGACAGCATTTTTGTTCAAACAAAACAAAAGATATATGTTGTGTCGCAAGATTCATTTGTGATCAAAAATGAGTTCAACATTGCAAGTAAAACCAATGGTTGGAAGGATTTTGTATGTGTTAAAGATAAAATGGTTCGGTTGGAAAAAGACCAATTAGAAGTTTTTGATATAAATTCTATGGAGAAAGTATCGGAACTTCAGTTACCAATGAAATCAGTTCAAAGGATCATCAAACGGAATGATTCCGAAATCCTTTTGATTTCTTCTTTTGCAGGGAATACCATCCAGGTGTTTTCTTTAGAGGAAGGTACAACAACAAAAGAATGGAAATTCCCAACTAACCATAGAGCTCTTTTTAAAATGGCTGTCCTTAGTTCTGATCGATTTTTAATTTTTGATCCAATTACCAAAATTTATGGGGAGTGGTTTTTGTTTGATGAACATTTTTTTCCCATTGGAGATGGACTCTTCATTCGTTCCGACGAAAAAGCAGTTCGGTTTTCACCCATCAAATCGAATCTCGAATACCAATTGGATTTAACATCAACTTCCGACATCACTGAATCCAATTTCCATGTAATCCTTCCGAAAAAAGATACATATTCCCAGGAGTTAAGAGAAGAAACCTTTTATTCACCGAGTACATTCAGTTTGGATGATTCAGGAAATCGTACTCTCACAGTGAAAGTCCCTCCTATGCAAGAAGGAGAGTCAAAAACCATAACTGTGTATCGAGGGAAACTCACTCGTTATAAAATCCATTGGAAACTTGGACCCGAGTTGATTGTCAATCGAGAAGAAAGTGAATCCAAACATCCAAACGAACTCAGAGATGATTGGTTTGTCAAACTTGAGGATCCGATTGTTGTCTCAAAACGAAATGAATTGTTCCAAGAAAAAATTTCAATCAAAGAACTACTGATGGAAACATCCCAATATGTTTCTTCAATCCCTTATAAATCAGGCAAGTTTGAATCAGCACCTAATGTAATCCAAAAAAACAATGGTGGTTGTACGGAACATTCCTATGTCACCATGTCATTGTTACGTGGAAAGGGTATTCCTGCTAGGTTAGTATGGAATTATTTACCAACTGAATCTTCTGATGAAATGAGTTTTAATCATAAATTCGTTGAGGTATGGGTGAATGGTTACGGCTGGATTCCGATGGAACCCCTTTCTCCTCCAAAATCAAAACCAGGTGTGACTTATGCGAGGCATTTGGTATTTGCAGTTTTACCAACTCCTACACATCCAAAAATTTCAGGAGGGGATCGTTTGGTGCAACTGACAAAAGACCAACTTTCCTTGGGAAAAAAACTCAAAATGAAACTCACCATTTTGAAACAAGGAGAAGGATTACAAGGGGAAGAATCTCTTGAAATCCAACCCAATCAGATGCGAAATCGGGCGATCCAGTCGGGTGAAGAACTTGTGGTTCCTTAAATTGGAAACAAATTTAACTTACTTTCGTAAAACAAAGTTTTCCCCATTTTTGGGTCCTGATTTACGGATAAAGAGGCGTTTTTCAACAGATACACCAAGTAACACTTGGTAGATGTCTGTGAGAATTGGCCTTGATGAATAATATCCATGGCCAAGTCCACCCACTCCAAGCACTGGGTCATCCACTTCGTTTACATTGATCACATCCACTCCAGTATATTTAAAACACATGCCAGCTCTTGGACCACCATTCACTTTTTGAGAGGCAACTAATGCATTGTCTCCTGGAGAACAATACAAGGTGATCCTTTCTGCAGTATTGTTTAAATCAGATAAGATGAGTTCAAATTCGTTTTTGTCGAAGTCAGGGGCATTGAGGATGAGTTCCGAAAGAAATTGTTTTTTTCCTGATTTGGAAAGAGAGGCAAGGGAAGGTAAAACCACTTGGTGGCCCATACTATGAACCATTAAATGGATTTTTTTTCCAATGGAGGATATGGATTTTAGAAAATTAGCAAATGGTTCACGATTGATTTTTGCTTCTGTAAAGTTCAAATCATAGGTTGATTTCACCATCACCTGTCCAAGTATTCCAGCGTCAGCACCAGCAGGCCATGAATACACAACGACTTCCCCAGGGAATTTGAGGTCATATTTCATTTGTCCAGCTCGTAATACTGCTTCATCAAAATTGACATTAAATCCATGAACAAAAACTAATACTTCTTCACTGGCAGATGATTTTAACTTGGATAAAAATTCTCTGTCATCTGTATTCACTCGGCCTTTGAATTGGAAAAATGTGTTTTTATCTTGGTCATTATCCAAGGAAATATCACCAATGATATGTTTTGCGGGGACGTTTACGATACAAATCCCAAAATGTGGGTTTATATCGGTAATGAAACCAAAACTATTCCCATCACAACGATCTTTGGCTCCCATTTCCCTTCTTGTTGTAACAAAATGAACGTTAATAGTTTTTGTCTCATCAAAGGGATCAACCAATCGTTTGTTGATTTGTTCTCCAATTTTTGGTGCACAGGAAACGAGAAAAGATAAAGAAACTGCCAAACAAATCAATATGGTTGTGGAAATTCTCTTTTGTATACCAAAGGATGTGATTACGAGATCACCTTTTTTGGAAGAGGATTGGAACTGGTTCGTTTTGATAGTTTTCATTTGTATGAAAATCCTTTGATGAGTTTTGTAGGATTGATGTTTTTTCCGTCTTTGATGACTTCAAAATGTAAATGAGGACCAAAACAATACCCCGTACATCCCGAACGAGAAATGATTTTTCCGGCACTCACATAATCACCTTCTTTCACATAAAGTTTGGAATTGTGAGCATATAACGTTTGGTAGTTGTCGTCATGAGATAAGATGATGGCATTTCCATATCCACCCATCCAACCAGAGTAGGTGACTTTTCCTTTTCTTGCGGCATAGACGGATTCGTAATTGGCACGTAAGTCAAGTGCCATATGGAATTTATATTGTGGGTAGGAACGGGTTCCCCAACCAGAAGTGATGACTTTGGAAGACACGGGGATCCTCCAAACTGGGCCAGTATCTGGGATCACGGCGCCTGGTAAAAATACCTTTTGTCCAGACTTAAATAAATCATAATCTTCTAATTGGTTTTCTGCATAAATGTCATCAATTTTGACTTTATAATAGTCTGCTACTTTTGCCAGTGTATCCCCTTTTTTTAGTTTGTACATTAGGCCGTGTTTGTTTGGAATGTTTAGAATTTGGCCTGCTATGAGAGATACTTCTGGATTGATGCCAGAACTTCCTGCAATGGATTCAACAGATACCTTAAACCGACGTGCAATATCAGATAAGGATTCATTTTTTTTGACTTTGTATTGAGTGACTTTTAGTTTTTTATTTTTGTTGTCTGCGAGTTTGTCGAGTTCCGCTGACCGAAGGATCGCCATTTTTTTATCTTCGGTTTCTTGTAAGTATTTTTCGTCCGCTAGTTTTGCTTCCTTGTCTTTTGTATCATTTTCTTCTACCTCAGTGGACATACTGAGGAATTCTTTTTCCATCAAACTTTCTTCGTAAGTTTGTTTGTCGACAATGACGGAGAGTAAAAACGCTAATAAAAACGAAAAACCGAGTAGGGGTAAGATACGATACCGTTTGCGGTTGAGATCAATAGTGCCGTGTAAAACACTCGATTGCGATTGTAGGTTATAAAAATACTTACCTGGGGAAACTTGGATGACGTTTATGTTTCCCCAACGTAACACATGCTTGCCGATCGTAGACTTTTCAGGTGAACGAAGTAGCATGTGTTAAATGGAATTTAGGTTAGTCCTTTGAATCTAAAGATTTGATTCCGCCAAAAGATTCTTCCACAATCTTACGAACGTCTTTTTTCTGTCCGCCAGTGATTGTGATGTTTCCTTTTGCAACGACACCTTTTTGAAGTTCTAAATAAGGAGCAGTGATGTCACCTAACATACGTCCTGTCCCTTCTAATTTCACTTCGTTTTCGGCTTTGATATTGCCAATGAGGGTTCCGGAGACAATGACTTCTCTTGCACTGATATTGGTTTTGACCTTTCCAGTCTCTCCAATGACGAGAGCGTCTTCTGTTTTGATATCACCTTCGAATTTTCCATCGATTCTAAGTGAACCTGCGATATAAAATTTACCTTCAAATATCGACCCTGGTCCGATAACGCTGTTGATGGAATCCTTACCTATTGCCATTCCTGCTCCTTTTCCCCTTCTGTGAGAATCAAAATTTTCGGTCTATCTGACAAGCCTTTTTAGTAATCAATTTCCTCATCTCCGCTAAAGACTGAGTTTTTTCGTTTCGGAGGTTTGCCTTGTGTGGGTTTTTTCTCCACTTTGGTGTCTTGTTTTTTCTTCTCCACGACAATTTGGGTGGATTGGGGTTGTGGTTTGGATTCCACAACATTCCACGCGGATCCATGGTCGTTACAAACGTCTTTTGGAACCGTTTGGGGGATGAAATATTCTTCCAGTAGGTCATGGCATTGGCCACCAGGGAGTTTTCCAGACATTCGGCAGACAGTTCGTTTTGTGATTTTCACTTCCGCGAGCCAAGGGAATTCTTTGGCTGGTTCTTTTTCCAAGGCTCTTGCCATAAACCTTCCCCATACAGGAGCCGATAGTTTTCCTCCAGTCATCCCACGCCCGAGTGAAATGGTTCCCACATCATAACCAAACCATACCGAGGTGACAAGTTCTGGGGTATAACCCACAAACCAAGCATCCCTAAAATTGTTTGTGGTCCCGGTTTTTCCGTAGGCTTTTCGGCCAAGTCCATAAGAGAGGACACCTCGTCCTGTTCCTTCTTCCACAACATCTTTCATCATGGAAGTGATGAGAAAGGCAGCCTCTTTGGAAATGATTTGTTTTCGTTCCACATCTTCGTAGTCTTTGCGAAAGTCTTTAATGACTTTTCCTGCATTGTCTTCTACATACAAAACAGAGATGGGGTTCACAGTTTTTCCACCAGAGGCGAGGGCAGCATAAGCTCGTGTGAGTTCATAGGGAGTGAGTTCAAAGGATCCAAGGGAAACACTGAAGTTGTAAGGGATGTCCCTTCCTTGTAATTGTAATAAACCTCGGAGGCTATCCATCAAATTGGAAAGTCCCACTTGTTCTAAGACCCGCACAGCAACTGAGTTTTTTGATTGTTCTAATGCCTTTCGTAATAAAATAAACCCAGAGTATTCACTACTGTAATTTTCGGGAGCCCACTCATCTCCATCTTCCATTAGGTATTGTAAAGGAGAATCTGCAAAGAGTGTAGCAGGTGTTACATTTTTTTCTGGGTCTGGGTTTTTCCCAGAATAGTCCATTGCTGCCGCATACAAGATTGGTTTGAAGGCGGAACCTGGTTGGCGAAAGGCTTGGAATGGACGGATTTGTTGGTTGTCAGAACGAAAACCTGATCCACCAACAAGTGCTGTGATGTAACCAGTCTCTGGGCGAATGGCAATGAGTGATCCTTCGACAGGGAGTAAATGGTCCTTTGTACTTTGCGATGTGAAATTTTTGTCGAGGGTATCACCTAGATAGTCATCACCTACAAGTAAATTCAGGGCGTAAAATTCATCACGAATGTCCTCTTGGTAAGCAGAGGAAAAAGTACGTTCTATTTTAGATATTTTAAATTTAAATTCGGGTAAGTCATACAAATCAGCGATTAAAGAATAACCACTTCCATACAAATCATCAAAGGCATCAATGTTACGAAAAGCACGTTGGTTGGATTCAATCGTTTGCCTTTGTAATGCAGGGAGGAGGGCTTTTTCTGCTTCTTCTTGGTGGCGGATTTGGATCGTGGAATATATTTTGAGTCCACCATTGTACAACCGACTGGAACCAATCGAGCGAATTAGGTTTTTGCGGATGTATTCTGTGACATAGGGAAAACGATTGAGTCTGTCTGAAAATGCAGAATCATTGGGAGAACGATTTAGGTTTGTATAATATTCTTCTAAGCTCGCAAATTCTTTTTCGGCATCGGCAACAGTCATCCTTCCGTTTTCAACAAGTTTGCGAAAAACAACTCGCACTTTGTTCATACTGGATACTGGGTTGACAATGGGGCTAAACTGAGTGGGTCTTGTGGTTAGGCTTGCAAGGATGGCAGCTTCTCCCCAAGTTACATCTTGTACTTCTTTACGAAAGTAAAACCTGGAAGCAGCACCTACACCAATGGTTCCATGCCCGAGTGGGATTTCGTTTAAATACACTTCCAGAATTTTGTCTTTTGGGTAAACAAGTTCGAGTAAAATGGCAAGCCATGCTTCACGTGCTTTTCTTGCGATGGAACGTTCAATGGATAAAAACTTAAGCCTTGCGACCTGTTGGGTGATGGTGGATGCACCTTCTTTCACACGACCCGCCATGAGGTTTACCACAAAAGCCCTGGCTATCCCTTTGAGATCTATCCCGTTGTGAGAATAAAACGAATTGTCCTCGGTGGATAAAAAACATTGAATCACTTTGTGACGGTTATCAGCGGAATAGTCAGTGGACTCTGGTTTTAGTTCTTCTAATTTAACTGGGATACGAGAGAATTTATAATACTCGGCAATGGGTTCGTATTCCCCTTTATCGTTTAGCCCATATAAGGTGGAAGGGATATCGTATACGGCAGCCTCATCGAGACGAAAAAAATCTTTAATGGAACCAGTTAGTAAAAATACATTCAGAACCCCAAAACCCAAAATGGCAAGGAAGGTGTTCTTAACTTTTTTGTCTCCTGTCCAAATCCTTTCTGTAACGATTCGAAACCAAATGATAAAATACTTTTCAAAGAGCCCAACGGGTTCTTGTTTCATACAATTTCCTTTTTCAAATTCCCACTATACGAGTGGGGAAAATTCCTTCATGTGATCAATTCCGTGGTATCGAAGGCCAGTATCTAAATTATAACCACCAAGTGAATCCAGAATCTTAGAACGGCTCTCAGGTGAAAAACTATATTCATAGGCTCTGGTTAAAATTTCCTTACTTGCTTGGCTTGCTTGGTTCAGTAAATCAATGAAAGAATCATTGAACTTACGATTGGGATCAGCTGGGTAAAACCATTCTCTTTTTTCGTCGTTCATGATCTTCGGATTGATCGCCTCAATTGTTGGTAACATCAGAACAGAGGCATTGTATTTATGGAAGGTAAGTGCATCCACTACACTCACAAGTCCTCGCATAAAAGCACTACGGGAATCAAGTGTGGAAGTGAAACGGTAAAATCCAAGATAGGATTCATTTAAGATGTCCCCTGGGATGATTTTTTTTTCAGACCCAATGTAAGAAGTTTGGAATTCTTTTGGAAACGTTTCTTTTAAGGACTGCAACCAAAAGTTCCAAAGGACTGGATCCATTTTATTTTTGATTCCAACGGTTCGGTGGCGGATATCAATGTATTGTGGAAAATCATATTCCCTTGCACTCATTCCCCAACGGTGGTTGATGAGTAAGGTATCCAAACCAAATTCCACTTTCATATGGTTTACTTGGGCTTGGTAGGAAATCTTCTTATCGTTGTTATAGTAATCACCAGAGATATAAAAGATATAGGGATGGGTTTGGATATCCACAACACAATGGCAAATATAACCAAGCGTAAAGGCAAGGAACCTGTCCCGGTACAAACCCATTTCGGTGTCGTACACTTGGTCAAGGAAACTTAAGATGAGTTCTGCCACATTGTGGTGGTGGGCAAGGTCACCAAAAAACGCAGCTTTTTTTGTACGTTTGGGTTGTAAGACATGGTAGAAATAAAAGATATCAGGGGCAACTGCACCTAAGTTGGCGTACGATGCCACATCAGGCCTAGAGAGTAAATTGGCAATTTTCCTTTGAGTGGCATTGCCATGTTCCAAGTGTTTTTTCACTTGGGAGAGTGCTTCAATATGTGTGATCTTTCCTGCCATTTTCTACTTTTTTGACTTTATGGATTGGAACCTATTGAAAGGTTTATCTTAAATCCTATGACATCAATCGAAAAACTAAAGTTTTTGAAAGAAGACCAAGTGCGAACTTTTGCAAAAGAATTTGGTACCCCTCTCTTTGTCTATTCTGAGAAAGAAATTGAACAAAAATGCGATGACACATTGGCATTTCCGAATGCATTCGGGTTACAAGTCCGTTATGCCATGAAGGCAAATCCCAATTCCAATATCTTACAAATCATGAAAAAAAAAGGCATCCTCATTGATGCTTCCTCAGAACATGAAGTGGTACGTGCCCTCCATTTTGGATTTTCTCCAGAGTCCATCATGCTCACTTCCCAAGAATTTCCAAAAGCATTTGCAGAACTCATCGGAAAGGGTGTGAAGTTTAATGCCTGTTCACTCCGCCAATTGGAACTTTTTGGCCAAACCTTCCCAGGAAAATCGGTATCCATTCGTTTTAACCCAGGCCTTGGTTCTGGTCATACCAAAAAAACCGATGTGGGTGGAGTTACTTCTTCCTTCGGAATATGGCATGAAAAACTAGATGAAGTCAAAACAATCGTAAACAAATACAACCTCATCGTTGAAAAAGTCCATACACATATTGGATCGGGAAGTGATCCTGAAGTTTGGAAAGCTGTTGCCAAGTATACACTCGAATATGCAGAAAGTTTCCCATCTGTCACTGTAGTGAGTCTTGGTGGTGGATACAAAGTGGGTCGCATGGAAGATGAAAAAACAACCGACTTACAAAAGATAGGTGCTCCAGTTAAAATCCAATTTGAAGAATTTGCCGAGAAACATGGTAGAAAACTGATATTAGAAATTGAACCAGGCACTTACCTCATAGCACTTTGTGGGGCACTTCTCACCACTGTGGATGACAAAGTTGACACGGGAAAAAATGGATTCCAGTTTTTAAAATTGGATACTGGTATGGATTCTAATACACGGCCATCACTCTATGGTGCACGCCATCCCCTCATTACTGTTAAAAAAGATGGTGGAACTCCTCAGTCTAACAAAGAGTATGTTGTCGTTGGCCATTGTTGTGAATCTGGAGATGTTTTCACTCAAAAAGAAGGTGGGGAACCGATCACAAGGCTTATGGGTGAGGCAGAAATTGGTGATTATGTAGTGATGGAAGCAACCGGAGCATACTGTTCTAGTATGTCTACGAAGAACTACAATAGTTTTCCTGAGACACAAGAAGTGTTGATCCGAAAAGATGGAACACCAAAACTCATCCGTAAAAAAGAACCTGTGTTGGAAATTTTCCGAAATGAAATATTAGTGGTGGAATGAACAACTTATATGCGATCCTGCTTGCCGGTGGAACGGGGAGCAGGATGGGATCTGATGTTCCTAAACAATTTTTAAAACTAAGGGGTGAATCACTCCTTAGGCATTCGGTCAAACGATTCCAACGGTTTGGACTTCTCAAATCCATTACTATTGTGTCCCACCCCGATTGGGTTTTGGAGACAGAAAAAGAGTTAGAAGATTTACTCGCACCTAACGACCGTATAGTGGAAGGAGGAGAAACGAGGCACCTTTCTACTTTAAATGGAATTCAATCGATTTCTTATGATGAGAAAGATTTATTCTTTATCCATGATGTTGCTCGTCCCAATTTCAAACAAAACGAACTTTACCAATTAGTGGAACAAACAAAAATCTTTGGTGGGGCATCCTTAGTATGTCCTGTAACAGAAAGTTTAGTGCGGGTGAAACTCCACCAAAACTATTCACAGGAACCATTAAAACGGGAAGAAGTCTATGCTGTGAAAACCCCTCAGGCAGTGGCTGGATTTATGCTAAAAGAACTTTTGATGGATTCGCTACCTAACAATTCCAAACACCACCCAACAGATTTATGCACTTGGATGGGAGAACGAAGGGTAGGGATAGTTGAAACTGATTTTCACAATACCAAAGTGACAAGCCCAGGTGATTTGGTCCTTGCTGATTCCCTCTATATAAACGATTAACAATTACCTACCGTGGAATAATTTAAACCTTTGTTTCCAAATCCAAACACGGAATAGGTTTTTATTTTCGATGGAATCAATCTGGATCCCAAAACCCTTTGGTTTTCCATATTTCCCTTGGGGATTAGACCACCTAACTACACCACCGACGGCAATTTCACCAGAACGGGTCTGGATTTTAACACGACAATATTCGGAGGCAGATAACACAACTTCCGATTCGATGTACAATCCTTCTAACGAAACATTGAGTAGGGTTCCATTATAAGTTTTATCTTCAGATTGGAAAAATTGCACTGGGTTAGAAACAGGGTAACGAGGAGCAAAAACACGATGTAAAAACGAATCGTAAATTTGTTTTTCTTCTTTTTGTGCGATGAGAAATTGTAATTGGACACCCGCAATTTCTGTTCCATCCGATTCTTTATCGATGCGAACCACTTTTCCTTGTACTGAAATCGAAGCTGGTTCTCTATTTTCCTTTTCTAATTTTAAAAGTAGGTTAATCGGATCCCCTGGGTTTAAAAAATGATGTTTGGTTAACGGAAGTAAGACGCCATTTTTGGAGATATTGATGGTAAGCCCATCTCCTTCTCTTTCTCCGTCTGCATTTGTCCAATGGAAAGGAATAGGATGAGTTTCGCGGTATTTGATCCGCCATCCTCTTCTTGTGGTACTTAAATAAGGAGCTGCAATTTCCCTTCTTAAAAAATAGAAGGCAATTGCTAGGAGAACCGTTGTAATTCCCATATTCCAAACAATGTCGTCAGTTTTGATACGAATGCCTGCGAGGAAGAATTTTTTCCCGAGGGAAACGGATAGAACCATCCAAAAATTATAGGTGAGGATGAGGAAGGTGAAACAAAGGAAAAGGTAATATCCAAACTTCTTTTTGGTGATGAGGCCATAAGCGATGATGGCACTTAAAAACGAAAAAACATACTGCCATGGTTGGATTCGAGTGAGGATCATACCCACATGATCGAAGTCCAAATCATAAAGGGACGCAATGGCAAAAAATATAACAAATGGTACGGCAAAAAAACCAAGAGTTACAAGTAAAACTGGAATAGGGTAATTGAAGAACCGAAATGTCACCCGAAAATGAAACTGCTTTTTTATCGTTTAGTCAACTTATTTTTGAAGTTGGGATTTTGAAACAGGAGAACTTAAGTCTTTAGTTCTCCTGTTTCTCCTTCAACCGGTTCAGAATCCTGTGTGTTGTCCTCAGTCATTGTGACAGTTTCTGTGTTCGTTGTTTCGTTCTCTTTTTGGTGGATTCCATTGATTAGTATATGCAATTCTTTTTGTTTTTCAGAGATCGAATCTTCTACGGCAGTTAGTCGATTGATAATACTGTGAAGGATCACTGATAAAAACCCAGGGCTTTCTTTTCCCATTCCCATAAAAATATCTTTGGTAATGATTCCAACTTTTGTATCCTCTGCTGCTGCTACAATGGATGCTGCTCTTGGAGAAGGGAATACGAGTGCCATCTCACCAAAAAATTCGCCAGGTTTGATATCTCTTACATATTGTTCTTCGCCAGTCGTTTTCCGTTTGTACACCTGTAACAAACCAGAAAAAACAAAATACATTTTACCGTTACATTCTTCCCCTTCAGAAAATACTTTTGTTCCTTGGGCAAAATGGTCAATGCGCACTTCAGTGATGTATTTACGGAGGTGTTCTACATTCATTTGGTTTCCTCCTTTTGGATTTCTTCGATCATTTTGTCGAGTTCAGCGAGTCTCGCTTCTGCTCGGTGGAGTTTTTCGACTGTACTTTTGGTAAGTTGGAATAAAAAATGAGTATTGATACGAGCCAGTTTTTCGAATTGGTCATCACGCAAAATGCCAACCCTTGCATTAGCAGATACCACACTAATTGTCATGGCCCTTGGCCTTCTTGTGATGAGAGAAAGTTCGCCAAAAAATTCACCAGGACCAAGCCCTTTGATCACTTCTTGTGAACCATCTGGCATCCGTTTGGTGACAGCGAACATACCACTCATGATGCAGTACATACTTCCGTCATGAGCATCCCCTTCCCGAAAGATCACATCTCCTCTCAGATACACTTGTGTGGAGATGTTTTGCATAAATTCAAGTATGTTCATCGGACTTATCCTATAGGTATCTGACAGTACTATAAAATTCCAAAACAAAGGCAAGTGAATCACAAAAACTCACTAGACAGAATTCCCTAGTACAAAAACCTGCTTATACAACCACAATGCGGGCGTGGCGAAATTGGCAGACGCACCAGATTTAGGTTCTGGCGCCGTGAGGCGTGGGGGTTCAAGTCCCTCCGCCCGCAAAACAAAGATTTCTGATTCATCCCAAACATTCAAACTGATCAACAACCCCAGAGGGGCTTGAACAGTAACGCGACCAGAAACTGTGACGACCCATAGGGAGTCATAGTTTCTGTAAGTGTGCCAGGAAGGCAAACGTCGAGCGGAGCCGTGCCTCGAATCGTAACAAACACACGAAGTGTTTGCAGCGAAAGAGGCAAGTCCAGAAGCAGAATCGTTTCTGAACAATACTGCAATTATAAGCCAACAAACGAATTTTCTTTAAACACAATAACCTAAAATACAATCACCAACTTCTAAAGATAGAAGTTCCTGAAAAGAATTCATTCTCCATTCTCATTAAAAACTAATCTTTGTTAGAAATCGTGTTCCTAGCCTAAAATCCGAAGCCCAATCATTCGCAGCTTTTCCAAGAGCCAAACCGTTGAATCAATTGAATTTT
The DNA here is from genome assembly GCF_026151395.1 of Leptospira limi. Lineage (NCBI taxonomy): Bacteria > Pseudomonadati > Spirochaetota > Leptospiria > Leptospirales > Leptospiraceae > Leptospira > Leptospira limi. The sequence continues at coordinate 2,114,407 of NZ_JAMQPV010000001.1, forward strand.
TTTTGTATTCACTGATTTGTTAGGTGAAAAATTTTACCCATTCGTGAATTCTGTGGCAGCTAAGGAAGGATGATTTCATTTATGCGTTTGATGGTTTGGTTATTTATATTCTGTTTATTTTGTTTTACAAACTGTGAGTACAATACTGAAAAGGAAACTGGCTCATCGAGCAAAGCTTGTTCGGATGCATGGAAATTATTCCAGGTTTGTAGGATCATCAATCCGAATGATCTTAGAGCTTGTGATTCTCAATGGAATGGAATTGTTATTTCCTGCGGAATGATATAGCCGAAAATTTATGCGTTCATGGTTGTCGGAAATAAAGAATGGTATACGAGCGAAAATGCTTCCAAAACAATTTTTGGCCCTTTTTCTTCTCGTTTTCATAAATGTAGGAATATACTCTCAAAATAAAATTAGAGAAAAATCTTATTTTGAAGGGGCCTATTCGGAAGTTGTTGCATACCCACAATTTAGTCCTTACAAAATTAGTAACAATTACACAAATACAGAAAATAATATCAACAATCAATCCAATGTAATCGGTAACCTAACAAATCATTACGGAACTCATGAACAAAAGGTGGCAAGTTGGATTGCATTTGAAAATGCACCTAAACCCAAACTAGATGGACAAAATGTTTCTCTATTCTATGAATCTGTATTCAAATCGGGGATTGGTCTCGGTATCAGCGTCAATAGTTCTAATTTTCAAGCCAAAGACATTCGACAAGACAAATCGAATGCCATCTTTAATTTAGGATTACTGACACGAGAACTTCCCAATTTTCCAAGTTATGATATGAATCATTTGATTGCTTATGAAATTCTATTACCATACCAAACCTATAATGATAATAGTTTTTTACATATGCGTTATCTTTCTTTTCAGTTGGGATACCACTTCTTAGAAAATTCCACCTTTGATCCTTATGTCCGTGTTGGAATGGGATTTGGTAGGGAACGATTTACTGATTCTTATTTGGTCCAATCAAATTTAACCCTAGGTTCACGTATATTGTTACATGATCAATTTCATTTCATGGTAGAGATCATCGGTAATCAATATGATTCACATAAAAAAACGCCAAGTCCAACTGCAGAGAATCTTTTTAGAGAAAAATTTGAACACATTTGGTCTTTAAGGGAATATTCGGCAAAGTTTGGTGTCGGTATTTCTTATTAACTTTCGAGATACAATTTTTTGAAAAACGTTCCTAAAAATATCTTTCCTATTTCGTAATCTACTTTTTGTTATAGGTAAGTTGGCTTTTTTATAATGACTAAGAGATTTTTATTTCTATCGATTCTTTTCCTTACTGGATTGTGTTTTCAGCTTCATTCAGCTCGTCTTTTTTCCATTCCAAATGCGAACCAAACGAATTTAGAATGTCGCCTGAAAACTGGTTATTACTTGGAAACAATCCCTTTGGAGAATGGAGAGTTAAATATCCATGTCGAAATCACAAATGAATTTGCAACATTCCATCGCATCATCGATAAATTCTATGTGAAAAATAAAATCAACTGGTTGAAAGATTGTGAATTTGAACTCGTCACGTTAGAAATTACAGATCCTATTTTATTGGATTCAGATTTTATTGGAAACAAAACGTACTATAAAGTGAAACAAATCAATGAAAACAAATACCAATATGTGGAAGTGAATAAACAGAATGTTTTATCTTTGGATTACCAAGGTATTTATTTCCCTCATGCAGTCGTGGAGTGATATTAAAGTGTGGGGAGAAAAATCTTTTCCTTTGGATGTGTTTTGAACTCCCAAGATTCATTGGTTGTGCTCGCTTCGGTTGGAACTTAACTTAATCCATCCCGTAATGAATTTTGTTTCCTTCTCTATAGGCAACGAAAACTTTTTCCTTCCTTTTCACCTTGCAATGGCACTACCGAAAAAAGTACCTGCAGGTGGGATTAGTGTTTGGCTTGTCACTCCGCCGGAATTTAGGTTTTGGTTTGTTGGAACTCTACCTCTAATACTATGGAAGGTATACACTCGATTGGTTGTTGTTGGTTCGGAAATCACAATATCCTTCAGTCCATCTGCGTTGGTGTCTAGGAACGCTAATCCCATAGAAAAATTACTTAGAGTCGTATTACCAGAAAAGAGACTATCGGCAGACCCACCGGCACTTAAATCCATATTTCTAAATCCATTGGTTAGATCATTTAACACTAAATAAACGTCTCCGATCCCAGAACTAGCACCAGTAGCACCAATGAGTAAATCGGGGAGTCCATCACCATTCGTATCTCCTGATGCCAAGGTTCCACCAAAATTACAACCCCCAGAACAGCTGATTACAGGTGGGCCAAGTAAAGTAGACTTCGGAACCATTTCGTATGGATTTAAAGCATCACAGGTTGAATGGTATACATGTACAATTCCCTGGTTGGAATTAAAAGAATAAGCACCAACTGCAAGATCGATACATCGGTCGGAATTAAAATAATCGAGAACAAATGTAGAACCAAATCGACATCCACCTCCTGCTGAACATGCAATGGAAGTAGTTGTCGGAGGGTAAAGAAATTGTTGTGGTTGGTTCGTGTAAGATCCTTGTTGGGATACAAAAACAAATAACCTGCCAGTGGAGGAAGCATATTGGTGTTCTCCCACAATTAAGTCATTAAAACCATCCCCATTTACATCTCCTAATGCAGCATAATTTCCAAAATTATCTCCCGGTTGCGATGATTGGTAGGAAAAGATATTGGAATTCGTGTTTTGTGATACAAATCCATTTGAACCTTGGCTTTTCAAAATAAATAGATTATCGCTCCATGATGATGCAAAAATTCCATCATCGAATCCATCAAGATTTACATCCATACAAGCTATATTCGTACCAAATCTCCCGGTACCGACAATTCCATCTAAAATCGCATCAGCAGATCCCCCTGCATTTAGATCAAGAGTGGGAATTCCTTGTTGGCCTTTACTCAAAAATTCATATACTCTACCTGCAGTACCATTATATGCTTGTGCACCAACTAACACATCCGCGTATCCATCTCCATTAAAGTCACCAGATCCAATATTACTTCCGAAATAGGTACCACTTGCTTGGCCGTCAGTTATGGAGGTAACTTGTGAAGTTAATAGTTGTTTGGTTGTTGGATTTGTTCGGTAAATAAATGCATACCCTTGTGATCCTGAGCCAGGGCCAGCCGACACAATCAAATCAGGATACCCATCTCCGTTGGTGTCTTTATTTGTACCTTTTCGTACAAGGATAACATTCGGTTTTTCTAATGGGATTTGTACATAAATGGTGTGCAAACTTCCGTAGGTCCAAAAGCTATTTGTCACCGCTTTTGCTGGTAAAGGAAAACTCCAACTTCCATTGACAACGGGGACTCTTGTCGGTGAAGCATCATCATACCCCACATTCACAAAACTGACATCAGATGGAGCAGTTCCCACGACGAAACCAGTCTCTACGATGGAGTTATTTGTCAGATTGGAAATGGTGGCTCTAGATTCTTGTAATAGATATAAATAAATACCAGGTGAATATTTTTTGAGTAAGTCTTTATTTGGACAAAGGAAATTGTCCAATTTCATCAGGCATTCAAGAGGAGGGTGGGTTAGAGGATTTGTCCAACAATTGGATAAAAATAAAAAAAGTCCAGTGGCAACAATACTACGCTTAATTATGATTAAAAAAAGACGATTTGCCATTATCATTTACAACTAACAATGAGTTGATGTTTTGATTTTGAATGAGGAATGGCAATCAATAATTAGTATTGGACCTAAGATAATTCGAGTTTTTTAGTAAAAAATATCTTTCCTTTTCCTTTTACTTCAGCAACCATACTCCGCATGAGTTTTTTTGAAAGTTTAAAAGCCGTCGCAGCTCAGGCAGTAGAGCTAGTCCAAAACAATCCCCAAGTTGTCTCTGGGATCCAGAAGATCATCGAAGAAAACGGTGGCGTATCGGGAATTGTACAAAAATTCAAGGAAAAAGGTTTTGCAGACGCTGCCGCTTCTTGGGTTGGAACGGGTGAAAATGTAAGCATCGGTGCCGATGATGTTTTAAAAGTCTTAGGAAATGACTCAGTAAAGGAACTTGCTAAAAAAGTGGGCCTTGATACTGATGCTACTGCAGGACTTGTAGGAAATTTATTGCCTATTGTCATCGATAAATTATCCCCTGATGGCAATGAACCATCTGGAGACATCACTTCCCAACTTTCAAATTTGGCATCCTTATTCACCAAATAGAACAATCCAATTGATTTAGAGATTTTCTTTGATTTCTGAGAAACTGCGGTCAGGGTTCATCGTATAAGCTCCTTTAAAAGGATGTGGAGGATTGCCTCCCCATTCCATAGGGGATAGAAGGGAAAAATAATCTCCTTCCTCTTTCGAATACAGATAAATCACCTGACCTGGTTTTTTTTCAAATTGGCATTTTGCCTTATGAAGTTCGATATCCTTTTCTGCTTGTTTGAGTATGAGTTCTGCTTCTTCTTTTAGAGCACGAATTTGTTTGGCGATGACTTCCAACTTTCCATGAACATGGAGTTTGACAGATTCTTCCGCCAGTTCAATTTCTTTCGCACGATCAACCAAACTAATTGCGGGTGCTAATCGACTTGTTCCATAGGTGAGGCTGTGGTGGGGGATCGTGGATTCTTCCATATTATTCTTTAGACAAATCCAAAGATCTTTCCATAGAATTTATTTTTTGAATGGAAATATCCATTGAAAAAAGAAAAGGCCTCCCCATGAGTTACGGGAAAGCCAAGTTGCCAAGGAAAGACGATTTGTGTTTTTATGATAATGGTTGGTATTGGATGACCATTGCCTTTGCCTTAATTTCTTTTGGCATATTTGTTTTGGATAAGGTTTTTAACAATGAATCTCTATCTTTGGATTTACCAAGTTGTACGACAAAAAATCCATTTTTCACAACAATGAAGGATTTTGATTTGAGTTTTCCTTGGTTATCTGCTTGGAGTTGGGACAAAAATGTTTCTGCTGATTTACGGTTTGTAAACGCAGCTAGTTGAATGGTTAAATACTTTACATCGTTACTCTTTACCGATTTTGGTAAGTTGGAAGAAACATGATTCGGTTTTTCTTTCCCTTTCGAAACATGTGAAATGTTTTTTAACTTCTCTTCTTTTGCCACAGTAACATTTCTTTGTTCTTTTGATTTCGTCAAATCAACAACTTGTTGTTTCCTTTCTTCCTCTTCATCCTTAGCTGTTGAAGTTTCTATATAGTAAGGATGGTTCCCAATATCAGCCATTGGAATTTCTTGTGAAGAAACAGATTCTTTTGGTTTTGTGCCTTGGACTAAAGAAGAAGCAACTTGTGTTCCTTGCTGATTCAAATTTGGAGTCTCTTCTCCTTTTTTTGCCAATGAATCTGGCGAAGGAAGATTTGTATCCGATGTCTCTGGGTTTGTAGCTGTTAGAGACGGTTTTATGGAAGTATGTGATTCTTCTGTTTTCCCTTTCCCTACCGAGACACCCAAAAAGAAAATCGAAAAGAATAAAGCAAATAAAAAGAGCGATAAGACTCCAATCCTTTGTTTGTCTAAATTGATAACGTAAAAAACTCTCTCTTTCATTTTTGAATCCTTTTTTGAATTTCTTTATAGATAATTACGATTTGTTCTTTTAAGCCTTCTCTATCAGTATCGTTCGTTACGACAAAATCAGAGAGAGACTTTTTTTCCTCAATGTCCATCTGCGATAAGGTTCTTCTTTCGAAATCAGATTTTTCCATCCCACCTCGTTGTTTCACTCGTTCCCAATTTTGTTCTTTGGGAAGGTAAACAGTCACAGTGAAATCACAAATGGTATGAGCATCAGTCTCAAATAGGAGTGGGACTTCCCAAGCGACAATACTCCCTTCTTTTTGGGATAGGAAAAATTGAAGGAAAGATTTTCTGACTAAAGGATGGAGGAGTTCGTTCAGTGACTTTAACTTTGATTCGTTGCTAAAAGCAAGTTCGGCAATTTTAGTACGGTTGATCGTACCACCTTTCATTTCAATGGAGGGTCCAAAAATAGAGATTAATTCTGATTTGACTGGGCTATTTGGTTCTGTGAATGTACGGGCAATCGCATCAGAACTGATCGTCACTGCACCTAATTCTCCAAAGATGGAAAGTGCAGTGGATTTCCCTGATCCTATTGATCCAGTGATCCCAATTAATGTTTTGTTGGAAGCGAGTGCCACGGGTTTATAACATAAAAAACCCGTGAAAGTACAAGTATTTTTTTATCTAGTTTTAGAAAAAAAATACTTAAGTTTTGTTGGATTAGTTTTTGTTTAAAGTACCGTTTGAAATCCAGTCTTGTACGAGTTTGGCGGACAATTGTGGGTCTTCAATCATTGGAGCATGGCCCATATTCTCAAGCAGAACGGTTTCCAATTTTGATTTTAGTTTTTTCTTTAGAACATCCATAACCGAATAATGGATTACCTTGTCTTCTTTTCCCCAAATGGTAAGGCAAGGTGCTTGGATTTTATCGAGTTGTGACTCTAGAATATACCCTTCCTTTCTGATTTGTTTGAGAATTTGTCCATTCCACTCACGGTTTGCGACAGACTTTTCAGCAAAATAAGATTTTAGAAACGATGGTAAGTAAGGTGGTTTTACAAATGTAAATTTGAGAAGTCTGTCAAAATCTTCAGTGTCTTTGACAAGTAGTGGGCTTTCAGCACCAGAGAGTTCAATTCTTTGCATTTCACTCGGTATGGGGCTTTTGATCCCTGCATTGTCAAACAGGATGAGTGACTTCACAAGTTTCGGGTATTTGGCTGCAAAAATTCCTGAAATCCCACCACCCATTGAATTGCCTGCTATGTGAAATTCAGTAAGTCCTAGTTTTTCTGTGAATTGTTGTAATCGAATCGCTTGTGCTTCTTGGGTGTAAGAGATGGAATCCGGTTTACTTGATTCACCAAAACCAGGTAAATCAGGTGCGATGACCCGAATGTTTTTGGGAAGGTATCTTGAAAACCTTGTCCAATGGTCTTTGTCACCACCAAAGCCGTGTACAACGAGAAGGGTTTCTCCGTTCCCAGGTTTTTCTGTATACTTCCAAACCAAATCATCAACTACAATTGATTTTGTTTCTAAGTCAGACCTGAATCTTTCGATACTAATGCCTGTTTTGTGGAGTCCGGAAGCACAACCTAGGGTGTAGAAAAGTGCCAGAACAATGGTAAGTTTGAGTGTTTGGTTTGGTTTCATTTTGGTCCTTACAAAAAATTCAAAGGTTCGTTGACAGAGGGCTATGAAAAAATACTTTGGTCGTAACCGAGGCCCTGTAGCTCAGTCGGTAGAGCAGAGGACTGAAAATCCTCGTGTCGGCAGTTCGATTCTGTCCGGGGCCAAGGTTACCTATTTTCCTACCTTTCTTTCTTCCCCCATCGACCAAAGACCTAAAAATTCGTTTTCTTCGACTTTTTTACAAAGTTCGGGTTTATATAGTTTTTTGACTGGAGGTTTCGGGTAGATATGGATTTCGTCATTATCGGGAATGAAGGTTAACATTCTCAAAATGGTATCTTGGCCTTCAATTTCATACATGGTATAAGACATACCTTTGGAAGGAATGATTTGGGAAGTTTCCAAATACTTTCGCGTTTGTTCAGACATATTCCTAAAGTTGATTTTGGTTTCGTTTACGAGCAACTAAAAAGTTTTTTTTCGATTTCCATTTTTCTGAAATCGATTTGCAAAGAGGATCAGTTTCTCTCGGATTTTGGATGATTGCCCAACGGAAACATTCAGTCTGAAAAAATAATTCCAATGTTTGGAGAGTCCAAATAAAGATCCAGGTGCAATCGCCATTCCTATTTTTTTTGCTTCTAATAATAATTTATCTCCATCTAACGCGGATTCGATCCAAAGAACAAATCCACCATCGGGTTTTGTGATTTTGAGGTTTCCATCACTATGAGTGATGAGTAAGTCCGTTGTTTCTTTACTTAACTTTTTATATTCAGTTCTTAAAAATTTTAAATGCCTTTCATACGTTTGTCTTTTTAAAAATTCAAGAACACAGATTTGAGTTGGATGGTTTTCTGCAATTTTGAATGCTCTTGCAATTTTGGACACCGAATGGATTCCATTTTTTGTGACAACCCAACCCATCCGAAGGCCTGGAGAAAGTGTTTTCGAAAAAGAAGAACATAAAAATGATTTTGGACCATTGTTTGTATGAGGGAAAAAACTTACCAAAGGTTTTGGTCTTGTTCCTTCAAAGTACAAATCACCATAAATATCATCTTCAACAAGATGAATTCCATATTGGAATGATAAATTTGCTAAAAGTTGTTTTGTTTCATCACTGAATAAAATTCCATTCGGGTTATTAAAATTGGAAGCAAACAAAAATACTTTTGGTTTGTGGCGTTTCACGAGTTTTTCAAATTCCGTGACACTGATCCCTTCCTTACCACGGTAGGGAATTTCCACCACTTTCAATTTAAGAGTTTCTAAAATTTGGAATAAGCCAACATAAATGGGAGACGGGACAATGACGGTATCACCTGGTTCTGTCACTGCCATAAGCGAATAAGTGATTGCTTCTGTACAACCAGCCGTGATTTGGATTTGGTTTGTGCTAACTCTGTAACCAAACATGGAAGTACGTTTTGCTAACCATTCTCTTAGGTGAGGATTTCCTTGTAGGTCACCATACCTAAATATTTCTTTGTGTAAGAGTGCTTTTTTAAATGCATTGTTTAATTCATGGATTGGTAAATAGATCTCCGATGGAATTGCCGCTCCAAAAGAGATGAGTTTAGGGTCCATCACTGTATTCATGATTTGTTGGATTCTGTCATCTGCTTCCACGGTATCATAAAATTCATTTTGTGGTCCAAGGATGAGGGAACTTATGTTTTTTTGAACATAGTATCCTGATTTGTTTTGTACATAAATATAACCTTCCTCTTCCAATATTCGATAGGCTTCTTTTGCGGTTGTTAGGCTACAGGATTTAATCGATTGGATTTCTCGTAAGGATGGTATTTTCTCATTTTCTGAATAAAATCCTGAACGAATTTCATTTTTTATATCAATGGCGAGTTGTTCGTATTTTGTTTTTACCATCTGTATACCTATAGTTACTTTGATCTGTATATGGACAGATGTTTTGATACCTGGTAAATTATAAGTATGGAAACGAATCTTGCAAACCAATTTTTAGCAAAAAGGACAAATGGGATTCGATCTTCTGTCATCCGAGAGATACTAAAAATCACAGTTCAGGATTCCGATTTTTTGTCATTTGCGGGTGGACTTCCCAATCCGAATTTATTGGACCAAAATGTATTATTAACGGCAACAGAAGAGACAATTCGAAATTATAGTCGAGTTGCGTTTCAGTATGGAGATTCCACTGGTTACGAATCACTGAGAAAGAGGATCCAAAGTGATTTTGTGGATGTTCCCGTTCATACCAATTCTATCTTCATTACCCATGGTTCACAACAAGGTTTGGATATACTTGGAAAACTGTTTCTAGATGAAAATACAAATCTTCTACTAGAAGACCCAGTGTATTTAGGTGCTTTACAAGCTTTTTCACCTTACAGTCCCAATATGATTCCATTACCCATGGAGTCTGATGGACCAAATCTTTTGGAACTGGAAAAAATCCTTTCGATGCAAAAGATCCATTGTTTTTATACAAACCCAAGTTACCAAAACCCATCGACGATTACTTGGTCATTGGAAAAAAGAAAGGTTGTTGCATCACTTTTGGATCAATATGGAGTCATTTTATTTGAGGATGAAGCCTATAAGTATTTGGATTTTAAAGGAGTGGTTTATCCATCGATTTCTTCTTTTCGGGAAAGATTGGACCTAACGTTTGTTTTGGGTAGTTTCTCTAAAATTATCTCACCAGGATTTCGATTGGGTTGGGTTGTGGTTCCAGAGTTGTACCAAAAAATTTTCACCAATGCCAAACAAGGAATTGATTTAAACACCAATCAATTTTCCCAAGTTGTGATGGACATTCTCCTATCGCATTTGGATTGGAAAGAACACCTTTCTAAAATCCAATTGTATTATGCGAAACAAAAAGAACATTTGGTAAAACTTCTGCAATTCCACCTTCCCGAAGTTAGATTCGAGGAACCAAAAGGAGGGATGTTCCTTTGGACTGAATACCCAAATGTGACGGAAGTTGATATGATGGATGGGATCATGGAAAAAAAAGTAGTGATGGTGCCAGGAAATGAATTTCGATTGGTCGCTTCAGAATCAGCTTTCTTTCGAATGAATTATAGTTTTTTGACGATTCAGGGAATGGAAGAGGGTGTAAAACGGATCGTTTCTGTTTATCGAGACATAATTACGTAACAAACGTATAGTTAAATTTGTTTGACAAATACTATCTATATGTTTACTTATTAAATATGAAGCCTGCTGTCACCAAAGCTTTACACCCAAAGTTTTCTGTTCTCAGTTTGGAGGAAAAATTGGAAATCCTCAAAGATGATCCTAACTTTAGGATGATAGTAGAACAGATCTACCAAAACTATAAGGAAAACAGGTCTACCGTGATTCTTTGATTTGCTTCACATTCCCTTACTTATTTCTATGGAAGGAAAGCAGGTAATTATGAATTTAGATCTCACTCCACAAGAAACAAAACAACTTTTAGATGCACTCACTGTATTTGAATGGGTGAGTAATGCTCCCCATGAAGAATCCGATCCAAGTGTGGATGGATTCCTTCAATCCTTACTCGGAAAACTTTCCAAAACAATGGAAAATAGTCCAATTGTTTCTGAAAACGGAATGTTTACGATCGCAGAAGAATATTTCCAAGAAGTATTTGAATCTTATATAGAGCCATATAACGATGATGTGTTTTGGACTGAACTCACAACAGAACTTGCCCAAAGAGATTTAGAACTTTCTATGTCAGAAAAAGAATTGGAAGCTTTATCTCCAGAAGCCTATGAAACCAAAGTAGCAAAAGAAGCAGAAAAATATGATTCTGAATTTGAAAAGAATGGAGTGGATCGTTTGTTCTTAAAAAAATAAATGATACAAGAGGAATAAATGAGAATTCAAAACTTAAATTGAGTTTTGATTGGAATCATTTTTTTCCCATTCAATGAGTACCATCGTTTGGTCATCTTCTTGTTCTTCCTTTCCTTGGAATAAAAACAATTGGATGACTAGTTCGGCGAGAACTCTTTCTGATTCCTTGTTTTGAAAATCAGAAAGAATCTTTTGAATCCGATCCATTCCAAACTCTTCCCTGGCTTCATTTTTTTGTTCCAACATCCCATCGGTAAAAAGTAAAATACGGTCCCCTTCCAAAATTTGGAATTGTTTTTGGGTGTAAGGTTGGTCCTTTTTTAAACCAATGATATTCCCTGTTCGGTTTAGTATGATTTGGTTTCCGTTAGCTTGGAAAATCTGATTCGGGTGACCAGCTGAAGAATAATAAACCGTTTTAGTTTTGGTATCAATGTCCAATAAAAATCCAGAAAACACGATCTTCAGACCTGAGAATTTATTTTGGATCTTTTGGTTGAGATGGTTCATTAAATCATCTGTTTTGGTGATAAATCGTTTGATGGCTTCATATTCTGATTTAATAGCCATCGTGTAAAGAGCCGCTTGGATTCCGTGGCCAGTTGCATCCGCGACAAAAAAACGAACAATTCCGTTATCCAATTCAAAGATATCATAAAAATCTCCTCCCACTTCGTCTTGTGGTTGGAAGTAGAGATGGATTTTTAAGGGATCAAACTTGATTCCATCGGAAGGTAAGATTTTTTGTTGGATTTTTTTGGCTAATAGTAAGTCTTTTTTAATTCGATTTAGTGAAAAATTCAATTGGTAGGTTCGTTCAGAAACAATTTGTTCCAGATTTTCTGTTACGGCTAACAAAGATTCGTTGCTTATTTTTAAACTTTCTGCCAATTCTTCCGCACGTACAAATGCATTTGCGATTCTACTTGAGAGGATGAGTGATTGGATAAAGATAAAACACAATAGGGCATAGGGAGTGAGTCCAATCCCTCGACTGTTTAAACTATGTTTCAGAATATCAAAGGATACTGAAAATGCTAATATCAGTAAGCCAATCAAAAATAGTTTTGAATTCGGTCGGCTATTGATGACTGCTTTTAAGTTAATATGAATGACGTATCCAATGATGACAAATGCAAGTATTTGAAATCCATAGAGTAAAATGGTAAATACCGATATTGGTAAAAACAAGGTAAAGGAAAAAAGGCAACTAACAATGAGAGCACGACGAACATGTTTTTCCTTTGATTCTTCTGGAAATAAAGAATGGATGAACAATAAAAAAGTCGGTACAGCAAAGTAATAAGAAGCAAACTCAATCCGAAACGCAGTGGGCCAATGGAATTTCGGAAAAAGTTCCAAAACATACCTTTCACCCGTAAATGCAAGGCGTATTCCGAGTAATACACAAAAGATCGCAAAGTAAAAAATGGATTTTTCTTTTCGTTTATAAAAGAATAATCCAAAATGATACAAACCGATGAGTGAAAGGGCACCGAGTAAAAATAATTCCCTTGCGTTGGAAAACATCTTTTCGCGATCTAAGGCATATTTGTTTCCTAACATGGGAACTCCCCAAAACCCACCAAAATTGTTTTCATAATTAGCTATATGAAACACAAGTTCGATTACTTCATCGTCAGGTATGAGAGTATAATATTTTGATTTGATCCTTGGAGTATCATCAAATTGATTGATCCCGGGTTTCCCTTGTCCACCAATGAGAACTCCATTGGCAAAAAATCGATAAGAAGAGGCAACATCTGGAATATAAATCCTAAGTTCTTGGCCTACAGTTTGTTTATTGATATGGATGAACGCGCGTAAGGTGACTTTCCCGGTTCTAGGTAATTCAATGCCTCCATACTCTTCATTTTGCCACGAGTTAGGAATCGCAAGGTAACCAGTGAGTTCTTTTTTTCCATGGAAGGGCGGGTAGTGGAATTCCCCAAAGTACAACTCCCATTCCCCTTCCAAATTGATGGCTGTGTCTTCTTTAAAGGTGATTTCTGTTAAATCTAAGACACCTTGTCGAAAGTGTAAATTCCGATCGATGTCTGGGTTTTGGCACTGGCAAAAACAGAAGACAATGGAGGCATACACCAATCCCAGAAAACTCTTTCGCATGTTCTTTAGTTTCTTTCTAGCTATGGAATGGAAAGAACTAATTTCGTCCAGTATAACCTATGACATCCATAAATGCAGAAACTGAAAATACTGCCTTACCAGGTCCAGGTTCGCCATACCCTGGAGGGGTTGGTAAACCATAAGATTCAAATGTTTCTTTCCATGCGCGTAAAAGTTCACAAAAATACACAAGAGGAGGGCCTGCTTGTTGGCCAAGAGTTGTGTATGGTTCCGGGCACCATGCTGTAAATCTAGGCACAATTCCTTTCGACATAAAAAAATCTAACCCTTGTTTTGTGGAAGTGATGGCTTCTTTTACTGTTTTGAATCCCCAAGGTTCAGAAAGTTCAACTCCACCTACAAAGTTGGGTATTACATTTTCGGGTCCAAATACTTCTGCTGAATCCACCACTCTTCGGATCCAATTTTCATATCCAATCCAACTTGCTTTCCCAGGGCATATTTTTTCAAAAAGAGCCTTGTCCCATACTTCATAATTGGGATGGTAAATTTGAATCCCTGCATCTTTGAATTTTTGGCAATCTTCCTTTTCAAAGGCTTGTGCTACTAGTTTTCCCATCCATCGTTTCGGAAACCTAGCTTCGATGGCTTCTGGATACTGTAAGTAAAAATCCACTTCCGATTTTTTCTTGAGATTGGTGAGGACGGAACCACCTGTGATTGTGTACACTTTTGCAACTTCGTCTTCTGCATCTACCCAAGATAACACTTCTAAAATATCTTCTACATCCTTGACTCCCGTATAAGGACGACCCGCGCCTTTTTGTTGGCGGTAGTTATGGTTGATGTCACAATACGCACATTCTTCGTCTTTTCCAAAGTACTGGCAGTTACGAAAGACAGTTAAGTAAAGAAGGTAACCCCATTCGATGACGGGTGCGATTTCGCCAGGAAGTTTTCCTGATTTAGTTTTGTGTCTGTACCAAGATGGAATGGGTGGGTATTCTGCTGTTCCAATTTCTGTATCCTCTAAAAACAGAGTTGGTTTTCCCTCTTTCAGTTTCATTTTGTACGGGGAATTTGGGTTATTTCGTGTGGAGATGACGGTTTTCAAAAGTCCAAAATGGCCACCGCTGATTTTGATTTCTTCTGGAGCTTTCGTATCTGCTCCATCTTTTAGATCCGCTAGTGGAATATGATCGAAGGAAAAGATAAAGTAATCCTTAGATTTATAAGGGTCTTTGACTTGGAAGGCCTCTGGGAAAAAATGAATCCCTTGTCTTAAGATGTCTTGTTTGACGATGGCTTCCATAGGTAAGTCTTTATACGTTCTTTCCATTTCTTCTAATAAAGAGAGGGAGGAGGCAGGTCTTTGGTGCAATGTAGAGGTTTCAGCCATATTTGGAGTTTTTTTCTTCCTTTCTCTTAGACAAAGCGATTTTCCCAGAGAACGAGCGAAAAACCCCCGAAAAACGTAGGATCCGAACGAAAATACTGAATATTCGTTTACAAATCCGATCGCTAAATTATTTTTTTTCCGAACTAATGAAATTTTTTTCATTCTAGAAAAAAATACAAAAAAACTGGGAATTTTAGCTAGCTCAGTTTGTTGATTAGAGAGTAACGAAAGTACAATTTCACTAAGGGACAGGACGATATGAAAGCATCGAAACTAACCATCATGGGACTTGCGCTTCTTTTCACTGGGCTTACAGTTTGTAAGAAACCAGAAGCAGAAGTATCAGAAGCACCTAAAAAACCTGCAGACTTATCTGCGGTAGTCGTATTTGCGGTAGGAGATTCTAAAATCCAACACGCAGACCAAACGGAAGAAAAAGCACAACTTGGTGCCCTTCTGAAAACAGGGGATAATGTAGTCACAGGCGACAATGGAAAAGTAGACATCCAATTTGCAGATGGCTCGAGCATTCGTATCTCTCCAAAGTCCGCGATTGACTTTGCAAAACTTTCTCAAGACAACGCTGGAACAACAGACACTCAAATTGCTCTTGTTTCCGGAAAAGTATTCGCGAAAGTTAACAAAGCTAAGAAAGAAGACAACTTTACTGTCGTAACACCAACTGCAATTGCGGGTGTGCGAGGAACTTCTTTCATCGTAGAATCTGCTGAAGGAAAACCAGCGAAAGTGAAAGTGGTTGAAGGTGCAGTAGCATTTGCTCCACGTGTTCCAGCGTTAGAAAAACTTTCTGAAGAAGAAATTTCAAAAAACACTGAACTTAAAAAACTACAAGAGTCTATTGCAAAGGCTGAAGTGATCTTGGAAAAAGACCAAGCTTCTACTCAATCAGCAAAATCTGCAGAACTTGCGAAGTCAGCTGACATTCAATCTTTGGATTTATCAAAAGCATTCAAAACTGCTGAGAAAGAAAAACTCGTAGTGGAAAGTGCAAAACTTACTAAAAACGAAGAACAAGAAATCAAAACGATCGTGACTGTTGACAAACAAACAGCACAAGAGATTGTAAAACTTAGTGAATCAGCTCAAACTGAGAAACTCGATGAATTGAAAAAACAAGAAATCGACACTAAAAAACAAGCGATCGAAAAAGAAGTAGCGAAACGACAAGAAGAAGAGAAGAAAAAATTCGAAGAATCTTTAGCTAGCCAACCAAAAGATTTCAAATCTAAAAAAGACATCGTAAACTACTACGAAAGAATCGAAAAAATCGTGTTAGTCGATGGAAAAACAGTGATTGGTGCAATCATCAACCAAGAAAATGGTCAATTGATTGTTCACACTGAAAATGGTGTTAAGAAAATTGATATGGACAATGTAGAAGAAGTCATTTACGACCTTCAACAAAAATCCAAATTCTAAAACAACCACACCCTTATGTAGAAAAGAAGCCTGGAGGGAATCCCCTTCGGGCTTTTTTTATGTACTCGAGTTTTTGTATTCGTTCCAAAGGATCCGGATGGCATTGATGAGAGGGCTCACCTCGATCAGAAGTAAATTGTTTTGGTATTTCACAAGGAGTGTGTTTTGGCCAAATCGGTCCATTTCACCCCATTCTACTTGTAATTCTGGATGGTGGGTAAGGGCTTTTTGGATGAGGACTTTTACTTCAAAATCAGAAAGAGTTTCATCGATTTCTCCTAAGTCCTTTAGAATGGACAAAAAGAAAGTTTTGGCGAGTTCTCTTTGAAATTCCGCTGATTCCTCTTCGTTCATACCTACTCTTTCGGTAGATTCAGAGAATCCTCCGTAAAATATTCATCTGCATGGTAAGAGGAACGGACGAGCGGTCCTGATGCTACTGTCTTAAATCCGATTTTATAAGCAGTTTCTTTCCACATTTGGAATGTTTCAGGGGGAATGAAACTTTGGACTGGGTAATGAGTAGGACCTGGTTGTAAGTATTGCCCAATTGTCAACATTCGAACTCCATGCTCATATAAATCCTGTAAACATTGGTTCACATCCTCTTCTGTTTCCCCAAGTCCAAGGATCAGTCCACTTTTTGTGAGGAATCCATGTTTTGCGATATGAGTCAAAACTTCGAGGGACCTACGGTAATTTTTTTGGGGAGTGATTGTGGGAAAGAGTCGTTCCACAGTTTCAATGTTATGGTTGATGATATTGGGTTTGGCAGCATAGAGAATTTGTAAGGATTCTTCTTTGGCCTTAAAATCAGGGATAAGAACTTCGATGGAACATTCTGGTCGGTAGGTTTTGATTTTTGTGATGGTTTCTGCGAAATGGTTTGCCCCACCATCTTTTAAATCATCTCGGTTGACTGCCGTGAGAACTACATGTTTAAGCCCTAGTGCTTCGACAGACCTTGCTACTTTTTCTGGTTCGTCAATGTCTAGGGATTTTGGTTTTCCAAAGGCGACATCACAGTATTGGCAACGTCTTGTGCAGATATCACCAGCCAACATATAGGTAGCAGTTTTTCGGTTCCAACAATGGTTGAGGTTTGGACAACTTGCCGACTCACAAACCGTATGCAATTGTTTGGTTTCCACCTCCGCCCTTACGGCTGATAAGGCATCGGACTCTTTTGGGAAACTCACTCGCACCTTCATCCAATCTGGGAGAGGTTGGGTGGGGTTCAAATGTTTTGAGCGAGGTTTCTTTTTTAGTGGATTCATACCTTCTTTAGACTTTTTGAAATGAGGCCACTTTGTAAAATGGAAAAACATGAGGATCAATGCATTTCTTGCCAAATTAGGTTTAGGTTCCCGACGGAAAGTAGAAGAATTGGTCCTATCGGGCCGGGTCAAAATCAATGGAAGTACGATCACAGATTTGTCCTTCCAGGTGAATGAGGAAGATACAATCCTATTCGATGGTAAACCGGTCGGAAAAGAGGAAGGATTTGAATCGAGGCCAAAAATCATAGCGTTTAATAAGCCAGCTGGGTTCCTCACCTCTCATGAAGACAAACACCATGAGAACACCATTTTCACCTTATTACCCGAATCGTTCCAAAAGTATAATTATGCTGGTCGTTTGGATTTAGATTCAAGGGGACTTATCCTTTTGTCAATCGATGGGAATTTTATCCAAAAAGTAACACATCCTAAAAACAAAATCGATAAAGAATATATTATTAGTTTAAAACAACCAGTCAGTTGGAAAAAAATTGCCGAGGAATTTATGTTAGGTGTAAGGGAAGGGGGGGAAACTCTACGTGCCCTTTCTGTAAAACCAGCAAACGTCGTTCCCGAAAAAACCCAACCTGGATTTACAAGTTACCTTAGCATTGTCTTAAAAGAAGGGAAAAAAAGACAAATTCGTAGGATGTGTAAAACAAAGGATTTAGTTGTTCTTGATTTGTATCGAATTCGGATCGGTAAATTGGATCTCCGCAATTTTCATTTGGAAGAAGGAAAATACAAAGTGGTCACAGAAGGACAAGTTCTAGGGAATCCAAGTTCTTAATTTGGTTGAAGAATCCACTCGACTCATAAAATGGTGAGGTTAGGGGATTTGTTTTTTTGAAATCAAAACCATTTTTATTTTACCCAGTTGTTCTCTTTTTATTTATCTTTGTCATAGATAAAATTTTTTTATTACCCATCTTTCACGATGAATTTTTGCAAGCAGGGAATTCGGTTTTTTACTTTCAGAGAAAGGTTTTAAAAGATCGATTGCAAAAAGATCCAGTTTTGAAGGAAAAAAAACTGACTTTGGTTTTTGGAGACTCTCGTTCCTATCCTTTTTCAGAAATAGGAATCCCTGAACCCTATAAAAAAAATTGGACACTCTATAATTTCAGTAGCCCACAAGGAATTCCAATGAATTCCTACATTCAATTCCAAGAAATTTTGGAATCTGGTGTCACTCCTGATTTTGTTATTCTTTCCTTAAGTCCGGAGGCCTTCGATGATTCCAAAGGATTTATTTTATCACCTTTTTTACGAATGGGGTGTGATTCAAATTGTATCGCTACAGTTTGGGAAGATGTTCCTTTCAAAGAAAAATGGGATTATCTATTAGATCGTGTATTTGCCATCAGAAGTATTGAGTTCAATTTATCACTTTTTACTTCCAGACTCAAACAAGGAAAATTAAAAGAATACAAATCTTCACACAACAAAGAATTCCAACTCATCAATTATTCAAAAGGCGAATATTTGATGTATGGTGTACAATCGAATCCAATTGAAAAAATTAAAAATGATACAATTCGAATTGGGAATTTATACATGCGATCCTATTCCATTGGGTCATCACAATTCCCTTATGTGGAAAAAATCTTAAAAATCACAAAAGAGAAAAATATCAAAACCTTGGTGGTTTGGCCAAAGGTTTTTCCTGAGTATTATTCTTATTACGAAAAATTTCATATAAAAGAAGTTTGGTGGGAAAGAGTAGAAACCTTGGCAAAACAATATGATGCAAAAACTCTCAATTGGAATGCACCTAAGACTTGTGATTTATTCAATGATGCATCCCACCAATCCGCATTTTGTTTCGAATCTCAAATGAAAGAAATTTGGATCAATTACGCTGAAAAGTAGATTTAAAAATATCCCTTACAAAATTAAGGCACCACTTCTCGCAAAAAGGAACAGATTATCATATCGATTTGCGATTTGGAGTTTTTTAAGTAGTACGATTTCCATTTGGTCAATTTTAATCATCACCAATCTCTCGGGTCATACTCTCCTCATTGGATCTTTTGGTGCCACCTCGGTATTGTTATTTGCAGTTCCAGATGCTCCCTTATCACAACCTAGAAATTTGATTGGTGGCCATCTATTGTCAGCTATGATTGCCGTAATACTTGTGTATTTATTTGGAACCAATTTTTTCACAATTGGATTATCGGTTGGGTTATCGATTCTTGTGATGTATCTGACTCATACCTTACACCCACCAGGAGGGGCCACAGCACTGATTGGTGTGATAGGAGGAGTGGGAGTTGATTTTATTTTTTTCCCTGTAATGGTTGGGGTGATTGTTCTATTGGTTAATGCACTTGTTGTGAACAATTTAGTGCACCACCGGAAGTATCCGGTGGTTTGGTTTTAGCTTACCAATTTAGTTTTTTTGAGTCTTCCACAAATTTAGCAAGTCCACTATCAGTTAGTGGGTGTTTGAATAACATTTCAAATACAGAGTATGGTAAAGTCACACAGTCAGCTCCGCGTAACGCAACTTCTTTGAAATGAATCGGATGGCGAACAGATGCAGCAAGGATTTGTGTTTCGATTCCGTAATTATCATAAATTTCACGGATCTCAGAAATCAGATCGAGTCCATCATAACCAACATCATCCAATCGTCCAACAAATGGAGAAATAAAACTGGCTCCTGCTTTTGCTGCAAGTAACGCTTGGTTTGCCGTAAAACAAAGTGTAACGTTTGTTTGGATTCCTTTTTCAGCGAACGCATTGACTGCTTTGATCCCTTCTGGGATTAAAGGCACTTTTACGACTACGTTTTCTGCAATTTTAGAAAGTTCTAAACCTTCTTTGATCATCGTAGGTGCATCAGTCGCAAGAACTTCAGCACTCACAGGTCCTTTTACAAAACTACAGATTTCTTTGATGACTTCTGTAAATTTGCGGCCTGATTTTGCAATGATGGATGGGTTAGTGGTGATACCGTCAAGTAAGCCTAATTCATGGACTTTTTTGATTTCGTCAATGTTGGCTGTGTCTAAAAATAAATTCATTTTGCCTCATCTGCTCGGAACTTTAGATCCGAGCCTCAGAGTGACAGGGTAACTACGGGATTAAATCCCGCAAGGTTTTTGTTTCTTGTACACTGAAGAAATCCACGTAATCTTTTGCGATGACGTCTCGGATATTGGCAGAAAAGTAATCAATCCGGCGTGTGTAAGAGAGTTTTTTGTAACCTTCACGCCAAACGACAGCAAATCCACCTCTTGGAGGGTTTTCCCGGCGTTCCACAAGTTCCCAAATCGCTGCTCCGGAAACTTTGTCATCCCCTATGGATTCCTTTCTTGGTTTTCCATATTTTTTCTCAAGTTTCTCTTTGATTTTGTCAGTGGGGACCAAATTGAAAGTCACTCCTACAGAAAATAGAATTCCGTTTTCTCGGAACTCGGTTTGGCCATCGATCGTTGGATCCGTTTCTGGCTGTCCTTCTCGTTTGGGTCGGACTTCTTTTAAGAGTTCAGGGGTTTTATAAAAACGATAGAGGTAAAGAATCCCGTTACGGCGGATGAGCAAACTGACATCTTTTTTTTCATTTAAGATTTCAATTTTCTCTTTGGATTCTGGGTTTGTCGCCATGGAAAGGAATTTCTCGCGGATGGATTCGAAGGTCATCCCCCATGAGGCTTCCGCAAATCCATCCAAAGTATTTGGTATTTCTGTCTGTGAAAATAAATAACCAGGGAAACAAAATAGGAGGACTAGCAGATATTTCTTCATAACATTTCTATCGGCCATTCTCCCAAAAAAGCGAACTGGTTTCTCACTTAAATTCTTCCGAGAAAGGATCGTCCCCGAGCCCATACGAGTCTGTTTCGTTGGCAAAGGGATTTTCTTCCAAATCATCTGAGTCCGTTCCATTCTCTTCATAGGAGTCTTCGAAGGAATTTGAGCCTCCCCAATCGGATTCCCCTTCGTAGGAAGGTATGGGTTCAAAACTGACCCCAAAAATTGGTTCTTGGTTCCAAAGGAAAATGAGTACAGGTATTTGTAAAAAGAAGAGGAGTAAGTAGAATAAAAAATACAAATCTCTGTCGAGACCGTAATGTACGGCTCCACTCGACAAATTACCAAGAGCAAATCCGGACAAAACCGGTTTGGCTAGACCTAATAAAGACCGTTCCTGGTAGGCTTCTTTTAAGACTGGATAAGAAAAAAATAATACCAAAAAGAAAATCGGCATGTGGAAGATATGTTCAAATACCCCTGGCCCTTTTTCTCCGAGTAACGAGCCAAGTAAGGACCAAAGCCATACAAAAAGGGCACTCCCCAAAAATGCCAAACTCCCGTACAGAATGTTCCCGTTTGATTCTAACAGATCGAGGAAAATGCGAATGACATCCCCTCGAATGTCTGTTAGTTCCTCTCTTCGGTAATTGGACTTCGCTGAAAAAAATAGAATTTTTACGTAATAGGATATTACGGAAGTCAGCAGTCCAAAACAAAGTAGAAAGAGTAGGAAAAGGAAAAATTCCATTAGTGACGGAAATGCCTCATTCCAGTGAAGACCATAATGAGTCCGTGTTCGTCCGCAGCTTGGATTACCTCTTCGTCCCTGATGGATCCACCTGGTTGGATGATTGCTTTCGCACCTACTTTGGCAATGGCATCAATCCCATCACGGAATGGAAAAAATGCATCACTTCCGACATAGGATCCTACAACGGACAGTCCCACTTTCTGAGCTTTCATCGCGCCAAGTTCGACCGAATCCACACGAGACATTTGGCCTGCACCAATTCCAAGCGTTGAATTTTGGTCAGTGTAGACGATGGCATTGGATTTGATAAACTTCACACAATTCCAAGCGAACATCAAACCTTCCAGATCGTCATCCGTTGGTTGTTTTTTGGAAACGATTTTTAATTTGTCTTTTGTGATGAGGTCATAATCTCTGTTTTGGATGAGAAGGCCATGGTGGAGGGATCGTAGATCCAATTCATCTAATGCTTCGTCAAACTTAGCAATTGGGATCAAACGAATGTTAGGTTTTTTTGAGAAAATTTCTAATGCCTCATTGGAAAAACTTTCAGCAATCACTCCTTCTACAAAGTTCTTTGTGATTTCCTCTGCTGCCTCTTTTTCCACTCTTCCATGGATTCCAATGATTCCACCAAATGCTGAAATGGGATCCGTTTTCCTTGCGAGTTCAAACGATTCCAAAACAGTTTCTCCAAATGCGATTCCACAAGGATTTAAATGTTTCACAATGGAAACTGCATTTTTTGGA
Organism: Leptospira limi; assembly: GCF_026151395.1. NCBI lineage: Bacteria > Pseudomonadati > Spirochaetota > Leptospiria > Leptospirales > Leptospiraceae > Leptospira > Leptospira limi. Next base: position 2,136,937 of record NZ_JAMQPV010000001.1, read on the forward strand.
AGTAAACTTGCTACGTGAAAAGCTGCATCAAAATCCAACATATTGTTAAAGGAAAGTTCTTTTCCTTGTAAGGCTTCAAATTGAGATTTAAGGAACAAAGGTTCGTAAAATGCAGCATCTTGGTGTGGGTTTTCACCATAACGTAGTTTTTGTTTTTTATTAAATGCAAATGTGATTTTGTCAGGGTATTTGATACCCAAACGTTTATTAAAGTATGTTGAGATTGCTGAATCATAGGAAGCAGTTTCTGAAAACACTTTTGCCGCATAACCAAAAGCAGTTTCTCTGGAGATTTTCCCCGAGTTAGCCGTAAATTCTTTTTGGAAGGATTCGTAATCTTTTGGATCTGTTAAAACGACAACATTTTTGTGGTTTTTTGCCGCCGAACGTAACATAGATGGTCCACCGATATCAATGTTCTCGATCGCGTCTTCGAGAGTCACATCAGGTTTCATCACGGTTTTCACAAATGGGTACAAATTGACAATCACGAGAGTAATTGGAACAATTCCATTGGTTTCCATTTGTTTAACGTGATCGGGATTGGTTGTATCACCAAGTAATCCACCGTGGATTTTTGGGTGGAGGGTTTTCACTCGGCCATGTAAGATTTCTGGAAACCCAGTAAATTCATCTACCTTTTTGACAGTTATACCGGCCTTTGCTAAGGCATCATACGTTCCACCAGTGGACAAAATTTCCACTCCGTTTTTTGCAAGGAAGGAACAGATTTCAGTGATTCCTGTTTTATCGGAAACAGAAACAAGTGCTCTTTTTATTTGGATCATTTTAGGATTTCTACCTTTCGTTCTTTGATTATTAATTTATCTTCACAAAACAGTTGTATAGCGAGGGGAAGGACTTTGTGTTCTTCCTTAAGGATTGCCAATGATAATTCTTTTTCAGTCCATTCAGGACGAATGGCAATCGCTTTTTGTAAAATGATGGGACCTGTATCCACTCCTTCCCAAACAAAATGGACAGTACAACCTGCAATTTTGACTCCGTAATCCAAGGCTTGTTTTTGAGAATCGAGCCCAGGGAAGGCTGGTAGGAGGCTTGGGTGGACATTGATGATTTGGTTAGGAAAACGCCCCACAAAGTCTGGCTTGAGAATCCTCATATATCCACAGGCAACAATCAGGTCAGGGGAATAGGATTCCACTTGGTGGAGTAAGTCTCGGTGATAGTCTAATTTGGACGTGTACGTGTGGTATGGGATCACTTTGGTGGAAATCCCGAATTTTTTAGCGATGGTTAGGGCTTTTGCTTCTGGATTGTCGGAAACCAAGGCCTGGATATCCAATTTCAGCTTTTTTTTGCGGATAAATTCGACCGAAGCCGAAAAATTTGACCCTCTGCCTGAAGCCAAAAAAACAACACGTTTTGTTTTTCCCATGTGATAATCTAAGAATATTCAGATGGATCATTAAGCAAGTATCCTTTTTGGTCGATGGGAATACACAGGAGAAAAAAATGTCGCTTGCGAGAAAAACCGGTGCCTCTGCTTACAATGAATACAAAGCCAACGAGATCTCTACCGTTAGCCAAATCAAATTGATTGTCATGTTATTTGATGGGGCCATTCGTTTCCTTGGTGTTGCAAAAGACAATATGACTCCAAGAAAATATGATGTCGTAAACAACAACATCATCAAAACCCAAGACATCATCACAGAATTACTTTTGTCACTCAATATGGAAGAGGGGAAAGAAGTCGCAAATAACCTTTTGTCTTTGTACATTTATCTCAAAAAAAGATTACTCGAAGCAAATATGCGTAAGGACAAAGCGATCATTGAAGAATGTATCAAAATTTTGGGAGAATTAAAAGTTTCCTGGGAAGAGTTGGAGAAAAAAGAACCACAATCTCCACAACAAAATTTAGGCCAAAGAACAACTGGAATCTCCATCACTGGTTAAATTTTCTTTTATCAAAACTTATGAAACAATTATCTTACAAACACTTACTGCAAAAAAAAATCCAACTTCTGAATTCCCTGATCACGAATCTAAAACGAGAAGAAGAATTATTATCCTACAGAGATGCAGATACAGCCGTTAAGATTGAGTTTAAAAATGAAACCCTTGTTCGTAAATTGGAAGAGTTGGATGCAGAAATCTTGGAACACCAAGAATTAGATGTTCATACAGAAGAAGAAATTGCCCTTTCCGAAACTGTTTTTTCTAAATTAGATGAAGCAAGAACCCTCCAACAAAAAGTCCAAGAATTGCTTGTATTCGAAATGAATGAAAGTAAAAAAGAATATTGGGAGTTCAGTATCAAACGAAGGTTAAAATCTCATTTGGTATTTTCCTCTGGTCTTTCATGGACAAAAAACTACTGTTAAATGATTCGTTACATTTTTTAGGATTAAGTTCTGGATATACCGAGTCTGAATTAAAAGATTCTTATCACAAACTAGCAAAAAAATACCACCCAGATAGCGGTGAATTTACAAGTGATGTGATGTTTGTGGAGTTAAACAAACATTACGAAAACTTAAAGGAATTCCTACTCATCCACCCAGAGGAAACGATGGTGGATCCGAATGGAAACAGAGAAGGTTCCCATCCTAAAAATACCAATCAAAGTCCAAATGAAACTTTGGAGAACAAACCTTCCAAAGATCCGGTTTTCCAAGAATATAAATTAGCCAAGGAAAAAGAGACAGAAGTTATCCTTCGTTATTATGAAAAACGAAACCTACATCCCATTGAACTTTCGAGTGCATTGAATAAAGAACTCGTACAATTACAGAAAGAATTGGAACCAGTTTTGCAGGTGTATGCCAACATTCTAAAACAACATCCCACTAGTTTATGGGCTAGTGATGCAAAAAATTCCTTGGAGCGACTTCGTGTTTGGTGGTCAAAGGAATAAAAAAGCCGAAGTTTTTAGCTCCGGCTCTTTTGATTTCCATCCTACCATTTCCATTTCCTTTGTTTAAGAATCAAAGGAAACAGGAAGGTAAAACTAGTTACAATCGTTCTTATGGGCTAGGTGTAGTTGCTTCTCCACCCAGAAGTCCAAGTGAAATTTCTGGGATCCAACTGATAAGGATGAGTCCAATGAGAAACATTCCCACAATTGGTGCAACTGATTGGATCACTTTTCCTAACGGTTGTTTGAAGATCCCTGATGCCACAAATAAATTCACACCAACTGGAGGAGTCAAATAACCGATTTCCAAATTCACAATCATGATGATACCAAAGTGAACTGGATTGATTCCATAATTGACTGCCATAGGAGCAAGAAGAGGTGCAAGTACTAGAATCGCACTCATGATATCCATGAACATACCTACGATGAGGAGTAGAATGTTCACACCGATGAGAAAGGTGACAGGACTGGAAATGAGTTCTGACATTTTTGCCACTAGGTTTTGCGGGATTTCATTTTCGATCATGAACTTATTCAAACTCACCGCAAGGATTAGGATGAGAAATAAGATCCCGAGCATCTCAGCACTTTCTGCCATGATTTTAGGAATTTTCGGAAAACTTAATTCTTTGTGAATGAACACTTCTACAAGGATTGCATAAAATACGGCAATCGCTGCGGATTCAGTCGCTGTGAAAAATCCAGAATAAATTCCACCAAGGATCACAACTGGCATCATGAGAGCAAGAATCCCTTCTTTCCAAGCGATTCGAATTTCAGCCCAGTCCCATTTCCCACGACCAACATTCCCAGCGCGGAACACGGAATAAATCATAAGTAAACTCATGAGTAAAATTCCAGGGCCAATCCCTGCGATGAAAAGATCCGTAACAGATACTCCCACCATGATGGCATAGACAATCATCGGAATACTCGGTGGAATGATGATACCGAGGGTTCCTCCAGAAGCAAGTAGTCCCATCGAAAACTGAGTTGGGTAACCTGCCTTTGTAAGAGAAGGATACATGAGTCCACCAATCGCAATGAGAGTCACTGGGGAGGATCCAGAAATCGCGGCAAAAATCCCACAGGAGAAAACACCAGCGATGGCAAGCCCTGCTGGAATGGGTGCTGTCATTGCTTGCGCAATGCGGATGAGTCGTCTAGCAATACTACCATGCGTCATTAAATTTCCCGCAATGATGAAAAGTGGAATCGCAAGAAGGATCTCTTTATCACCTGCAAAAAATAAATCCCCAATGATACTATTGAGTTCCTGAAAAGACTCAAGAGGTGGATCTGGTAAAAAGTAATAACAGTAAACGGTGATCGCACCCATGAGTACGATCAATGGTTGCCTGAGTAAAATTAAGGCAAGTAAGAGTATGAGTATTCCCCAAGAACCCATTAACGTTTCCCTCCTGAATTTGATTCGGAAAGTTCTTTTTCCGCAAGTTCCAAAGCCTCAGTGGCTTCATTGATGTCGGAAGGGATGAGTGAAGGAAAAATTCCATAACACAAATGTCGAAATCCCATAGAAAGGAAAATGTAAGGAAAAATCAATTGGACTTTCCATAAATGGATTTCTGTCACAGGATTGACTTCATCTAAACTAATACTTTCTAAAACATAAATGACTGATAAGTAAGCTAAGAATAAAAAGAATATCGAAATCACCCATTGTTCGATGATTTTTACATAATGCAGAACCGCTTTTGGTAATGCCTTGTCTGCAATTTCTGGGCGTAAGTGTGAGCCCTTGGCACTTGCCAAAGCAGATCCGAACAAACCACCCCATAACATAAAATAAAGGGATAATTTTTGTGCCCAAATGATTCCACCTAGGCCCATCCACTCTAAGAAGCTGGAAGTTCCACTGTGAATGGATTCTGCAATGTAGATACTCCAATCGCCAATGAATCCTGCGACACCCGTATTTGGGTAGGCTTCTGAGGCTTCTAATGTCCAACCTAACACTTTATCGATGACTTCCCTTTTAGAAACGTCAGCAATCATGAGAAGAGTGAGCAGAAGGAAACAGATTCCCCCCGCCCATTTCTCGCCGAAACTCAAAGTATTTAGAATTCGTTCGACGAATTTCATTTATCTATATCCTACCTTACTCTAACCACCACAAGCTGCTTTGGCTTTTTGGATTTTATCGTAAATTTGTTTCGATTGCCCACCAATTTTTCCAACAACTTGTCCTGCAACTGCGTTAGCAGCTGATTTGAAACTTGCAAGTTCTGCACTTGAAGGTTCATAAACTTGTACGTCTGCTTTTTTCAAAGTAGCAATCATGTTCTTTTCGATGGAACGAACAGCCTGTCTTGCACCTGGAGCTAGTTTGTTTCCTTCACCCATCAGTGTCTTTTTTTGTTCGTCATTGAGTGTGTCCCAATACTTTTTAGAGTAAAGGATCGCTGCTGGTTGGTAAATATGGCGAGTTAATGTAAAATACTTAATCGCAGTTTGCCATTCTGCTGCAAGAGTGAATAGAGGAGTGTTGTCAAATCCTTCTACCACACCAGTTTGTAACGATGGTAATACTTCTGGAATCGCAATTGGAATTCCGCTTACACCTAATTGTTTCCAATAAGCGATGTGAACTGGAGATTCTTGGATTCTGATTTTGATCCCTTTTAGGTCTTCTGGTTTTTTCACTGGAGTGGATTTTGTTCCGATGGATCTGTATCCATTTTCTGCCCAAGTGACAAAAATAAGTCCTTTTGCTTCAAAAAGTTTTCTGAAATCTTCTAAGAGATGATCGTCGAGCACACAATCTGCTTGTGCATAAGAATTAAAGAGATATGGAATTTCAAGGACGTTTAATTCTTTTACTGTGTTAGCAAGGGCTCCAGCTGTTAAACCTGCTCCTTGCAGTTTTCCACGAATGACTTGTTGGAGGATTTCATTTTCCCCACCCATTTGACCACCTGGATAAATTTTAAATTTAATTTGTCCTTGTGATTCGCTTTCGATTTTCTTTTTGATTTTTGCTAATTCGTTGGCCCAAGGTGATCCTTCTGGTGCAACTGTCGCCAATTTAACGGTTGTTTGAGCAAAAAGACCCCCACTGATTGTGAGGGCCATAGTTACACAAACTAAATATTTTATCTGCTTTAAAAACATCTAGTTCTCCTAGTGAACGATTATAATTCGTCGAGTAATTTTTTAGCTTTTCGTTGTTCTACGATTTGATCTGGTTCAATCTCAGGTAAAGACGCTGCTTTCCCTTTGATTACAAATTCTAATTGTTTTTTGAATTTGTCTTCGTTGCCCTTTAAACGGCTTTCTGCATAAAGAACTCGTACAGCAAAATAATTTGGGTGTTTTGCAATTGCTTCTTCAAAGTATTTATCAGCTAATTTTTTATCACCAGTTGGTGAAAGAGCATTACTTGCTGCATCATAACGGAGAGTTGCAGAATAAAAGTATTCTTTACCCATTGCTTTTTCAATTTCTTTTACACGGTTTACCATAGCAGTAAATTTAGATCGGTTGTTGAGAAGGGTAGTGAAACCAACCAATCGTGACCATTTTCCGAGAGAAGCATATCTCCAATAGAGGGCATCAATGTCTTCTGGTCCAAGGACATCCAGAGACTTCTCGATTTCTAAACCATCTTTAACCACTTTGTCTCTGAATTTTGGATTCATAGCAAGAGCTGCTTCACACCAAGTTACGGCAGCATCATAAAATGCTATAGATTCTTCTTTTACCTTTGCATCATCATCTGCATCGCCAGTTAGTTTTAGCCATAAGTGGCCATCACCCATCAAATAATTACCCCGGCATAATAAAACTTTTACATCTGCATATTGTGGGTTCTCAGTTGCAAATTTTTCTAAACTAACAAGCGCTTGTCTAAGGTCTTGTTCGTTATGACGGTTCTTCCAGAGTTTTTCGATGTCAGCAGGAAGTTTTGCTGGTGTGGTTGCACGAGTCACATCCGACGCCGTAATTTTCAATTGTCTTGATTTTCCGCATGCAACAACTGACGCGAGTACCAGAGTTGCGAGCGCGATTTTTGACCAATGTTTCGTTTGGTTCATTATTTCATCATCCTCCAAAAATGTTTGGGATTTCTCCCTTTCTATTTGTATGACCAACGGGACAATTTGGGGCAAAAATTTAGAAGAATTCTAAAAAAAGCACAAAGAAATCCCATGATTCCGGAAAAAAATACATGCATTTGACTTAAATGCAAGAAAGTTTTATTTTATGGGACAATAAGCGCGTTAGATGGGAGGGACACACGGTAGGAACTTGTGCTATTTTGTAGGTTCACGGCAAGTCCCAGTGTTCTCATCGAAATGTAAGAACCCGGAGATAATGTGGCAAAAATGCGGCAAGATACCCCAGCCGTATTGGCCTTCGTGGTAGGGTCTATCTCAAAGGTATATTCAATCGGTTGGACAATTGCTGATTGCGCCAAAATGCAGTCAGTTCCTAGGTTTGTATCCACTGGATTTTGAGCTAAACTTTCCGTCGCAGCTTGGTACAAACGATACCCTTGGAAGATAAACTCTGGGTTTTGGGCTCTTACTTTGATGGTAAAGTTGGAATTCCCATTATTTGTGATGGAAATGAGAGTGGGTGGTGCTTGGACAGAAGCAGTCGTGGAATAGTTGGTACAATTGATTCCAAAAACTAAGGTTAGAAGCAAAGATAAAGCAAACGTTGCCTGTTTTAGGTTCATTTGTCTCCTTTTCCCTCTTGGCGTTTCCTCCGCCACCAGTAGAAGAATAGCACACCAACAAGGATCGCAACGAGGACTAAGATAATCGTTTGGCCCCCACGCACCCAGCTCATGAGTTCGTCAAAATTATGAGCAAAATAATACCCAAGGTAAACCCAAATGGGTACAGAGATGAGAGCGGCAAATCCATCGGTTAGGAGGAATAAGAAAAAACTAATTTGTTTGGATGTGCCTGCGGTAAAAAATATGGGCATCCTGAGTCCTGGCATAAACCTTCCCACAAACACAACCCAACGACCATACTTTTTAAATTGTTCTCTGACTTTATCAAATCGTTCTGGGTGGAGGACTGTCCGTAAAACAGGTAAAGTCAATGCCCTTTCCCCATAATGGCTTCCCAACCAAAATACAAAACTGTCACCAAGGAGAACCCCTGCCATACCCACTAGAAACATAATATGAACATTGGCATAACCAAGGCCAGAAATGACTCCACCCGCCGTGAGAGAAATGTCTTCGGGCACAGGAAGTCCGAATCCACAAAGGATGAGAATTCCAAAAACGGCAAAATAACCGTATTGCATAAAAATCGTAACTAGGGTTTGTAGAAAGTCCATGAGGGATTTATACTGATTTTATGGTTTCGCCGAAAAAGGAAAGAGATTTATGAAGAAAGGGAGAAATGAACTCCTTCTAGAAGAAGAAAAAATCCTTGCTCCCTATGCCGTGAAAAGTCGTCATTCTGGCACTCGTGCATTTGTGGAACCAGAACATCCATATCGATTGCCCTTTCAAAGAGATAAGGATCGGATCATCCATTCACATGCATTCAAACGACTGGAATACAAAACACAAGTCTTTGTATACTCTGAGGGAGATCATTTTCGAAATCGTTTGACTCATACTTTAGAAGTGGCGGGAATTTCAAAAACAATTTCAAAGGTCCTTGGGCTCAATGAAGATTTAAGTGAGTCCATCGCTCTTACACATGACTTGGGACATTCTCCTTTTGGGCATGCAGGCCAAGATGCTCTCGCAGAACTTATGAAAGAAAAGGGTGGTTTCGAACATAATAAACAATCACTTAGGGTTGTACAAAAGTTGGAGAGAAGGTATCCTGAATTTCCAGGTCTTAATTTATGCGAAGAAACTTTGCTTGGCATTATGAAACATGGTGGTGGTTACGAACCAACTAACTTACTTGCGGTGAGACGGGAAAAAGGTCCCTCTTTGGAAGCAATGATTGTCGATTCTTCGGATGAGATTACTTATTCTGCTCATGACTTGGAAGATGGATTGGAAAGTGGTTTATTAAAATTGGAAGAAGTAAAAACACTTTCCATTTGGAAACGAATCCAAGACAGTTTGCCTAAAACCGAAAAAAATTCCGGGTCTGAAATCCATTCGATATCCCGGTCGATTGGGCGAGTATTACTGAATCTAATGGTTTCTGATTTGATTGAAACCATTCACCAAATATTGATTCAATATGATGTAAATACGAGAGAATCCATTTCGGAATTATTTGCCAAAAAAATCAAAATCGTACAATTTTCGGAAGAGTTTCAAAAAGAATTTATCGAACTCAAACATTTTTTATTCCAAAATTTGTATAGGCATTCTGAAGTTTCCAGGATGAGTGAAAGGGGTAAAGAAATCATTTATTTACTTTTTAAACATTTTGAATCACATCCGGATTCCATCCCTGAGTCCTATCGAAACAGAGAAGAGGAAGATGGAAGGATGAGGATTATCTGTGATTATATCGCCGGTATGACAGATCGTTATGCCATCGAAAAATTAAAACGAGAAGGGATCTTTTGGTTTCCTTATTGAAATTATCTTTTTTTTTGCGTAAAACATTTAAATCGAAACCTTTGAGGTAACTATGTACAGTCTCTATTCCCATCCGAATTCCACTTATAGCAAACGAGTTCATATTTATATGAAGTATCGAAAATTGGAATATGAAACCATCCATGTGGCTCTAGACAAATTGGAAAATCGGAAAAAACCATTTCTCCAAATCAATCCTTATGGAAAGGTTCCAGTTTTAAAAGATGGTGAGTTTTTACTTTCTGAATCCTCGGCTATCATACGTTACTTAGAAGAGAAACATCAGTTTTCGAATCCACTTTTCCCGCATGATTTACAAAAAAGAGCTCTGCTCAACCAAATGGTGAACCAATGTGAATCCGAATATTGTTTTCCAAATAGTGTGGTTTACTTCTCTAAAAAATTTGTCCCGGAAGAAAAATGGGAACCAAAACGGATGAAAGATTCTTCCAAACGAATCGGAAGGCATTTGGAGATCGTTGATTCCATCCTATCCAAAGACCAATATATGTTTGCAAATCAATTTGGACTTTTGGAAATCCTTTACGCTCCTTTTATTGAACACAACCAAATGATGGATACAAATACTCCTGATTCGGTCGAAAATTGGATCAAACGAGTGATGGAAGAACGAGCAGTGAAAGATGTGCTCGGCACGTAACCTGCGTTAACTGAAGCTCTTTAGACAGTAAGGAAGTAACCTTGTAATTTGTTTGAGAGTTCTCGCCAATGGTTGGCCCATTCGCTAGAACCTTTTGGGCCTACTGTATTTGTCACAGCTAAATAGGCGGTGACTGGGATATTGAACTCGTTTGCCACTTTTGTGAGTCCAAATAACTCTAGGTTTTCAAACGAGAGTGTTTTCCAATTTTCATCGGGTGGTGATTCCATTGTATGGAGTGTGATACAAGTTGGGGCATTACAAATGCCACTGGAAAACATAGGATCTGGTAGGAGAGGAAAGGATTGTGGTGAGTGTGGAAGTTGTTTGGCAAAACCTAAACTTGCTCCGAGTTCCCATGAACAAACAGAGTTTGGAGAAACAATTGTATTAGGTTTGGTATCAGACCAAGGGTAAACACCACAGGATCCTAAAAACACAATGTTTCGAATCTGTGGGTTTTGGTTTAAGTAAACAAACAATTGGATAGCCTGTTCTAAATTTCCAATTCCCATCTCCCTTACATTTGGAAATTGGGGATGGTTCTTTAAAAGATTTACCTCTCCTTCAAAGGCTCCAGTCACTAAAGTTTGTTTTGGGTCAAATGGTAACAAGGCCTAAGGTTTCCGGATAACCAAACATTAAATTCAGGTTTTGTAATGCTTGTCCTGCAGCTCCTTTGACTAAATTATCAAGAGCAGTTACGAGAACTAACGTATTTCCTTTTGTGGTGACTCCAATGTCTAAAAAGTTTGTGTTTTGTACCTTTCTGATTTCAATTTCTTCTGGAGTTTCGTAAAAACGAATGAAGGTTTCTTTCTCTGCTACCGATTGGATTTTTTCTTTTACTTCTTTTGGATCGACTGGGTTTTCGAACGTGATATAAATCGTTGCCAAAATGCCTCGGTAAACAGGGAGTAGGTGAGGAGTGAAATGGATTTTTTTAGGATCTGATCCAACAAAAGAATATTCTTCCATTTCTGGTTCATGTTGGTGGCTTAATACTTTATAGGCTCTGAAATTTTCATAAACATGAGTATATGCATATTTAATTTCTTCAGTCCTTCCTCCAGCACCACTTACACCAGATTTCGCATCAACAATGACAGGACCTTGGATTTTTTTTCTAAGATTTCCTAAAATAGCAATCGGTAAGATGGCAGAGGTTGCAAAACAACCTGGGTTGGAAATGAAGTTTGCATTTTTAATTTTTTCACGGAATAATTCGGGAAGACCAAATACAACCTTGTCCATCCATTCAAACTTTGTGTGTTTGAATTTGTATGCTGATTCAAATTGGTTTTGGTCGTGGAGTCGAAATGTTCCCGATAAATCAATAACCTTTTTCCCTTCCATTAAAAACTCAGGTGCCTTTTCTAAAGAAACTTCATTGGGAGTTGCAAGGACAATATGAGCATCCTCTGGAATGGGTGCATCGTGTTTTTGGAACCTTAAGTCTGGTAAGTGGGATTGGTCTGGAAAAACCTCACGGATGTGTTTTCCATCAACTTGATTGGAAGTAATATGAACGACTTGGAGATGTGGGTGGTGAGCCAGTAATCCTACTAACTCTTTGCCAGTAAGCCCACCTGCACCTATGATTGCAATTTTTGTTTGTTTCATATTTGGGAACCTAATCCAAGATTTTCGGACAATCCTCCTATGTCAAATGGCTCTGTAAGAGAAATGCTTGATTTTCCTAATCTAAGCGAATGTAATAATCAGACAAAAAACTTATGGTCACATCATCCAATTTACTTGAGCAGTTTGCAAGCCAAATGAAATCAAAAGGGCTTTTGATTTTGATTTCAATCCGAATGGTGATCGCGTGGATTGCAGTGATAGCCTCAGTTTTGAATTTTGGCAAACCTCCATTTTTAATCGCAATAGTTTGTGCCTTATATTTTTTAATCAGTTCTTACCTTGGGAAAAGGTTCATACAGAACGAAAGAGCGAATAAACTTTCGAATCCGACGATTATGTTTTTTTTAATGGTGGATTACCTGGTTTTACTTTCAGGATTTTATTTCGCGATTTTTTTGCACCCACCAGGGTTAAAAGCCTTACCCATCCAAAATTCAATTTTTTTTACTTTGTTTTTTTTATACCAACTCTACATCTCCTTTTTCCTTCACCGAACATTTTCAATGGTGATGGGAATTGTTGTCATCTTTGGCTATCTAGGTGGTATGTATGTTGCTTACCTAGGAGGAACTGACATTGATTTTGGTTACCAACTCACTCCACAGGGTCCGAATCGAATTGTTTTTGTTTTGGAAATTCTGAAAGTCATACTACTATTTGCAAAGACAGTTTGTATTGTTAAATTGGTTTCCTTTTTACTCGATATATTAGAAAACAATAACCAAAAATTATCAGAAGAATTAAACCAAAGGGAAACTAGTTTGATACAGAATGATCGACTTGTAACACTTGGGTCCCTTGCATCGAACGTTGCTCACGAAATCAAAAATCCACTTGCTGGCATTAAATCTATGGTTTCTTACCTTTTGAGTGAAGAACAAAATTATCTTACAAACAAAGACCCACTATGGTATGAAAAGGAAAAACAAATTCGTTGGAAACACCGATCAAAAAAAGAAAAAAGGGAGGAGTTAGATGTAATTCTCGAACTATTTCCTTTTCTCGAACGCCAAGATCGTTTTTATTTTGCAGATCGTTGTATCGAACTTGGTATTGATTATAAAAGTTTTGAAGGGATTTTGGGAGAAGACAAAACATCCTGGGATTTTATTTTTTTATGGTTAAAATACAAAACCATGGAGAATGCAAGTTTACTAATCACAAATGCAATTGATCGAACGGAAAAAGTAATCTCAACCTTCCAACAATTTTCAGAACCATATGCAGATAAAGAAAAATCATACGTTCGTATAGGCAATGGAATTCGTGATATTCTTATTTTATATAACCAGTATTGGGAAATGAGCCGGCTGCTTGTTACGGAAATTGATGACCAAATCGTAACCTATGTAAATGAAGCATCAATGAAATTGGTGTGGTCCCATTTGATTTTTAATGCCATCCAAGCCACAGAACCAAAAACGGGAGAAATCAAAGTGAAAGTATCCTCTGGTAAGTCAGAAACGATTGAAATCAGAATCATCGATAATGGGACTGGAATTCCAAACGACTTACAAAAAAATATTTTCCAACCTTTTTTTACAACCAAGGAGAAGGGGGAAGGCATTGGACTTGGTCTTTTCATTTGCAAAACGATTATTACGGAACAAAATGGAACCATCTCCTTTGTGTCCATTCCTGGGAAAACGGAATTCATTGTGAACTTGCCAATAAGGAAATCGAATTAAATTCCAAAGGATTAATTATGAACCAGATCAAATTAAAAATGTTAGTAGTTCTCCTGTTCCTAATCCCTTTTTCCCATTGCCAAAAAGAAACTATGAATTATGAATCATTGGCAATTCAAATTACGAATGAAGCAAAATCCAATTTACAAAAAAAACTTTCGACTGCTATGTCTGAAGGAGGGACCACATCTGCCATTCCTTTCTGCAAACAAAATGCCTTAGGTTTCACGGCGAAAATGGGAATGGCAAACAATGTTACATTAAAACGTGTGACGGATAGACCTCGTAATGAGAAAAACCTTCTTTCCCCCGAAGAGGTTTTGGTATTTAAGGAAATCCAAAAGCAGAAATCGAGTGCAGGTGTATTTCCGAGTCGAGTTGTCTCGTCTGATACGAATGTGACAGTGTATGTCCCAATTCCCTTTATGGGACAATGTGTTCCCTGCCATGGAAAAAAAGAAGAAATGCAAAACGAAACCAAAACAACCTTAAATAAACTTTACCCAAATGATATGGCAACCAATTACCAAATTGGAGATCTGCGTGGACTCTTTGTTGTCATTTTCAAGAATTGAAGTTCTGCAGATAAACTATGATAAGTCCAGTCAAATTCATCGCAAACAAACCAGAGTTATGTGAATTTGTATTTGAAAAAGCTTCTTTCGGATTTTTAGTATGGGACACAAACGTGGGCATTGTGTACCCAAGTCCAGTGGCAACAAAATCAATGGGGCTTACCATCGACCAACCATTCCCGGAGGAATGTATTTTAACCCACTCTGGTACTAAGATACATTCCGAAAAAGCAGGTACCGATTCCATTCTAGGTAGAATTTGTTTTGATCCTAGCAGTAGTGCAGGTTTTCCTTTTCGGATCCATACGAAAGAATTCTATGATTTAGGTAAAAAATTTATTTTGTTAGCCCTGGACTCTGTTTCAGAAGGAAAAGAAAAAATATTCCCTCCCATTTTACAATCTTTAGAAATTTCTAGAGATTTATTTACATCTTCCTTTCGGTATTCGAATATTGGAATGGATATCTCAAATCCACATGGAGAGATGATAGAAGTTAATCCTATTTTTTGCGAATGGCTTGGTTACCAAGCTGAAGAGTTAAAAGAAAAAACTTTATCGGAATTTACACACCCCGATGATCTTGCAGTGGAATTAGCATACTTAGAGAAATTAAATAGAGGGCTCATACCAAGTTTCCAAATTAAAAAACGTTACCTAACGAAAGACAACCAAACCATTTGGGCAATACTTAATAAATCTATCATACGTGATCATTTAGGAAATCCCATCTATTATTTGGCTCAAACCTTAAATATCACAGATTCCATCCAATCCGAAATGGAACTACGATCCATCTCACGGTTGTTAGACCAGATGGCAAATTTAGCAAAAATTGGAGGTTGGGATTTAGATTTAAAAACAAACCAAGCCAATTGGACCAATGTAACAAAACGAATCCATGAAGTCAGTGATGACTTTGTTCCAAGCGTAGAAACGGGATTACAATTTTATCATAGTGAAGAAAGTCGAAATAAAATCACAAATGCAGTACAAGAACTTTTGGAAACTGGAAAAGAATATGATTTAGAGTTGGAAATGGTGACTGCAAAGGGTAACCAAACATGGATTAGAACCATTGGTCGGGCAGAATATGAAGATGACCGAGTTGTAAAAATCTATGGTATCATCCAAGACATCAACGAAAGAAAAAAATGGGAAATGGCATTGGCTTCGCAAACTGCGATTTTATGGTCATTTGTCGAACATGCTCCTGCAGCCGTTGCCATGCTTGACCAAGAGATGCGATACGTTGCGCTCAGCCAAAGGTGGATTGATGATTATAAAATCCCTCTCACCAAAGAAGAAATCATAGGTAAATGCCATTATGAAATTTTTCCCAACATTGGAGAGGAATGGAAAAATATCCATTCTCGTGGTTTAAAAGGTGAAATTTTAAAAAGAGATGAAGATATTTGGCGGCCACCTGGTTGGGGAAAAGACCAAGTGATCCAATGGGAAATTCGGCCTTGGAGTTTACTTTCGGGTGGAATTGGTGGTATTTTGATGTTCACAAGAGATATTACTGAATCTTATGAAACCAAACTTGAGTTAAAACATGCAAAGGAATTGGCGGAAAATGCCTACAGTGCCAAATCAGAATTTTTAGCGAATATGAGTCATGAGATTCGAACACCTCTGAATGGTATTATTGGTTATTCGGACTTACTTGCAGAAACTTTGGTTGATACTTCTTTCAATGAATATGCTCAAATCGTAAAACAATCAGCACATACTCTTTTGAATATCGTAAATGATATATTAGATTTTTCAAAGGCGGAAGCAGGAAAATTACAATTAGCAGAAGAGGCTAATGACTTAAAAAAATTAGTTCTAGAAGCGATCAAAATTATGGATATCCAAGCAATTATAAAAGGTTTAGATATCAGATTGTTTATTGATGAAAACATTCCGCAAACTTTAATGTTCGATTCCAATCGATTGCGGCAGGTTCTTTTGAATTTAATTGGAAATGCAATTAAATTTACCGAAAAAGGTTTTATCGAATGTAGGCTTGTCCGTTTGGATACAAGTGAAGAAAATGAAGTTAAAATTAGAATTTCTGTAAAAGATACAGGGATTGGAATCGCAAAAGAAAACCAAAAGAAAATTTTTGATTCGTTTACACAGGAAGATTTTTCCACAACACGAAAGTTTGGTGGGACAGGTCTTGGTCTTGCAATTTGTAAGCAACTTTTAAGTTTGATGAAATCAAATTTAAAATTGAATAGTGAAGTTGGAGAAGGGAGTGAATTTTATTTTGAGATTCCATTTCGTATTCCAGAACATGATCCAATTTTACAAAAAGAATCGATAGTAACAACAATTGAATCGAAAGGATTTTCAGATTCCAATACAAAGGAACAGACGATAAAAATATTGGTGGTAGAGGATAACGCAGTCAATATGGGTTTGATGAAAAATTTCATCAAACGAATTATAGACGATGCATTGATTCTCGAAGCTGAGAATGGCGAGGAAGCAATTGCTGTATTTCAAAAAGAATCTCCTAACTTAATCCTTATGGACATACAAATGCCGATTAAAAATGGATATGATGCAACAATCGAAATTCGAAAAATTCATAAAGGGAAAGAAATACCCATCATTGCCGTTACAGCGGGAATCATTGCAGGTGAAAAAGAAAAATGTTTTGAAGTGGGAATGAATGATTATTTGAGTAAACCAATTCAAAAAGAAAATCTAAAACAAATGCTTTTAAAATGGTTAGATACTATAAACTCAAGTATCAAATCGAAATAAACCGCCGAGGCGGATCATGAATGATTCTGAAACAGCACTGGGTCTGCTAGACTGGTTCCCAGGGTCCCGTAATTCTCCTGTTTGCGAAATGGGATCATAACTACCGATATGAGCTGATACACCTGAATAACGATCTACATCTTTGTAGTAGGTGCGAAATACATCTGTTTGTAAGAAAAAACGAATTCGTTCTTCTGGATCATAATTCATCCGAATACCATAATTCAAATTTTCCCTTATGGATCCCATAATTTTGGGATTAGAGGTCCATTGGAACTGATCGGAACGGCTGGTTGGGAGGGAATTAAAATCAGCACCTACAAGTATTTCCGGATTTGTGATTTTGGAGATACCAGCATGAAGGCCTAAACCAAACTGTTTTGTGAAATCATAATTCAAACTGAGAAATCCACTGACTTCTTTCGGAGATTCAAATTTTCGTTTGGTATTTGCTTTTGCATCATTGGCAAACCCACCTGATAAAAATCCAAGGTTACTATCCGAAAAAGTTTCACCATAAGTAGTTGATTGGAATGGTGCGATACCAGAGGCAGTAATGGATGTTAGGTTTGTGCCATAAGAGATTTCACCTCTTGATTCAAATTTCCCTTGTTTCCAAACAAATCCAAAGGAAACACCACCGGAATCGAGTATGGTTCTTTGGTTGGCAGTTTGGTTTGCGATTGTTTTTGAGAGTGATGGGTTAGGATCAATCGTTTGGTCTGGATAAAGAGGCAAACCATCCCTTGACGAATCTGTTTTGGGATCACTTACTTTCAGTTTGGTGCCAATTGCCGAAGTCGTGAAAAGTAAATTGGTGGAAGGGATCCAATCCAATCGAACTGTGATGGTTGGCATCGAGTTCCTTTCAATATTGGTTTTTACATTTGGATCATTATGGAATCCTGTTGTCCCTATGGCAGAACCAAACTTGAATTCTCCTAGTTTGTACCAAAGTCCAATTTGTTCTCTTTGCCAACCAATATTACCAGAAGCTGACATAAAGGCACTCGCGTTATAAGATTGAGGGAATACACCTGCAAACATATCCCATGTTCTCCCGAGAAAAAATTGTAAATTGGAACTGGGATTGTATTGGAAATACATTTGTCTGACCCTCGGTTTTGTTTCTGCACCAGCAGTACTTTTTGTAAGATCTACAAAATCTGCTTCGAAGATAGCTTTTGCTTTTGCGCCATAACTGATCTCTGCACCAAGTAAAGAGCTGGTAGGGTAAATCCCCGAACGAGGTTCGGAATCCCTTGCTTGTACTTGCCTTTTGGCAACTGTGGGACCAACTAAATTATCAAATCCAAACGATAAAACAGAATGATTGGCATATGCAAAATCTGTTTTTAACATTCCGGTCAAACGGTAACTGATTTCACCTGGCGCTGTTTGTTGGCCTTGCGCCGATTCTAAAGTTTTTGCAGGATAAAGAGTGGTTGGATCCTTAGATACAGCCTCATCTTTCTCTTTTGTTTCCGCAATGATACTTGATTGCATTGTAATGATCAATCCCAAGAAAAGAATATAAAAAAGTAACTTCATGTTTTATTTTTTCCTTGTGACATTGGATGCAAAAATGTTAGAACACTTTATACTAGATGCTTTGTTTTAGCAAGAAAACATTCTAAAATTCTTTCGATAGGATTCACAATTTATGAAATTCAAATGGGAGCCAAATTCGCTTCGTACAAAACTGATCAGTTTAACCATCCTTTCTGTCACTCTTGCTTGTGGGTTAACTGGTTTTCTCAGTTATTATGTTGGGAGAAGTACGATCATTTCAAAATTAGAAAGTTTTGATATGGTGAAGATTTTAGAATCCAAATCAGCAACCATTGATTCTATTTTGGAACGTGCAAAGGAAACTGCAGTGATCATTGCGTCCGATCACAATACCATTCGTTGGGCCAAAGCAGGAGAACCAACTGGTGACCTATCCGAACAAGTGTTTAAGAATTTAACTTCTTACAAAGAAAAATTAGGTTATATTACGTATTTGGGACTCATCAATCCCAAGACAAAAAATTATTGGGATTATTCTGCTAAAAAAATTGATACATTAAGTGACAAAGACTCGGATGATAGTTGGTTTTTTGATCTCATCCAATCCAAAAAAGAACTTGTGATCAATATGGATTACACTGCCGAATACAAGTCATACGCAATCTTTGTAAATGGTGTAACCATCGAAAATGGAACTCCTGTTCTCATCAGTTCTCTTGGGATCAATGTATCGGTTGCTTCTAAACAATTCACAAAACAAGACCAATTTGGGGGAGAAAGTTGGCTCGTAGATGGGAAAGGGAGCATCCAACTTGCACTTGATAGCCAACTTCTAGACAAAGAGATCAGCCAAGCATTTCCAGAAGAGGTTGTTTCCGAATTAAAATCTGCGAACGAAGCAATACATATTTTTTCAGGAAAGGATTCAAATGGCAAACATTGTTTGTATGGTAGTTACCAATTACATTCAGTTCCTTGGCGAGTGATCTACCGTGTTCCAGTTTCTGCCATGACAAAGTCATTGGATTCCATAGCAGTTTTAACGATCTTTAGTATCCTGTTTTCAGTGATCGTTGTCTCGATTGGTATGGGATATGTGTTAACAAAAGTAACACATGCAATACGCGAAGCCTCTATGTTGATGAATCGAATTTCTCATAATGAATTGTCTTTCGAAGTTCCTAAAATCCAATTAGAACGAAAGGATGAAATTGGCGGAATGGCAAAAAGTTTGGAGAAAATGCGCCATAACTTAATTTCGATTGTTCAAAAAATCCAGAGTTTATCAGAATCCATAACTGGTAAAAGTTCCCATCTATCTTCGTTAGCTTCTGATTCTTCCGCTACCATTGAAGAGATTGCTTCTTCAGTCCAAGAACTTTCTGCAAGTGCTGAAAATGTATCAGCTTCTGCCGAAGAGATTTCTTCTCAATCCAATTCAATGATTGAAACTCTCAATCTATTAGGAAACGAAATGGAATTGGTTTCGAAAGGAGCAGAAAAAATTGAAGGAAAAGCTAGCGAATTGGAATCTTTTGTTGGGAAATCATTAATCGATGCCAAATCCTTATTTGAAACCATCAATGTCAAAATCCAAAGTGCAGTAAAAGATGCGGAAGCGATAAAAGAGATTCGTGAGTTGGCAAGTATGATTGCTGAAATTGGAGACCAGACAAATTTACTCTCTCTCAATGCGGCCATTGAAGCAGCAAGAGCAGGTGAACATGGAAGGGGTTTTGCTGTGGTTGCTACAGAAGTTTCTAATTTAGCAGGTAAGTCACAAGAAACTGTCAAAAAGATCGTGGAACTGAATCACAAACTAGAAAAAGCAATGATGGAAATGGTTGATTCAGTAAAAGAACTATTGAATATGATCACTGGGAAAGTGATTCCTGATTACGAAACTGTAGTTGCATCCGGAAAGGAATACAAAAGCCAATCAGAAGAGATTAATGCATTGGCAAAACGAACATTTATGTTGGCAAAAGAAATCAGTAGTAGCATCAGTGAAGTGCACCATGCAATTATTTCCGTTTCGGAAGCAATGAACCAAAATGCTTTGGCATTAGGTGAGATCAGTTCTGGAACCAATCAAATGAGTGAAGTTTCCATGCAAACAGCAGATAGTTCCGCTGAGTTAAACCAAACTGCAATTGATATGAAAGACATTGCTTACCAATTTAAAATCGATTCGAAAATGTAAGATGTACATTTAGGAATCCGAATTGAAACTCAATTCACAGAACTGTTAACTTTATTTCAGTTCATTCTGAGAACTCAAATATGTTTTATAGTATTCGATGGATTGGGTAAACACTGGGTCTAAATCGGTAGGGTTCTCTTCCGCAAACAAACCCTTGTTTGTTTGGTTCACCCCCATTTTTTCTTCCAGTTTGGTTTGGATGTTTTTTGGTATGAATGGGTTTTTGGCATTTGTAGGTTTGATCCAATTCCAAAATTTTGTCTCATGAGGGATATTGGATTCTTTGTTTGGATCCTCAATGATGATATCAGGTAAAATTCCAAATCCTTGGATTTCTTCCCCGGAAGGTAACACCATCTTTGAATTCGTAATCGCATAAAAGTATCCTGTTTTTTTGCCAACTTCGTAAAACAATTGAAAGGTGCCTTGTCCAAAGGTACGGGAACCTAAAATGATTGCCTTTTTGTTTTCTCGTAAACTTCCAGCAACTAATTCTCCTCCCGCAGTTGTTTTGGGACCAACTAAGATTCCCATAGGACCATCCCAAAGAATAGGATCCCCTTTCAGAGATGGATAAATATTGGCTTCATATCTGTTGCGTATGCTAAATAAGTTTTGTGTAGATGTGAATAAGGATAAAAATTTTCTAAGTTCAATGAGATTTGATTGTTCACTTTCTCTTAAATCTATGAGTAAAGCACCAATCGTATTCTGATTGTTCTTTTTTTCAGTTAATTCATGTTCAATGATTTTTTTAGTCGCACTTGCGATGGTGAATTGGTCATTAAATTGGAGGAAATTTTTGATTTTGATATAAAGAATATCAGGGTATCCAGTGATGATTCGGTGCGAAATATTGTTTAAAACATTAAACGATGTATCTGCTTTGATTTCTTTGGCATCGTAAACCCGTGTGTGTGGGTCTATCTCTTCCGTATAACCTAACATTGCCAAAAAGATAATTTTTTCAAGGGTTTCATTTTGATTTTGCATTAGATTGGGATCATGTTTAGCTATTGAGTGAATTTTATCCAAGTGTGTTTCCAAATCATGGATATCCAAGTTTAAGGAAATGAAATGTTGGTGTAACTCAATTCGTTTTTTGAACTCCCAATCTTGTGATTCTTTTTTGTAAGCGGGATTTTTTTTAATCAGTATAATATTCGGATCCTCTGTCGGGAGGATGGTTCCTTGTGGGATGATTTCAGGATTTTTTAGATTCAATTCATAAAAACTTTTGGGAGTAAAATCAATGGAAACAAATTCGTATACCTTTCGGATAGCTCCTGCAATTGAGGCTTTGGTATTTAATTTATCGTTTGTTAAATGTAATATAGCGATGTCATTTTTTAATTTGATAAAATGTTCTAAATTAATTTTACCCGTATAGAGGTAGGGGTATTTAGATTCTTTTTTGTATGTTTCAATGGAATCAAGCTTTGGGCCAGCTGGGTTTGAGTTTTTTGTCTGACCAGGTTTACAAGTAAAAAGTGAAAAGAAAAGTAGGATTAGAAAAACAGGAAAATGAAAAGAAATCTTCATGGATAATGGTTTAGCAGTTCCTAGATGAATGGAAAATCAAATGTATTTCTAATGAAATTCTACTTTTTTTCTTTTTGCATCAATTTCTCAGAGAAATGGATTGAATTCTTTCTCACGAAATTCCAAATTTTGTAAATAGATTGGTAAAATAGAAAGTTTTTTCGTCTTTTTTCCATTTAGTCTAACATTCCAGATTTAGAGGTTCACTGTGAGATTTTTTGTTTCATCCTTTTTGTGTTTCACCTTATTTTTTTCACTTGTCGCTCAGTCATCCAAAGGAAAGGAAACAGAATTAGCATCTAAATCTGCCACCTTATATTACAAAGTCGAAAAGAACTTACTCAAAAAACTTTTGGTAGAGTTAGGGTATAAAATTTTAAGTGATGAAGATAAACTTTTGATTGTTTCTTACCAAGATTATAAGGTAGGACTTGTTTCCGGCAATGACTCTTCCATTCAATTTTATTCTTCGTTTAACACAGATAAAAAAAATAAAATCGAATTAGCCAATAAATGGAATCAGAAAATGAGGTATTCAAGAAGTTATATGGATGCTGATGGCCGACTCATATTGGAGAGTGATTTTGATTATTCGGGTGGTGTGAGTGAAGAAGGGATCAAAGAATTTTTACAAAAATTCCAAATCTTAAACTCTCAGTTTAGTACGTTACTGATTTTAGCGGAATAATAACGTAGTTTTTTAAAATCAGTATTCCTGATCTGAAACCATTCGAAAAATAAGTTTCTTCTAACAGTAAGTTTTTTACAATGGTGAAGAAGAAATTTTTATTATTCAATTGATAGAGGAATTTACATGTCACGTCCATTTAAAGTGTTAGGGATCCAACAAGTTGCCATTGGTGGAGAATCCAAAGAAAAATTATCGAAATTTTGGGTTGAAGTGATGGGACTTACAAAAGTTTCCGATTACAAAAGTGAAAAAGAGAATGTCGACGAGGACATCCTTTCCATGGGAAATGGACAATACAAGGTTGAAATTGATCTGATGCAACCGATTGATCCAAACAAAAGTCCAAAAGTACACGATCCAAAACTCAACCACATTGGCCTTTGGATTGATCATTTAGAAGCCTGTGTGGAATACCTCACCAAACAAGGCGTAAGGTTCACACCTGGTGGAATTCGAAAAGGAGCGGCCGGTTATAATGTTTGTTTCATCCACCCGAAAGGAAACGAAGAGTTTCCACTTTGTAGTGAAGGGGTTCTTGTTGAATTAGTGCAAGCACCTGAGGATGTGATCAAAGCACTCGGATAAATCTTAGAATTTTTGCAAACGGTTGGTATCATAACCAATCGTTTGTGCATACAAAATATATTCTGTTTCGATCGATTGCGAAATTGTTTTCTCTCTGGAAAAGATCCATAAAAAATTAGATTCTGGCCCACCGATGAGGGCTGTTTGGTACCCTTGGCGGTCAATTTTAAGAATCAAATAATCACCAAAAAAAATTGGGTATAAAAAACTAACCTTTAATTTACCGAGATTCGGATCTGGTAAAAGGGCTATCCCTTCAATGGTAGTTACGCCATTTGAGGATGTACCTTGGTTTTTCACTCGGATATTTCCATCTTCTCGCAGTGAGTATTCTGCAGAAACATTTGTGAGTCCGGATTGGAATGGATTGTCAATGCGTTTGATCTCAATCCACGTTCCTAAAAAACGATTCCAATCAATATTTTTTTCTGCATAGGCATCAAAACGTGAAGGTGAAAGGTAAGTTCCTAAACTAACAGAGAGTAGTGGAAGGAAGGGGTTCTCCAAATTAGAAGAGTTTTTTTCATTTTGAAAAAACGAAGGAGAACATTGTAAGAATGTTACGATTAAAATAAAGAAAACCGATAGTTTCCATTTTTGATTGATTGGCAAAATCCCTTCCATCTCCATTTAGAGTGGAAGAGAAAAGATATTTGTGAAAAAAAATAATTGAATTTATATTATTTTTTATGCAAAAAACGCCAATGAAGGTAAGCAAAACAGGATAAAGTTGTTGTGATGAGAAACTGTGTTAGATGGACAACAGTTGCATACACAAGTCCTTCTCCTGGGTCCCTTCCTAAAATGATAAAACCTGATATGATTGCCGCGTGAAATACTCCGATCCCAGATGGAGCAGAGGGGATAGCCACTCCCATTCCCCCTAAAAACATAAAAAGTAAGGCTTCGGGAAACTTAATTGGCATACCTATGAGCATACCAGCTAAGTAATACGTGATCGCATAACCAAAAATCCATGTTGGAAGTGAATAGGCCAATGGTTTGATCAGTTTGTCACCTTGCAAAAACTCTGAAAACTCAACTAGGTGGTGGTCTAGTTTTGTTTTATAAAAAGAATGTTTCCCAATCAGAGAAAAACTTTTGAATAAGAGTTTTTGTAAAGTTGTTAGGAAGTATTTGACTAAAATTAATCCAACTAACATCGCCAATATGACGAGACCAGAAATGAGTAAAAGGCTTAGGTTTTTTGATTGGCCAAGTCCCATATAAAAAAGAGCGCCCGCACCAATGACCACAACGGCCCCCAAATCCATCACTTTCTCTAAAAAAATTCGACTTAAGAGATGTGTGAGAGGTAAATCAGAATCTCGTTTGTTCATGAGTAGTCTTACCAAATCCCCACCGCGAGCTGGTAATACCATGTTCAAACCAACTCCAATGATTGCGGTAGTGAAGGATTGAGTGAAGGTGATTTTTTCTTCTAAAAGATGGAACCAACGAATGGAAAATGGAACAAAGGCCCATAAGTTGGAAAGGATTAGGAGTGGGAATATCCACCAATTGACTTTCCCTTCTAAACGTTTGAATTCACTGATATCAAAGTTTTTTTGTAAAAAATAAATGGCAATGCCTGAAACGATGATTCCAAAAATTAATTTTCTCATTTTGTCATTACCCCGGTGGCCATTGTAAATGCCTTCCACCTAATAGATGGAAGTGGAGGTGTCCTACTGTTTGGCCACCATAACTTCCGCAGTTATTGACAAGGCGGTATCCTTTTTCATGGATTCCATTTTTTTCGGCAAGTTTTGGTATCACTTTGAAGATTTCCTCAGTTACCTTGGGATCCAATGATGCAATGTCATTCATACTATTGATATGAACTTTGGGAATGATGAGTAAATGAATTGGCGCTTGGGGAGTGATGTCGTGAAAGACAAAGATAGAATCAGATTCATATTCTTTTTTGGCAGGGATTTCACCCTTAATGATTTTACAAAAAATACAGTTTTCCATCTTATTTTTTCTCCTTTGCGAATACTAGAGATGCAGCACCTAACGTACCAGATAAATTGCCACCGGGTCCTATTTGTAATCTTTCATTTAACACAGGGAAGATGGTGGTACGGATTTCTGCTTCCAATGCACTTCCAAAAAATTCATAAGACTTGGTAATACCACCCACAAAAATTACCGCTTCTGGATTGAGTAGATGGACTGCTCCTCGAACTGCGTGCGCAAGTGCCCTGGTTCCAAATTCTAAAATATCCTTTGCTACCGAGTCACCATTTTTGACCAATTGGAAAAAAACTTCAGCATTGGTGAGTTTGGTATTTGTTGTTTCAAAATACCGATTGAGAAATCCGATTGTGGAAAAATAACTTTCGACACAACCTTTCACTCCACACCCACACAAAGCTCCATCGATGACGGAAGTGGTATGGCCAATTTCGATTCCATTGCCTAAATACCCTGAATACAATTTGCCTTTGGAAACAAATCCTCCACCAATTCCCGTACCTAAGGTGAGGATCAGTTGGGATTCACAATCTTTGTAATTACCAAAAATAGCTTCTCCTAATGCTGCACAGTTTGCATCATTTTCGTAAAATACGGGGAGAGAAAATTTAGCTTCTAAGGAAGATTTGATGGGTAGGTTATTAAGGCCAATCATATTGGCACTTTTCAGTAAAACACCTGTTTCATTATTCAGTGGGCCAGGGGAGCCAACACCAATGCCAATACTTTCT
Organism: Leptospira limi; assembly: GCF_026151395.1. NCBI lineage: Bacteria > Pseudomonadati > Spirochaetota > Leptospiria > Leptospirales > Leptospiraceae > Leptospira > Leptospira limi. The sequence goes on from NZ_JAMQPV010000001.1 coordinate 2,162,936, forward strand.
TTTGCCAATGGTTCGATGGCTTCGATTAAAACAGATAAAAAGGAATCATTGTCTAAGTGGTCAGGTGTTTTTTTGTGATTGGACTTCAGTTCTTCCCCTTTATCATTAAAGAGAGAAACTCGGATACTCCCACCACCAATATCAACACCAATTGCCTGTTTCAAAACTTCACTCGCCCTTGATCACTTGTTCGAACCTTCCGTTTTTCATTTCATAAACGGTTTGGGCATCAAAAGCAAGTTTCATATCATGTGTGACAAGTATGATCGAATGATTGCGTTTATTGTATTCATTGAGTAATAATTGCACTAAATAACTATTTTCTGGATCCAAATCTCCAGATGGTTCATCCGCAAAAAGAATCGCAGGATCGTTGATGAGGGAACGAGCAATGGCTGCCTTTTGGATTTGGCCACCTGACAAAGTCCTAGGCAATGAGTTTTGGATGTCACCTAATTTTAGGTGTTCGATCAGGTAATCACATTTACGGATGTAATCATCATTCGAAAATTTTTTAGTAAACAGAGCAGGGAGTAGGATATTTTCTTTAATCGTTAAGTTTCCAACTAACTCTGAAAATTGAAACACAAGTCCCAGGTCTCGAGCTCTAATTTCCGCAAGTTCCTGTTTGGAAATTTGAGAGAGTTTGATTTGGTCGTACAAAATGTCCCCTTCCGTTGGAGACAACATCCCTGTTAACATCGAAAGGAGAGTGGTTTTTCCAGAACCAGATGGACCGATGATGGCCACATAATCTCCTTGGTTCACATCGAAACTTACCGAACTTACAGCTTCTTCTCTTCCAAACCGCTTGGTGAGATTGTGGACACGGAGTAACATTATTTTTGCCTCCGTATCGACTGGTAAGGATCAATGTAGGTACTGATGCCAACAGTGGGAAAGGAGACAAGGATTCCTAAAAAGAGAAAAAGCACCAAACAAGTGAAAATGGATTTAACTTCCGCAAAAAGACCAAAGTCTGGTGGAGGGGAAAGAAGTCCTAAATTTAGGACGACCGCCAGTAGGAAACTTGGTAAAAATAGGAAAAATAAGGACAAAGAATGAAGAAGGATACACCCAAAACGATTGCCTCCTACCGCCATCATCACACCGATATCACCGAGGGAATGAAGGCAATGGAAGAAAAATAAAGTCATGAGTGCAAAGCTAGTAGCGTAAAAAAGAATCTGAGGAGACTTGTCAAAGGAAACGATACTAGTAAGAGACACTCCCGCGTACAAATGGAAGTGGATCCTGACTGCTAGGACGAGGAAAGTAAAAACAAGAGTTCCCACAAGGCCATAGGCCAAGGAATAGAGACGATCTCTAACGAGAAGTCGAAGAGCAAACGAAATGTAGGTGAGTTGTATCACTTCCAGGACAGAATTGACGTAAGACTCTTTTTTACCAACCAAAATAGGAAAATAGGAAGTATTCGAAATTGGCATTTTTTATCTTTGTAGGAGCCGCAGTGATTTTACTTGGGTTTCTCTTGACCTTTGTTATTGGACAGAGGCGGGATAGTTATGCAAAAGCCTTAAGCCTTGCCACTTTAGGGAATTTTCTAGATGCAAGGGCCCTTGTTAGGGAAAAACTAGAAGAAGACCATCAAAATCCCTACGGTCATTACGTGATGGCAAAAATTTATGCCATGGAGAATGACCCTCTCAACGAAGCAAAACACCTCGAAATCATCAAAAAAAATAACCGATACACCAAGGAAATTGATCCTGTCACAGTTTCCAACCGGATTGCGGAGATTTATTATAACAAAGATTTTTTTGAAGAAGCGTTTTTCCATTACCTAGACACACTCCAAGTGGACAGATCCAATCCGATCGCCTGTATTCGTTTGGGTTTTATGGCACTTGGACAAAAAGAATTCAAAATCGCTGAGCATTTTTTTGCAAGGATCCCGGAAGAGAAGGTCAATCTCACATCATATTATATTGCCAAAGGTGTGATCTCTGGAGTGACCGGTGGTGGAAAAGAAAGAGAATACTTTGAAAAAGCATATAAAATCGAAAAAACTCCAGTTTCAGGATTTTTATACGCTCTATCACTTTCCAGAGAAAACAAACACAAAGATGCAGTCAAAACTGCCATCGCTATCAGCGAACAAATTGAAGATGAATTTGTGAGATTCACCTTATTCCAATTTCTGATGACAGAAGCCATTCTCATGCAAAATTTTCCAGAAGCTTTGAAGTATGGAAGGTTGTGTCTGGAAATGGCAAAACTCAATGCTTGGCAAAGCGAAATTACAGAGTGTAGCATTCATTTTGCGATGATCACAACATACATGGGTCGGTATGAAGATGGAGCTGAATACTTAATTGAAGCCGAAGCAGAACGAATGGATGATCCTGATGTGATTGCATTAGCAAATTTAAAATACCGATTGGAACGAGGAACAGGAACAGTTGAATCCTTAACTCATGAATATGACTTAACACGTGAATTGAATTTATTATCCGTGAATCTATTTCCAAACTCTCGTTATTTTGAGTTAAGTGGGATGCGTTCCTCCAAACCTTTTAATATCAAAGGGATGGTAGATGAAAATGGAAAAAAACTCACATCCAAATTGGATATGTTGGGTCTCGACAAATTTGAAAAATTCATCAGTTTACCAGGAACTAATTTTAAAAACCAAGCCACTCGGATGGTGATGAGCCTTGGTTATCGGGTTACTAAAGAAATTGCAAACCCAGAAGCAGATGGAGTCAATTTACTAGCTTCTTCCAAAGAGGATGTGAACAAACGTGCTCTCTTTCGTGTGCGTAAATGGAAAGATGCAAAGGTTTCCGATGTTTTTTTGCGAGAGATGACAAACCAAATGGAAGATATGGGTGCAACCAAAGGGTATGTGATTGGGAATTTTGATGTAACAGAAGCAGGCAAAAAAATCATCGCAGCAAGTAATGGTGCACTTGAAATGTACTCGGGGGATTTGTTTGAGGATCTACTCAACAAAACAATGTAATGTGGTCACGTTTCCCCAAACAAATCTATTTATTATTGATAATCTTCTCACTCGTCATATTTTTTTCCACTTGTGTTGGTAAAAACGTTACCAGTGTAATACAAAATCCACAATCACGAAATATAGGAATCCTTAGCTGTCCTTTTCCTGTCAAACAAGGGGTTGTGTATGGAAAAGGAATTTCTCAATTTGATATAACTCTGATAATTTATATAACAAAACAATTGTTACTTGATTTGTGTGAGGGCCATTTTTCCCACCTTTTGGACTTTGTTGATGCAGAAACTGGTTTATTTGTTGATGCCAAAGGGTATTGGTCCAAACAAGAAGTGGCTTTGGACTTAAAAGATCCAAATGGTTATTTTTCTTTGTATTATTTTGACGGGAAAAAACTAGATCTAAAAAAAGGAAACCAAGGGAATCTTACCATCCGTGATGTATTTAACCAAGCTGGCCTTGTGGTCATTGATGTTTACATCGGATCAAAAGAAGAGGTAGAACTCAAATTTCGTTTTGATTCAAATCCCAAACTCGAACGTTATTTGATCAACCCAAGTTTTATCAAAATAGGAAACAATTGGTACTTACATAGAATGTTTTGATTTATTTGGTCCCAGTGATCACTTGTTTTACAATATCCGATGCTGATAAACCTGGGTTTGTTTTTCTTGCATCGTTTACTTGTTTGGTGGCAGTTTTTTCATCAAAACCAAGTTGGATGAGAGCAAGGGTTGCTAAATCTGTTTCTCGGTCTACGATACTAAATTCAGTTGTTCCTTCATTTAAAAACATCTCAAATTTTTTTAGATTTTGTTTGATTTCAAATAAAATCTTTTCAGAAGTTTTCCCTTTTACTTTGGGAATTTTTTCCAAAGTTTTTTTGTCATCGGCTTTTGCGATTTGGTAAAGATCATCTGCTTGGAAAAAAGATAATATTTTTAATGCGGTAAGTTCTCCAATTCCGTGTAGGGATTTAATGAGTTCAAATAATTCGCGGTCTTTTTTAGAAGAAAATCCAAATAACCTTTGTCCACGGTCTGTGATCGAATGGAAGGTATGTAAAAAAATCTCAGAAGAAATTTTATCCTTACATTCTAAATGCAGAGGAAAAGGGATCATCACTTCATAACCCACGCCAGACACTTCCATCACCAAACGATCAATTTCTAATTGGAGTAATTTCCCACGTAAACTTGCGATCATAAGCCTCTTCTCCTTTCCCATTGTAAGGAAGGATGAATTATGACTACTCTTCTTTTTTCAATCGAATCCGTTCGCGTTACCCAAAATAGAGAAAAGGTTGCTTGAAATTTGTTTTAAATCCTACTAAAACCTTTGTTGTGAAACGGATCCGAAAATCGAAAATTCCCACTCTTGCACAGTATTTGACATTGGCGGATTTGTTTAAAAACCTCCCTCATTCCGTGTTACGTGAAATGATGGCACATACTGTACGTGAATTTTTAAAAGGAGGAGAAATTCTCTTTTTGGAACATTCAGATGGAAACGATCTGTACATTTTGGCTGCCGGAAAACTTCGTTACGAAAAACGAAGTGCCGATGGCAGTATCCGAGATGTAGGTGAATTCAAACGTCTCGATATCATAGGAGAGTTGAGTTTATTTACAGGAGAAAAACGTTCTGCCACTGTGAAAGCAGTGAGAGATTCAGAACTCATCCGAGTTCCAAGAGACGTGGCATTGTCCATTCTTGTGAAATACCCTGAAAGTTTACTTCAAATTACAAAAATCATCGCAGAACGTTTGGCTCATGCCAAAACGGAAATGAAAGGATTTGTCCCACAAGCAAAAACCTTCACCTTACTTTCTTCCCTTCCTGAAAAAATCATTTTAGATATGATTCATTATCTCGGAATTGTAATCCTTCGGTATGGATCTTTTTATGTTGTCGATGAATCGATGTTCAACGATCGAATGAAAGAATTGGACAAATTAGAGGAAGCAGATAGGGAACCTTGGATCATTCGATTTTTCACCCAAATTGAAGCTGAATACGATTATATATTTTATTTAGTAAAGGACGAAGGCAAATTAAGTTCATATGTCGAAAGGACACTGCGCCAGTCTGATACCTTTGTTTATATCAAAGATGCAAATGAGGATCCAAATTGTATCCAAATGGAATCTCTCATCGATAAACGTAAGTTTAGTGATCGTAATCATGTTCTTGTCCTCTTGCAATCAAATCGAGATATGGTTCGCCCTGGTACAATCAAACACTTAGAAAAAAAGAGATTCCATCGTCATTTTCATGTTCATTTAGAACGAATGGATACATGGGAAAGATTGGGCAGAGGTTTACTTGGCAAATCCATAGGCCTTGCATTAGGTGGTGGTGGTGCCAAAGGGTTTTCCCATTTAGGTGTACTCAAAGCGTTAGAAGAAAATGCGATACCGATTGATATGGTTTCGGGTACAAGTGCTGGTTCCATTTTTGCTGCTCTCATTGCCATGGGTGAATCTAGTGAGGGAAGTAAAGTAAAAGCCAAGGAATTTTGGGTATCCAAAGATCTACTAAATGAATATACAATTCCCATTTTATCCCTAACAACAGGGAAAAAATACACGGAAGCTATTCGGAATTTTTTTGGAGAAATCCAAATTGAAGATTTGTGGATCCCTTATTTCTCGGTTGCAACCAACCTTTCCCATTCTGAAATCCATGTACAAGAAGTAGGAAGTTTATGGAAAGCAATCCGGGCTAGTACTTCCATTCCTGGTATTGTACCTCCATTCATTGATGATGGCATCGTTTATGTGGATGGAGGAGTTCTTGATAATGTTCCTGGTATCACACTCAAAGAGAAGGGTGTTGGAAAAGTGATTTCGGTAGATGTATTTGGTGACATTTATCCTGACCAAGACCGCGAACTTTGTGAATACTTTGATGTGAACAAACCAGGAGTGATGACAAACCCAATTTTTCAAATGACAAATCTCATCAATTTCCAAGACATCTTAAAACCAAAATTTCCTCCCATAGGTGATATAATCATCCGTTCGATTTTAGCATCGAGCCGAGAACGAATCCGCCAAACAGAAAAAATCTCAGATTTGTTTTTGCAAATTCCTACCAATAATTTTGGATTACTTGATTGGTTTGCGTATGAACGTTTGATTGAACTGGGATATGTTTCGTCCTTTGAGAAAATCAAAATGAACCGAGAGAAATTTTTAAATCCTTCTTTACAATCTGTGTAGATTACCTTACTCCTTGGTTCATGTTTTCAAAAGATTTTAATGTATCGATTTGTCTATTGGTTTTCCTTTTTCCTTGTTTTTTACATTCACAAAATTTAGACACACTTTTAGAATCTGGTTATAACAAACAAGAGACCTTACTCATTCGAAGTGAAATTCGAAAAAAACTAGGTGACCGAGCCAACCAAAAAGAAATCCAAAACATCATCCAATCCTTGCGGGTGTGGGCTGTGTTTGAATCGATGTCACCTTCGGAATTTGCATCGGAAGTAGAACGATTTGTCATTTTACGAGACCACGGATATGAATGGGAGGAAACGGAAGAACTAATACCTTACTTCATCTCAACCAAACCTAACAAAAAAGAAATTCCATTTTTAGGTAAGATTTATCGGGAGATGAAATTGAGCCAAGTGCCGGAAGAAGAAATGTTATATCTTTTTTCATCTGCAAAAAGCAAATCTTGGACAGGTGAAACATTGTTTGTGGTTGGTCGATTGTATGTTCTGTTGCGAAAACAAGAATCCAATCCGATTGTCATTCTCAAACAATTAGAAAAAAAAATACCTAAAAATATCCTAACACTCAGTTCTGAAAAACAAAAAAAACTGATGGTTGAGATGAAACCAGAATCAACGAATTCTGATTCTGTTGTACGTTGGAATACAGTCATGGAGGATACAATCTCTGTTCTTTCAGGGAAAAACACAATTGATGACTTTAAAGTTTCAGATCGTAGAACAGAAATCATTTGGAATGAAGAAGGAGAATGGATCACAAAAGAAAGACCAAAATTAGATCCGAATCTCATTTTTATGGAAGAACAGATTACTTCCCAACCTACACAAACAGAGAATTCCTCCAAACGTAAGTTAGTGGATCCAGTCGGTAGGTTATGGATTGGAACTCCTTATTTGTATGGTGGTTATTCCAAACGTGGTGTTGATTGTTCTGGATTGACAAAATCCATCTTAACCGATCCAAAAATTGGAATGAAAGAAAAGGCAATTCCTAGATCAGCAAAAGACCAATCACAGATTGGAAAATTTGTTTCAAGGGAAAAACAGGAAATTGGGAATTTGGTATTTTTCTCTGCGTCGCCCAATACCAAAAAGATCACACATGTGGGTATGGTATTAGAGAACGGAAATTTTATCCATGCTTCAACGAGCCGAGGTGTTGTCATCCAATCCTTAAATGAAAAATGGTGGAAGGAAAGGTACGTAACAGGAAGAGATATTTTTCTTTAGTGGTAATTACTATGGCAAAAAAGAAAGCATTGGTTTTATCTGGAGGTGGTGCAAGAGGTGCCTACCAAGCAGGAGTATTACGATATTTAGAAGAAATTAATTGGAAACCAGACATTATCTGTGGAACATCTGTTGGAGCGATCAATGCATGTGCCATTGGCTCTGGAATGGATTCAAAAAAATTATCCGAACTATGGTTAAAATTAAATCAAAAACATATCATGCGTTATTCGGTATGGAATATGATAAAAGGATTGTTCCGAAGAAAATACTATCCTTTGGTAGAAACCTACCCATTAAAAAAATTCATCCATGAACATTTAGACTTTAGTCATCTAAACGAATCTAAAACAAAGGTCATCATTTCAGCTGTTAACATTTTAACTTCAGAGCTTAGATTCTTTGAGAATCCGACACTACGAATTGAACATCTACTTGCATCTTCAGCCATACCGATGATTTTTCCTTGGCAAATGATTGATGGAGAACCCTATTGGGATGGAGGAGTGATGGCAAATACTCCGATACTTCCAGCATTAACACATGAAGCATCCGATATAGTTGTCGTATTACTCTCACCTGTCGGGAGTTCTGCGATTATGGGAACACCTGTCACTAAGGATGAGGCATTGGAAAGGTTATTTGAACTCTACTTACTTGGTTCCTATAAAAGTGTAGAACAAGGATTGGAATTCCGAAAATCAATGATGAATGGTCTCACTGCGATTGAGAATTTTTTCCTGAACCTGCGGACACAATTTACAAGTGCTAAAATTTCTGTTATAGCACCAAAACAAATGTTAGGTTTTGGTAGCATTCTCAATTTTAAAAAAGAACAAGCTGAAAGTCTCCTCATACAGGGATATGATGATGCTAAAGATTTTTTCCAATCCAAATCTAAGAAAAAATAATCAGTTCCTGGAACTGACCATGATGTAAATAGACTGGGCAGTATATTCGAAGGATTGGGCCAATGAGTTTGGGTCAATCCTAGAATTTCCATACCCCAATTCACGGATGTAGGTAACCGAAACTGATGATTTGGAAGTTACCCATGAAAAACCCAAACTAAAACCTTTGTTCCTAGAATATTCATTTCGAGGATTTGTTCCTGAGCGAGCCACTTTGTAAATCACACTCGCATCGCCAGAAGTTGCAGCGACTTGGTTACCAAACGTATTTTGTAGGTATAAATCAACAGCTGATTCTGTCCATGAGATTGGTTTTGTATTGGGTTCGTTCGTATAAATTCCACCTAATACAGAGAATGTGTCAGCCAAATAGTATTCCATTCCAGCTGCAAAATTCGTTGTGGAATATCGAGTTAGTTCTCTTACCTCTGTATCATTGATTGTATATGTGACACGCCGACCTATAGTGCTAATTTCATCTTGGTTCCTTCTGACTTTATAACCAGAAGTGTGAATCATATCAAAGGAAGCTAAAAATCTTGCTGTCGGGAAAAAAGCCACACCAAATCGCATTTCTTGCGTTTGCGGAATGGAGGTGACAAGTTTTGGTTTTTGTGTTAAGACTCCTTGTTCAATGGAAGAGGCACCCCCCCCTGTCCCTTCAATGAAGTCAACAGCAGAGGAACCAGGTCTACGTGTAGAATCTACATAAACTTCATTGTACAAACGATCCCCACCAGTCACAAAAATACGACGATAACTAAATCCTAAGGATAGTTTGGGATTTGGTTGGTATTGGATTCCGAGAACTGGCATAAGTCCAGATGTGCGACGATTGTCTACATAAGAGCGCAACACATAACTAAGATCTGAAAATTGTTGGAATTGGGTTCTCGATACTTCTTTCGTATCATTCATGTAATAAAGAGTGGCACCAAGAGATAGCTTATCATTGAGTAGGTATGCTAAACTGGGACCAACTAAGAGTTGGTTATAACGTTCTTTTGTATAATTCCGAGTGGAATTGATGGAAGGAGAAACAAGAGGGTAGTTCACTTGATCCACGCGATTGTAGGAATAGTTATATGTATTCACAATCGAAAAGGCAAACTTCCATCGATCAAAGTTTTTGAGTAGGCCAATGAAATTGGGATCAAATCCTTGGTGGGTTTGGTTGTATCTTTGGCCTGGTGTGTCTATATTGATATAACTACGTTTGACATCTTTAAAATTACTAGCAGAGATAGATATCCCATCATTATGAGTAAACCCAAGTCCTGCAGGATTGTAATAGGCTCCCGATGGATCGTCAGCGATGGCAGTAAAAGCTCCTGCAAGTCCCGCCGCTCTTTCCCCGTAAAACCCTTGTATGTTGTTAAATGGTTCTGACGCAAAGAGTGAAATCGGAAAAAAGAAAATGGTTAAGAATAAATACTTTTTTAGTTGCATCTGGTTGCAAATTTGGATTTTGGATTGGTGAAAGTTTAGATACATAATGATTCGTTTTTCATTTCAATGATTTAAGTTACAATTTTATAGTTGGTAAAGAACGTTTGGAGCCGTTAGCAATTGAGTGTAAACTTCGTTACCATTGGCATCAATTTCATATCGCCATACATCGGCATTACTTACTTGGTTTGCGTCCCCATAGAAATCTACATAGTATGTTGAAGTTGCGTCAGATTCATTGATATAAAACTCTCCCCATCCAATGAAATCATCTGGAAAGTTGACAGGGCTCACTCCATTTGGCATGACCACAAATGCATCATACGCAGCATACCCACCGACTCCGATTCCGCCACTTGGCAAAGGTGTTGTGAAGTCAACATAAACATCCCATTCAAAGGTATAGGTAGTTTCAATGAACTCGCCGTAAAGGTCTGTATCCAGGACACCTAATTCTTCATATTCATCGTTAGCTGGTGTGCCAATATCATAATAATCTACAGCAAAATAGGTGATCTCACCATCAGGATCATATGTTTCGGTTAAGTAGTATTCGTAATTGCTGGCATTGTCAATGTATTCGGTGAGGACATAACCTCCTAGATCATTGGTCCTTCCTTTGACTGAGGTTGTGATTTTGTTCCCTGCAGGGTCATCGTAAACATTGCTATAATTTAATGTGACACAATTATTTGCATTGGCACTTGTATCCTTCTCACATTCTTCGAAGGTAAATCGTGTTGTGGATTTGTCTGTATTCCCAGAACCACTTGTCACTTGTTTGATATTGAGGATTGCTTTGTCTTTTTTCCAGCTTGTGTGATGTAAGTGATGGATGCCTCCACACTTAAAGAAATTCCAAGTACCTTTAAAGAACGATTGATGGAACTAAAAACTTTTGATTTATCTGTTTTGAATTTGATTGCCTTTTGGAATTTATTATTGGAGGGACAAGGTTGTGGGGTTCCAAGGGCATCGGCAAACGAATATTCAATTTCAACATCATATTCACTATTACTCAATCGTTTGTAAACCATTGCAGGTGTTGGAACGGTTTGGCCTGAGAATGGCAAAATCCCTTCGTTTTGTAAACTTACAAGTTCACCTCTTGCTTCTTCGGGACTTAGGCCAAGCCTTTCGATCCCTTCCAGGAATTCCTCTTCCATACTTTGGGTGATGCGCACTGATCCAGTTCCACCAGGGATACAAACCCCAGGACTTGCTTTGGCAATGAGATAGGATCCACTGATGAGTACTAAGTCCTTTTTAGAATCTCTTAGTATTTCAGCGACGATACTTGTTCCTTCTGTTAAAAAATTTTGTCCTGTAAATCCATAATCCAAAGTATCTTGTGCAATTCCTTTACTAGTAAAAGCCATTTTGGAAGAACGATTTTGACGCGTAAAACTTGCACCCAAACCACTGGAAGGCTTTCGTATGGAACGAGGCACGGGCACACTTAGGTTGGAAGGAAGTTCTGCATTGATACTGGAAGAAAATAAGGAACGAATAAAAAAACGAGTGGCTAATGCACTGAGCGTATTACTTTCATCTTTTTCTTTTTTACAACCTTCGAACATCATAAACAAAACGATGAGTATGAGAAAAAAATGTTTCATTGCCCGTTCATAGCAATTGATCAATAGGAATTGTCAATTCGAAAGTCAAAATTAAAAAAAGAGTTTTCAAAGATGGATGCGACCCAACACTCATTGGTAATGAAGTCGAACACTTTCTTCTATTTATTTCTTGTTGCTAGTGTTTCATTACTCGCTAAAGGAAATGTTTATGTGCAAAGCAACAAAGCCAAGTTACTTTCACAACCTAAGTTAAATGCGGAAGGAAGTCTTTTAAAAATAGGAGAAGTACTAACTCCTATCACCGAACAAGGACTTTTTGTACAAGTCCGAGTTGAAGAGAAAACAGGTTGGGTATCGAAACTTTTTGTATCTCCACTCCCACCTGGAACCCAAATGAAATTAGGGATCACTTCGAATTCATCGGAAGCCGTTGTGGCAAGACAACGTGCCTCTGATTTTACGAAGACAGCTGCTGCTAGAGGCCTTTCCGAAACACAAAAAATGAGAGTACGTGGAGAAGGGGAATTGTATGATTTTGAATCATTACGTTGGCTCGAGTCCGTACCATTGACCTTGGAAGAGACTACTCCAAAAGAAGAAAAAAAATTAGGTATCACCGCAAGTTCGAACTTTTTTACATTCTCATCGAATCCTGGGTTACCTGTACTTGGAGAAACAAAAGCGGAAGTGAAGATGGGCCGTTCGCTTGCAGCAAGACTTTTAAAAAAATACAATTTAGTTCGTGATTTAGAATTCACGAGGTATCTCAATTCCATAGCATCAAAGTTAGGTTCTGTTTCTTCTCGTAACGATTTGGAATTTCGTGTAGGGATCATTGATTCACAAGAGGTAAATGCATTTTCTTGTCCAGGTGGTTATTTATTTATTACCACAGGTACTTTAAAAAAAATCCAAACGGAAGCTGAGTTAGCCGGTATCATTGCGCATGAAATGGGCCATGTGATTTTATTTCACAACGGTGAATTCAAAGAATCAAATGTGTTTGTTGATATCCTTTCAGGATTGTTATCTCCTCCAGGTAGTGAGGTTGTCAATACAGCGATGGCAACTGCAATCACCGAAATGGAAAAACAATTTTTTGAGACAGGCCGAGATGCTAAAGTGGAGTTAGAAGCGGATGAAGCAGCAGTTGGTCTTGTTTCTCAAGTGGGGTATTCACCACTTGGTTTGTCTAGTTATCTGAATACAATGGCAAAATCAGAAGGAACAGATCTTTTGAAAAAAACACATCCTGAAACAAATCTAAGGATCGCAAAACTAGTGTTCATTGAATCTTCGGTGTCTATGGAAGGATCTCCTGTCATCATTGACCATTGGAGTGATTATAAAAAACGATTAACAACAAATGAAACAAAATAAAATACTCTTCCCGATTTTTCTAATGGTAGTGGTTCCGACATTACTCACTACCTTCATTTCCTTTTTTCGATTTTCTACGACATTAGATCGTAAATTATCGGATGCATTGTTTCATCTTTTGCCTTCGCATCATACTTTTTCAAAAGACATTGTGATTATCGATATAGATGAACAGAGTATTGCCAAATATGCAGACCATCCTGAGCTTGGGCAGTGGCCTTGGAAACGACATATTTATCCCACTCTCATCGGATACACAAAACTTCTCACTCCGCCTAAATTTACAATGATCGATATCATGTTCACTGAAAGGTCGGATTATGATGATGCATTGGTGGTCGCAAACGAGACTTTGGGGGAGATTTCCCATGCTGCTAATTTCCGAAATGGTGGGATTGTGATTCCTCGAAAGGGTATCAATGACGTTAGCCAAAAATTCAGTGTTCCGTTAGTGACAGATATTCCTTTCCCAATCTATGAGAATGCTTCCTTTCCCATTGGTCAAATTGCAGAAACAGCTCCCATGGTCCATGTGGTGAATGTGATTTCTGATAGTGATGGAATTTTAAGGAGATTTTCTCCCCTTGTTCGTTGGAATGGAATGTACTTCCCCACATTGGCTTTGCAAGCGTTTGCATTAGGTGGTGCCTACAAAATAGAAACAAAAGATTTGAATGTATACTTGGAAAAAGAAGGAACAGAACGGATCATTCCCATTGGCAAAGATGGTCTTGTAAGGGCGTATTTTTATACAGAAGAAGAATTGAGAAATATTCCTAGGTATTCAGCAGCTGGAATCATTGACTCCTTAGAAAAGTTAAACTCTGGTGAGGTGGAAGATCCAAACACACTCCTTGTACCACCCAAACTCTTTGAAAATAAAATTGTCCTCATTGGTACATCAGCTGCTGCCACTCACGATGATGTGGTTACACCCCATGGTTTATTTCCTGGTGTGATTGCACAGGCTGTGTTTGCTTCGAATTTAATAGAAGGGCATTTATTAAAAGAATTACCCGTTTCATATGGGTTTCTGTTTACAATCTTAGTTCTTTTTGTTGGTGTACTTGTTTTATACATTAACCAATGGCATTTATTGAAAAATATTTATCCAATATTTGCAGTTTCGTTCTTTATCGGATTGTTTTATTTCCTTTACCGGATGGATTATGTTTTCTCTATTTATTCATTTGTGTTTGGATTTCCAGTTTCTTACCTACTTGGATTTGCCTATTTAACTTACACAGAAGGAAAGGAAAAAAGAAAATTCAATCACATCTTACGGAACTTAGTCGATCCAGAAGTGGTAAGTGTTGCTCTCGAGAATATGGAATCCTTAAAACAAGGAGGAGAGTGGGAAATCACTGCATTTTTTTCAGACGTAGCAGGTTTTTCATCCATCAGTGAAGAGTTAAGTGCTACTGACCTTGCCAAATTATTAAATGAATACCTTTCCGCTATGACCAAAGTTTTAAAAGCCAATTCGGGAACTTTGGATAAATACATTGGAGATGCAATTGTTGGTATCTTCGGTGCCCCCATCCAAAACAAGGAACATCCAAAACTTGCTTGTAAGACAGCTCTTGAGATGGTGAAAGAGTTGGAAGGTTTGAGAAAAAATTGGAATGAAAGAGGTGATTACACACCACTTGCACGAGCTATGGTCTTTCGAATCGGCCTTAATTGTGGTTTAGCTAAGGTTGGATTTATGGGAACAGATAGTTTAGCATCCTATACAATGATGGGTGATACTGTTAACTTAGCTGCGAGGTTAGAAGCTGCGGCCAAAGATTATGGTGTCTCAATTTTAGTTTCCGAAAACATTGAGTTAGCTTGTAGGGATACATTTTCCTTTCGATTTTTAGATTGGATCCGTGTGAAGGGAAAAGAAGCACCAGTGAAAATCTATAGTTTAGAATCATTTAAAAATCAGATTTCCCCTGTCTCTGTAAAAGCATTCGAAGAGTATGATTTAGGTTTTTCCGAATACTCAAAGCGAAATTGGGAAATTGCCATCGAACATTTTAAGAATGTTTCTAAAATATTAGGAAAAGAAGATGTTAGTAGCCAAATGCTCATCAAACGTTGCCAAACTCTATTCCAAAACCCACCACCTGTCGACTGGGATGGCGTTTATACTCGTACGTCAAAATAATACTATACGATTCACCGCTTTTCCTACACTGTCCTGAAAAAGGAAAAAGCGGAAATGAATGAAGCCAAAATCAAATCTTTATGTTGGCGGTTGACAATCGGACTTGAATTACTGACGGCAGTGCTTGCTGTACCAACTGCAGTCTTATTCATTGTCATTGCAGGTGTGTATTCATTTGAAAGATCGCTACTAGTTGTGTTAGGTGCGACCATTGCCCTGTTTACTTCTTATATTGTCCCTACAATTCGTTTCTTAAGACTAAAAAAATTACTCACAAATACCAATCCCGATTTCTTTCAATCTCTATCGCTAGAAGAAAAACAAAAGATCAAATTAACACTTTTAAAATTTCCCAAACATAATTTAGGTTATTTTTTAACTCAATGGAGTTTTGGAATTCCATTGGCTGCTTTTGTCACGTTCCAATTTTTTACTCCAACACTTGCTGAATACCTTCCTTATATAATTTTGCCAATTCTCATCTATCCAGTATTAGGTGTGTCACACTTTTTTCTAAGTGAATTAATGATCTCAGAAGTTTTAATTACACCTGAGTTAAAGGATTTGCCATTAAATGCTGATATGATTCCGAAGGTTGGAATTTATGCACGAATCTTTTTTACAATGTCTGCTGTGTTTAGTATGACACTCACTGCATTAGGGTATCTCCTTCTAGCAGAAGTGACAAAATTTGTACAAATCCAGAATGCCGAAGTGACTTTGGTATTAATGGCAGCATTTATCACCATCAATATATTTGTACTCACTTCTCTCTTTGTAAAAGCAATGAGATTTAATACAATCCAAATGGCAAATCGTTATAAATCGTTGGCAAGTGGGGATTTGAGTGAATCGGTTCCTATCATATCTACGGATGAACTAGGACATGGATCTATTTCTCTCAATTCTTTCATCACCAGTATTCGAAAAATTACATCCGTTGTGATTGAAGAATCTGATAAAGTAAATTCGGATGCGAAGGTCATTGCAACTCAAACGCAAGGATTAACCCAGGCAATGATGGAACAAGCTTCTTCTTCAGAAGAGATGTCAGCCGGTGTTGAGGAGATGTCAGCAAGCATTCGTTCTACGGCTTTTGGAGCCAAAAAGCAGAATGATATTACAAAAGAGGCAAAAAACTTAGTCATCGATATGGAGTCTTCGATTGTATCGATCCATGACCTTATGAACTTAACGGAAACTGAAACCAAACAAATGGAAGGGGAAACGAAGTTAGGACAATCTGCACTTCATTCTACTTTGGTTGCGATGTCAGATATAGAATCGAGTGTTGAAAACACATCAAATGTAATCCAGGTGATTGGTGAAATTTCAGACAAAATTGGTTTATTGTCTCTCAACGCTTCCATTGAAGCTGCAAGAGCAGGGGATGCAGGAAGAGGATTTGCAGTTGTTGCAAGTGAGATTTCCAAATTAGGGGAACAAACTTTATCCAATACAAAAAGAATTTTGGAGGCAGTTTCAAAAGCTTCCTCTTCGACAAAATCTGGTAGACTCGCTGTATCCAATACCGAAAAAACTTTCACTCAAATTGGAAAGTCTGTCCACACCACTATTGAACTCATCAAACAATCGAGTGAGATGACAAAACAACAATTGGAACTTGTGAAACATGTAAAAGAGAATATTGAAAAATTGACAATGTCTGCAATGGAAATTGAACAAAACACAAATGAACAGGCAAGTACCTCAGAAGAGCTTGCGAAAAGTATCGCTACCATCACAGAAGGTACCGAATATTTGAATCAGTTTGTAAGCGACATCGATAAGTTATGTTCGGCGTTGTCCAATAAAGCTTCTAATCTAAGGCAAACGATTGATTTTTTCAAAATCTAAAAGACGTGACTAAAGTTGACAAATAATTGTTCGTCTTCTCTTGATTTGGCATAATCAATCATAATGATAGTTGCTTGGTTCCAAGCAATACGTAAACCAATCCCTTTGGAATAAAAATAATTTTTTAAATTAATTTTATGTTCATCATCCCAAACCCTTCCATAGTCAAAAAACGGTACGATATTAAAGGCAAAAAACTCTGATCCTAATTTAGCTTCTGCAAATTTCCATCGAATTTCTGAATTCCCCCATCCCATCGCACGCCCAACAAAACGATCTTGTTTGAATCCACGTAATGTACGAAGTCCACCAAGTCCACCGATTAGACCTTCTGTTCCCCACATATTTCTATATTCAAAAAACGGAGCATTTCCTTCTGTAACACCAAGTCCAAACCGATTTGCTACAACCAATTTATCAACTAACTTAGGGAAGGGGCTCCAAAACATTTTTGTTTGAGCAAAATACTTTTGGAACTGAAAGTCAGATCCCATCGCTTTGCTATTTTTTTCATACGTTACTTCTGCAAATATTCCAGAATTAGGATCTGGTTCAAAATCACGAGTATCATATACGATTCCCAGACGTAATGCGTTTACATACCCACCTTGGTAACCGATTATTTTTTTCCCTTCGTAGTCCTCTGTGAGTCTTGTTTTTCCATTGGGAACATCTGCTGCCAATTGGTCTAACGTAGGATCTACACCTCGTACCATTTTCCCATCATAAGTTCGAATGATATTATTTGAGAATTTTAATCCTGATACCAATCGAACCGTTCCACCAACGAATGATCTTTCTCCACTGACAGTTGCCATTGGAGTCTCAATCGTATAACGGTTGTACATTCTGTCAGTCACCACATAACCTGGCATTTGTTGGATGCCGGAAAACGTTTTTCCACCAATAGAAAAAGGATCCGAACTAGTTCCGGGCCGATAATAAGTCAAATTTGTTTCTTGGTCGATGAAGCTGGCATTATTCACCTGACGATTGTAAGGTTGGTTTCGTTCTAAATAGGATAAAGACCTCATACTCGACTCACCTATACCAAAGTACAAGGTAGTTGGAGTAATGGTTAAAAATGCATCTGCACGTAACCTCCATTGTGTGTCAGCGATAAATGGCATATCCAAACTAATTTGGTGATACTGTGCATTTTTATTCGTATTAAAATACTGTGCGAAGAGTCGCATTCGGTAAGGTGTGTAATGAAAGAGCGCATCAGTTTTTGGTCCATTATTATAGATATAAGCTCTTGCACCATAACCGATGCCTTCATTTGGATCGGAGTTGATGAGAGGTAAACCTGTTGGATACCATCCATCCTTTTTGTCTTCAATGTCTTTTTTGCAAAGTTGTTTGGAGACATCCATTGGAAAGGGAAGATTTTTAGGAGGTGGGTCTTTGATACACCCGGGTTCAGGAATGGCTTCTTGTCCTTGGAGACCAAGAGTGAGTCCCAAACAGACAATAACGAACACATAAAAACTTTTTTTTGCCACTCGAAGATTCAAACCAAAACCCATAAGAGGAGGAAACTGGACGAATTGCACGAATTGTCAAGAGAAAAAGTGAGTGTTCACTCATTTTTTGAAGTAGGAAAGGGACTAAGTTCCAAAAATTTCAAAATCTATTTTCGATTCCTTTGCAAACGCAAATGCAGAATCAAACTGTCGTTTGGTTCCCAGCTTTGTTTTGTTAGATGAACTTGATTGTGATGATCTGAACTGGTGCCCCAGGAGGGAATCGAACCCCCACTGTCGGTTCCGAAGACCGATGTTCTATCCGTTGAACTACCAGGGCATGTGATTGGGATGTATTGTCAGGATAGGTGGACCCTGTCTTCGGGCAATTGATTTTTTGGAAAA
The DNA here is from genome assembly GCF_026151395.1 of Leptospira limi. Taxonomy (NCBI): domain Bacteria; kingdom Pseudomonadati; phylum Spirochaetota; class Leptospiria; order Leptospirales; family Leptospiraceae; genus Leptospira; species Leptospira limi. The sequence continues at coordinate 2,181,596 of NZ_JAMQPV010000001.1, forward strand.
GAAAAACTCATTCGGACAATGTAGAGAAAGAGTAGGATGGTCCATACCACAAGTAAGATTCGTAAGAACAAAAAGACAAAGTAAATCGGTCTTGGTTTCCCTGGAACAAGAAAGATGGTTAAGTCATTTGCTTGGAACAAGAGGGAACCAGGGATTTTTTTGCGGATGGCATCAAAGTTCTTTCGAAATTCGCCTAAACGTTCGGAAGGGTCCAAAGCAAAATCATTGGTATATCGTAAGGAACCTTCATCACCAAAGGCATAAAAAGAAGTTTCCCACCCTATAAAATCAAAATGGATTGGATAAGAACCAGGTGGGTTACGAATGAAAAAATAAATGGTTCCACCTTCAAAAGGAAAGGAGGGGATTTGGCCTTCGAGTCTGATTTTGTTTTTGCTAAATCCATCTTCATAAAAATCAGACCAATCACCCCATTGGTAAATAGTGCCTCGGTCATCCTTCCAGAGCAATCCACCCAAATTTCCCAAAAGTTCTAAATCTTTTTCCCATTCAGAAGGAATTGCTTTCCCTAAAACAAATGATTCTTTTTGGATATTACGATTGCGGAGTGACTGTTTCAAGCGGATGCGTAGATCACGAATTTCAGATTGATTTGTTTCCAAGAGTCGTTTTCGAATTTCAATTTCTTCTTTTTGGAAAGGATCCGAAAAAACAACTTCTGATAGAGTGAGTAATAATTCTGTGATTGGGTCTTGTTTCTCCAGATTCCCATCTGCAGTGATAGGAGATAAAAGGGATAAAAGAAAGATGAAGAGCACAAAAAAATAGATTCTCATCTTCCTAAGTATCGGCAAAATGGGGAGCAATGATGAACTGTCCAATCTGCCAAGCCCATAAAAATCCTGAGGAGATCCTGTTCGAAAATGAATCCTGGATCTTACGAAAAGCCAACCAAAACCTCGATGGGTATCTATATTTAGAATTAAAAGGCCATGGAGAATCTTGGAGTGGACTCAGTTTAGAGCAGTTGGAAGCTTATGGTCGGGCTCTTCACAAAGGAATCGAGATCATAGGTTCGTTTCATCCAGAGAAAGTCTATATGACTGCCATTGCAGAAAGAGTTCCTCATTTGCATGTCCACTTGATCCCTCGTTTCCAAGGCCAAACACCAGGAATTGACCACATCGCACAGGCAACAGGGCCTGGATTTCCGAAACCAATGTAAAAAAAGGATGGAGGTTTTTAAAAATCAACTTAGGCTTTTTGTTTGTGATTTTAGAAAGACATCCAACAAACCAAATCCCTCATACTTCGCTTGATGGTATCGAGAGTTTACAAGAACGTTTTTTCCTATTACAAAGAGAAAGTGCGAACCAAAAAATCGCACATATCTTTATTTTAGAAGGGTATGCCTCCACGGGGAAAGGTTCCATCTTACAATCATTAACCATTCGATTAGACCCACGAAAATTCAAGGTATATTCGCCGTATGTAGACCAATCGGAAGACAGGGGGTATCCTTTTTTATGGAATTTTTGGAAGGTGTTACCTAGGTATGGTGAATTTTTATTTTATCTAAATACGTATTACAGTCGTTTGGCGTATCTTAGGTCACAGAAAAAAATCAGTATTTCTGAATATGACCACCGACTGTTATCAATTCTCAATACAGAACGAATTCTATCAAAAGATAAAATCATTGTTCATAAATTCTTTTTGCATCTTTCGAAAAAAGAACAAAAAAAAAGATTTGAGGATGCTAAAAAAAAGAAAAAAGTTTGGGAACTTTCTAGTTATGACAAAGACCAAGGAGAACATTACAAACGTTACTTTGAGATATTCGATTCTATCTTAAGTTCTTCCCGTACGATTGACTCACCTTGGCTTGTCATATCAAGTGATCAAAAAGAGAATACAAAACTTCTAGTTTTCGAAGCGATTTTGGAACGTTTGGAACGTACCTTAAATTTTGATTCAAAAGCAAACTTACAATTGATCAACCACGGAATGGAACTGATACCATGAAACAAAATTTCACAAAACCACGGATATTAAATTTAAATCAATTGGATCTCGGTTTGTCACTTACACGTGATGAATACCAAATCCAAATGAAAGAATTAAAAAATAAAATTCGAGAATTAACCTTTTTGGCAAAAACGAAAGATACACCTGTGTTGATTGTTTTTGAGGGTTGGGATGCAGCAGGGAAAGGTGGTGCCATTCGTCGGTTAACATCCGAGATTGATCCTCGTTTATTTGAAGTGCACAATATTTCTGCTCCTAACCAAGAAGAAATCCAACACCATTACCTCTGGCGTTTTTGGAACCGGATTCCAAAAATTGGTCAAATTGGAATCTTCGATCGATCGTACTATGGGCGAGTCTTAGTGGAACGTGTAGAAGGTTTTGCTAAGGATGCTGAATGGGAAAGGGCTTACGAAGAAATTTTTTTATTTGAAGAACAACTACAGAGTTTTGGAACCATCATCATTAAGTTCTGGCTACATATCAGTTCGGAAGAACAACTCAAACGATTTGAAGAAAGAAAAAATGATCCTCTAAGGCGTTGGAAATTAACAGAAGAAGACTGGCGTAACAGAGACAAATGGCATTTGTATGAAGAAGCTGCAAATGAGATGTTCCAAAAAACAGACTCTCCCAAAGCTCCTTGGCACCTAGTACCTGCAAACGATAAATACCATGCACGAGTTATGGTTTTGGATGTTGTCAAAAGAAGATTAGAAAAAGAATTGGAATAAAGTTTTCAAATGATAGTCCTGAAACCAGAAATCTTGTGTTAGAGAAGGTGAGGGAAACTACAAATTTTGACGTTGATTACATTCTATAAATAACAATAAAAGTAAAAAGAGATAAACAACCGTTAATCGATACATAATTAGTAATTTACAAATTTACTATTTTGGATCAACCTTTTTTCTTTTAAAAATTTATGAAGAATAAGACAGTTTTATGTTTTTTTTAGCACTTATTTCCTAGTCTCTGATCTATCACAACTAAACCCCAAACGTTTTTAACGAAATTGTGAAAATCAGATTATTAATTTCCTTGACAATAGTTTTCTAGGAAACTATTGTCAGCTTGTGCGGAAAGAAAATTTTGTGGAACCAAGCCATTTAAAATCCCACTTGGGTTACCATCTACGAGTGGTTTCGAATGCAGTGTCACATTCCTTTGCCAAAAAACTAACCAATTTGGATGTAACCGTCGCGGAATGGGTGATCCTAAGGGAAATGTATTCTCATGAAAAAAATACTTCCCCGAGTATCGTCGCAGAGATCACGGGCCTCAGTCGAGGGGCAGTCTCCAAACTCATCGATCGGCTCTTACACAAAGGACTTGTGAGTCGTACAGAAGATTCAAGTGACCGTCGGTACCAGGAGATCAAACTCACAAAACAGGGAAAAACACTGGTTCCAAAACTTGCAAAAATTGCGGACGAAAATGATGAGGCCTTTTTTTCACATTTGACTCCATTAGAAGAAAAGGAACTGCGAAACATTTTGAAGAAACTTACAAACTTACACAATTTAAATACAAACCCAATCGAATGAGGAAAGAACGAATGTCAAACCTAGTTACAAAACTTACAGATGCACAAAAGTATGCCATGTCCATCCGACCAAAAGTTGGTGGGTTTCCCGTCCTTGCGGAAGTCTTAAGGCAAGCGGGTGTGGTTATGAACCGATGGACTTTACCGTCATGTCAGTCCGTTTATCAGATGCAAGGTGGTTCTGTTCTCCAACAAGGAACTCCCATTGTATCGGGTGTTCATGAAATACCTGTGTTTCAAAAAGAAAATTTAATCAAGGCTCTCCGCAAAGACCAAATTGGTGAAAGTACATTCCCTGAATTTTTAAATGAAACTTGGGAAGCAGGTGTGGTTGGGTATGATGTTGATTTCATTGGAAGGAGAGTCGTTTATTATGGTGTGAATGGTGAAAGTTATACTGAGGAGTATCCTGAAGTTCATTTATAAGGTTTTTGTTTGATTTGAAAGGTGTAAGACCTATCATTTGTATGGATCACCACTTGTGCATAAAACCCTAAATCAAGGGAACGAAACTTTGAACGAAAGATAGAAGCTTCTTCATCAAAAATTTCCTTTCGGCAATCTGGAACAAGTGACTTCCATCTTTCTTTGGATACCGAATGATACAAAAAACCATTTGCCTCAGAAGGAATGGTCCTTTCTTCCCATTCAATGGGTTCCGAAAAACACAAAATACCATTTTTGGTTTTGATCCGAAACTCAGATTTCCATGTGGCAAATGGAACTTTGGTTTCTGATTTTGTATGATTTTCAATGAATAAAAAAAAACCTTGGTATGTTGGGTCTTCTTCTCGTGATAAACTCAAATAAATAGGATAGCCATCTACTACTTGTTTGTCGGACTTTGTGCTATTTTGAAAACTTCCTGGGTTCAGAGCTTTGAATCCAATGTAAAAAATAAGAACAACTAAAACCAAATCGATAAAAAGGACAATTTGCCTCCATCTAGTTTTTTTATGTTTCTCATTGATTTGTTTTAGATAGTCACGGAATTCTTCCGGTGAACGTGAGTGGTATCCTTTTCCCATTACAATGTTCCCACAAGTGATGTTAAGATTTGGTTTGCAGTAGGATAGGGTTCCTCTAATTGTTTGGATTGGTCTAAAAACGATAAAGCAAGTAATACAACTTCTGGTACAGTCAAATCCAAATCCAAACTAAAATAACGTGCGAGGATTCCTGAAAGTAGGTCTCCAGTTCCCATCGTAGCCAGTTTCGGATTCGGAGATTCCCATACGTAACTTGTTCCATCGGGGCATACAAGAAGGCTTACGAATGACTTTAAGAGAACATACACTTGGTTTTCTTTTGTGTATCCAATCAGTGTATCATAGGCTTCCTGCACGGAGTTGTGAATTTTTTCCGTCATGCGGTTTAGTTCCCCCACATGTGGAGTGAGGATCACTCTGTCGCCTATTGGAAGTTTGGTTCCGTTACTTGGGATGGCACCGGCATCCAAAACCAAAGTTTTACCAGGTTCCAATTTCCATCCTTCCAGGCCTTTTGGATAGGAAGTGAGTCCTGGTCCAACAACGATTGTTTTGGTTTTGGTAAAAAAAGGATCACTCACCATTGACAAAAAATCAGAGGTCAATGCCATCTTAGACAAATCCTCTTTTAAAACCAAGTTTGTGATGGATTTTGAAGGTGAAAATACTTTTGAAATTCCTCCACCTAATCTGGAAAAGGCAGACTCTGAAAGTAGGATGGCACCTTCCATTCCTTCTCCACCTCCATAAAACATCGCAGACCCTGCACTGTATTTATGTGCTTTGTGTTTTCGTTTTAAGACATGGATTGCTTTTTCTGGATCTGGTTCTAAGTAATAACGTTTGGAAAAATTAGCGTCTGTTAAATGAGTGCGGATGGGAAACCCAATGGATTCATAATACCTTGGGATGAGGTTATCTTTTTCGTATATATACCCAACATTTTCCCATTTGCGAGTACCAAGTTCCTCAATGGAATCGGAATAGACAAATATTGGATTCTCTTTGGATTGATTGCCTAAGTGGTAAGGATCCCATCCACTTGGTGTATCAAGCGAGAGTCTGTAAAAAATAACATCGGAATCGTTGATGGCTTCAATTGTGGATTTTAGTTCCGATGTGATAGGGGATTGGAATCCTGTTCCAAGGAGTGCATCTACAAGTAGAACAGAATCTGCCTCTCCAACTTCCAAATCAGTTTCGAATTTTTGTAAATCCCCAATCGAACCTAAGGTAGATTTCACAAGTGATTCATAAAATTTTCCCGCCATGTTTTTATTTGGTGAAGTTTGGTAAACTTTAACATCATATCCTTCTTGGAACAGAGTGTGAGCAAGTGCATAACCATCTCCACCGTTTCCTCCACTTCCGCAAACAATCCATATAGATTCGGCTGTTTTCCAAAGGTCTTCATTGGCATGAAACACTGATAAGGCGGCCATACCCATGAGAGTTTGTTCAAAAAACCCGAGAGCGGAAATCGCCAATGAATCTAAGGTTTTTGATTCTTTGTTCGTAAAAAGAGGGATTTGTTTCATCTAAATCCAGCGATACACTTCTAAAGCACCAGCACGAATGCGCACAGAATAAATGGTATCAAAGGCATCCGTGTATGTTTCTCTCCATTGTCCTCTCGGGCTTGAAAAGGGAATTCGTTTGTTATTGATATGGTTTCCTTCTTTGTCATGGACTTGCAGGCGGACAGAGTTTCCACCATCTTCGGTTTCCCAAATGTAGAACTCACCATTATTACGGATCGAAAATAAAATTTCAGAAGGGTCTTGGATTTCTTTTAAGAGTTCTGATTGTTTGGAATCAAATTGGAACCTGTAAATACGACGAAATTTAAACCGTTTGTCTTTTTTGGAATCATAACTAAAAGAACCGAGGACATATTCACCTTCTGGGTGGGGGAGAAGTTTGTCTAACGTGATGTCATATTCTTTGGCATCATTACTATTAAAAACATCCAAAGTAGATTCTTTTAAGTTCCCTTTGAGTTCTCCTTCTTCAAAATAGGAGAGTCGCATCTCTTCTGCAATCCGATGGTATACGAATAATTTGTCCCCTTCACCAGGTAAAATGGATTCAATGTAACGGAATGGTTCTGAGTTTTTTCCGGAAGCACCTAACATAAATTTCACGACTCCTTTTTGTGTGATTTGAACAAGAAAGGAGGGGAGAACGGTTGTCCCTTGTGTAGAGAAAGCACCACTATAGGTTTTGTATAAATTCTCTTGTCCGGGTGGGAGTTCCATCCCTTTGGAAGAAATTCGGTTTTGGACCACGAGGTCACCGTCTTCATTCATGGCCACAATCCCGATCCCACCAAAACGAAACGGGTAATGGGGGATCCCAGCGACTGATTTGAAATCTGGGTTCCCGATGGTCGCATCTAACCTTCCATTCCGATCAAAGAGTTTGATGACTGATTGTTTGTTGTCAGCAAGGGCCGAGATATTCGAGGATGTTGGGATTGTTAAGGGAACATTGGTCAATACCTGGTTTACCACCACACCTTCAAAGGTTTCATTTGTCGCCCCGAGGGGGATTCGGAAGAGGATTTCTTCTTTTAGGTTCTCAACACGGAAACGTAAGCAGGAAACGGAAACAAAAAGAAGGAGGCTAAAATACAGGGGTCTCATGGTGCAACATCCATTCCCTAATTTTTTATTTACAGGACAACTCGCTTTTCCTAGCCTGTCATGAGACGTGCTAAATTTTAGCATGAGCTTTGGTCTCTTATACAGATTCCTATTGGAATCTTTGGATATGGTTTGGTATATACCGAGGAAAACATCAGAGAACTGATTTTACGAGTTCTCACTCCACCTCTAGCGCTTTTTTCGCTCCAAGTACAGAATCGGAAAAACCACGCCCTCATTGAGATAGAACTTGATCATCTCACAGACAAAACTGGCTCTGCTAGTTTGGAAGATTGTGAGACTGTGTCTAGGAGACTCAAAGAGGAGCTGGACCAATGGGGAGAGGAATTTGATTTCACTCTCCAAGTCTCCTCCGCGGGAGCAGAACGTGTTTTACGTTTGCCGGAGGATTTAATTCGTTTCCAAGGACTTTTAGCAAAACTAGAAGTGCCGCTGGAATCAGGGAAATGGGACAAACGATTATTTCGTTTGGGACCGGTTTCGGGGGATTCCGTTGAGCTTACGCTTTACGATCGTAAAACTCGACACAAAAAGAACCAAAAATCGGTATCTATGCCCATCGCAGAAATACGAAAGGGAAATTTGTATTTAGAAATTTAAGACTATGGCGACAAAACAAGCAACGAAAGAAACTGGGCTATTCGAAGCCATCCAACAATTCTGTCAGGATAAATCTCTTGATAAAGATCTCGTATACGGTGTCATCCGCGACTCACTCCTTGCTGCCTATCGCAAAAAAGTCGGTTTAGAAGCGGAAACAGATGACCGTTGCCAAGTTGAATTTGGCTCCGACAATAAAAATGAAATCATCATCTCTGTGTTACGCGATGTCGTAGAAGGGAAAACAACAAATCCGCTCGAAATTTCCTTGGAAGATGCACAAAAAATCGATCCAAAAATTGAAGTGGGAAGCCAAATCCGAGTGTTTGAAAAACCACAGGACTTGTCTCGGGTTCTTTCGAGCCAAGCCAAACAAATGGTATTCCAACGCCTCCGCGATATGGAAAAAGAATTACTCTACCAAGAATACAAATCCAAAGAAGGGGAACTCACACACGGGTATTTCCAACGTTGGAAAAAAGACATCATGTCCATCGACCTGGGTAAGGTAGAAGGCATCATGCTGAAAAAAGACCAAAACCCTGGGGAAAAATACCGCCAAGGGGACCGTCTCAAAGCCATCATTTCTCGTGTGGAATTAAGGCCCCGTGAACCAATGCCAGTGATTACTCTTTCACGTGCGTCTGGTGACTTTGTGAAAAAACTCTTTGAAATGGAAATTCCTGAAGTGTATGATGGAATTGTCGAAATCAGAGATGTTGCCCGCATTCCATCTTACAGAACTAAGGTGGTTGTGACCACAAGTAAGTCCGATGTAGACCCAGTGGGTGCTTGTGTGGGAATGAAAGGGGTTCGGATCCAGGCGATTGTTCGGGAACTGGGAAATGAGAGGATTGATATTGTCCTCCATTCCGATGAGCCAAGTGTATTTATCGCCAATGCCATTTCTCCTGCAAAACCAGTGGAAGTACATGTGGATAGAAAACGTGGAGATGCACTTGTGATTGTTCCTGATGAATCTTTATCTCTTGCGATTGGGATCAACGGGTCCAATGTAAAGTTAGTGTCTCAACTTTCGGGATTCAAAATCGATATCAAAACTGTATCACAATACAACCAAGAACTCGCGTCGCCTGAAGCACGCGAAAAATTAGACCGACTCTTCAATGCGCAACAAGAAGCAATGGAAGAATCGGAAGACAATTACAACCAATCGGGACAAGAAGAAGAGGAAGAAGATTCTGGTTACACACCTCTTTCTGAAATCCCTGGTCTCACTCCAAGAATCGTCGGTCTTTTAGAGGCTGGTGGGATCAAAAATGTGGAAACCCTTCTCGAGTTCAGCCAGGAAGAACTTTCGAAAATTTCCGGAATCGGAAAAACCACGGCAGAACAAATTTTACGTCTGTTACGTGAGTCAATCGAATGGGTAGAAGAGGGTTAAGTTTTAAGGCATAATATGGAAGAGCAAAAATCGATAAAAGAAACCCTCCAGCAGGGAGCCAGTGGTGACAAAACCAAGAAAAAACTTGTCATCAAAAAGAAAGCGGCCCCTTCTGATGAGAAAAAAGAATCCGGTTCCCAAGGCCAACAACAAGCGGCGGAAGTGAAACAATCTTCCACTTCTGGTGGGGACAAAAAAAAGGATTTAAACGAACTCATTCGCGAAGAAGCAAAACGGCAAGGTCTTGGATCCGGTCCGCAAGCTCCTTCCCAAGCCTCTCCGATTGTTTCTCGTCCTGATAGAAAACCGGAACCTCTTCCGCAAGCCGAAAGAGAAAAACCACAGATGGACCGTAAACCAGAATCCATTCTTTCAGGCGACACATCTTCACCAAACTACCGTTCTGGTGGTGGACAAGGTGGTGGAAACCAAGGTTATTTTAGAAAAGAAGACCGTAATCCAATTGTTAGCCGACCAACAACCCCACGTCCGCAAAGACCAGAAGGGCAAGGTGGTGGTTACCAAGGGAATCGTGGTCCAGGACAGGGCGGCGGTTACCAAGGAAACAGAGGCCCAGGCCAAGGTGGTCCGGGTGGTGGTTACCAAGGGAATCGTGGTCCAGGACAGGGTGGCGGTTACCAAGGAAACAGAGGCCCAGGCCAAGGTGGTCCGGGTGGTGGTTACCAAGGGAATCGTGGTCCAGGACAAGGTGGCGGTTACCAAGGAAACAGAGGCCCAGGCCAAGGTGGACCAGGTGGTGGTTACCAAGGAAACCGTGGCGCAAGACCGATTGGCCAAGGTGGACCTGGTAGTGGTAGACCTCCAGGTGATGCTCCGTTTGGTGCTCCTCCAGGAGGACTTCCGGGTGCAGGTGGTCCAGGCGGAGCCAAAAAGAAAGTATTTGATAAAGAAAAAGGCGGAAGGGAAGAAAATGAAAACACTAAGTTTTTCAAACAATCCTTTCGTAAACAAAAGGCACAAGCTGCAGCTCTTGCCGCTGTACCAAAAGAAATCTCAATTTTAGAAAACATCCAAGTGGGTGAGATTGCTAAAAAACTAAACCTAAAACCAGGCGAGGTGATTAGTAAACTCATGAAAATGGGGATGATGGTAACGATCAATAATGTGATCGATGCCGAAACTGCTTCCATCCTTGCAGACGATTACGGCTGTAAGGTGAAGATTGTTTCTCTTTATGATGAAACTGTCATCGAAGAAGAAAAAGACGATCCAGCAGATTACATCACTCGTCCACCTGTTGTCACCATCATGGGTCACGTTGACCATGGTAAAACAAAACTCCTCGATACCATTCGGTCTTCCCGAGTGGCAGAAGGGGAATCTGGTGGAATCACACAGCATATTGGTGCCTACCAAGTAGAAACGGAACGCGGAAAAATTGCCTTCCTTGATACTCCAGGCCACGAAGCTTTTACTTCCATGAGAGCACGTGGTGCGTCCGTAACTGACATTGTTGTCCTTGTTGTTGCTGCTGATGATGGGGTGATGCCTCAAACCATTGAAGCGATCAACCACGCTAAAGAAGCGGAAGTTCCTATCATTGTTGCAGTCAACAAAATTGACTTACCAGCAGCAAACCCCGAAAAGGTGAGACAAGAACTTTCGAATTATGGATTACAACCAGAAGAATGGGGTGGAACAACGATCTTCTGTGATATATCAGCAAAAAGTAATATTGGAATTGATAAACTCCTTGAGATGCTCATCATCCAAGCAGAACTCCTCGATCACAAAGCCAATCCGAAACGAAAAGCAAAAGGAACGATTGTGGAAGCAAAACTCGATCCAGGTCGTGGTGCTGTGGCAACGGTTCTCATCCAGAACGGAACACTTCGTGTGGGTGATGCCTTTGTTGCGGGAGTGCATGCAGGACGTGTTCGTGCGATGTATGACGACCTTGGTCGTTCCATCAAAGAAGCGGGCCCATCCTTTCCAGCTCTTGTAACGGGACTCGATGGAGTTCCTGATGCAGGTGCTCCATTTGATGTGGTGATCGATGACAAAGAAGCACGAACCATCTCTCATAGCCGTCAAGATTATGAAAGACTCGGCCAATCGAAAAATGCTGCCACTCGTGTGACACTCGATAATATGAGTGAGATCATCAAACAAGGTGCCCTCAAAGAACTCAAAGTCATCATCAAAGCAGACGTTCGTGGATCGACAGAAGCGGTGAAAGAAGCATTAGAAAAACTTTCGACAGCAGATGTTCGCCTCAATGTGATCCATGCTGGAACAGGTGCGATTGTGGATTCCGATATCATCCTTGCTTCGGCATCGAATGCGATCGTGATTGGTTTCCATACTCGTGCGAATCCGAAAACGGTTTCTCTTGCTGAGAAAGAAAAAGTCGAAATCAAATACTATAGCATTATCTACGATGTGGTCAATGAAGTGAAAGCATCCATGGAAGGAATGCTCGAACCTGAAAAAGTGGAAAACATCATTGGTAAAGTTGAAATCCGCGATGTATTCAAAATCTCCAAAGTGGGGAACATTGCAGGTTGTATGGTGAAATCCGGTAAGGTGACCAAACAAGCATACGTTCGTGTGATTTCCAGCGAAACAGGTGAGATCACTTGGGAAGGGAAAATCAAAAACCTCAAACGTATGAAAGACGATGTGGCTGATGTTCTCACTGGATTTGAGTGTGGTATCTTACTCGATGGATTCAATGACTTCTCAGTGGGTGACGAAATCGAAGCATACGAGATTCGCGAGATTGCTCGTAAACTGTAAGGCGGCCTAAATGAATCCCATTCGAATGAAAAAACTCGAATCGGAGATCATTCGCCTCATCTCTTCTGCGATTTTGGAAGGAAAGGTAAAAGACCCACGGGTCTTTTTACCAAGTTTCCATCGCATTGAAATCAGCGAAGACTTACGGTATGCGAAAGTGTACTTCACAGCCCTTTGTAATAATAACGAAAGAAAAAAACTCACACAAGGACTTGTTTCTTGTGCGGGATTTTTATCCTCGCTTGTCGGAAAAAACCTCCATTTACATACAAACCCAAAGTTTAGTTTTGTCTGGGATAATAACTACATCAAAAGTTTAGAAGTGAACCGCCTCATTGATGAGTCAGCTCCGAAAACTCTTTTTGAAGAACTCCATCCCGATGCAGCGGATGAGGATACGACCGATATGGATGAAGAGGAAGACTCTTCCCAGAAAGACAAAGAGGTAGAATAAATCTTTCCGAAACCGAAACGACCGATTTCCATTTGGATTTTCCCGCAAATGAAAATCAATCATTCGCACCTAGAATTAGTTTGGTGACCACTGATGGCAAAACCCTACCGATCTGGATTTTTATTTGTTTATAAACCACCTGGGATTACCAGTTCTGATTTGGTTCTAAAGACCAAACGTTTGTTAAACCAAAAATCTGTTGGACATACGGGAACTCTTGACCGATTTGCCGAGGGTTTACTCATTTTACCTTGTGGGGACTACACTGCCTTTTCTCAGGTTTTCCTAGGAAAAGACAAAACCTATTTGGCAGAAGTGATTGTGGGTTTGCGTACCGATTCGGGAGACCCGGATGGAATGGTGGAAGTTGACGAAAGGGAATCCTCAATTCAAAAATTTGAATCCCTCTTTTCCAAGCAAAGATTGGAAGAAGAACTACAAAACCTCACAAAGCTCACAACCCAAAAAGCACCGAAAATCTCGGCCCTGAAAGTGGGTGGCAAACGCCAGTCTGACCTCTTTCGGGAAGGGACAGCGGTGGAAGAAAAGGAACGGACCATCACCATCCATTCGGTAAAAGACATCCAAAAAACAGAAGTTGGGTTCTCTTTCCGAGTCCATGTCAGTTCCGGTACCTATATTCGAAAACTAGTCCTAGATCTTTCCGACAAGTGGGGGATCCCACTGTCTCTCGGTAGGCTTGTACGGGAATCGATTGGAGAGTATAGTTTCACTGGCGCCAAAACCCTGGATCGAATCACGGCAAGTGACCTGAAAGATTGGAAAGAAGTTTTCCCTTTGCCATTACGGATTGTAAACGAAACCGAAAAAAAAGCGGTGATCCATGGGGGTTATATCTGGGACAAACTCCCCAAAGCCGATTCCCTCGGGTTTTACATCGTGGACGAGGACGAGGCCACCATCCTTGCTTGGTGTTCTTACGAAGAGAAACCGAACCACATTCCTTACCGCTACCGAAAAGTATTTTTTGACCCTTCTGCAAAAATTATGTTTTCTAAATGAGTCGTTCTTAAAATCTGGACACTAGTATGATCACAAAAGAACAAAAACAGCAGATCATTGCTACATTCGGTAGCAAACCAAACGACACAGGTTCTGCAGAAGTACAAATCGCTCTTCTCGACTCTCGTATTAAAGACCTTACGGAACACTTCAAAGCAAATAAGAAGGACTTCCACTCTCGCCGTGGCCTCATCGCTATGGTGAACCAGAGAAAGAGTTTGTTGGAATACCTAAAACGTTCCAACTTAGAAAGTTATAAAAAGCTGATTGAAAAACTCGGCCTTAGGAAATAATTCCTATGGCTACAGAGTTCACTGGTGTTTGGGGTAGAGATTCTATTACCCTAGAGACCGGCAAGTGGGCGAAACAAGCTCACGGGTCGGTTGTATACAAAACCGGAAATTTGGTCCTGCTTGCCACTGTGTGCGCAGCTGACGAACCAAAAGAAGGACAAGATTTTTTCCCTCTCACATGCGAATACACGGAAAAAGCTTACTCGGTAGGTCGTTTCCCTGGTGGTTACTTCAAACGGGAAGCAAAACCTGCTGAACACGAAGTATTACTTTCTAGAATTCTAGATCGTCCTATCCGTCCGATGTTCCCAGAAGGTTACTTCTCGGAAGTCCAACTTCTTGTACAAGTGTTATCTGCAGACAAACAAGTATCAGTCCAAGGCCATGCGATTAACGCAGCTTCGGCGGCACTTTCTGTTTCTTCCATTCCATTTGCAGGTCCCATTGCGGGGGCTCGTATTGGAAGGATTGCTGGTGAGTTTATTTTAAACCCAACCAACGAAGAAATCACAAAATCCGATTTGGATTTGGTGGTAGCTGGAACCAAAGATGCCATCGTCATGATCGAAGGGGAAGCAAACGAAATCTCCAAAGAAGACATGATGAATGCTCTTCGTTTTGCACAAGAACAGCTGAAAATTGCTGTGATGATGCAGGAAGAATTGGCTAAGAAAAATGGAACGGTTAAGAAAGAAGTCGTTTTAAAAACTCCTGATAAAGAACTCCACGCGAAAATTCGTGAGTTCGCATTCGAACGTTTGACTGCTGCAAATAAAAACGCAGACAAAGCAAAACGAAACGATGAAATCAAAGCCATTAACAAAGAAACGGTTGAACATTTTAAAACCTTACTGGCTCCAGAAGATAAAACAAAAGACATCAAACATTACCTTCATGAATTAGAATACGAAGTCGTTCGTGAACTCGTTTTAGGAGAAGGGATTCGTTTTGATGGTCGTAAAACAAACGAAATACGACAAATTTCTTGTGAGATTGATGTCCTTCCTGGACCACATGGTTCTGCTGTTTTCACAAGAGGCCAAACTCAGTCTCTTGGGGTCATGACACTCGGAACCACTTCGGACAACCAACGATACGAAACACTCGAAGGTTCCAAAGAAAAGAACTTTATGTTACACTACAACTTCCCTGCGTTTTCTGTGGGGGAAGTGCGACGTAACTCTGGCCCTGGCCGACGTGAAATTGGTCATGGGAATCTTGCAGAACGTGCGATTAAAAAAGTCCTTCCTACGCAAACTGAGTTTCCGTATGTGATACGACTTGTGTCTGAAATTTTAGAATCCAATGGATCCTCCTCTATGGCATCCGTTTGTTCGGGAACACTCGCGCTTATGGCTGGTGGTGTTCCAATTTCTGGCCCTGTGTCTGGGATTGCCATGGGTCTTTTCAGTGATGAAAAAGGTCGTTTTGCGGTTCTATCTGACATTGCTGGTATCGAAGACCACTTTGGTGATATGGACTTCAAACTTGCGGGAACGAAAAAAGGCATCACTGCCTTCCAAATGGACCTAAAAGTCAATGGTCTAGGTCTCGAAGTCTTACAAAAGGCCATCGAACAAGCAGAAGTGGGACGTGACCATATCCTAGGTGAGATGAACAAAGCGATTTCTTCCGTAAAAGGAAACTTAAGTGAAAACGCTCCTCGTATCACCCAAAAACAAATTCCAAAAGATCGTATCGGAGAACTCATTGGCCCAGGTGGGAAAATGATCCGTGCCATCATCGAACAATCTGGATCGGAAATTTCTGTGGATGATTCTGGAAAGGTAACCATTGCCTCTCCAAGTGAAGAGTCCAAAGAAAAAGCCATTGCCATGATCGATGGAATCTTTGAAGAAATTGAAGTGGGTAAAATTTACGAAGGGGTCATCAAACGAATCGCTGACTTTGGTGCTTTTGTTGAAATTTTACCAGGAAAAGAAGGGCTTTGCCACATCTCGAAACTAGATGTGAAACGAGTTCAATCTGTTCGTGACATTGTTTCCGAAGGGGAAAAAATCAAAGTGAAAGTAATTTCCGTTGATAAAATGGGAAAAATTGATCTTTCGAGAAAGGATGTCCTTTTAGACAACTAAACAACAGTCCCCAAACATCTGTTTGGGGGGAGTGAACCAAATGGCACCCGTCATTGAATGCAAACGAACTGTATTGCCAAATGGTCTTACAGTTCTTTTCCAACCTATGAAACACGCATCCTCTATGGGGGTGGGTGTTTTTTTAAAACAAGGCAGTCTTGCCGAAACCAATTCTGAACATGGTTACTTTCACTTTTTAGAGCATATGCTCTTCAAAGATACAGAAACTCGCACTAGTAAAGAAATTGCTGAATCCATCGAACGAGTGGGTGGGATTCTGAATGGTTCCACGGGGCGAGAATATACTCAATACTATGTAGTTGCCATCAAAAACCAAGCAGAACTTGCGTTTGAAATTTTATC
The DNA here is from genome assembly GCF_026151395.1 of Leptospira limi. Classification (NCBI taxonomy): domain Bacteria; kingdom Pseudomonadati; phylum Spirochaetota; class Leptospiria; order Leptospirales; family Leptospiraceae; genus Leptospira; species Leptospira limi. Next base: position 2,197,780 of record NZ_JAMQPV010000001.1, read on the forward strand.
AGATATGCTCTTTCGACCACTATTTCGAAAAGAAGACATCCAAACCGAAAAGGGTGTCATCATGGAAGAGATGCGTTCGTATGAAGATGCACCTGATGATTTTGTGTATGATTATTATTTTCGCAATATCTTTGGGAAGTCACCTTACGGGCGTGATATTATCGGAACTAAAAAATCTGTGACGGGAGTCAGTGAAAAATCCATTCGGACTTTTTTCGAAAAACATTATTTCCCAAAGAATATGGTGATTTCTGTATCGGGAAATTTCACTTGGGAGAAAGTCCTTGATCTCACAAATAAATACTTTTCTTTTGAAAATCCCAAAGGGAAAACTCCCACAGAACTCATCATTCCAGCACCTAAAAAAAGTTATTCGAAACATTTGGAACGCCGTAAAATTGAGCAGTTCCATATCATGCTTGGTGTGAATGGAAAAAAAAGAGACTACCGAACGGTGACTGTTTCAGGTCTTATTTCCACCATCCTCGGTGGCGGTATGGCATCTCGGCTTTTCCAAAACATCCGGGAAAAAGAAGGGCTTTGTTATAGTATTTACAGTTTTCCCTCATATTACAAAACCACAGGACTTTTTTCGATCTCCTCTGCCACTTCCAAAGAAAAAGCAGCAAGGTGTGTGGAACTGATTTTAAAAGAATTGGAAACAATCACAAAACATGGTTTTACCAAATCCGAACTTGCAGATGCCAAATCCAACCAAATGGGTTCGATAGCGATTGGGTATGAACTCCCTGAAAACCGAATGAATAATATTGGTTTGCAAGAAATCTATTACGGAACCTATTTTTCATTAGAAGATCGTATGAAGGCAATTAAGTCAGTCACCTTAGACGAAATCAATCTCGCCGCCAAAGAAATGTTTGGTTTGGATAAAGTCCATTTGTCTTGTGTGGGGGATATGACGGAAACCCAATTTGCCAAAATCCCTGTACAGTTTGGTGGTTAGATTCATAAAAGGAACTAGATGCAAAATCCTCTGATCCAAATCCAAATCCTAAGAGAAGGGGCAGTTGTCCCTGAATACAAGACAGTTGGTTCTGCGGGTATGGACCTCTCCGCCTGCTTTTCGGAAAACCTTCTCCTTCCGAAGGGACAAGTGGTTTTGGTTTCGACTGGACTTGCCATGGCGATCCCCGAAGGGTATGAAGGCCAAATCCGTCCAAGGAGTGGGTTTTCCACAAAACAAAGGATCATCATGCCAAATAGCCCAGGCACCATCGACTCAGATTACAGGGGTGAGATCCTCATCCCACTGTTGAATCTGAGTGGATCCGATTTCCTTCTGGAGCCAGGTACACGTGTTGCCCAAATGGTGATCCAAGCGGTGGTGAAATTTCCCATCCAAGTGGTTACGGAACTCAGTTCCACGGAACGTGGGACGGGTGGGTTTGGGAGTACAGGAAAATAAGACATAATCATAAAAAAAGACACTTAGCTTTTTTGAAAGGTTTCCGATAGAAGCTGTAGAGGTGCCTTTTTATGATGCGATCCCTTTGGACCGGCGCTACCGGGATGATTGCCCAACAATTTCATATTGATACCGTTGCCAATAACCTTGCCAACGTGAACACCACAGGTTTCAAAAAGAACCGAGTGGACTTTGAAGATTTAGTGTACCAACACCAAGTACTTGCGGGAACTCCAGCTACCTCTGTTTCCGAAATCCCAACTGGTGTGAATGTGGGGCATGGTGTGAAAGTCGCCGCCACACAGAAGTTATTCGAAATTGGCTCCTTCCAAGCAACTGGAAATAAACTTGATTTGGCTCTCACAGGGGAGATGGCATTTTTTAAAATCCAAATGCCAGATGGCACTTTTTCTTATTCCCGGGACGGATCCTTTAAGATTGATTCGAACCAACAAGTGGTGACTTCGAATGGATATCTTCTCGAACCACCCATCATCCTTCCTGAAAATGCAATTTTAAATACTCTTATGGTGTCCGAAGAAGGCGAAGTCACAGTGAAAATTGGAAATGACATTCGCCCCACAACCATCGGTCAATTGGAACTTTACCGATTTGTAAACCCTGCAGGTCTTCAAGCAGTGGGTAAAAACTTATTCCGAGAAACCGTTGCCTCTGGCCAAGAAATTCCAGGAATGCCTTCCCAAGAAGGGTATGGAAGTGTGTTACAGGGTTTCTTAGAAATGAGTAACGTGAAAATCGTAGAAGAGATGGTGAATATGATTGTGGCACAAAGGGCATACGAATCCAATTCCAAAACCATCCAAACCTCTGATAACATGCTTTCTACGGCGATTGGTTTAAAACGTTAATGAAAATTTGGATCTCCATCCTTTTTAGTTTGGTGTACTGTTTGCCGGTATTTGCAAACAAAGATGACAACCGACTCTATCTCAGACCAAAAACCATCGTGGGTGCAGGTGAGGTACGATTGTCTGAATTTACCAACTGGAAAGGGAATTGGAATCCAATTGTGTTTCGTAATGTAAAAGCACCTGTTGTTATGAATCCAGATTCTCTAACGGAAATGATTTCTTCCTTGTATGTGAAAGAATTTGGAGTATCCACCGACTTTGAAGTGATGGGAAAAGAAGGAATCCTCCTTCCTAAAACGTCTACGATAACAAAAAAAGAATTAGAAGAATCCTTGTGGAAGGGATTAATTTCTGCGAATCAAAAGGATTTAGGCGAAATGGGCGAAAACTTTCGGATCCAATCTGAAAAAGAATTCTTTCCTATGATTACAGGTACCTTACCTGTTTGGCGTAGCCTTGGCCGTACTTTACATGCAGGAAAACGTTTGTTCCCTTTGGATTTTTACTTTGAAGGGAAACTGGTTCATTCGGAATCCGTTCCCTTCCTCATTGAAGAAAAGAAAAAAGCTTACTTCACGACTAAAGAAATTCCTGCAAAAACGGTGTTAACAGAAAACGATGTAGAACTTCGCAGTTTTTTTTCGGCAGATTCATTTAGAGAATTCACTGAGGAAAACCCTGTGGGTAAAACGGCTCTCAATGGATTTTTACCAGACACTGCCATTGAAAAAAAACAAGTGCGCACACTTCATACCATCGAACGCGGCCAAGAAGTGGAACTTGTCTACACGATTGGAAATCTATTATTAAAAATCAAAACAAGAGCTCTTGCTTCAGGCAACAAGGGTGAAGAAATTCCACTCCTCAATTTGGCTTCCCAAAAGACCATTCGAGCTCGTGTACAAAACGAAGGTGTATGCCTTTTGGAAGAGAGATAAGAGATGTCCTTTTTAAAATCCAAATCTAGCTGTATGATTGTTTTTTTCTGTGGGATGATCACTTATTTTGGTGAGTTCCGAGTTTTGTTTTCTTCCTTCACACTGTCACCTACCTTATCTGCAGAATCCTTATGGAAGGACAAAGACCCTTATTCTTATCCCAAAACCATCCAACCAGGGACTGTTGTGAAAGTGGTTTTGAAAAACGGACTTCGAGTGGAATATGAATCCGAATACAAAGCAACCTTTGATAATGATATCAAAACCGTTCCTGATAAAAAATTAGTCCCAGATATACCTAATTACACTGCAAACTCTACCTATATGCGATCCAAAGTGGGAAAGTCGAAATCACAAGGAAAAGTAGTGGGTGTGATGGCCGTTCTTGTGACAGGAATAGATCCAGGGACTGGGAATTTGGAATTAGAAGGCAGTCGTGTGTTTAACCTTTCAGAAGAGAGAATTAACTTACGTTTGTCGGGAACAATTTCACCAGAAGACCTAGATAAAAATCGTTTCATCGCGAGTGACCTCATCGCCAATTTGCGTGTGGAATACCAAGGTACACTCAATCCCAAAGAACTAAATGATCCCGATATCCAAATGAAACGGATTACGAATCCTGATGGAACAGTCACAGAAAAAGCAGAACTTTCAGACAAAGAAAAACAGGAAATCATCTTAAAAAACATCAAACGACTCTTAGGTGAAAGTGAGTAATCCATTATGAATCGAAACTACAAAATGAAACAAACTTTCACAGAATTTGACTTTCTTCCTACTGCTTCGATTTCGAAACAGAAATTGTTTCAAAGAAAGGGAGTGTCTCTATTCATTTATTTATTTTCTTTGCTCTTTTTCTCCAGTTCCCTTTTTGCCGTGGAAACAAGGCTAAAGGATTTGGTTCGGATTGATGCGGTTCGGGAAAACCAACTGACTGGATTTGGTCTTGTGGTAGGACTGAACGGAACAGGGGATACCAAAAACCCTTTAACAGAAGAAGCACTCCAAAACTACCTCGCAGGTCTTGGGGTGAATACCAAAAAGAATTTACGAGATGCCAAAAATACTGCCTCAGTACTCATCACTGCCAATGTCCCTGTGAATTTAAAAGAAGGGGATAAAATTGATGTGGTTGTCTCCTCTTTAGGTGATGCAAGATCTTTGGAAGGGGGAGTGTTACTCCAATCTCCCTTGAAAGCTGGTAATGGAGAAACAATTGCCGTTGCCTCCGGCGTACTCGTGTTTGGAGGAAAAGAGAAAAAGCGGGGAGCCGATAAAAAATCTGGTTCGAATACGGCTCTTGTTCCCTTTGGAGCCATTTTGGAGAAGTCCATCCCAAATGCTCCCATCACCAAATCAGTGAAACTCACTTTACTAGAGAAGGATTATACCACTATGGGTGCCATTGTGGACACTATCACCTCTGAATTGTCTGTAGTTCCTGAAGTGGTGTCACCAACAGAAATACTCGTTCCACTTCCCATGGCGAAGGACTCGACTGGTCCGAATGGGGAATTGGTGACTGGGGCACCAAAATTAGACCTAACTTTTTTATCGAAATTAGAAAACCTAACCATCAATTCGTCTCCAGTGGCAAGGGTAGTCATCAATGAACGTACAGGAACGATTGTAATGGGAGCAAACATTGCCATTGATGAAGTGGCCATTTCGCAACAAGGCCTTACCATCCAAATCGCAAACAGAGACAAAGCACGGTATTTTTTCCCCATCCAAGAGGATGGGAAGGGTGAGTCTGTTTTTGTCCTGAAGGAAACCACCCAGGTTTCGGATGTGGTAGGTGCCTTAAATAAAGTAGGAGCCTCCACGAAGGACATTATCTCCATTTTGGAAGCCTTAAAAAAACAAGGGGCATTAAAAGCAGAACTTGTGATCCAGTAATTGGAAATTCTGCCGATACTTTTAGTAGACATAATATATGGACATTCACAAAATCCAAGATTACTCGGGAAGACTCAGCCGATCCAAAGACGAAACCATCCTCAATCGGATGAAATCGTTATCTGACCCCAAAGGAAATGAAACAAACGGAAAAACTAGTTCGGAATTTCAGAATTTACTCGAGACCCATGAGGAACTCATGGGGAAGGTTAGTTCCTCGTCTTTAAAAGTGCCACAAAACATCCGTGAGGAGATCACTGCCGATCCTTATCGTAAAAAATTATATGATGCCTCTGTGGAATTTGAATCTGTATTTGTGAAGATGATGTTAAAGGAAATGAAAAACACCATTCACAAAGAAAAACTCATCGATGGTGGGTATGCAGAAGAGATATTTGAAGATATGCTTTATGATGAGTATGCTAAGAATATTTCACAAAACGAATCGATGGGTTTGGCAGAAGAGATCTACAAACAAATGTCTGCGTCTCTTCCACCAGTAAAATCAAAACCGTATCTTTAAATCCAATTCGAAAAAGAAGTTTTTCGAAGTTCTTCCTTCCACTTATCTTCCAATTGGGTGAGACTGTCGTTTAGTTTTGGCGACAAACTTGCCCTTTCTTTTGGTGCACCTAGTTTAAAACTAGAAGTGTCTTCATACACTGAAACCAAATTGATTTGTTCCTTTAATTTCATTGGTGTTATCCTTTTGTCTTCCGTGATTTGGATGAAATTAGCTTCCGTTAATTTGTCTAATATTTGGTTTAATTCCTTTTCAGGCAAAACAAGTGACTTTCGTAACTGTGCAAGTTTGATGAGTTCCCCTTGGTTCTGTTGGTGAGAATAGGTAAGTGTTAACACCTGTAGAATTTTATAAAATTCAAAGGAAAGTGTCCCATCAATATCGTCAAACGGATGTTTGGGAAGTAGGTATCGATCAGGGAATTGAAGTGTTGCTGTCACTTCTGCTCCATACAAGATGATGAGAGAAATGGAATAAATTGCGAGTAAGGTGATGGGGATTGCTGCCAATGCCTTATAGACTAACATTGTTTTTTCGGTAAAAGATGTTAGGTAAATATTGATAAACCCCCAAAAAAACAATATGAGAATCACACCAGTAACGGCAGCACCAATCGATGAGGCTTTGAGTGGAACCTTTGTATTCGGTATGATATTAAAAATCAGTAAGAAAAATAACCATAATGCTAATAGTGGTAACAAAAATTGGAAAATGGAATAAAGGGAAAAAAATCGTTTCCCACCCTGGTATTTTTTCCAAATGGTTTGGCCATTCCCATCTTCTTCTACACGAATGATTTTATTAAATTCACCAACTCCTACGATGCCTAACATTCCTTCATTTAGACTTTCTGCTTCATTTTGGTTTTCGATTTCTATGGGTTCCTCTAATGTTAACGAATTGGAAACTATAGAAGAAACTGTTTCCTTCGATCCATTATTTTCTAAATTGGAATCTGATTTTTTCTTAGAGAGTAATAACATGTCTAAGATCATTCCTGCTTTTCCTTTATAAGCAACTGACCAATTTTCACCTTCATCTTCTGATAGGAGAATATCTCCTAGAGAGGTTAATACAAAGATATCATAGTCTTGTTTTTTCGGAGAAACAAATACCCAAACACGTTCATAAGAATATTTTCTGTGGCTAAGGTCCGTCCAATTATAGCCACCATCTGTCGTTTTGAAAATGGCACCGCTATCCCCAACTAAAAATCCCACACTACGGTTGAGAAAGGAGATATCGTTTAGAGGTTTATTCGAAATTTCTTGTGGGAAAAAAGAAGTACCACCATCACTGGTTTTCCATAACCTTCCTTCTCGATCTAAAATAAACCCGTCCTTTTCTGAGAAAAATCGAACTCGGATGGGAGTGATCCCTTCATCATGAAATCGTTTGATTTCTTTAAAAGGTTTTCCTAAGTCATATCGTAAGGTTCTTGTATCTTTGGTTAAAATGTAGAGAGTGTCGTAATCTATTGCACCAAAATCGGAAACTAAAATTCCTTTTAATGCATGTACCTTCCAGGATTTACCCAAATCATTTGAGTATAAAAATGTACCTTCTTCTGAGATGGTAAATAAGTCATTTCCTACACTTCTGATTCTAAAAAAGTTTTCTTTTCTGATGTTGGGCTTTTTGCATGTTCCTGTTTCGACGGTTTCCATATCTATACAGAGCATATTTTCAAAGTCAATACTTGTTTCTGGAATGAAGGAAATGGCTTTGTTTAATTCCCTCATGACACCAATATTTCCTTTTTCTCCCGCTACCCAAATTTCCCCATGTTTCGTTGCAACAATTGATTTTAAATGAGGTGACCGAACAGAATCTGAAATTGTATCTGTTATGTTTTTCCCAACTACGAATAACAAAGGGCCAAAAGAAATTAGGAAAAAGTAAAATACAAATTTATTGATAAAATTTCTATGAAAGTCAATTTTCCAAATAATATGAAATGCTTTTTCTAACGAACGTAATACTGCTGTGGCAGAAAAGATAAATACCACAAATCCAACAGCTCCAATTTGCGTTGCTGTGGAGATAATATCTGTAAGTGTCTCTAAATAGGGAGTGATATCAAATTGGATATTGTTCTCTAGCAAGTATGAATTGATTTTATCAACAAGTTCCCCTTGGTTTGTGTGGACTCCTGAAGCAACTGTAATGAGTGCAAGGGCTACTGTTAAAGTAGGAATGAGTGTAACAATGGTTGTATAAGCTAAACTTGAGCCAATGATAAGGCAGTCGTCTTTCATAAAACGATGCACCGATACAAGTAACACTCGTAAACCTAGAATGATTTTTTGTTTGATACTAGGTGTTTCCGGAATGGTTGTCAGCCGAACAAGGAGTGGGGTTTTGATAGTGTCGCTCATAAACTGTCCTATTTTTTAAATGCATACAAAACATAACTCGAGGTGAGGGGGAATCCATTCCGTTTCATTTTGGATAAAAAATGATAATAGGAAATGCGAAACCATTTCAGGTAATCTTTCCATGATTGGAAAGAACCCCTTACTTTTTTAAGTTTTGCCATTAATGGAAAATCCACACCGAAGTAAGATACGAAATTTCCAAATCCAAGGCGAGTCAATATCTTTTTTAATAGGGTATCAGAGTAATAAAACACATGACCTGGCATATAATAATGGTAATTGGAACCTTCTGTTTTAGCCTGCCAACCTTCAAAATTAGCAGTTTGTAGAATTAGTAACCCACCAGGTTTTAAAATCCTAGTTAATTCTTGGAAAAATAGGATGGGATTTTCAATGTGTTCGATCACTTCGACCATCGTGATCACATCAAAACTTTGATTTGGAAAATTTGCCTCATAAAGATTGCCATTGAATGTTGGGATTTGATTTTCATTCGCATAACTAGCTGCATATGCGGAAATTTCCACTCCTTGGATGGAGTAACCTTCTTCCCTTGCCACTTCCAAAAATCCACCAAAGGAAGAACCAATGTCTAAAAAATGGCCAGTTGGGCGGAAACGTTTGATGTTTTGGATCCTTGCTTTCCATACAAAACGAAAAAAAGGTTTTTGTTCTCGTTCATCGATATAGGTGTAATCGGCTTTCCCTTGGTAATACTCTTTTGTGTACAATTCTTTTTGGTTGGGTCTTGGTGAGAGTGCTTGTAGTTTACAAGTTTGGCATTCTACAATGGACAAACCTTTGTAATTGCCTTTCGTTTCGTAGAGTGGTATCCAATTGCACTCACCTTGGAGAGGGCATTCTTTTCTTAAGGAATCCAACTCATCCATTATTTTTTCGCAAGGAAAAACCAGTGGCAAATTCGTTCTGAGAGTTTTCCGAGGGGAGTTCTTTCTGTATAACCAATTGAAACTTCGGAAAAGATTGATAAAAAATCATTTAGGTCCGAGAGGGAATAAGTCTCGGCATACCCACCACTAAGATCAGTTAGGTTGATTTTTCCTTGGTTTAAGCCTAAATGTGTATCTCCTTCGGCTCGTATGGAACCAAGCAAATACCCGTTTGGTGTTAAAGAATGGTAAAGAGAGGAAAGGAGTTCTTTTGCATCACTTCGATTGTTATAATGAAACACTCCCCAGCTGACAATCACGGCAAATTCCTCTTGTCCAAATGGTAATGGGAGGTTTGGAGTGTGCAGGAATTGAATGGAAGGTTCCGAATTAGTGAGTGAGTCAATGGTGGTTTTGGCATTATCACAAGCTTTTACTTCGTAACCAAAACTTTGTAAAAGGAAAGTATGCCTACCAGACCCACACCCAAAGTCCAATGCTTTCCGATTTGGTGGATCAATTTTGGAGAGTAGGCGTACGAGATTCTCATCAGGGAAATTTAGTTTTGATTTTGGTCTTTCGTAGTGTTTGTCCCAGACGTTTTTCATGATTCCATTCGGTCAAGGATTGACCGATACCAGTCTTTTTGGGAAATATTTTGTTTGGTAGAGATTCCAAAGGCTAACGTTCGCCTGTGGTTTCCTTCTCGCGAATCCAAACTTGCACCTGTTGGAATTAACTGTTTTTGAAAGATCAATGTTTCCATCGAATTAGGAACAAACACTTTCGGTTCCGTCATCTTCTTTTGTTTGGCGGAAGGAAGCATAAAAAATACACCTGAATGAGTGATTCCTTTTTCAGGGGTTTTTAAAAATTCGGGTCTTGTTTTTTCCCCGATGGTGACAGAAAGTAAGTCCTTAAAATAGTCATACCCATAATGAGCAGGCAAAAGTTGGTCTGCTAAAAACTCACCACCAACTTCGGGAGTAGCTTCAATGAGAATACATTCTTTATTTTTAGTGATTTTAAATTCTGCAACAAAGGGACCTGTTTTTAATTTACAGGCAGTCACAATACTTTGACAGATCATTTTTAATTCTCCTGCCATAGAGATATGTTCTGACGGGGCAATGTGTGCCACTTCCATAAAATGAGGGATCCCCGTTGTGACTTTGTCGGTAAGTGATACTAAATAAAAACGTTTATTGATGACAAACCCAAGGACAGTCACCTCATCACCTGGAGTGTAAGGTTCGACTAAATACGTCTCACTCGATTTGTTTTTTAAGAATTTCTTAAAATCAACTTCTGATTCAATGACAGTGATTCCTTTTTTGCCCGATCCTTCTTTGGGTTTGGCAATCATAGGGAATTGCAGATCTAATTTTTTATCTTTGGATTTGGGTGAAACTGTTGTAGGGATCAGTGTTGGAACTGGGATTCCATATTTGGAAACCAATTGTTTAAACTTTTCTTTGTCTAAAAAAAGGTTTGTACTTTCTCTGGGATTTCCTCGTAGTTTTAATTTTTCAGCGAGATACGAAACTGTATACACAGCTTTGCCATAAGACCTCGAACCCACTCCCAGTAATTTGTAGGGAAGGGGGACCTTACTCATTGCGTGTAAAATTTTACGGTATTCGTGAGTAGATTCTAATATTTTAATATCACACTCAACGAGGCCAGGTGCCATTGGATTTGTATCCACAGCAATGACCTTAAGTCCTCTCTGTTTCGCTGCATGAATGAGAGGGATTTGGTTCTCCCCGGCACCAATGGAGAGATAACTTCCATGTAATTGTTTCATCTACGACCCGCGAGAACCACCACGGCGTTGGACACCTGTATTACCACCACCTGATGTTTGGTTTCTTCCAAAGGTTGGTTTTGCAACGGCAGGACTTCCTTTTTTCTTTTGGGCTTCATTTTGTGCTTTGGTCAATTCTTCTTGGTTGACCACGACGATTTTTTTCCCTTCCAATTCCTTTCCATTCAGGTTTGCGATGGCTTTTTCCGCATCTGCATCAGCCATTTCGGCAGTTCCATACCCAAGCGAAACCTTCGTGAGTTTGTCACGTTTGATTTGTAGGTGTATTACCTTTCCATGGGCGGAAAGAAGTTTCTCGAGGGCATCGTCCGTAAGTGATTGGGGGAGGTTTCCGATAGATAACTTCATGTCCTTCTTTTTTCTGAAAAATTCTCCAAAACTTCAACTCTTTTTTGACTATGTCGCATTTTCTCTTGGGGAAATCGGGGTTTTGGTCGATTGGAAACATAGGTAGGGACTTATGTTACGAGGATTGTATACAGGTGCAAATGGGATGATTTCCCAACAAGTGCGTATGGATGTGATTGCCAATAATTTGGCCAATGTGGATAAAACTGCATTCAAAAAAGATACCACTGTCTTCAAAACCTTTCCTGAAATGTTATTACATCGTTATTCTGAAGATGGGATTGGAAAAACTCCCATGGGATCCTTTGATACCTCTCCAGTTGTCGGTAAACTGGGGTTTGGTGCGGAAGTGAACGAAGTGTACACTCGCTTTGAACAAGGGGCTGTGAAAAAAACTGACAATATCTTTGATCTAATGGTCCAAGACCAACCTGGAATGGAAAAACCTGCCTTTTTTTCTGTCCTCACCAACAGGGGCGAACGCCTCACTCGGAGTGGAAGTTTTGTGCTCGATAAAAATGGTTTTGTTGTGACCCCGCAAGGATTTCCTCTCCTTGGCGAAAAAGGTCCCATCCAAGTGAACCAAGGGAACTTCCTTGTGAAAGAAAATGGTGAAATTTATATCAATGCCAAACTCGGAACGGATCCAAAAGATGGAACCAATTTTAGTGAAAACCGTTTCGAAGAACCAGTGTTACTTGATAAATTGAAAATCCGCACAGTGGAAAACCCACGCCACCTCGACAAAGAAGGGGATTCTTTTTATTCAGACACTCCTGAATCGGGAGAACCTACTGCGTTTCCTGAACTTCTGGCCCCACAAGTGTTACAAGGGTATTTGGAAGCTTCGAACGTATCGGTAGTGACAGAAATGGTGGATATGATTGAAGTGAACCGTGCTTACGAAGCAAATTCCAAAACCATGCAAACCCAGGACAGTTTACTCGGCCGTTTATTTGAGGTAATGCGGTAGAGGGAATTAAGGAAAATTAAAAAAGTCAATCAAAATTGAATTCGTAAAATGAATATTAGAATAAGTCAATTTGTCTTGATAGCGATTGTATTTTTTTTATCCACCTGCTCACAAAGTGAGATTACATATCAGATGAAATCTCAAAGAGATAAATGTAAGGATGGTGTAGGAAGTGAGGGAAAAAAGGATATTGCACGTGTTAATTGTGGTATAGTTTTACCCGCAGTCATCGATAATTCTCTAATTACAAATCGAAGTCAACAAGGATTGAATAATTATAATTTGCTTCTCACTCGATGTTTGTTAGCAATCCATAAATTAAATCAATGTGAAGATAAAAGTTCTTCAATGCCTTAATCTCTTTCTATTTTAAAATCATTTAATGATATACAAATTATTTTACATCATAAATTAATACTTGTAGTATGCGAAAATATTCATTCATTTTTGGTCTTGCCCTATCTCTCCTGATAAACTGTAGCCAACTTTCAGAATATTCGGAAACGAACTGTAATCAAGAATTCAAACAAACTGAAAAACGATCCTCAGATCTGTTGATAACCACTTACTTTGGATCTAAAGACCAATACCTAATTGATCTTGCGATTTTGGAACTTTTAATTGCAAAACAAAAACGGTCAGAATGCTCAAAGGGAAGAATTTGACGGATTCTCTCATCCATAGAGGTTAAAAAGAAAAAACCTCTATAGGAGTTTTGGAATCTCAGCTTCAATAATAGATATTAACTCCTTGTCCCTCCATCAATTTTATACACGGATCCCGTGATAAAACTAGATTCATCGGATGCTAAAAAAACAATTAGATTTGCCACCTCACTCGGTTTGCCTAGTCGTCCCATGGGAATGTTTTTTTCCATCGCCGATTTCCCCCGTTCTCCTGCGACATCGAGGATGGCAGTTTCTGTCCAACCAGGGCAAACCGCATTGATCCGAATTCCAGCCTTTGCCACTTCTAAAGCTCCAGTTGTCGAGAGTTCAATCACACCTGCTTTTGCCACACAATACGGCCCAAGGGAAGGGGAGGCACCAAGTCCTGCAATGGATGCGACATTGATGATAGAACCTCCTTTTTTATCAGCTAACATTAATTTTGTTGCATATTTCTGACACCAAAATACACTTGTTAGGTCAAGCAAAATCAATTGATTCCAAACTTCCGTTGAAACTTTATGCATGAAGGTTGGTTTATTGGCGATTCCAGCATTATTTACCATGATATCAATTCGTTTGTTTTGGTTCGGAAGGTAATTGGTTAACTGGATGATGTCTTCTTCACGACTGACATCACAATAGACAAATGAGGCAGTCCCACCAAAGTTTTGGATTTCGTTTACTAAACGATTCCCTTCTTCTTCTTTGATATCTGAAACGATCACATTGGCACCTTTTCTCGCAAGTAGGAGAGATGTTTCTTTTCCGATTCCAAGGGCTGCGCCAGTTACGATTGCATTTTTTCCAACTAAACTTTTATCCATAAGCGTAAGTTGAAAAGGAATGCAAAGACTGGCAATTCATTTTATTTCTATGTTAGTTGAAAGGTGAACCGATCGGTATATCCATTTTTGATACCATTTAGATATGAATGGTAGTTTTATGTAGGACGGACATTTGTTTTTTTAGTCTTTATCGTATGCAGAAAAGGAAAACGGGAAGATGTGCACTAAGGCAAATTTTGTTTAACAGAAAGGTTCGATTGGCAAAAGAGAATCTTCTGAGTTGTGATGATATTGTTTCTATAGTGAATCTCATTACTTTTTATCCATTTCCATTGGAATTTTTAGGAATAGTACGGATCGAAAGAAACTGAAAATAAGGTGTTTCTAAATACTTCCTTTCCCTTTCCTTCTAGAGTCAAAGAATGGGGACGGAACATTCGTTTTTTCTAAACCACTGTTATTTTACGTATGGATTTGTTACAGAAATTTTTCATCATCTCTGCCACCGACGTGTATTTTGTCGAAGGAACTTATAATCCTTGGTTTGTAGTATTATCCATTTTTATTTCCATCCTTGCATCCTGGATTTCTTTATACTTATTACATCGATTCTCTGGAGTAGCTAACCAATTCTCTCGGTTTGCGATATTATTTACCGCAAGTTTATCTCTTGGTGGTGCAGTTTGGTCCATGCATTTCATTGGAATGATCTCCTTTGAACTTTGCACTACAGTAACATACAATACGGTAATCACAACCTTATCCATCCTTCCTAGTTTCATTGCTTCTTTTTTTGCTCTGCAATCCCTCAGTAAAAAACAAATAACAAAATTTGAATTGGTTTCCGTTGGAATTCTCGTGGGAGTTGGAATTGGATTTATGCATTATATGGGAATGTCTGCAATGCAGATGAAACCAAAATTGATGTACGATCCGATTCTATTTTTGGTTTCACTTGTTGTAGCCATTGCCCTTTCGATTTTATCCATTTTCATCCAGTTCCGATTAAAAAACTCAAACCTAAAAATTAGAAGTATTTATCTAACATTGGTTAGTGGAATAGTGATGGGTTCTGCGATTTCTGGGATGCATTACACAGGAATGGCAGCAGCTCGTTTTGTTGTGCCAATCGGAACCAGTGTAGACAATTCCACGAATGACCAAGTATTTTTAGCTTTTTTAGTAGGTTTTGGAAGTTTATTTGTGATTGGATCTGCAGTTGTAACAATTGCATTTATCAGTTATAAGGATTTATTCCAAAACTTAGTCAAAAGTGAATCTAGGCTTAGAGCAATCATTGAAACAGCAGCGGATGCAATCGTTATGATTGATACACGAGGTATTGTTCAGGAATTTAATGTAACAGCGGAACGAATGTTTGGTTGGTCTTCGAAAGAGATCATTGGTAAAAATGTAGAAATTTTGATGCCAAGTCCCTTTCGCGAGGAACACGATGGATATTTATCCAATTATCTGAACACAGGTGAAGCAAAGATCATTGGTATAGGTAGAGAAACCATTGCAGTTCGTAAAGATGGAACTACCTTTCCAATTCGTCTTGCTATCGGGCACACCAAACTACCACAAGACGATATTTTTGTTGGGCTTATTAGTGATATCTCAGAGAGGATCATGATTGAGAATGCCTTAAAGGAAAATGAAGAACAATTAAAATCATTCATACAAAACATCCCTGGCGTAGTTTATCGTTGTTTGGTTGATGAATATTGGTCTTCTGTTTTTCTAAGTGATGCAATTTATACTTTATCAGGTTATCCCGCGAGTGATTTTTTAGAACCAAATCGTATTCGTAATTTTTCTGACATCATACATCCCGATGATAGAGAACATGTTTCTAACACGATACAAAATGCGATATTTACTTCAGATACATTTGTATTAAATTATCGAATTTTGCACAAGGATGGAGACATTCGTTGGGTTTTGGAATATGGTGGTCTTGTTTTTGATGAAAACAAAGAAGTGAAGTTTTTGGATGGAGTGATACTCGATAACACTGACAGGCGAATGATAGAAGAGGCTCTTATTGAATCAAAAGAAAAAGCAGAGATGGCTTCCATTACCAAAACCACCTTTTTAGCAAATATGAGCCATGAAATTCGTACTCCTATGAATGCAATCATAGGATTCACGGAAGTATTGCTAGCTGACCCACTACCAAACCCTCAAAAAAAACATCTAGAAACCATACGAAATTCTGCAAAGTCATTATTGCGATTGTTAAACGATATATTGAATTCAGCGAAACTTGATCGAGGCTCAGTAGAATTAGAAGTATTTGACTTCTCTTTACTCTCTCTCATAGACCAAGTATCCTCAACGTTTGCGATAGAAGCAAAGAAAAAGGGAATCACATTTACGACATTTTATTCGGATGAATTAGAAGATTATTATAAAGGGGATAACCTTCGCATCAGGCAAATTTTAACGAATTTGATAGGCAATGCAATTAAGTTTACAAAAGCAGGAAAAATCCATCTCGCTGTCACACCAAACGAGAATCAGGTCTTATTTCATATCCATGATACAGGGATTGGCATTGCAGAGGACAGACTTGAAAAAATTTTTGAACCATTCACACAGGCTGATGTTTCCATGAGTCGCAGATTTGGTGGGACAGGCCTTGGTACGACCATTTCCAAACAATTGGTGGAGCTGATGGGTGGGAAAATTTGGGTAGAAAGTAAAATGGGAGAGGGGAGTGATTTTTATTTCAGTTTACCATTACAAAAAGGGAATCTAGAATCGCTCATCCAAAACAAAGAACTTCATTCCCTTCCCAATTTAAAGGTTCTCATTGCCGATGACGTCAAACAGAATGTAGAACTCATCCATATCCTAATGGAAACAAACGGACATAAGGTGCAAGTTACTAATAACGGTTTGGAAGCATTAAGAGCATTTCATACACAGTCTTTTGATTTGGTTCTTATGGACATCCAAATGCCTGAGATGGATGGATTAGAAGCGACAAAACAAATGCGTGAGTTTGAATCCGTCAATTTGCGAAAGCGAACACCGATCATCGCACTTTCTGCGAGTGTATTTGAAGAGGACAAAGAACAAGCAAGACTCGCTGGAATGGATGGATTTGTATCCAAACCCATTGATGTTGAGGAACTATACGAAGAAATCGCCAAATGGATTTTCAAACAAACAAGTGAGAAGGAAGAACAAGTTTCGTATGGAACTATAGAGAAACCAATTCGTTTGCAAAACAAAAGTTCATTGGAGCATACATATCCAGAAAAATTCGATTGGGAACGGGGGATTAAAATTTATGGTTCCGAAACAAAATACATTCGTGTGTTACTGGATTACTTACGTGACCAAGCCAAAACCGTTCTCGACTTCCAAAATCAAATGTTAACTCAGAGCCAAATATCGGAAGTGATCCATAAATGGAAAGGGGTCACGTCGAATTTAGGTTTAAAGTCAGTAATACAAATTCTAAAAGATTGGGAAAAAGAATCTCATAACGAATCAGAGTTTCATTCATTATGGAATTTAGTCCAAACCGAATTCCATAACCTGATTGGAATTTTATCCCAAAGGAATCGGGAGGCAGTGCGACCATCCGATCCAAATGGGAATAAAACATTGGAACCCTTAGATGCCATAAAAGCAATCCAACTGATTCAGAACTTAATCCTTTCATTTGAAAAGGGAAACCTCAATCCAACAGATTGGCTGGAACTTGAGAAAATACTTTCGTTGCCTTCATTTCTGCCAGAGATTCACTCAATTACAAAATCCATTGAACATTTCGATTTTGAATCAGCCATCCAAGGTTTAAAAACTTTGGAAAAACATTTAGGAGATCTATAGATGATACAGAATACAAAAGCAAAGGTCCTTATCATCGATGATGAACCTACGAATTTACAAATTTTAAACGAAATTCTTAAAAATGATTATATCCTATTTTTTGCCAAAGATGCGGAAAAAGGTTGGGAACTTGCTAATCGAGAAAGTCCCGATTTAATTCTTTTGGATGTGATGATGCCAGAAGTCACAGGTTATGAACTCATCCAGCGATTAAAAGAAAACCAAAGTACCAAATACATCCCTGTAATTTTTGTTACAGCTCTCACTGATGTAGGAGATGAAGAAAAAGGATTTAAATTAGGTGCTGTTGATTATATTACAAAACCAGTAAGTCCCTCCATTGTGAAAGCACGGGTCAAAACTCATTTGTCACTTGTGAATAGCGAAGAAGTCAAAATTACAAGATTACAAATCATCCAAAGATTGGGTATGGCTTCGGAATACAAAGACAATGAAACGGGTATGCATGTCATCCGTATGAGCCACTATTCAAAAACACTAGCACTTGCTATCGGATACAGCGAAGAAGGTGCGGAAGAAATTTTAAATGCAGCTCCTATGCATGATGTTGGAAAAATTGGGATCCCAGATTCTATCATCCAAAAACCTGGAAAACTCACGGAAGAAGAATGGCAAATCATGAAACGCCATCCGCAAATTGGAGCAGAGATCATAGGAGATCATCATTCTAGTTTGTTAAAATTAGCAAAATCCATAGCACTCACTCACCATGAAAAATATGATGGAACCGGATACCCTTACCAATTAAAAGGGGAAAATATCCCATTAGAAGGTAGGATCATTGCGATTGCCGATGTATTTGATGCATTAACAACAGTAAGACCATATAAAAAAGCATGGGAAGTTGAGGATGCATTGTCTTATTTACAAAAAGAATCGGGAACCCATTTTGATCCCCAATTGGTAAAAGAGTTTTTGAAAGTGTTACCAAAAGTTTTAGAAATCAAAGCAGAATGGCCAGAAGAAATGGAAAAAAAGAACCATTCGTAAATTTTCAAAACGAAACTGAAATCTTTTCAATTCGGATGATTTCGTTTTTAGTAGGCTTTAAAACCAGTTGGCCTTTCACCACGTTTGTAAAATTCCATCGCTTTTTTTTCGTCTTTTAATAAACGACTTTTTGCAATGAAGCGAACAAACCATGGAATTTGTTTTACCTTTCCCCCTGTTGCAATAGCCAACAAGTATGCTTTGGCACATTTTTCGATCAATTCACAATTATAAATTGCTTTCTCGCGAGTGACACTTGTGATGATGATCTCTTCACCTAACATAAATCCATTGGCACCGGAAGTAAGTATGGGACTAGGTAATAAATTTCCATTCAGATCAATTGGTAATTGGTAAACAGGTGCTCCTAATTGCCGGCATTGTTCGTCAAAAACCAAAGGAAGAGGTTGGTCGAGTGAATGTAAATGAGAACTCCAGGGAGGAATGAATCTCACAATCGCGCCAACATCTGGGCGAATTTTATAAAGGTCAGCATGGAAACGAATCAAGGAAGGAAGATTCGGTAACGAATCATCTCCACTTAACATTATATTTGGATTCTCTAAACTATAAATTCCGACAATAGGTTGTTTCTTTTTACCTTCCCCTTTCAACATAAGGATCATTTTACCTTTACCAGGTATTAAAAAAGACAAACTTGCCGATAGATTTTGGAAAAGTCCCTTGGATTCCAATCGGTTCCAGAGATCTTGTAATTCCAATTCATCTGAAGATTGATTTTTCTTTACTCTATTTGTTTTTTTAGCTAGTTGGATCATGATGATTCCTTTTGTTACCTAAGTATGCCTTGCACTTATAAAGATCGTATTGATTTGGTTGATGACTCCCGAAGAAAGTCGGTTTGGATTTGGATGATTTTGGATGGACTTTCGTAAAAATTCAGATGCTTCTTTTTCTATTAGGGAAACAGATCGGATCGCTGATTTAAGATCCTTTGCTCCACAGACAATTCCATGGTTTTTGAGTAAGTAACCATTTGTTTTGTCTGTAATTTTTGATTGAAAGGCACGAACTAAAAAAGAGGTTCCAGAAGGAGCATAAGAAACCATTACCAATCGATCTCCCAATCGTTCTTTTGTTTCCTTTTCTTTTAATATTAAATCTTTTCCAAGTAATGTAATGGCACTTGCTAACGGTTGGTGAGTGTGTAAACTCACATTGATGTCGGGTCGTTTTTTTAAAAAACTAGCATGGATTCCACTTTCCGTTGTAGGTTGTTTTGTGCCTTCCACCATTCGTAAGGTATCAATGTGTAAGACACAAAGGTCTTCAGGTTTCATTGTATAATAATCACTTGCAGAAGGAGTGACCACCATATAGGTTTCATCCACTCGTACTGCTAAATTGCCACCGATCCCTGCTAAAAAACCAAGATCAGCTAACTGAATACAGGCGGTTATCATATCTTTTTGGATGGATTTGGTTTTTTTTGGGTCGAGGGTCATCACATTTTCCTTCCCTTCCTAGTTTGGATATTAATCGACAAATGTCGATTAAAAAATTCTTAGATTTGCCAATTCGAGAAACGGTACTTCCAAATTTTAATTGTAACTACTTTTATCATCAGTTCACTCACTGCCTGTTTTCAAATCAAATACAGTGGGGTGATCTTCAGTGCCAATGTGATGTTTGCACCCATCTTTGTTTGGTTTTCCGATGATTCTTCTTTAAAAGCAAGGAGTGAGGATTTCCTCATCACAGCAGTTTCAGTTTTCTATTGTTAGGAATTTTGTTATGAACACTCAATCGTTCTTATGAAGATACAATTATGGAAGTAAGTCGATTGGAGTCAGAATAAGATGGTGACTCTTATCTCACATCACTTCTCACTCGTCCGCTTTCAGGGTACAAAACCACTCAAAATCGGTGTCTTTTTTATCCTAATTCAAACAGACGAAATCTTTCTAATGTAAGGAGAGAAAGTATGAATTGGGAGGGGATATTTGTGTTACTGACCAAATTGTTTTATCTGGTCGTCGTGATTGTGTGATTGCCAATGGTGTTGCCATGGGGAAAACCATGTAAGGGGCAGGAGGGGTTTTAGTTTTTGGTACAGCGATTCGTGCTGTCATTACATGAACAAATCGAGAAGGGATATTTTGCTGCTACCTCCCCGAACGTTGGTTACACACAGCTCTAAATGATTTGAATCATGTTTTTGAAGGTTTTGATGGATCGATCCCAATGTCCTTACTTTTTGGTCGAAAACCTGATGTTTTACCTGGATTAAAAGTCCTAATCAAATTGTACGATAAATCAAAACTTCCTGAACGTGCAAAGGAAGTTCTGTCGACTTACCATAAGTTGAAAACATCTACAAATTGAGGGATCGCTTCATGAATATGGTAAAATTGTATCTAATTCATTGTACCATCGTATGCGTTTTGATGATTGAATGCATTCTGATTTTAAATTGGAAAGAAATTAGGTCAGATCATCTTTAGAAAATAAAAATGAATTTACTTTTTAGAATCCAACCATTGTTATCGTTTCCAGACGGAAGATAGAACCAATCTTCATAAGGTTACATGTATGGAAGAAAACGAAACAATAGAAATGCCCGTAGTAATGGAAGAACCTGCTCCTGAAGTAACAGTTGTTGCTAAAAAAGCAGCTCCTAAAAAGAAGAAAGCAGCCAAAAAGAAAGCGGCAAAGAAAAAAAGAGCAAAAAAAGCAGCTCCTAAGAAGAAGAAGGCAGCTAAAAAGAAAAAAGCAGCCAAGAAAAAAACAAAGAAAGTTGCTCCTAAAAAGAAAAAAGTAGCAAAGAAGAAAGCATCTAAAAAAAGAGCGGCAAAGAAAAAACGACGTTAATCCCTTTGGGATAATAGATTCGAACATCATACCCATTGGTATTCAGATGTCTTGAAGCTATTATCCCTTATATCTCACCTTCCATTTTTCCTTTCCTCATAAAAATCGAGAAAATCATATTGGGTATGTTAGATCTTTTGGTATTTCTTTGCTTGTTTTTTGTTTTCTGGGTCTAGTTCGATTGCTTCCGGATGTAGGACAATATTCCAATACCGAACCACATAAGCGATCACACCTGCTGTGAGTACAAAGAGTAAAACATAAGCCGAAATCACAGGGTGCATCAGAAACGGATAAGGGGCACCAAATTGGTGGAAGTAAGGAAGTGACATGTACCAAATTACAGAAACGGCAACAATTCCCACACCAAATTTCCCCCACCAATTAGGCCTTCCTTGGAGCCCACGTTTTAAATACAAAAACCCACCAAGCCAAACACCTAAAACCTCACGGATAAAATAGACAATGAGGATCCAACTGGGAAATGCAAAATGAAGTGTCACGACAGAAAGTCCACCTAAAGTTACGAGTTTATCACAAACAGGATCTAAGTACCGACCCAGATTGGTTTCTTGGTGTAAGAGTCTTGCAAAAAGGCCATCTAAATAATCAGTGAAAACGGCAACCAAAGCATAACCAATAGAAGAAAAGAAAGCTTTTAAGTTAGATGGATCTTTGGCATAATCATATGTGCTATAGAAAAAAAATGGTAATAACAATACACGGAATATAGATAAAAAATTGGAAAGTGTGAAGATACGATCCTGGAAAAGGTCTTTGGCTTTTTTTTCTTCGATTTGCATAGAACCTATGCCAGATTCTCAAAATTCTAACCGAAGGCAAGAAAACAAATGAAAACAATGTTGACGATTGAAGTCGCATCTATACCTTGGTTTTTATTCCGATGGAGTTGTAGCTCAGTTGGTTAGAGTGCCTGCCTGTCACGCAGGATGTCGCGGGTTCGAGCCCCGTCAACTCCGCCATCGGGAATTTTCCTTCTTTTCTTCCCATTTTCATTCGATGTATTCTTCTTTGTCTTTCTTGAATAGGATTTGATTTTCCTCTTCTAAAACTCGTGCAACCTGGACAATTTTACTTCGTGCTTCGTTTATCTCTCGTAAGGTGACGCGGGGTTTCATATCTAAAATATCTAATATATCTTCCGCACGGTTTTGGCTCATATTGTTTAAGAATTTTTTACGAATTTCATCCCCGGCACCACGAATGGCAAGAGAGATTGAGGTATCATCTGCCAATCGATTGATGAGAATCCTCATCTCTTTGTTATCGAGAGATAAAATGTCTTCAAACGTGTATAATTTTTCCCTGACTTGGTCAGCAACATCTGGTGAGGTTTCTTCTAATTCAGAAAGAATGGTTTCTTCTGCACCCTTTTCCATAAAGTTAAGGATGTTCGCAAGCACGTGAGCACCACCCGCTTCGGAATATTCTTGTTTGTCTCTTTCTTCATACCGTTTTTTGAGAATCCTTGCGATGTTTTGGATCACATCTGGGTGGGTTTTGGAAGTGGTTGCGAGACGAACTGCGATTTTTGCCTGTTCTGGTTTCGGGAAAAGTTTCAAAACATCCGCTGCTTTTTTGGGATCTAGATGCGAAAGGGTAACGGCAATGATTTGTGGTGATTCTGTCGCGAGCATGGTTTGTAAAACCGTCGGTTCTACTAAGTTCAAAAATTCAAAATCATTCTTTGTTTCTTCTTTATGGATCTTTTTTAAGATCACATTGGCCTTTTCTGATCCCACCGTGTGTTCGAGAAGGGATTTTGCTGTTGACAATCCACCCGAAGTGGATTCGGAAATGTCTTCGATGGTATGATGGAATTCTTTTAGAATGGTTTCCCTTTCTTCCTTGGAAACAGACCTAATTTTGGACATTTCCAAAATCACTGCTTCTAACATAGAATCGTCTAGGTGTCTTAGAACATCGGCGGCTCTTTCTTTGCCAAGGGATAGGAGGAGGAGGGCAGCTTTTCGTACGCCAGGGGTGGCGGAGGTTGGGTTCTCAGACTTCATGTGACATAATTCTCTTAGTTTCCTATGGATGTCAAAAAAAACTTATCTAATGAGACAAAATTTTCTAAAGGTCTCATTCACTTCGTACGATACCCTTTGTAAGTTACAAAGATAAAGGAACGAAAAACCAGATGGACAAAGCTCACAAATTCAAAAACACACTCGAACGTTACATTCACTACCGAGGAATCGATATCGTTTTACACCTCAAAGATGGAAAGAGCATCGAACTCGATAAAAACCGCCAAATGATGGACGATGTCGTTATCGGGAATTTGGCCACTGGTGTGGTTCGCATTCCCATTGCCGATATCCAAAGTGCAGACTTTTTTGCTGCATAACCCAAAACTAGTTTAACCGACTGCAAGGAGAAGATTTGGTTTTTCCAATAAACTCCTTAAGGTCTTTAAAAACTCTGCTCCCACAGCTCCATCGATCACCCGGTGATCGCAGGAGAGTGTGAGAGAAAGAATCCTTCCTGCCACCACGTTTCCATTTTCTACAACGGGTTTATCCTCTACAGAACCAACAGCAAGGATTGCACTTTCTGGTTCATTGATAATGGCTGTAAATCGACTGATCCCATACATTCCCAAATTGGAAATGGTAAAGGTACCATTCGTAAACTCTTCTGGTTTTAATTTCCTTTCCCTGGCTTTTTTTGCGAGTTCCTTCACTTCTTGTGAGATTTGTTGGATGGACTTTCTGTTTGCATCACGGATGACGGGTGTTAGTAGGCCTCCGTCTATGGAAACAGCGATTCCCACATCAATGCGACCAAATTGTAAAATGGAATCACCTTGGAAACTTGCATTCACCTTAGGATGGAGTTTGAGGGCTGAAGCCGTTGCTTTGACAATGATGTCATTCAAACTCACCTTAGTCGGTGTTTCTGGGTTTTGTGTGGATTGGAAATCATTGATTTCCTTGCGTAAGGTCTCAAGAGCTTTGGCATTGACATCCACATTCAAATAAAAATGGGGAAGGTTTTGTTTGGATTCAGTGAGTCGTTTGGCAATGGTTTTACGCATTCCATTCAAACTGATCACTTCATCACTCACTTGTGTTTCATACCCTCCAATTGTTGATCCCATTCCTTTTGTTAAAGTATCCAAAACATCTTTTTTGGTGATCCTTCCTTCGGGTCCGGTTCCTATGACTTTGTGTAAATCAATTCCATGTTCGATGGCAATGGATTTGGCTAAGGGAGAAGCAAGGACACGAAGGGTTCCACGTGGTACAGAAGGTGTTCCATTCGTTGTCTCTTTGGGAAGAGTTGTTGCAGGAGTTTGGGCCGTCGATTGGTTTTGGGAAACTGAGAGAGTTTGTACGTTTGGGCTATCCTTCGGTACAGATTCTTTTGTACCAAGACTCGGTGTGGAAGGAACAACTTCTTTTGGAGTTTCACTTGTTTTGGCCTCAGAGGAACTAGTAGAGTTTTGTTTTTTGGGAAGGTTCGTGAGTAGGGATGTGATGTCTTCTCCTGGTTTTCCAATGACTGCGAGTGCTTCACCTACTTTTAGTTTGGTGCCTTCTCCTTGGATGATTTTTAAGATCACTCCTGAATCATAAGCTTCCATCTCCATGACTGCTTTGTCAGTTTCGACTTCCGCGAGGATGTCCCCTGGACTTACGGAATCACCTTCTTTTTTTAGCCATTTCACAATGGTTCCCTCTTCCATCGTAGGGGATAATTGGGTCATTTCTTGTATTTTTGCCACTCTGGTCTCCTTAACGTAACATCTCTCGGATGGTATCTGCCACTCGGTTGGCATTCGGCAAACTCATTCGTTCCAGGTTTGCAGCATAGGACATTGGAACATCCATTTGTGTAACTCGTTCCACAGGGTGGTCTAAATAAGAAAAAACATTTTTTTGGATGAGGTGGGAGATTTGTGCTCCAAACCCAGCCACAGGCCATCCTTCTTCGACAACAATGGCTCTGTTAGTTTTTTTGACCGATTCATAGATAAGATTTTCATCTAACGGTCGTAAACTGCGTAAATCCACGATTTCGACAGAGATTCCTTCTTTTTCTAAAATGATTGCAGCTTCTTCCGCAAAACTGAGAGCCCTTGACCAAGTAACGATAGTTATGTCTGTTCCTTTTCGTTTGATTTCTCCAAGACCCAAGGGAATTGTATATTCCTGTTCAGGGACTTCTCCTTTAGAACCGTACAAAACTTCTGATTCAATGAAAATGGTTGGATTGTTATCTCGGATTGAAGATTTGAGAAGACCATAGGCATCTTTTGGTGTGGCAGGGCATACAACTTTGAGACCAGGGCAGTGGGCATACCAAGATTCAAAGGCTTGTGAGTGTTGGGCTCCAAGCCTTCCTCCTGCACCACCTGCACCGCGAAATACTATTGGCATCGGAAATTGACCACCACTCATATAATTCATCTTTGCGGCCGAGTTGATGATTTGGTCGATTGCCACCAGTGAAAAATTCCAAGTCATAAATTCAATGATAGGCCTGAGTCCCACCATCGCCGATCCCACACCAATCCCTGCAAATCCATTTTCAGAAATAGGGGTGTCAATCACACGTTCTTCCCCAAACTTATCGAGCATCCCTTGGGAAACTTTATAGGCACCTTGGTAATGTCCCACTTCTTCTCCCATCAAATAAATCATGGGGTCTTTTTCCATTTCTTCCACCATGGCTCGATTGAGTGCTTCTCTATAGGTTAACACTGCCATTTATTTATCCTCCGCGTACACATACTTGTGAAGTTGGGAAAGAGGTGGTTCGGGAGAGGATTCTGCAAATGCATAAGCTTCATCAATTTGGGTTTGGATTTCGATTTCTAATTTGTCCAAAACTTCGGGTTTAATTCCACCTAACTCAAGTTCATGTCTTGCACGCATCAGTGGGTCCTTCTTTTTATAGGCATCTAATTCTTCTTTGGTTCTGTATTTTGCTGGGTCTGACATGGAATGACCACGAAACCGGTAGGTGGATACCTCGATGAGTGTTGGACCTTCCCCTCGGCGTGCCCTGTCGACTGCAACTTTTACATGGTCTCTAACCTTTCTAACTTCATCCCCTTCGATATGGTCTCTTGCCATATCATATGCATAAGCTCGCACTGACACATCTTTGACAGCAAGGGCTCGGTATTCGGGTGTTCCCATCGCATAATGGTTGTTCTCGCAAATGAAAACAACAGGCAGTTTCCAAATGGCAGCAAGATTGAGTCCTTCATGAAAAGAACCAATATTAGCAGCTCCTTCTCCAAAAAAACAAATGGTGACGGAATCTTCCTTTTTGTATTTGGATGCAAAAGCAATCCCAGCGGCGAGTGAGATATGACCACCTACAATTCCATGGCCTCCCATAAAGTGTGCATTTTTATCAAAAAAATGCATCGATCCTCCATTCCCTTTGGAGATACCAGTTGCTTTTCCAAAAAGTTCAGCCATCAGAGGGTTTGGATGTAAACCACGAGCGAGAGCATGTCCATGGTCGCGGTACGTGGAGACAATATAGTCATGGGGAGTGAGAGCCGCAATGGATCCAACACCAACTGCTTCTTGCCCAATGTACAAATGGAGAAACCCACCAATTTTTCCAACGCTGTATGCTTTCGCAGCAGCCTCTTCAAACTTTCGTATAAGTACCATTTGCCTGTAGAACTCTTGTAATTCGCTCACAGATTGTGAGTCTTTGGGGATAGAAGAAACCAAATAGAACCTCCAAAACCACTAAAAAACTACACTATTTAGACAAAGAAAGAAAGCAAAAATCTTGCTCTTAAAAGAACTTAAAAGACAGTTTCCCTAGGACCTTTATGAAAATTACGAGTGCTGGTATCGAATTCCTGGAATTCAATGAATTTAAAAATTTTGCTGTGGATTATGATCTGTTAGGTTCTGTCTCACTCAGTGAACCTGTTGTTGATAAAAATGGAAACATCCTTATCAAAGAAAAAGTAGCTATCAAAGAAAACATATTAAAAAAATTGGAAGGTTTAGAAGGGAATTATATTCCTTCCTTCAAACTTGCAATGTCAAAAGATTTAATGAAGATGCTAAGACAAGTTTTGTCAAAAGCGATCTTAAATCGGATAGATGATAGGTCCAATGAATTCATTTTCCACCTTTATGAACAAAATGCAGAAAGAATGGCGAGTCTGAAAGGGATCATTCAAAACTCATTTTATTCCAAAACCGTTGCATTATCTTTTTTTCGTATTTTACTTTCGCACAAAGAATTTTTTAACCATTTAGCAGACTTTGGACTACTCAGTTTGGGTTCTGTCATCCAAAAACAATACGGATTTAAAATGGTGAACCGTTATAGTTTTTTAGCAGGTTTATGCGCTGATATTGCTGTATCCAAAGAAGGTTTGTACAGACAAAGTTTTTTTGGTTCTTCTCTTTCAACTGTTGTAAACCTCAGTATCGAAATTGCACGTAAACTCAATTTACCAGAAGAAGTGATCAGTGCAATTAACAACCATGGAAATTCCAATTTTGAAATTCCAGGTGTGAACCCAGCAAATGTCAATGTAGAAGACTTACGAAAACACCAATTGAACCAAGACTTACTACTCGGCAGTGGAATGGAAGATGATGCAAGTGATGATGAAGAAGAAGCGGGAGAATATGCTGATAACACCGCAGAAGTAACATTAGATGCACTGAAGATTGCTCGTTATATCATGGAGAATTTAAAGGTATCAACAGATAAAGAACATGTCTCTGAAAAACTCCTAGTGATGTTTACTTATAATGCAGAGAAGGGACTATTTCGAAAAGATTTGGCAGATCCCATGATTGATCGGTTTAAAGAATTTGACCATGCCATCAAACGGATTCGAACCATTGCCGAAATTGAAAACAAATGTAAATTCCAAACATCCGCTTGGGCTTATCCAAAACCAAAATCTTCCCAGATTGTTTGTAAGGACCGAAATTACCAATGCCCTTGGATTGTGAATGGATGGGACCTTCGGATTATCTCTCCTCAAGATCCATTTGGTTACATTGGTACTGCTTTAGATGTAGGAACCTATCCCAAATGTGCGTTAGAGGAAGAACTCCACGCAAAAATCAAATACACGGATTCCTAAAAGGGCAAAAAAAAACCAACCGAAGATCGGTTGGTTTTTGGTTTTAAAAACGATAAAAAAGAATTAGAAACCAGCTGGTTTTTTAATGTCTTTTGTTGCGTCTTTAACAGCGCCAGTAGCAGCTTTTTTTACTTCTGTTTCAGCAGTTTTTACTGCTGCATCTACTTTTTTCTCTACTTCAGTAGTTACTTTTTTTGCTGCATCTTCTACAGTTTCCATTTTTTCTTCTACAACTGGCTCTTCTTTTTTGCAGAAAGCAAGTCCAGAAGCCATAGTTACACCGAGAATTAAAACGAGTAGTTTTTTGTTCATCGAAAGTTTTCTCCTAAAAATCTTTTAATTCTGCCAAAACTACACGATCTTCGTTTCCATTGAAAGAAATTTCTGAAAGGAATCAGAAATTTCTAAGAAATTTATTTCGGAACAAATGTAAGGAATTCTTCTACTTCTCTTTTGCTTCCAATGATGAGCGTTGTTCGTTCATGGAGTTCCTTTGGAGTGAGGTCCAAAATTCGTTCTCCTTTTACGGTCACTGCCATACCACCAGCTTGTTCTGCAATAAAGGCCATGGGAGCTGCTTCATACAACAAACGAAGTTTTCCATTTGGGTATTTGCTGGATTTTGTATCGTTGGGATAGAGGAAGATTCCCCCTTTCAAAAGGTTTCTGTGGAAATCTGCCACGAGGGAACCAATGTAACGTGCAGTTTTTGGCTTTTTTCCCCCTTCAATGGATTTGATTTTTTGGAGATAGGCCTGTACTTCTGGTGACCAGTAAGATGCATTCCCTTCGTTTGCCGAATAGATATCACCTGATTCTGGCATTTGCATGTTTGGGTGAGACAGTAAAAATTCACCGACACTTGGATCGAGTGTGAATCCAGAAACTCCCTTTCCAGTGGATAAAACAAGCATGGTAGAGGATCCGTAGATGATGTAACCCGCACAACGTTGTAAATGACCTTTTTGGAGTAGGTCTTTTTCTGTCCCTGGTTCTTTAGAATTGGCATCTAGTCTTTGGTGGATCGAGAAAATGGTACCAATGGACACATTGGTATCGATATTCGATGAACCATCCAAAGGATCAATTGCCATTGTGTACTTCCCAATATTGTACCCACCTGGAATTGGGATGATGGCTTCATGTTCTTCACTGGCAAGAACACAAAGGTGACCACAGATTTTTAAGGATTGGTTGAAGGCATTGTCTGCGTATTGGTCCAGTTTCATCTGGGTTTCGCCTTGGACATTTGTGTCTTCTGTGGCACCCAAAATGTCATCGAGGAGTCCCGCTTTTCTCACTTCACGGCCTACAATTTTTGCTGCATAAACCAAATGGCTGAGAAGGGCAGTGAATTCTCCCGATGCATGTGGGATTTTGAGTTGCTCTTCCAGGATGAATTGTGAGAGAGAAATGAGTTTTTTTTGTTTCGGTGTTGCGTTCACAGTTTCCCCGAGGTTGTTTTTTACACCATTTTTGTGGTTGTGGGTAGGGAGCAAATCCTTTCTCCTTTTGAAAGTGGATGACAAATCCGATACTGTATGTTAGAACCTCCATGACTGAGCCAATGCACTTAATCCCTTCTCCTTCTATGCAGATGACCGACTACCATTCCCGCCGTTTGGGACTCAGTTTTGCCAGTGTCGGTGCCTATCTCGGTTGGGTGTATTTAGGAAAAGAATTGGTTTATGAATTTGGGCAAACGAAGGAAGAAGAGAAAATCCGAGGGATTGTTTCCAGTTCGTACTCCGTTTGGACCCGAACAATGGAGTATTTATCTCCCATTACCATCGAGTCCTTACGGGATAATGAGAGAGACGTGGAATTATTCGTCATCCGACTGCCTGAAGGCGAAGTTCCTGTTTTTGTTTTGGTATTACTTGAAAAAGGGCAAAGTTTACCGCTAAGGATATGGGAAGATCTTTCGAACCAAGTCCTAACCTTTTGTGCAACTGGGATTTCCCTTCGCGAAAAGAATTTGCTCGATTTTGAAACCATCACAGAACCCATTCGCAAACGAATGGAGAAGGCATTCCAAGGAGACACAAAATCCGGAGTGATTGCTTTTTTTCACCTCCAAGACCTAAGCCCCTTTTTTAAACCGATGGGGGTCATCAAAAGCCAAGAAATTCTACGAGAAGTGACGGCCACACTCCACAAAGAAACGAGGGAAAACGAATTCAATTTCCAATTGAACCCTAGGTCGTATTTTTTATTTTGCCCAGGGGAAACTTTGGATGGAGCGAACCACCGGTTCGGATCTTTGTACTTTCCCTCCAAACATTTGATTTTGGACTATAAATTGAAGATTTTCCCGATTGATCGGGACGTTTTGGCAGATGATGCCAAGTTTTCGTCCATTTTTCTTGAAAATTTCTAAAAGCATTTTTACGCTGAATTGACAGAATAGGGCTCTTTCCGATACCGTCAAAACTAGACCATTTTTACAAAAGGACAGTTGTTTGTCTATGACCCCACAAGTAGGGATTTATTTAAAAGAAGGGGAATCTATCGAGGCAGCGCTTCGTAGATTCAAAAGAGATTGTGCAAATGCTGGTATCATGAGCGAAATCAAACGCCGTGAATACTTTGAAAAGCCAAGTGTCATTAAGAAAAAAGCAGTAGAAGCTGCAAAACGCAAACGAGACAAAAAGAAAAGATTATTTGCTAAAAAAGATAAACTTTAATCTTTAAGCCGGTTTTCCTATGACCCTGCAAGAGACGATCAATTCAGATCTAAAAACGGCGTTAAAAGCCAAGGATGAAAAAGTCCTAGGCACCTTACGCCTAATGAAAGCAGAAATTCAATATGAATTAACGAAAACTGGCGCTTCTGAACTTTCGGATACTGCAGTGATGCAGATCCTCAAATCCAATTACAAACGCCGTAAGGATACCGCTTTGGAATACGACAAAGCGAATCGTCCCGATCTGTCGAGTAAAGAAATTGAAGAAGCAGAAATCATCTCACGTTATATTCCAAAAGAAGTCTCCGAAGAAGAAATTAACAAAGCAGTGAAAGAAGCTGTAACCCAGTTAGGTGCAAGCGGACCTCAGGATATGGGAAAGGTGATGGGGAATGTAATGGCAAAATTTAAAGGACAAAATATAGACGGCTCCAAGGTATCCTCCCTCGTTAAACAAGCACTTAGCGCCAGTTAAAATAACTAAACTGTGAATCCTTACCAAAGTTTTAAAGAAAGAGTTCGCAGAGAAGTCTCCATTGACTCCTACATCAACCGATTTGTTCCCCTACGCCGTATGGGCAGGAACCTCGTTGGCATTTGTCCATTCCATAATGAAAAAACTCCGTCCTTCAATGTAAACCCAGAAGGTGGGTTTTATCATTGTTTTGGTTGTAAGGCATCTGGTGATTTATTCCGTTTTGTGATGGATTACCAAAAAGTAGATTTTTTAAAATCCCTCGAAATCCTTTCGGAATACTCTGGCATTCCCCTTGTGGAACGCACCAAGGAAGAAGAAGAGTCTGAACGAAAAAAAGAAGCACTCTACCAAATTTCCCAAAAAGCACTTGAATACTTCCAAAAAAATCTAAATACGGCTGCCGGTGAACTGGCGTTAAAGTATCTTGAGTCTCGTGGACTGTATAGCGAAGATATCAAAGTATTTCAAATTGGATTTGGACTTCCTGGATTTGGAAATTTACGTAGCGAATTGTTAAAAACAGAGGCCGAAGTAAAATTAGGGGAACAGTTGGGTCTACTCAAACGCCAAGACCAAAACAAAGACCCATATGATTTTTTTCGCAATCGGATCATGTTCCCTGTGATTGATACAAGAGGGCGAGTGGTTGCTTTTTCTGGAAGGATCCTCGGTGAATCCGAAGAAGCAAAATACATTAATAGTCCAAACTCTTTGATATATGATAAAAGTCGTATATTTTACAATTTGAATTTATCCCAAGATAGCATACGTAAAACAAGAGAAGCAGTCATCGTAGAAGGTGTGTTTGACGCTATCGGACTCTTTCGCAAAGGAATTGAATTTGTTGTCGCCCCGCTTGGTACGGGATTTACGGAAGGGCATGTTCGCATCTTAAAAAACATGGCGGACAAAGTGTATTTAATGATGGATTCCGATAAAGCGGGAACCAAAGGTGCTTTCCGGGCCGTGAACCTTCTCTCCAAAGAGGGTGTGGTTGTCAAAGTGTGTCATATCCCAGAAGGAAAAGATCCTTTTGATTACTCTCTCAAACATAACAAACAAGAGATCCGAGATTTACTCGAGGGTGC
The DNA here is from genome assembly GCF_026151395.1 of Leptospira limi. Taxonomy (NCBI): domain Bacteria; kingdom Pseudomonadati; phylum Spirochaetota; class Leptospiria; order Leptospirales; family Leptospiraceae; genus Leptospira; species Leptospira limi. Next base: position 2,230,373 of record NZ_JAMQPV010000001.1, read on the forward strand.
CGCACCTGCTTCTCAGTTTATGATCCGAGAAATCCTGGGTGGGGCAGGTCCCACATCTCTTGCCGAAGAAAAACAGGCTGGGGTGAAAAAACTTTTTGAATTTTTAAAACCCATGGAGAAGGAAACCGACAAACAGGTCTATTTAGAAGAGGGTGCACGCCAGCTTGGACTATCGTTTTCTTCTCTTTTTCAGGATTTTCGTGGGAAACCAGGTGTAACTTCGACCCCTGCCGTTGTCGATACTAAGAAAGACCGTTCCATTCAAAAACCGGGGAAACCTTCTCCTGTTTTAATTTGTGAGCGGAAAATGATCGCAATGCTCATCCAAAATTTGGAGTTATTCAGTTTTGCTGATGATTTATTGTCGCTCGAGTTTCGTGATGAGGTTTCTGCCTTTTTTTGGGACTATTTATATACAAAGTATTTGCAGAATGAGAACCTAACGGCTGCAGAAATTCTTTCGAGGGAAGAAATTCCTTCGGAATACCTGGGACTAATTGCTGAACATTTTTCGGCCGATGTATCAGTAACCCCAGCTACATTTAAAGCAATGTTTCTTTACCATGCGGATTTGTTGGATGACGCAAGGATGGAAGAACTTGTCAAAGAAATGGCCAAACCTGACTTAACGATTGAAGAAAAGAACAATCTACTGTCAGAACTTTCACTTTTGAAGAGTGAAAAAAATAAGAGATCAGTGTATCTCAGAACGATCCAAACGTTAGAAGTCTAAAGAGGATAAAGGTAGAATGGAAAATCTAGCAAGCCTACCAGAAGTACAAAAGATTATCTCCATCGGAAAAGCAAACCGAGAGGTATCGTATGATGAGATCAATGAAATACTACCGGATAAAATTCTAAACTCCGAAAAGATTGACGATGTCTTTACCTTGTTACACGAGATGGGGATTGAAATTGTAGAGGAGTATTCCAAAAAATCTTTGGAAGAATCCAGTTCCCTCACAACGACAAAAGAAGAAACTACCAAAGAAACAAAAGAAAAACCGGCACGTAAAAAAAGAGAGTCCAGTGTTTCTTCTAGTTCTGAGGATCCAATTCGACTTTACCTCAAGGAAATTGGTAAGGTTTCTCTGATCTCGGGAGAAACAGAAGTGTTTCTTGCCAAACGAATTGAGAAGGGCGAAAAGATCATTGAAGAAACCATTTTAAGTTCTTCGATCCTTAGACAAAACTTTGCAAAACTCATTCCGAAAATTAAGTCCAAAAAAATCAAAGTTTATGACTTGGTGAAAGTGGACAAAATGTACGCACTCAACCAAGAGCAAGCGGACAAACTAGAAAAAGTATTTTTTGAAAATATGGAACTCATCCAACAGGATGAAAAAGTTCTCAACGAATCCACAAACCGCATTCGAAAGTATTCTGAAAATTCTAAGAAGTTCAAAGAACTCAAAGAAAAAATCGATATGTCTACGGGCAAAATCGATGAAGCCATTCGTAAGATTGGTGTTTCCCAAAAAGAAATCCAAAAGATTTCTCAAAAGATCAAATCGATGGTTTTCCGTGTTAAGGAAATCGAAAAACATTTCCTTAAAATCAAAGCCAAATACGGTCATGATGTTCGTGAAATCAAAGCACTCAATCGTTTCATCGAAAAAAATGAAAACTTAGATGAAATCGAAAAAATGATGGGTTGTGACATTGATGAAGTCAGAGAAGTCATCAAAGACATTCGTAACAACGAACGTAAACTCCGTCGTATGGAACAGGAAGCAGGTTCACCTGTTGGGGAAATCAAAGATTGGGGTGAAAAAATCATCAAAGGGGAAAGGGAAATTGCACAAGCAAAACGTGAACTTGTGCGAGCAAACCTCCGTTTGGTGGTCTCTATTGCAAAACGGTATGCAAACCGTGGTATGCATTTCTTTGACCTCATCCAAGAAGGAAACATTGGTCTCATTCGTGCTGTAGATAAGTTTGAATACAAAAAGGGGTATAAGTTTTCCACTTATGCCACTTGGTGGATTAGACAAGCCATCACTCGTGCGATCTCTGACCAAGCTCGTACGATACGCGTTCCAGTTCACATGATCGAACAGGTAAACAAAGTGATCCGAGAAACTCGTCTCTTTGTGCAAGAGTTTGGCCGTGATCCTTCCAATGATGAAATTGCAGAACGTCTTGGCTGGCCTGTACAAAAAGTAAAGGCTGTGAAAAACGTGGCAAGGGAACCAATTTCACTCGAGATCCCTGTGGGTTCGGAAGAAGATTCGGAACTTGGAGATTTTATCGAAGACAAGGAAGTGATTTCACCACTAAACTCAGCTGCATCTTCCATCCTTTCCGAACAAATCAGACAAGTTTTACAAACACTTCCTGCTCGGGAACAAAAAGTCATTCGTATGCGTTTTGGTTTGGATGATGGGTATGCACAAACACTCGAAGAAGTTGGTTACCAATTTAAAGTGACTCGTGAAAGGATTCGTCAGATTGAAGCGAAAGCGTTACGCCGACTCCGCCACCCAAGTCGTTCGAAAAAATTGAAAGACTATATCGATTAAACAAAACTGTTTTTCGCTTGATTGGTCTCAAGAAGAGATTCATGGTTTGGAAAATCCATGGATCTCTTTTTTTTTACAAAAATCAAAATGTTTTCATTTGATTCCTCTGATCAACTTGCGAATCAAAAGGTAACATCACCCATTTTTTCCCATCTCCCTCGTGTATTTGTTTCCATTCTCTTCCTAATCTTCCTAACTCATTGTAAAGCTTCCGAAAAACAATTGGATTATGAGAAAACCCAAAGTGTTGGTCAAGTGAGTCCCGAAGAACCTTGGAGGTTTAGTTCTGAATTTGCATTGGATGAAAAATATGGGACTGCATTTTGTGCAAATGCAAAAGAGATAGGATCCGGATTCACTTTATTTTTATCCAATCAGACAAAGTTTACAGCATTGCAATTGTTAAATGGATACCATCGTTCTGCCAATGATTTAAAGGCAAATGATATGATTAAAAAATTGAGAGTATCTTCCTTTTGGATGGAGAAAAACGACTCTAAAAATCAGTTTAAATTGGACAGAACCAAAGACTTTGAACTTTCCAAAGCTAAATTCGGAAAACAAGGTCTGCAGGTATTGGATTTAGATTCTACATTTGAAGGGAATGTGATTCGTTTTGAGATTTTAGAAACCTATGGACTTGGCACTACAGGACGTGTTTGTCTTTCCGAAATCAAAATGGGTGAGATTAATAAGGATAGTTTTTCTGCATCACCTTGGGTGTCCTTTGATAAAATCAAATTGGCCATTTCTCAATTTGGTAAAGCAGAACGACATGCTTACGGTTTCAAACAATTGGTTTTGGCTAACGAAAAGGGTACAATCTTATTTTACGACCAAGGAACTATTTTACCTGTTTTTTTTAAACCTGACCAAACGTTTAGTTTTTCTGAAATGTATGGAGAAGGGGACCCTACTAGTTTTTTACCATCACTCATTGGCACTTACACAATCTTACAAGCAACAGAGGAAGGGTTAGAAATCAATTTAAGTTTTTTTGACCAAGGTGGGATTGAAAGAAATATATCATGGATCTTCAAACGAGCAGAAGTGGGTGATGAAGATTATGAAAATTTTAAAACAAAACTTGGGACTAAATTTTCAGAAGTGTACCAACCCAAAACCCATTTCCTCTTTGTATTGAAAGAAAAAGAAACGGGTAGAACCTTTTATCATTATGAATTGCCGATTCCGAAATAAATTAGTTGCAGCTGGAAAATTTTGCACCTAATTTATGTTCGATGTCTTTTTTCGTTAGGAAATGGTTTTCTTTAAATCTTTGATGTGTTTTAGGAGTTCATTCAAAGAAGATTTTTTTTCCGTATCTTTCCAACCGAGTTCTTTCCCTAGCACATTACTAACAGGAACGGCAAGAGACTCTGCCAGTTTTAAATCAAGGAAGACTACTCTCCATCGTCTCGAGAGAACATCAGAAACAGAAAGAGCAAATTCCTTTTTCACAAAATGTTTGATTTCTTCTGCAAAGTAACCTGAACCTTTTTTGATTTCTTTTGGTTTTTTACCTAGGATGAGAGGCACTTCCCCTCCATAAGAATCCACCAATCGAACAGCTGTTTCGTAGGGTAGGTCATACATCGTTTGGATTTTTGCCACCAAATGTTTGCTATACCCGTCGGCACCAGGGAAAGCAAAACTAGCTGTGACACAGTTCATTTTGGATGGAAGGTTTCCAACAGAGATCAATTTGTCGGTGAGGTCTTCAGCCATTTTACGGAAAGTGGACCATTTCCCTCCCGACATTGTCACAAGACCAGAATCCGAGACGAGGATGGCTTCTTCCCTGGAAATGGATTTTGTGTCCTTTTTGTCTCCAGTCGAGATGAGAGGGCGTAGACCACTAAACACAGATTCAATGTCGTCTTTTGTTAACTTTGTATCTAGGTAATCATTTCCAGTTTGGAGTAAAAATTCCACCTCGGATTGGAGTGGCAAAGGTTCATCATCGATTTTTTGGATGGGGGTATCTGTGGTTCCAAGGAGCACTTTCCCTTCCCAAGGGATCACAAATACCACTCTGCCATCCGCAGTTTTCGGAATGATCATCGCAGTCCGACAAGGGAGTTTCTCTTTGTCAAATACGAGGTGGATTCCTTGGCTTGGAGCAAGTACATTCTCTGCTTTGGGATCATCCAGTTTGCGAAGGGAATCAATCCACACACCCGTTGTATTGGCGACCACTTTGGCTTTGATCGATACCACTTTTTTCGTAAGAGAATCTTTTGCAGTGACACCAATGATTTTACCATTGTTATCTTTTAAAAAGGATGTCACTTCAATCCTTGAGACAATGTCGGCTCCATTTTCTTTTGCAGCACGAATGGTTGTTACATTGAGTCTTGCATCGTTGAACTGAGCGTCGTAGTAGGAGATCCCACCCTTTAGGTTTTCTTTTTTGAGGGAAGCAAAGTAGTCGAGCGCAGTTGCTTTTGAAATTCGTTCATGGCCAGGGACAATCGATTTTCCAGCTAGGAGATCATACATCGTAAGACCAATGGAATAAAACGGTTTTTCCCACCAAACATAGGTTGGTAAAACAAAGGGCAGTGGTTTGACTAAGTGAGGTGCATTGATGAGAAGTCGTTTCCGCTCTGACAATGCTTCGTATATTAATTTAAAATGGAATTGGGCAAGGTACCTCACTCCACCATGAATGAGTTTTGTGGAGCGGGAACTTGTTCCTTGCGAAAAGTCTCCTTTTTCCAATAAGGCTGCTTTGTAACCTCGGAGACTGGCATCAAGGGCTGTGCCGGAACCGGTGGCACCACCACCCAAAATTAAAATATCATACTGGGTTGATTCTAAATGTTTTAGCGTTTGTTTTCTTTCATCTAAATGGTTCATAAGGGTTTTTACGTACTTTGGTGGTTGCCTATAGAGATTCTAAGGTTAGTGTTGTCAAAAGTCACCTTTTCTACCATCGAAAATTTTTGAAATTGTTATGAAAACTGAAAGAGAATTGAACCAAGAATTAGAAACCATCCGCCGAGGCACTGTCGAAATCATCAGTGAAGGGGAACTTTTAGAAAAAATCAAATCCAAACCTTCTTTAACGATCAAAGCAGGATTTGATCCTACGGCACCTGATTTACATTTAGGCCATTTTGTGTTACTGCGAAAACTCAAACATTTCCAAGACTTGGGCCATGATGTTTGTTTTATGCTGGGTGATTTCACCGCAATGATTGGTGATCCAACAGGAAAATCGGAAACACGCAAACGCCTCTCAAAAGAAGAGGTATTGGAAAATTCTAAAACCTACCAAACACAAGTTTTTAAGATCTTAGACCCAAATAAAACTCGTATCCTTTACAATTCTCACTGGTGTTCGGAATTAAAATTTGAAGATGTACTGGTTCTGACTTCGAAGTATACAGTTTCACGAATGTTGGAACGAGATGATTTCACCAAACGCCACAAAGCGGGAACACCCATTTCGATGATTGAGTTTTTATACCCACTCGTGCAGGGGTATGATTCCGTTGCAATGAAGTCTGATGTGGAACTTGGAGGAACAGACCAAAAATTTAATATGCTCGTTGGTCGCGACTTACAAAGAGAATACGGTCAAAAACCACAGGCCGTGATCACTTTGCCTTTGTTAGTTGGACTTGATGGTGTGAAAAAAATGTCCAAGTCTCTTGGCAATTATGTAGGCATCATTGAAAAACCCATCGACATGTATGGTAAAATTATGTCTATCTCCGATGATCTGATGTGGAATTATTTTGAACTTCTTACAGACCTACCGATGTCGGAAGTGGAAAAACGAAAAGAGGGGATTCGTTCCAAATCCCTCCACCCAAAAGAAGTGAAAACGGAACTCTCACTTCTCATCATGGACCAACTGCATCCAAAAGAAGAAAATCGTAAGGCTGTGGAAGAATGGACTGCCATCCATAATACCAAAAACAGAGCACTTCCTGACGAAATACCAACTGAGAGTTTGGACTCCAGTTATTTTGCAGAAAAACCACCACTTCTTGTCTATGTATTGTCCCAACTCAAATTCATACCGAGTGTTTCGGAAGGCCGACGGCTTATCCAAGCAGGGGGATTGTATTTGGATGAGGAAAAAATAACGGACCCTGGCCTAGTTTTGGAACAAGGGAAAGAATACCTCATCAGACAAGGGAAGAAAGGGAAATTTTTAAAGATCAAAACCTAAACTTGGGAGTGGGACTAGTATAGAACCCTAGTCCCAAATCCGATAATCGATACTAAGGAAAGCCATACCTAAATGTCACTCGATCCGACAAACGAAGAGAAAGAAATCCAGGACATTGTCCATGAACTTTCTAAAGACATAGAAAAGGATCGATTGTTTGCAAAAAAACTCCGTCGTTTTGCCTTTATCTCTGCCTTATCCTTTGTTGGTCTTACCGTTTTTGTTTTACTCAGTTATCTGCTCTACCTGAGCCTCAGTGTGACTAAACTCGAATCCGAAGTAAAAGAAAAAGATCGAAGTTTAAGAGAATTGGAACAGTCTCTTTTTTCTTTGATGTACCAAGAACAACTGAGAGAAGAGAATGCTCTAGCAGGGGACACCGAACCCGATACAGAACTTGCCAAACAAGTAGAAGAAAATATCGATTTTTTAAAGGAAGTGAGTCAAAATACCAAAGGTCGTAACATCTTACGTGGGAATGAATCTCAAAAGGAAATTGCTCTAACCTTTGATTTGGCAACTGGCGAAGAACTTCCCGTACTCTATAATTACATTAAAGAACATAAAATCAAAGTAACTTTGTTTTTATCCAATGAAAGACCATCCGATATCAATGGTTCTTTTTTTGTCAGACAAAACTTAGATTATATCAAACGGATGGCAAAAACAGGTGCTGTCGAATTTGGGAATCATACTTGGTCCCATTTTAACTACCAACGTTCTGTAACCGAAACATCCTTAAAAAAAAGAATGGTACTCGAATACTTATCTAAGTCAGTACTCGACCTTCCTCGTATGGCTGAGGAACTCAAACGAGTAGAAGATACCTTTTATTCTCTCACCAAACAAGAGTTAAAAAAATATTACCGTCTCCCTTATGGAGCACTTAGCCAATTGATTTTAGATGCCCATGCAAGTCTTGGTTATACAGATCATATCATGTGGTCAAATAATGCCAAAGGTTCTCTAGACTTACCAGATTATATCAGCAAACAATTCCTATATAAAAAAACTTCCAAAGGCAAAAAGGAAGTCGTAAAAAACCCACATTACAAAACAGGAGAGGAAACTCTTACGTTTTTAGACAATTGGGAAAAAGCGGATCCTAATGGAATGAATGGTGCCATCATCCTCATGCACCTTGGTGGTCCTCGTAAATTTGATAAATTGATTTATATCCTTCCCACTTTCATCGAAAGAATGAAAGAAAAGGGTTACAGATTTGTAACCCTTTCTGAAGTTCTAAACGATAAAAAAGACTAACAAACAAAATTTAATTTTGTACGATTTCCTTGGGACCGTGGGTTCTCATTTTATTCTATCTTCGATCAAACAAATTGTTTTTTTCGATTTTGATACTTTCTAACGACACTGTCTTTAAATGTATAAAGGTTTAAGTAAAAAACAGGAACCATAATCAATGTAATGAATGTGGCGAAAGCAAGTCCCCAACCAAATGCAAGAGCCATTGGAACAAGGAAAGGGTCCTTGCCTCCAATCCCATACGCAGTTGGTAAAAGACCAAGTACTGTTGTAACAGTTGTCAACATCACAGCACGTAGGCGGATACTCCCTGCTTCCACTAACAAATCAAAGGTGGATTTTGATGGGTCTTCAATGCGTAATTGGTTGGCACAGTCTACAAGTACAATGGAGTCGTTTACGACCACCCCCGCAAGTCCAATGATTCCGAGGAATGCCAAAAAAGAAAATGGTTGCCCATGAAGTAAAAAAGCAAAGATTACACCAATCACAGCAAATGGAATGGCACTCATCACAATGAGAGGTTGGGCTAAGGAGCGGAAGAGGGAGGCAAGGATCATATAAATGATGAGTAGTCCCACAAGGAAAGCTCGCCCAAGGGAAGCCATAGATTCTTCTGTGTCTTTATTTTCTCCAGAAAACCGAACCGAATACCCAGGATATTTTGCAATGATGCCTTCTGTGAGTTGCTTCGCTTCCAAATTGACTTGTCTAGAAGTGGAAACGGTTTCATCAATATTTGAGGTAACAGTGAGAAGTCTTTTCCCATCCAAATGGTTAATTGATGCACGCCCTGGGTTCCGATCATAACTTGTTAATCGCGAAACCGGTATTAGGTTTCCTGTGAGGTTGTTGACATACACTTTATTCAAATGTGTTAGGGATGATCTGTATTCCTCAGGGAAACGAACACGTACATCTACTTCTTCATCCGCACGTTTGATTTTGGTGGAAACAGTACCTTGTAAAGCTGTGTTGATTGCAAGGGAAACCGACTGAACACTCACTCCAGCAAACGATGCTAGTGATTCGTCTACAGATACACGGATTTCGTCTTTTCCTTCATTAAAATCGTCACCGATATCAGTAACACCTTTTATTTTTGCTAAAGCGGCTTTGTATTCGGCACCTATTTTGAGTAAGGTGGCAAAGTCGTCTCCTTTGATCTCAATGGCAACTGGTTTTCCTACTGGTGGCCCACCTGCTAATTTTTCAAATTCCAAGTTAATTAATTTGCCTTTTAACGGCAAAAACTCATTTGGAATGGCATCAATTTGGACTTTATCCTCTTGTTTTTTATCTATACTTTCTTTCGCTAGTTTTTCTTCGAGTAAGGCAAGTGCCTTATCATTTAAAAGATACTTTGTGTTTTCTCTCACAACTTCGATGATTTTTTCTGTAGAACGATCCCTGTTGTCATCAGGTGTTAGATACACCATAACTTGGGCATAGTTTTTTCCACGTTTTGTAAAAGGATCATTCGGATCTTTTTGAATGATCCCCACACGTGAGATAAAGTTCTCCACTTCACCTTCAGGAAGTTTAGCGATACTATGTTCAATGGCACGAATGAAACGATCAGTTTCTTCCAGTTTTAATCCTGTTTCCGCAGTGACTCTCACTTGGAATGTTTCAATGGCACCTGGGAAAAGTTTAAACTTTCCAAATTTGGTTTGGATCGCCAATGAAAATACAAATAAACCCAATAATAAACCTACCATTTTCCAACGGTTACTCAATGCAAAACGTAAGAGAGGAAGGTAAGTTTTTTCCTTAAATCTTAAGAACCAATGTGATTCTTCTTTTACTTCCCCCTTCATATCACTTGCCTTACTGACATCATACAAGTGAGACGGTAACATAAAAAATGCTTCAAACAGAGAACTACACAAGGAAAGGATCACAACAAGGGGAATGGAATGGATGAATTTACCAAAAATCCCTGTCATAAATAACATGGGTCCAAACGCAGCAATGGTTGTTGTGACCGTTGCTGTTACAGGAGCCAAAACTTCACTTGTCCCACGCATGGCAGCTTCAAAAGGTTCTTCTCCCATTTCTAAATGGCGGTATACGTTTTCGCAAATGATGATGGCATCATCGACTAAAATTCCCACAACAATGATGAGACCCATCATCGATATGAGGTTTAAAGTAAGTCCCATATAATTCATGGCAACAAAGGTCATGGCAATGGAGATGGGAATTCCAAGTGCCGTCATAAGTGCCATTCTCCATCCGAGGAAAACAAAGAGGGATGCAGTCACTAAAAATAAACCAGAAACTGCATTGGAAGTTAAAACACCGAGTCTTCTTCTGATATATTTTGATAAATCATTTACAAACGCGTGTTTGATTGTGCCATTCGAGGAGTTAATAAAAGTTTCGACTACTTTTTTGGAATCATCAACAACTGTAATGGCATCTGCTTTTTCGCGTTTGATAACGGTAAGTGCAATGGCAATATTACCATTTGATTTATCTAGATACTCTGAATCTTCAAATCCTTCTGTGACTCGGGCTACATCTCGAATCCGAACGGATCTACCTGCATCATTGGTTCTGATAAAGACGTTTTCGATTTCCTCGGCAGTATCAAACTCACCAACAGTTCGTACAATGATTTCCCTTGTTTTTTCATTGATGTTTCCACCTGGAAAGTTGATGTTTCTCTGGCGTAGGGCACTGATCACTTGGGTGGAAGAGAGAGAGAATGCTCTCAATTTATCAGGATCTAAGTCCACCTTCATCTCTCGTTCACGCCAACCTCGTTTGGTGATCCTCGCAACAGAAGGGAGGTCTTTTAGTTTTTCTTCTAAAATTTTTGCTTGGTCTCTGAGTTCTTTTGCACTGAGGATTGGTTTCCCGTCTTTTAGAGTCGAAGAGAGGTGGATTTCGATAACAGGTTGCCTTGCTGTTGTAATCTCTGTTACAATTGGATCTTCCACTTCCGTCGGTAAATCTTGGATCCTATCAATTGCTGATTTTAAATCATCTACCACTTTCTGAGTGTTTTTTGTATTTGGATCAATTGTAATGATGATTCCAGAACGATTTTCTAACGAAGCCGAACGAAATTCTTTGATTCCATCTACTTCTTTAATCGCATCTTCTAAAGGTTTGGTGACAAGTTTTTCTACATCGGCTGGAGCCGCACCAGGATAGATTGTCGTTACACTCACAATATCAAAATTGATATTGGGAAATGCTTCTCTGTTCATTGTAGCAGCGGTGAATCCACCAACTAATATGATTAAAAAAGTTAATAGGTTTACGAATAAACTTTTGGAAAGAAAATACTGTACGATGGATGAACCCATGGAATCTCCTGTAAGAGTGAACCTATAAAAATCAAAATGGAAATTATTTTAATCTAACAATTTGCCTGCGGTATCAATGTCTTCGTTATAACCAAACAGTTTTGTGCTTTTTAAACGATCTACATACAATACTCCAAATAAATGATCACATTCATGTTGTAATACGATGGCTCTATATCCTTCGATGATTTCGTCGTGTTCTTCGAAATTTTCATCGCGCCATTTCATTCGGATTTTGTTAGGTCGTTCTACATAACCACGCATTCCAGGTACCGATAAACACCCCTCCCAGAATCCATCAGCAGGAGGACTTAAGGGTGTGATTTCCGGATTTAAGATGATTTGGTTCGGAACTTCTGGGGTTCCAGGGTATCGTTCATTGTCATCTTCTTGCCCAACGACCACTAATTTTTTTAAAACTCCAATTTGTGGGGCAGCAAGTCCCACACCATCGGCATGGCGCATGGTTTCAAACATATCGCGTATCAATTTTTTGAAATCCTTGGTTTGGATTTCGGATTCGGTCACATCTTCACTTGTTTGCCTAAGGATCGGATTACCAATTTTAAGAATTTTTCGTACTGCCATAATCTAATATGGAATAGATTGAAAAAGGTCACTGAATGATCAAGTGAACTCCTAATCGATTGAAAAAGAATTTGACAGGCTGGGCTTAAAACGCTGAAATCTCGTGAGGGATTTTGGAGACGAGGGGAATCGAACCCCCGACCTTTTGAATGCCATTCAAACGCTCTCCCAACTGAGCTACGTCCCCTTGTGCTTTTCCAAGGTGCGAGACCGCGTTTGTCTGTCAACAGAATCCCAAAATGGCTAAGGAACCAAAGACTTTATGGGACAAGATACGGTAGAAGAACTCACTAAAAAATTGAAAATCCAATCGGATATCATTAAAGGTTATGAAAAAGTTCTTAGGCTCAATGAACAAGAATTAGCAAACGCAGACGAGATCATTCGTATGTATGAACAAATCATTGATTACTCTCGTGTTGAATTAAGAGAAGCCAAAGAAACTGTACAAGCAAGTACGATGGTATCCAATTTAAGTCGTGATGAATTAATGTCTGCATTTGATAAAATCAAATCTCTCGAAGATGCAAATCGTAAACTCAGAGAAGAATCTTTAAAGTTTAGCAAAGATTAGAACATTGAAACCTCACTCCCTTCCGCCGATTATCTTAAAAAACGAAGATGGCGGATTTTATCTTTCTTCCTCAAACGAACTAGATGATTTATACCATTTTATCTTAGGGCAAGCAAAACGATTTGTTTCTGCTAAATCAGCAGCTTTGTACCTTCGGAATGGGAAAGGGAATTTAAGTAAAATTGGACTCGTCACAGACAAAACAAATGCTGGGAACATCGCAAAACATGTGTTTAAGTCTAAGAAGAGTATTCTAGTCAAAAAAGGTACTCAATTAAATGTTAATGATGCACCTGTTTCCGAATCATATATAGCTTGTTATTTGGGAGACGAAATAGGGGATATGTCCCTCGGTGTTTTGGTTTTGGAAGGAATCAAACATTTTCAAAATTTTTCAGAACAAGATTTAGATCTAATCAATTATTTTAGTGCCAACTTAAATGCTTTATTTAAAGACACTGTTTTTTCGGATGTCGAACCTCAATTTTTTAACTCTCTGACTACATCAGTTCTACTTCTGATTGATAACGCAAATATCCATAACAATAATAATCGTCTCCAATACTTTTTGGAGGAAATCATTCGGGTAGCGGTCCTCATCAATACGAGTGTTGATTTGGAACATGTGCTTGTCATGGTAATGGAATCTGCAAAATCCGTGTTTCGGACGGAAGCAAGTTCCTTACTTTTATTAGATGAAAAAAAAGAGTTCCTATTGTTCCATACAGTAACAGGTGAAAAAAGAGAAGAGGTCTCCAAAATCAAAGTCCCTGTAGGACAGGGGATTGCAGGCACTGTAGCAGTGACCAAACAACCCATGATCATCAATGATGCACAAAATGATGACAGGGTCTTTCGAGATGTGGACAAAGCATCCAATTTTGTGACTCGGAATATTTTGGCAAGTCCCCTTATAGTGGGAGATGAGGTCATAGGTGTGATCGAAGCAATTAATACCATTGATCGGAATAACTTTAGCCAAGATGATATTGATACATTTTTGTCTTTTTCCAGTGCTTGTGCAGTGGCGATCCAAAAAACAAGGCTACTTGACAACCTAAATGTCACAAACTTAGAACTCAAACAAAAGTTAAGTACTCTTGAATCTATCTTTGATTTAGGCCAGGCTGTACTGGAATCTCATGATGAATTGGGCCTCATGTCAAAAACACTTAGCATTCTTACGAAGGAATTGACATGTGAAGATGCAGGAATGGTCATCATTGAGGAAAAAAACAAAAATAGAATCCAAGTGTATGCAAGGCAGTTAGGGATTGTAAGAGAATCTTTTTTTCCCATGTTCGAAAGTCGTTTGTTTTTAAGCCTTATGGAATCTGGGAATCCTAGAATGGCAGTCGTCACTCCCCAATTGGAAGAATCCTTTTTGGAATTGGAGTTTTATACACTTAAAAAAAATTTTCTCATTTTACCCATTTCACCGAGGGGAGGGAATTTACGGGCTGCCTTGTATGTAAGTGGAAAACATTCTGCCCATTCCTTTAATGAGACAGACCTTCGGATGTTAAAAACATTATCCTCGCCTCTAGCCAAAGCTTATGAAAATTTACGGCTCAACCAAGAAATCATTACCAAAAAATCGATCGAAAAAGAAATCGAAATCACAAGAAAAATCCAAAACAATATTTTACCCAATGCTCTTATCCAATCTCCATTATTTGACCTAGGAGTAAAGTCAGTTGCCGCCAAAGAAGTGTCAGGTGACTTTTATGATTTCCATGCATTTGGGGATGAACAGTTTTCCTTTCTTGTGGCCGATGTTTCTGGTAAAAGTTTACCTGCAGCCATTTTTATGGCGATGTCCAGTTCGATTATCCGAACACTTTCCAGGACAACGGATATGTCCCCATCGGAACTTCTCTACCGTGCCAACCAATTGATTTATGAAGATTCGCAGTCGGGGATGTTTGTTACTTTATTTCTCGTTAATTACCAAAGGAAAACTCGCACTTTAAAATTTGCATCAGCAGGTCATAATGACCAAATTTGGATCCGAAAGGATGGGAGTTTTGAACTCCTTAAAGGAAAGGGGGCTCCGCTCGGAGTGGTCCCTCATACTAATTACCATGGTGGTGAGATCCAATTGGAACCAGGTGATATTTTGGTTTTTTATACAGATGGAGCCATTGAGGAAAAAAGTCCAGATGGGGAAGAATATGGCCTCGACCGCTTCATTGATTATATCATTGAACGAAGGCATGAATCTTCTCAAAAGATTATCGAATCCGTTTATGATGACATTCGTTCTTTTTCGAAGGCGGAAGAACAATACGATGACTTTACCGTTATGATTTTAAAATTTGCGGAGGTGGAAAGTTTTGAAATGGTAAAAACCTTTGATGCGCATCCAAATGAAATCCCAAAACTCCGTGATTTTATTTCTGAACATTTAGAGAAGAAAATTACAAAACCTTTTGCCTTCGACGACATCTTAATATCTTTGGATGAAGCAGCTACCAATATTGTGATGCATAGTTACAAAGATACAAATCTGCAGAATCCAAAGTTCGAATGTAAATTTGAACTCATTGGAGATAAGTTAAAAATTGTTCTCGTAGACGAAGGGAAACCTTTCGACAGGAAAAAAGTTCCGAAACCTTCCGTGGAAGCCAATTTGAAAGGTGAACGAAAGGGGGGATTCGGTGTTTATCTCATGGAAACCCTCATGGACAAAGTATCGTATGAATACAATGGGAAACAAAACATTACCTATTTGGAGAAAACAATCGTATGAACGAAGATAAAATTGGAATCCATTCGGAAGAAATGGGAAACAAGATGGTTGTACACGTCCAAGGCAATTTGGATGTTCACAATACACATAAAATTGAAAAAGATTTACTCTCTCTCGTCAGTTCTTCGGGAAAGTCTGTTATTTTTAATTTGAGCGAAGTTCCTTTTATTTCTTCAGCTGGACTTCGCCTCCTTGTCACAACACTTAGGCATTGCCAAGAACAGAAAATCAGCATTTCCATCTGTGGATTACAACCTGCAGTTGAGAAAGTCTTTGATATCATCGGGATGCAGCAGTTATTCACAATTTATCCTGATTTAGAAGCAGCTTTAAAGTAAAAATCACTTTTCTAAGTGGTCCTAAACAAAACATTGGAAAAAAACTTATGGAAACCATGCAGTATTCCCTAAACAACCCGTTCAAAGAATCCAAGGCTCCGGAGACAAAAACCGGAATATATGATGATGCACTCAAACTCGGAAAGGAATTAATCGAAAAGCCGTTTCTTGGTGGTGGTGAAGACAGAATTCGTGTCCAACACTCCAAAAGTAGGATGACGGTTTGGGAACGTATCAAAGTTCTCACAGATGAAGAACCGAACATCACATACCAAAACTGGGGCCCTAATTTAGATGGAGCTTCCATCGTCACAGGAATTTTAAACATCAAGGGTCGCGATGTAGCGGTCTATGGGCATGATTTTACACTCCGAGCCGGTTCCATGGATGCAACGAACGGTAGTAAACTCGCTCGCCTCATCCAAATGGCTGGAACTCATGGAATCCCACTCATCGGGATGAATGACTCTGCAGGTGCGTATGTGCCAGCGGGTGTGGGTGGTCTCGACGGATACTCCGAAGCATTCACCGCGCTTCGTAAAATCAGTGGTGTAGTTCCTTCTGTTATGCTGATGTTTGGTTTTAACGCTGGTGGTGGTGCTTACCTCCCACGCCAAGGATCCTTTATGATCCAATGTGATGGTACTTTTTTTGGTCTGACTGGACCTGGTGTTGTGAAGTCAGTCCTTGGAGAAGATATTTCTGCAGAAGACTTAGGGGGACCAAAAGTACACGGGCAATCTGGTGTGGTTGACCTTGTCACTGGTGATGAGTTAGGTTCTCTACGCACAGCCATCCGTCTTCTTTCTTACTTGCCAGACAATAACCATAGTTTTGCGCCATTTTATCCAACGTCTGACCCTGTAGACAGATTCATCTACGAAGAGGACATCCTTTTCCGTAAAACATTCAATTCTCCAACAGGAATGAACACTCCTTTTGACATCACTTTGTACTTACAACAGATCTGTGATCATGGTGAGTTCTTTGAATTACAACCACAAAGAGCAAGAAACATCGTCACTGCTTTTGGTCGAATTGGTGGTCACGTAGTTGGTTTTCTTGCCAATAACTCTGCTGTTTCTTCTGGTCAGATTGACATTGGAGCTTCTCGTAAAGGAACTCGTTTTGTTCGATTCTGTAACTTGTACAATATCCCAATGGTGTTTGTAGAAGACACAACTGGATTTTTACCAGGTCGCGACCAAGAACATAATGGTATCGTTCTCGAAGGAAGAAAACTCCTCGATTCCATCATTGACCTTCGTACACCAAGACTCACACTCATCATTCGTAATGCGTTTGGTGGTGCATATGCTACATTTAACTCCTATTTTACGGGAGCATCGATGGTATTTGCTCTCCCTACTGCAAGGATTGCCGTAATGGGTCCTGCTGGAAAAGAGTATGTATACAAAGATGAAATCACTGGGGTTCAAAAAGAATACCTTGCCAACGTAAAAAAGGGAATGAGTGAAAAAGAAGCAATTTCCATTCGCGATGGAAAACTTTTTGAAATTGGCCAACGATACGAAAAAGAACTCATGAATCCAAAAGAAGCACTTTCTCTTGGTTCTGTTTCTTCTATCATCCTTCCAGGTTACACTCGTAATGTTTTATCAAAAAACTTAAGTTTCCTGATGTCGAAATACAAACCGGCGGAAATGTCCGGACCTCAAAGGGAGTTTGAATAATTTCCATGTTAGATAAGAATTTAAAACGCATTCAGTTCCAAGAATCAGAGTCCGCATGGATTCGTTCCTTCAGTGTGGAATCGATCAAATGCCTCATCGTTTGCCGTGGTCCTGTTCGTAAGGAAACGATGGATGTATTTGATGCCATTGGTGTGAAAGAATATGGAATTTTACTTTCTGAAAAAGATTCCATCGTGTATCCAAAGGCACTTGCTCCAGAACTTCGTAACTTCCGTTTCCCTGAAAACATCCACCGTGTTCCTGATTATATGGGAGCAGGTAAGGAAGAAAAAGAAGAACGTATCCACCAAATCATTGGAATCGCAAAAGACAATGGATACACACATATCTTTGCTGGTTACGGATTTATGGCAGAAGATGCTGAGTTCATTGAAGCCATTGAAAAAGCAGGCATCATCTTTATGGGACCAAGTTCCCATGTCGCAAAAGGTGCAGGGGCAAAAGACGAAGCAAAAAAACTCGCACGTAGCCTCAATGTGTCCGTAACACCTGGTGTGGACAATATCACAGCCCTCGCGTTACTTCGTAAAACTGGGAATTCCAAAGATGGTCTCCTGAAAGTTGCGAAAGAAAATAATCTAAACTTCTCCTTTGATGAGAAAAAATCTTTGGAAGACAACGCGGAAGATTTACTCCAACTATCTTACGAAAAAACCATTGATATCACTTCCATCCCTGACCTTCAAAAAGAATCAGAAATTCTATGTGAAGACATTTGGAAAAAATACCCAGGCAAACGTATCCGATTCAAATACATCGGTGGTGGTGGTGGAAAAGGCCAACGAGTGATTTCTCAGAAATCCGAAATTGAATCTGCTGTGATGGAAATCTTAGCGGAGTCAAAAGTGACTGCTGTTGGTTCCAACCGAAACTTCCTCATTGAGTTAAACATCGAAAACACTCGTCACAATGAAATCCAGCTCATTGGTAACGGAGAATGGTCCTTGTCTCTCGGGGGACGTGATTGTTCCCTTCAGATGCACGAACAAAAACTCCTAGAGATTTCGCAAACTGTGGAACTTTTACAAAAAGAAGCAGAACTTGTTCGTTCTTCCAATCCAAAAAAAGCAAGCATTCTCGACAAAGATGTGCAAACACTCAAAGATATGGAACACCAAGCAGAAGTGTTTGGAAAGGCAATTCGCCTAAACTCAGTATCTACATTTGAATGTATCGTAGAAGGGAATAGTTTTTTCTTTATGGAAGTAAACACTCGGATCCAGGTGGAACACCGTGTGACTGAGATGGTTTACAAGATGAAGTTTACCAATCCGAACGATCCAAATGACTTCTTCTACATTGATTCCCTAGTGGAAGCGATGGCCGTACTTTCCATCCACGGACCACGAGTTCCAAAACCAGAGCGAATTGTTCGCAATGTTTCTGGGGCAGAAGTTCGTATCAATGCAACTAACCGTGCCTTACAACCTCACGCAGGTGGAATCATCCAAAACTGGTCAAATCCACTTCCAGAAGAGATTCGAGATGACCAAGGGATTTGTACTCGTAACCCTGATACAGGTGCCTTTGTACATTACAACTTGGCTGGTGCCTACGACTCTAACGTAGCTCTCATCGTTTCGTATGGAACGAGTCGTTCCGAAAACTTAGAAGTTTTAGGAAATATCCTTCGCAAAACGGAACTTAGAGGCCAAAACCTTGAAACCAACTTACTTGTCCACTATGGTCTCATCCAATGGATTTTAGGTAAGGATGCGATGTTCAAACCATCCACTGCTTTTATGATCTCCTACTTAGCAGGGATTGGTGCGTTACAATCTATCATCAATGATTTGGATTTGGAATACCTTTGGTCAGAAAAAACGAAAGCCGCTGATGCTGACTTAAAAAAAGTTCTTAGCAAAAAGATGACACTAGTGATCCGACCAATGGAACGACTCCTTGCAAACCCACATTTACTTGGTGGATTTTTAGGATACTTTGATGGAAAACTATGGTCACGCACTGGAAACCAAGTTTCCTTCAATGAAAACCCAATCCAATTCTTAGATTCATTGTATTACTACTTAAATCTAGATGCGACCGAACAAAAAGCAAGTTCAGAAAAAATTTGGGACCATGACGCGAAGTTACTCATGGAAGCAAAAGAGTTTTATTCTGAATTCTCTAAACGCACTGGTCTCAAAAGTTGGAAAGAAATCGTTGATGTGTTTGCGAAAGGGAAAAACCCATCCAAAGAAATTTCAGAGGAACTTTGGGAAAAAGTAAAAGCAAGTCATAACGGTTTCCAAGCGGGACTCGAAACGTTACTCCTACTTCCAAAAATCGGAATCAAATCGAATTTTTTTGGTTTGGATGTGAATGCGGATTTGGATGGAGTGGTTCCTGATGAATTCAAAAACAAAGAAACACGCGATGCGTTTATCAAAACACTAAACCCTCCACCTAAGATGTCTGGTGATGAAATTGTAGCGCCTATGGGTGGAATGTTCTATTCCAAAGAAGCTCCAAACCTTCCACCTCTCATCAATGAGGGAGACCATTTCCAAGCAGGACAACCTCTCTTTATCATTGAAGTGATGAAGATGTTTAATAAAATCCTAGCACCAGTGAGTGGGACTATGGTGAAAAATTTAATGGTGGATTCTGATGGAAAGATTGTGACAAAAGCACAACCCATCTTCAAAATCAAACCAGATGAAATTTTGAAGGAAGAATCGCCTGAAGAAATTCGAGCAAGAAAAGTTAAGGTAACAAAGGAATTGGGGCTCGGTTGATTTAACCGTAGCCTACAATGGTTTTGTGAATTTCACTTAATGGGAGGATGTGGTCCACACATCCTCTTTTAATTGCCTCTTTAGGCATCCCAAAAACCACAGATGTCTCTTCGTTCTGTGCAATTGTTTCCGCTCCAGCCTCTTTCATTTCCATAAGACCCGATGCCCCGTCGTCACCCATTCCTGTCATGATGATGCCCCTTGCATTTTTCCCTGCAGATTTGGCCACTGAACGAAATAAAACATCTACGGAAGGTTTGTGTCGGTTGACAAGAGGTCCATCCACCACTTCTACAAAGTACTGAGCTCCAGAACGTTTGAGTGTCATATGTTTGTTCCCTGGAGCAATGAGGGCAAGTCCCTTGACCACTCGATCACCATGGTTTGCTTCTCTGACGGCGATTTCACAGATGGAATCCAATCGTTTGGCAAAGGCTTCTGTAAACTTTTCTGGCATATGTTGGACAATCACAATTCCCGGTGTTTTGTCTTTTGGAAGTTTGGTTAACACGTGTTCTAGTGCGATGGTGCCACCAGTTGAAGTGCCAATCGCCACAATTTTTTCAGTGGCTTGTAAGGATGAGAGTTCTTGTTTTTTATCCAATTGGATTTTGAATTCATTCGATTGGCTTGGTTTTGGTAAATGTTTGATGGTGGCAGAGGCAGCAGCAATCACTGCATCCGTTAGGGCAATTGTACTTTCGTTTAAAAAGTCTTTGAGTCCAATTTTTGGTTTTGTGATGATATCACAAGCACCTAAGTTCATCGCGAGAATAGCAGTTTCCGAACCTTCTGTTGTTAATGTAGAACAAATGACTACAGGTGTTGGCCTTTCTGTCATAATTTTTTTAAGAAAAGATAAACCATCCATTCTTGGCATCTCAATATCGAGAACTATAACGTCAGGCCAATCATTATTCATTTTGTCTAAAGCAAAGATAGGGTCAGAGGCACTTCCTAAAAATTGGAATTGAGAATCTTCTTTGAAAATTTCAGTTAACACTTGTCTTACGACAGCAGAGTCGTCGATCACAAACACTTTGATCTTTTTCATCATTATTTTTTTTCCACCCAAACTTCGCCGTCCCAAATCGAAAAATAAATTTTTCTCGATTGGTTTCCACCGATATCTTCTGAGATTATCTTAATTTCGTTTTCTAATAGAATTTTTTTCGCAAATTCTGCATTCCTCGTTCCAATTAAATTGGTAACATCATTGCGAAAAATTTCTCTTTCTTCACCTAGAAACATATTTGAACCACCAAATATTTTGGCTGAATACTGATTTGGTTTTGTGTGTTTTCTTTTGATCTCAGATAAAAAATACTGGAAAGCATCTATTCCGTATTTGTAAGTTTTTTCCAATTTGATGTCAGCAGGGTAGGGTAGTAAAAAATGGCACATACCTCCTATATGAAGTGTAGGATGCCATAATACGATAGAGACACAGGAACCAAGAAGTGTACGAACACGATAGTGGCTATCTCCGAAGAAAATTTCTCCAGGATTTAGAAACCGGTCTTTAACTTCAACAGGAGGTTCCATTTAACTCACTTGTGATGATGTTTCTTGGATGGTTTGGATTTCAGTTAAATCGAGGATTTGGTTAACTTTTAAAATGATCACAAACTGATTTTCTAATTTTCCAATTCCTTGAATAAAATCTAAACGAATTTTAGAACCAAAACTGGGAGCATCTTCGATTTGGTTTTCGGGAATGTCTACCACTTCATTGACTTCATCTACGAGTAGGCCCACATCAATGGTTTCTTTTTCCAATTTGATTTCAGTGATGATGATACAGGTTTTCCGATTGGTTTCCGTTTTCTTTTTATAAAACCGGGTGTTTAAATCAATCACGGGAACTACATTGCCTCGTAAATTGATCACCCCTGGGATGTATTCAGGCATCATGGGTACATGAGTCACCGAATCAAATTCGATGATTTCCTTTATGTACAAAATTCCTAAACCAAATAATTCATTGGAGAGTAAAAAGGTTAGGTATTGAATTTCCTGCATTTTGTTTCCCTCCCTCAATATTTTTGGAATTTATCATGATCATGGGAAGTATCAACTTTACTGTTTCCAATCTCTTTTTTACCAGTAGGTTGTTTTGAGAGAGAAAGCCTGCTAGATTTGTTCTCCACTTGGCTTGTGACAGTTGATAGTTTTCCTAATTTAAAAAAACTAATCGAAGACATGAGCCTTTCCGATTGGGCTTGTAACTCTTCTGCAATTGCCGCAAGTTCTTCCGAAGCACTTGCGGATTGTTGTGATACTTGGTCAAGTTGGCCCATTGCTTTGTTCACTTCGTTGACACCAGATGACTGTTCTTGGCTTGCTGCTGTGATTTCTTGCACAAGGTCAGCGGTTTTGTTGATCGCAGGGACAATTTCTTCGATCAACTTCCCTGCTGATTCTGCAATTTGAACGGAACTTCCAGCAAGGGTACCAATTTCATTTGCTGATTTTTGTGAACGTTCAGCAAGTTTTCTCACTTCGGAGGCAACTACAGCAAAACCTTTTCCATGTTCTCCAGCCCTTGCGGCTTCAATTGCGGCATTTAACGCGAGTAAGTTTGTTTGGTAGGCAATGTCTTCAATGATGGAAATTTTATCAGCAATTTCTTTCATAGCTTTGACTGTGTTTTTAACAGCTTCACCACCTTGTTTTGCATCTTTAGCAGACTTGGTTGCAATTGTGTCTGTTTGTTTTGCATTCTCTGCATTTTGGTCAATGGATGCTCCCATCTCTTCTAGAGAGGCAGAAGTTTCTTCGACTGATGCTGCTTGTTCACTTGCACCTTGTGATAACGTGCTTGCTGTGGATGCAACTTCATCAGCAGCCGATACAAGTGCATCGGTGTTGGTTCTAACATCATTGATGATTTCTACGAGTTTTTTGGCCGTATTATTGAAGGAATCTCTTAGTTTTGCAAATCCACCTTCATAATGGCTTGTGATCAGTTGAGTTAAATCTCCGTTTTCAAGTGCTGCAAGTCCAACCACTAAATCATCAACGATCCTTGCTGTTTCGATTGCTAATTTTTTTTGTTCCGTGATGTCGGTTGCAAATTTGATGACTTTGTAAGGTTTGCCATTCAAATCCAAAATAGGGTTATAAGTTGCCTGTAACCAAACTTCTTTTCCACCTTTCCCAATCCGTTTGTATTCTGCGGTTTGGAATTCCCCACGTGCTAAGGACGCCCAAAAATGTTTGTATTCCTCTGAATTCACATAACTTGGTTCCACAAAAATTCGATGGTGTTTCCCTTGTATTTCTGCCAAGGAATAACTCATCGTATTTAGAAAGATTTCATTCGCGGTCAAAATGGTACCGTCGACTAAAAATTCAATGGTAGCTTGTGCTCGATTGATGGCTTCAATTTGGCTCGTAAATTCTTGCGTACGTTTTTTATTTTCAGTGATATCAGTTGCAAACTTAATTACCTTTGTGGCCACTCCATTCGCATCGAGAATTGGAGTGTAAGTTGCTTGTAACCAAACTTCTTTTCCATTTTTTCCAATCCGTTTGTATTCAGCAGTTTGGAACTCTCCTCGGTTTAAGGCAGCCCAAAATTGTTTGTATGCTTCAGAAGTATATTCCTTAGATTCTACAAACATTCTATGGTGTTGGCCTTTGATCTCAGGCAAATTGTACCCCATTAAGTTTAAAAAGTTTTCATTCGCAGTTAAGATCGTTCCATCCATTTGGAATTCGATAGTTGCCTGAGACCTGTCTACCGCTCTCGATTGTGCATTTGTTTCTGTTACGTCTGCCCATTCAACAACACTGCCTAATCTCTCTCCTGTTTCCGTAAGAATTGGGTTGGCAATCAAGTTGAATTCTCGGTTCCCTATTTTAATACTAGTTCTATGTTCTGAAGTAAAAGAAGAAAGTAACTTTCTTTGGTGGCTTGGGTCCTTATGGTATCCATCTATGTTACTTCCCATAAGATTTTTAAGTGAAAAGTTTCGGATTTGTTTTTGAATCTCTGATTCTGAATTCGAAAACATTTTTTGAATCGATTTGTTCATATAAACAACATCTAAATTCAAGTCAGCAATCATCACATTCGTAGAAACAGAATCAAGAGCCGTTTTAATTTGTGTTGATTCTTTGAATGGTTTGGTGATTTGTTTGATCAGTAAAAGTAATAAAATAAAAGATATAACAAGAAACACAATACTTGCGGATGGAATCGAGTAGTCTTGTTTTGATTGGTTCGATAAAGTTGCATTTACTTCTTTTAAATTTGATTCAAAAAAGAATTTTTGTAACTCTTGTAAACTATTTGAATAATTTTTCCACTTACTAGAGAGTTCTGGATTTAAAATGTCTTTTTGTTTTTTGTTGGATTGTCCTTCCAGTTGGTTTAAACTATAACGGACGGATTCCGTATAAACGTTTTTCTCATTAACCGTAGATTGGAATTTTTTCGTTTCCTCTTCATTTGTGAAAAGTTTGGATGCTAATTCGTATGTTTTGTCTAATTTTTCAATGTCATATTTAATTTTGGCAATTTGTGATTCCTGTGGTTCTGATGACAGAATTAGATTTGTAACTTCTTCCTGAATGGACAAACTCAGTTGGATTAAATGAGTAATAGAGTCCGATTTTTGGATTTTTTCTTCTGTATTGATACGCGGAGTATCTTGTTTGGAGAACAATTTAAATTGGTACAAATTGATCCAGATGGTAAACAAGAATCCGATTAAAAAATAACCGACTAACTTTGTGTTTGTGCTAATTGACTTCATTTTAACCCCTATGGCTATATAATTTCTGATTTTCTAAAGTGATTGTTCTTTCGAATAAAGAAGGAACATCTATGATTAATGCAACATTACCATCGCCAAGGATACTTGATCCACTGACACCTTTGACATGTCGAAAGACAGAACCCATTGGTTTAATCACTGTTTGGTATTCGCCTAATAGTTTTTCGACAACTATACCTGCTTTTTTGTCACCATTTCGTACGATGACGATATTTTCCCTTGGTTGTTCTGAATCAACATCACATGGATAATAGTCTCTCAGTCGAAGGAATGGAATTAAATTTCCGCGCAAGGCAAAAAATTGATTTGAGTCTGTTTTATGGTCCTCTGAAAAGTGCAAACATTCCAAAACCATTTCCATCGGAATGATAAAATGACTTTTCCCCACTGCCACCAAAAATCCTTCAATGATAGCCAGTGTAAGAGGTAATCTCAAAATAAATCGGCTTCCTTGGTTTGGAATCGACTTAATCGAAATTGAGCCGCGTAACGATTCAATATTTTTATACACCACATCCAGGCCAACACCTCGTCCCGAAACATTGGTAATTTGAGATGCAGTTGAAAATCCTGGATGGAATAGGAGTTTGTAGACCTCTTCATCAGAGTCTGGCATTTCGCCAAAGGCAATCCCTTTCTCTACGCCTTTATTCCAGACTTTTTCTTTAGAAATTCCGTTTCCATCATCAGCAACTTCAATGATTACATTTCCTGCTTCATGGTAAGCTGTAAGTTTTACAGTTCCTTGGTGATCCTTCCCATTCTTCTTTCTTTCCTCGGGTAACTCTAATCCATGATCACATGCATTACGAACCAAATGGGTGAGGGGATCACTTAATTTTTCGACGATATTACGATCGAGTTCTGTCTCATCACCTTCTGTGATCAGGCGGATGTCTTTTTTCAGCTCTTTGCCTAAGTCTCGAATGATTCGTGAATACTTTTGAAAACTTTCTCCAATGGGAACCATTCTGAGTTTTAAAGAAATTTCCCTAACTTCGTTTAATAATCTCATCACAATAAGAGAAGATTCTTGTAAATTGGAGTCGTCTGAGTCTCCAATGAGTTGGTTCATATTGGCACAAGATACTACAAGTTCACCAACTCGATTGATCAAGTTATCAATTCGTTTTGAGTCGACTTTGATTGTAGTAGATTTATGAGAATCTTTGATTTGGTCTGAATTGTGGTGTGTTAATTTTGATTCCGATTCCTCTTTGTGAATTCCTTGGGAAACAAGAAAAGTAGAGGAAGGGATACCTGTTTTTCTGGATTTGATCTCTTCCAGATAAGTTAGAAAAAATTTGTCATCGAGGATTTGGATTTCTTTCCATACATTACCTAAGTAAATTTCTTCTTCAGGAAGTTGGTTTGATAAATCAACTAAATCCTCAACGGTGAAGCCTGGTGGGTAGATATGCAAAAAACAATCAGCTTCAATGAAATTAAAAACGTTTTGAACTGTTTCCAAATTTTCTTTGGAACTAAAATTGATTTCAAATCCTAAGTAACAATTTTCAGGATCAAATTCTCTAGGATCGGGAAGGAATTGGTCAATGGTTTTTAAAGAAAGAATGGTACCAATTTTTTTTAAGTATCCAATAAAGGAAATCGGATCGAGACCTTGGGAAAATACATTTTGATTGGGTCGAAAGGATATCAGGTAACTTGTTGTATCTCCTAATTGTTTCCTCTGAAGGTTAGTCGTTACTTCATTCTGAGAATCGTTCAAGTTCGAATCATGATGAGTCCGAGATTGGATTGCATCATTTTGAGGAGTCGTTTTTGGTGGTGAAGCTGATGACTGAAGGAATGGTTTCATTTCATCCAAAATCAATTGGCCAAACGAAATTTTTTCATTTGAGATTTTACCCTTCGTTTCTTCAGAAACTAAAAAGGATAAATGGTCTTTTGCTTTGAGTAATATTTCCGTCAAAGAGGGATGAAATGCAATTACATGCGAGCGAAGTTCATCCAATAAATTTTCCACAACATGTGTAAACGAAACGGTGGATTCATATCCAAACATACCTGCGGTTCCTTTTATGGTATGTACTGCTCTAAAAATAGCATTCAGGTCTTCGTCATCTGGTAATGATGATTCTGTTCGGAGTAATATTGCCTCCATCTCTCGTAAGAGTTCATCGGATTCAACTAAATAGGCGTCTATAACTTCCGATAAATCCATCAGGATAGTTTCCTTGTTCCATAACGAAATTCGACTTCATTTGAATGTTCTTTTTTCACTTTGATACGATCTCCGAAAAAGGAGACCAAACCAAGCAAATCCATAATCTTTAACACAGGTAGAGAGTGGTTCGATAACGATAAGAACTGTTGGTTGGACTGACTTTGTTTTTTTAAGAACACCAAAAATTGAATGCCAGAAGTATCGATTCGTTCAATTCCATTCAAATGTAAAATGATCTTTTTCCCTTTTTGATTTTCCCATTGGTTTGTGTAGTTCAACCATTCTTTGATAAAAGGTACAGTGAGGTATCCGTCCCACTGGATTTCCATTCCTTCTTTCGTAATTTGAATGGTTTGATTTGGTTCCATCGTTAGGGTAATAACTTTGTAATGGTATCTAACAATTCTTCAGGGGAAAATGGCTTTGTTAACCAAGCTTTTGCTCCCGCGTCGATCCCTTGTTGTTTTTTCTCAGGTTGTGATTCTGTTGTTAACATGATGATAGGAGTAAACTTAAACTTTGAATTTTCTTTTACTTTTTTGATAAAAGAAATGCCATCCATATTTGGCATATTCATATCAGACACAATTAAATCTACAGAGTTTGACTCTAATTGTTTTAAACCTTCTAATCCATCCCCAGCTTCAATGAGATCAAAATTCGCATTTTTTAAGTGGACAGAGATGATCTTTCGAAACACTGCTGAGTCATCAATAATTAAGATTTTTCTATTCATTTTGGTTTCCTTTTAAGATTGAATCGGGAGAAAAATTTCTGCAATCACACAGGAAGCTTTTGTTTCCGTCGTGTGATCTATCGCATTTCGTATAAAAAACATTCCATTGTGTTTATGTAATAAAAAATCAACCATGGTTAAACCAAGTCCAAGGCTAAATTTTTCTTTGTGGTGGAAGGTTTCTACAGGTGGATGGATTCTATAAAACGGTTCCACCAATTTTTTTTCAGACACAGTAAGTTGTTTTGCGTAATCATCTTCGATCAAATTGTTTTTTGCTGATAAACAAAAATAACCATCTACGAAGGTTACAAAGATATCAAAATTGGACTTGGGTTTTGAATACTTCAATCCATTCGTAAAAATTTCATGGATGATTGTTCGCATTGCATCCATATTAACTTCTAATTTTACTGATTGTTTGACAACAGGAAGGTTGATTTTGATTTCTTTTGATTCAGTTTCCTTTTGAAACTCTTTTACAATCTCAGGAAGGACAAGTAACAATTCGTCACTTGAAATTTTAGATAATTGTAAGTGGGATTGGATTGTGTCAACGGCCATATCAAGGCCTTTTAACATTGTTTTGTTATGTTCTTGGTTTTCAGAAAGTAAATCCCAAAAATCTTTTGGAATGATATAGTTATCGTTCTCGACAATTTTCATTTTTTCGATTGAATCAATGATGGTAGTCATAGCTCCTAGTCCAGAACCTTGCATCAGAGTGGTTTTTAAATTCAAGATTGAATTTAGTTCTGAATTTACTTCATTGGTTTTTCGATGAGACTCTTTATAATTGAGCCATTCTAATTGGCTTTTTAATTCCTTCGATTCTTCATCAATGAGAACAGCTTCCATTTGCTTTAAGTAGACGTATTCTAATGCTTTTTCCAGACGATCGGCAACAATTTCTACATGGAGGGGTTTAATTAGGTAATCATAAACTCCCATTTTCATGATTTCGATGATTTCTTCGGTTTGGTCAATTGCGGTTTGCACAATAAAAACCGCTCTAGGATCTATTTTTCGTTGTTCAGCGATAAAAGTTTTACCGTCCATTACCGGCATCATCAAATCCACCAAATAGATGCTATACGACTTATTTTTTGCCAGATCCAGGGCTATTTTCCCATTTTCAGCAACTTCGAATGAAATACCAACTCGTTTACAGATTCCTTCCAATAGAACCTGGTTTTCTTTTTTATCTTCAATGATAAGAATAGGTTCTTTCGGCCTACGTTGGTGTTCTGTTTTGGAAACAGAAATAAATTTCGTATCGATTTGTTCCACCATATAGAATATCGGAAATTCTATGCGAGTTTCCTAATTCGTTCAATACCTTTATTTAATATTTTCAGGTATATTTAGTATAAAAGTGGATCCTTCTCCAAGTTTTGATAAGAGAGATATATTCCCTCCTAATTTTTCTGCCAGTCCTTGGGAAATGGAAAGGCCAAGACCCGTTCCTTCTATTTTTCCATCATCATTTAGTCTTGTGAAACTATGAAAGATCCGTTTTTGGTCTTCTTGTGAAATACCGGGTCCAAAATCGCGAACTGAAAAATTCACACCAAAATCGGACCATTCACAATGCAATTCGACATAAGAATGGTCTCCATATTTGATTGCATTCGAAAGTAAATTTAAGAGGATTTGTTGGATTTTCCCACTATCGGAGCGAATGAGTTTTGATTGGATGGGAGGGAAAAATCGGATCTCCATCCCTTTGGCATTGGCTTGAGGTTGGATTAATTCTAAACTTTGTCTGCAGATTTCTTCTGGTTTGAATTCTGAGTATAAAATGTTCAGTTGGCCCGATTCAATTTTCATCAAACTGAGAATTTCATTGATCATCTTCAAAAGTCTCGTTCCACCCGAGTAAATGTATTGTAGGTATTCTTTCCCTGTCACATCCTTTTCGGGTAATTGGATCAGTTTAGAAAATCCAATGATGGAATTGAGTGGGGTGCGAAGTTCGTGGCTGACATGGGCTAAAAATTCTGTTTTTGCTTTGTATGCTCGTTCTAATTCTTCTTTGGTTCTCGATAAATCTAAAGTTCTCTCTAAGATTAAAGATTCTAATGTAGACTTGTATCGGTTGAGTTCTGTTAAATCGGAATCTCTTTGTACAAACAATCCCATCCACCGGCTAACAGTTTGGTAAATGAGTAAATTTTCATGGTGGATAACAAAATTGGGAACATATTTTTGGAATCCCATGATGCCCAAGAATTTGTTTTCAAATTTAACTGGTATGAATATAATCGATTCCGCATTTGATTCTTCAAAATACCATTGTTCTTTTGGTAAGGCTTTGTCTTTTTTTAAATAAAGAATTTTTCCATTTTTTAATTTGTGGAGCCATCGGTATATTCCTTCTTTTTTCCAATCCAAGGTTTCGAATTTTTTAGGCAATAACGGGTATTCGGTGGACTTTCTTTCGTTCACCCAAATCTCAAAACTTCCCCTTTCTTCTGTTCCGGTATTTTTTAGAAAGAATATCGAATCCATCTCCGTGAAATACAAAAGTTGGTAAAGAGCTTGAGGTAAACTTTCTCGGATGGAAGATTTTTGGATGAGAATTTGAATGGAAGAAGCAACTCCAAGTTCAAACCGAAGCCTCCAGGCAATTTCCTCTTCCTGTTTTTGTTTGATTGTGATGTCTCGGATAGAGAATTTTGTGAATTGGATTTCTGTTGAGTCAGCAGGATAATCAAAATGTCCAAAGGATGTTTCTAATACTTTTCCATCAGTTTTATAAATGATTTCTGTCTTAAAATCTTTATGAGAAATTTTGTTTTTTATAAAATTGGGAAAATCGAACTCTTTTTCTAATTGTGAGAAGATAGAGTTTTTTAATAAAACTTCATAAATCTTCTCTTTTAGATTGATTTGTATAATGGCAGTTCCCCAGTCATTTCCCTCCAAAGAGGCCTTAAATAATGACAAGGGATCTTGGATCATTTTTAAAATTGTTTTAAGAGTTCCTTGGGAAGTTTGAAACTCATTGTATCTTCACGGCTTTCTGGATAAAGGGATACTTTTGCATTGGGAAAATGTTTTAGAATTTCTTCCACAATTTCGTCAACCAACACTTGTGGGCTTGAAGCGCCAGCAGTGATTCCTAAAGTTTTGATTCCCTCTTTGATTATATAATTAGGATTTACATCTTCTTTTTTCGAAATTTGAAAACTCGCAGGTCGTGTCTTTTTTGCTAATTGACAAAGTCGAACTGAATTTGATGAGTTTTCCGCACCAATGACTAACATGGCATCTACAGACTCTAACATTTTTTGGACAGCATCTTGCCTTTCCGTTGTCGCATAACAAATATCATCTTTTTGAGGGTGTTCCACAAAAGGGAAAACTTCTTCAATTTTTTTGACAATGTTTTTTGTGTCTGCTACGGATAAGGTGGTTTGCATCAAATAGGTAAGAGGTTTGTCTAAAGAGATTTTTCCTCTTAAACTTTCCACATCTTCTGGAGATTCCACAAGGAACATGATTGCCTCACCCATGGTACCAATTGCCTCGTCATGGCCTCTGTGTCCGATATAGATGATTTGGTGGCTGTCTCTGATGTTTCGTGCTTTTTTATGAACCCTTGTTACAAGAGGGCAGGTGGCATCTCCAATCTTCATTTTTCGATCGGTGGCTTCTTTTACCACTTCGGGGGAAACTCCATGTGCAGAGAAAACCACTGTTGCACCATCGGGAACTTCGCTAAGTTCACTTATGAATTGGATTCCTTTTTTTTTCATTTCTTCCACAACTCGTTGGTTGTGGACGATTTCCTTTCTTACGTAAAGAGGTTCTCCTGAATTTTCTTCAAAAGCTTGTTCCACATAAGAAATTGCATATTTGACACCTGCACAAAAACCTCGTGGGTTTGCTAAATAAACCGTCTCTAACACGAAAAACCTACCTTTTCACCCAAATACATTTCCATAGAATTCCTAGGACATATTTTAGAAAAGGGGAAGTTCTGTTTTTATTCAAATTTTATTTCATTTTCCCTATTATCCTCCCTCCCAGAATGACCGATCCTTATCTTGAAAAGGCCAAGGATGGCCATTTCGAAAATTCATCAATTTCTTGGGTTCAAGGTGAAAACTTTGAGCGGTGAGAGAACGGATTCAAGGAGGAACCCGGATGATTATCAACCACAACGTAAGTGCGATCTTTGCACACAGAACTTTGAAGTCTAACGACGCGAACCTGAGCAAAGATATCGAAAAGTTGTCTTCTGGTATGCGTATTAACAAAGCCGGAGATGACGCATCTGGACTTGCAGTGTCTGAGAAAATGAGAACTCAGATTGCTGGTCTTCGACGTGCAGAACAGAATACTGAAGATGGTATGTCCCTCATTCAAACGGCGGAAGGATATCTTCAAGAAACACACGAAATCGTTCAACGTGTTCGTGTACTCGCGGTGCAAGCTGCGAACGGTATCTACTCGGAAGAAGATAGACAACAGATCCAAGTCGAGGTTTCACAGCTAGTGGACGAGATCGATCGTATTGCTTCTCAAGCAGAATTCAACAAAATGAAACTGCTTACAGGAGCTTTTGCTCGACTCAACCCAACTGCTAGTATGTGGTTCCATATTGGAGCTAACATGCACCAAAGAGAGCGCGTGTACATTGAAACAATGAACACTGCGGCATTGGGATTAAGAAACCCTACGGTTCTTACTTTCATCTCTCTTTCGACTGCAGGTAAAGCAAACTCCGTAATCGGACTTTGTGATGATGCCCTAAGAGTGATCTCTAAACAAAGAGCTGACCTTGGTGCTTATTACAACCGTATGGAGCATGCTGCGAAAGGACTTATGAATGCTTATGAAAACACACAAGCTTCTGAGTCTCGTATCCGTGATACTGACATGGCTGAACAAATGACCAGCTTCACGAGATACCAAATCTTAACTCAGGCTGCTACATCAATGCTTGCGCAAGCAAACATGAAGTCTCAGTCAGTGATGAGATTGCTCCAGTAATAGGATAAGAGAAACCAAAGTCCCGGGCAGGGTGGTTGGGGCCCCGGCTTTGGTTTCTCGATTTTCTTTTTTTTGTTTTAATTCATTACCAAATTCTTCCGCCAAATTCTAAGATTCCACTTCCATTCCATACATCCCTTTTTGATTTGACATAGTCTAGATTTTTGAGCCATTTATTATATGAATCGTCTCTTCCTTTTCCCCCTGATTATTTTGTTTGTTAGTTGCAAGTCTGTTGCAAATTTTCAAATTCTTCAAAATGTAAAACCAAATCCAAAATGTAAGTTCAGTCAGATTATTGTAATTGAGCCTGATTTCTATATTGCAAATGGCGGAACTACTTTGTCAGGATGTATTGAAAAAATTGAAAAAACAAATGCGGTGATGTTTTTTTATTTTAGCCGAACGATCAGTAAAATCAGTGCGAGTGTTAACTTAACAACAGGTGAATCTAGTAAAACACAATCATTTTCTGGTGAAAGTGCAACTGCCAAAGCAACGATTCTTTTAAATTCAAAAATGTCTTTGGAAATTCCTACTGCTGATAAAAAGGGATCGTTTATGTATAGCATTTTATATACTTACAAAAATGACCAACCTTCAATTGAAATTTATGATGTAACAAGTGATTTGTCCTATGCTCCGAGACTCGCTTTCCAAGCGATTGCAAGAAATGATCTAAATAAATTGAAGGAACTTTTTACAAGCGGAAACATTCAAAAAGATACTAAAATCATTTTGTATGATGGAAATGATACAACTGAATTGAGTCTTTTTCAACAGGCCTTGAATGTTCGTGCGAATAAGGAGATCTTCGATTATTTAATAGAAAAAAAAGTAGATTTTCAATCTAGAGACAAACTTGGATTTACTGCACTTACTTATGCTGTTTTTTTTAATGATTTGGAATTAGTAAAATACATCGATTCTCTCAAAAAATGGAATTTTAATGAGACTACCAACCAAGGGGACTCTCTCTTACATTGGGCTGCTGAAAACAAAAACAAACAAATGGTAGAGTATTTATTGCAGAAAGGCGTCAGAAAGGATATCAAAAACAATAATGGTCTTACTGCATATGATGTTGCAAAATTGAAGTTATCCTATCATATCATGGAAATCTTACAATAGGCTTGGAGATTAGATATTTCGTAATACAAAGTAAAACGACGCATGGCATTAATAAATAAAATTCAAAATTTTGTTTTGAATGGATGATAAAATTGGCACCGATGACTTTAGAGATTGACACTGCTTATCAGATTTTAAAACCAATCATCCATCAAACACCATTACAATTTCATTCTCGATTATCTGAATTGTACGGCGCCCAGGTGTATATCAAACGAGAAGATTTACAAGTTGTTCGTTCCTATAAAATCAGAGGGGCTTATCATATGATCCAAAGTTTAACTTTGGAGGAACGAAAAAATGGAGTTGTATGTGCAAGTGCTGGCAATCATGCACAAGGAGTTGCGTATTCCTGTAAATTACTTCAAATTTTCGGAGTCATTTATATGCCAGAAGTTACGCCCAAACAAAAGATAAACCAAGTCCGCATGTTTGGTGGTGATTTTATTGAAATCAAACTTATCGGTGATACTTTTGATGAATGCCAAAAGGAAGCAATTGGATTTGCGAAGGAAAGGAATCGATCGTTTATCCCACCATTTGATCATCAAAAAATCATGGAAGGGCAAGGAACTGTTGGAAAAGAAATTTTAGATAAACTTTCTAATGTTGATTTTTTGTTTTTACCAATTGGTGGGGGAGGTTTATGTGCTGGAGTAGGTTCGTACTTTAAAATACATTCACCACTCACAAAGATAATTGGAACAGAACCAATGGGTGCACCTTCCATGAAAGAGGCATTAAAAGTGGGAAAACCGATTTCATTAGAGAAAATCGATAAATTTGTTGATGGTGCTGCCGTCAAAAAAGTAGGGGATCTTACGTTTCCAATCTGCCAATCTGTTTTGAGTGATTTGGTCTTAATTCCAGAAGGAAAAGTATGTACGACAATTTTAAATCTTTATAATTTAGATGCCATTGTGAGCGAACCTGCCGGTGCTCTCAGTATCGCTGCCTTAGATGGTTACAAAGATACAATTCGAGGTAAAACGATTGTTTGTATCTTAAGTGGTGGAAACAATGATATCGATCGGATGCAAGAAATCAAAGAAAGGTCTTTACTCTTTGAAGGTCTAAAACAGTATTTTATTGTTCGATTTGCACAAAAACCAGGTGCACTCAAACAATTCGTAAATGAAATCTTAGGACCAAATGATGATATCGTTCGTTTTGAGTTTATCCAAAAGAACAATAAAGAATCTGGACCCGCACTCATTGGTATTGAGTTAAAATCAAAAGATGATTTCCAAAGTTTATTAGATCGGATGAAAGAATACAGATTAAATTTTACCGTCATCAATGAAGATGAAAATCTATTTGAATATTTAATTTAGAATAAAGATGTTTTCAAATTTTGGAATCGTGAATCTTACCAAATCATTTTTCCTATTTCGAATGAATTTCCTAAAGGAATTTTCGAAAAGATCGATATATGAAATGATCCTTTGATCGCCGTACAGCTAAGAAACCCGGAGTGATTGCCGGGTTTTTTTACAATAACATGAACTTTTATACGTAAAAAATTTGAGTGAACCAAGTTGTGGTTTCGATTTTTTGTGTTTTGTGATAGATAGGTCGTATTGGGTGGCGGGTGGATAACCCCACCCAGTTCAAATGGGGCGGGGATTTTATACCTACCGAGTCCATGAGCCATAGCATAATTTATCACAAAAACAATTTTACAATTAAAAATCTTTCATTGTGAATTCATTCATTATTTTATTTCCTGGAATTTCGAGTAGAATGTGTTTTCTTGAATGAATTGCCAAAATTATCTATTTTATAATATACTATTTGCTTGTTTTTATTTTTTATCCTGCAATTTGGATTGGAAACACAATGCTGGAGATCCTTTTACGAAGGAATATTGGCGAACCAGATTTCTAGAAGAATGGTTTGTAGCTTATCCTCGTATTTTTGTCATCCAAGGTAGAGTGTCAGGATTGTATCAAAATTCATTAAAACTTGTATCTTCATCTGATGGAACTTCCGTTTCAATCAGTGCAAATGGTTCTTTTTCCATGACCGTATTTGCATCCCCAAAATACTTCGACATTCAAATTTCTTCTCAGCCAGACAACCTTCATTGTATTGTTTGGGATCGTGGTGTTTGGGACGGAACCAATCAAACCAATATGCTAATTACTTGTCCTTTCGCCAAAACTGTTGTTTTAGGAAAAACACTTTTATGGGACCGATGTACATTTGGGTCTAGTTGGAATCCTGAAGGAAATGGCACAGGGATTGGTAATGGAGACTGTTCAATTGGAACTGCAACTGCTTTGAATTATTGCACTACAGGGGAAGGATACAATGCAACAACCAATCCTAACGCTTGTAATGGTGGAAATAATTCTTTTCTAGTAGATAAAGGTCCTATTTTTTCGGCCTGCCTTAACAGTCGAAATTCGAAGCGTTACGGCCAGTCTAATTGGAGGCTGCCTTTATATACAGAAATGTTTTCTATCATACGTTGTAGTGCAACTAACACTGGAGTAATCACAGGAGAAGATGGTTGTTTAACTGTGGGAGATGCAACAAAATATCCAGGTGCCACAGCAGATCCAATTTTATTTCCAGGAACAATCGCTGATAACTATTGGAGTTCACAAACCTTTCCAGCTGGAGGCGATATACAGGCTTATATGATCAATTTTAATCCTGGAAATGAGTCATACCTCAACAAAGATCAATTTGCGTATGTAAGATGTGTTTCTGAATGAATCGCAGTAGATTCTTTTATGCTCGAATGACAAATAGAGCAAGTGTTGCAAATAAGTTAGGAAATAACTTAATTTGGCGAGTACGATTGAAAAATGCTCTGTGTAAGATTTTGATACGTTCAAACTCACAAAAATCTTCAAAATCCTTTCCTGAAAGATAATGTAAGTTGGGAGTGTCATACCAATGGAAGGGCATTAAATCCGTTACGGGTGTTTTTCCGCTTATCAAAATCGAAGTTCTGATTTGCCAATGGGAAAAGTTGGGAAACACAATGATCACTTGTTTCCCGATACGCAAACATTCTTTAATGATGTCTCCTGGATTTAATGTTTGTTGGATGGTTTGGTTTAAGATAACAAAATCAAAACTATGGTCTAGGTGATGTTTTAATCCATCATCTATATCTCCATGGTGGACATATAAGCTTTTTTTTACGCATTGGATGATACATTTATCGTCTTTTTCGATCCCTTGTACACGAACTCCTTTGTTTTTTAAAATCAACATGAGTTCACCATACCCACATCCTAAATCTAAAACCCTTTCACCAGGTTTGATGAGATTTGCAATGTAAGATATATCAGGTCTATTTTTTAAGTCTAAACCAAGTGCTTCATTTGTATGGATATTCAAAAGAATCCTCCTTCATCTGTTGCACTTAAAAAATCTCTCAAAATAGAATCTTGTTCTTCACTAGGCAGTAAAAAACTATCATGCCCTGCGGGATTATTCAGTTCAATGAAACTCACTGGAACTGCATTTACTTCCAATGACTTAACGATTTCTTCCGATTGATAAGGTGGGTATAACCAATCAGAAGTATACGCAATGACTAAAAAACGACACCTAACCTTCGATAATACCTTTGTGAGTTCTTTCCCTGTACCCAAACTAAAGTGGTCCAATGCTTTTGTAACATAAATATAAGAATTGGCATCAAATCGATCAACAAAGGATTCGCCTTGGTAAATCAAATAACTGCCCACTGCAAAATCAGTAGATTGGATATTTCCTTTCGGAGGTTTACGACCAAATTTTTCACGCATCATCTCATCACTGAGATAGGTGATATGACCCATCATACGAGCTAGGGCGAGCCCCTTTGATGGTCGTTTTTCTTGGGTATACAAACCTTGGTTCCAGTTGGGATCAGATAAGATTGCTTGCCTTCCTACTTCATTAAAAGCAATTTGTTGAGCAGAGTGTTCGGAAGAAGACGCCATGACGATACAGTTTTTTAAACGATCGGGATAAGCAACTGACCATTGTAAGGCTTGCATTCCTCCCATTGATCCACCAGCAACTGCGAATAATTTATGAATTCCAAAATGGCGGACTAACTTTTCCTGTGCATTGACCATATCACCAATGGAGACAAAAGGAAAAGTGGATTGAAAAGGTTTTCCTGTTTTGCCATTGAAACTCAATGGCCCACTCGATCCCTTACAACCACCTATGACATTTGAAGAGATAATAAAATAACGATTTGTATCAAACGCTTTGCCAGGACCGATGTAATAATCCCACCAACCAGGTCGTTTGTCACCTTCATGGAAACCTGCAGCGTGTGCATCCCCAGAAAGGGCATGGCATACTAAGATGGCATTGTCTTTTTTTTCGTTGAGAGTACCGTAAGTTTCATAAGCAATCTCAAGAGGAGTGATGGTTTCACCCCCCTCAAGAGTTAACGATTCAAACGTAACAATGTTTGTCTGTACGACACCTACGGATCCGTGAAAAAATTCATTTGTTTCGGAAGTAGGCATAGTATTATCAGATATTTTTTAATGCCTCTTCTAAGTCTACTAGAATGTCATCCAAGTTTTCTAAACCAACACTGAGTCTGACAAACCCTGGAGTCACACCGGCAGAAATTTGTTCTTCACTGGTTAACTGTTGGTGTGTTGTTGATGCTGGGTGAATCGCTAATGATTTCGCATCACCGATGTTAGCAAGTAAACTAAAGAGTTCGAGTCCATCAATGAACTTTTTAGCTTTATCCACACCACCTTTGATTTCAAAACCTACAATTGCTCCAAACAATCCACGTTCATGGTATTTTTTCGCAGTCGCGTAGTTTTTGTCAGAAGGAAGGCCTGGATAATTCACCCATTCCACTTTTGGATGTTTTTGTAAAAATTCAGCTACCTTGAGTGCATTATGGGAATGGCGTTCCATTCGAAGTGGGAGAGTTTCCACCCCTTGTAAAATTTGCCAAGCATTGAATGGAGAAATGGCAGGCCCTAAGTCACGTAAACCTTGGACACGTGCTTTTAAGATAAAAGCAATGTTGACACCACCAAATGGTTCAAATTTTCCAAACACATCCCAAAATTTCAATCCGTGGTAAGATGGATCTGGCTCTGTGAAATTTTTAAATTTCCCATTCCCCCAGTTAAAACTTCCACCATCAATGATGATACCACCAATTGATGTTCCATGGCCACCTAAGAATTTTGTTAGGGAATGAACTACGATATCTGCCCCATGTTTGAGTGGATTGACGAGATATGGTGAAGGCATTGTGTTATCGATGATAAGTGGAACTCCCACTTCTTTTGCGACTTTACTAACAGCAGCTATATCAAGCGTATCTAATTTTGGATTTCCCAAAGTCTCAGCATAAAAAGCGCGAGTTTTGTCATTGGATGCTTTTTTGAAATTTTCTGGATTGGAAGGATCAACAAAATGTACTTTGATTCCCATTTTTGGAAATGTATAATGGAGTAGGTTATAGGTTCCTCCATATAACGAAGAAGAGGCGACGA
This sequence comes from Leptospira limi, assembly GCF_026151395.1. Taxonomy (NCBI): domain Bacteria; kingdom Pseudomonadati; phylum Spirochaetota; class Leptospiria; order Leptospirales; family Leptospiraceae; genus Leptospira; species Leptospira limi. The sequence goes on from NZ_JAMQPV010000001.1 coordinate 2,269,704, forward strand.
TTTCTTGGCCAGCTTCCACAATATTAAGAAGTGCTAACATCTCAGCACTTTGACCAGAAGCTGTCGCAAGAGCAGCAACACCACCTTCCAAAGCAGCAACACGTTTTTCTAACACATCAGTTGTTGGATTCATGAGTCGTGTGTAAATATTTCCAAACTCTTGGAGACCGAATAATCTCGCTGCATGGTCTGTGTCTTTGAAAACATAGGATGTTGTTTGGTATAAAGGCACGGCACGGGACGTTGTGGTTGGGTCCGGTTCTTGGCCTCCGTGGAGTGCGATGGTTTCTGGTTTGTATTGGCGTGGCATAGATTCCCCCGATGGTATCGCCTAGTTTTCTCATGCATTCTCATTTGTCAATAAAATCTCCAATAAAATAGAATTAATTTCTGCTTTATTGGACGCTGCCAAAATAGATTATTTCTTATTTTCGAGGGAAGATCATACGATAATGAACATATCGTGGGTAAGATTTGTCGTTATCTCTGTTTGGGACTCGTTACACAAATTCTAGTAACACAAACCCTCATCGCCCAAGTATGGGTTCCCACTGGTACAGAGGGAAGACGTGCCTCCGCTGTCCAATTTGATGCTGGTGGTTCGAGTTTCCAGAAAGATTATTATGGATACATCTCTCCCAATTTTACCTTCAATCATGGTAGCCAATTTGGTTATTCTTTTTCACTTCCGATCAATGTTCTTGCAGTGGATAAAGAACCTCTTCAGTTAGAGAGTAAAGCTGGTAAAATCCGTGAAATGGATTACAATAGCCGCAATGATTATGCAAGGGTTCTCAATTATATTTCGTATGGAACGTATAACCAACAAGTTCCAGGAAAGGTAACCTATTCAGCTTATACTGGTAAGATGGTAGATGGATACATTGGACATGGTACTATCGTTAATAAATACCAAAGTTCATCTCGTTTTGATTCCTATAACCCTGGTGTGATGGCAGATTTGAATACTGATTATGGTGGTGTTCAATATTTCGCAAATTCCGTTGTAAATTTTGAAGTGAATGCAGCAAGGGTTTATATCAAACCACTTGCGATAGGAAGATCATTATATTCTTTATTTGATAAATCAGCAGATCTAGTGTATCTAATGGACTTAAGAGGAAATGTTCTGGATGAATCGGGGCGACTCAGTGTAGAAGAAGAAGCTGGTGCTGAAGAAATTCAAAAGAAAAAAGCAGAAGAACTTCGCAAAAAAGAAATCCGACCTGTCAGTAAAGATTCTCGTATGGAACTTGTCGACAATGACCCATGGTACAACCGTTTGACAATAGGTTATACACAAGCCTGGGATAGACAAGCGCCTGTTCAAATGGCTTACAACACCAATGGTTCTCCTGTAACAGAGAAAAAATTAGACAACCCAAAAACAACTGAAGTAACGAGAGCTTCCATTGAGGGAATGGACATTGAATATAGGTTACTGAACCTACCGTTCGTTGAATTTACACCTTATGTCGACTTTAATAAAATCAAAGGATTGGATGGTGCACAAGGTGCCCACTATGGTTCGATCTTTCGATTAGGGACAAAGGATCTGAATGTCATTTTGAAACCTGAGTTTCGCCAAATGACTGCCAATTATGCTCCCATGTATTTTGATAGTTTTTATGAAGTGGAACGATTTCAAAAATTTCCAGTTTCAGCTCCAATCCGTCCAAAATATGAATATTTAGAAAACCAATCCAATGCAAAAGTGACTGGTTATTATCATACAATTTATGTGAATTTTTATCATCTTGGTTTTGAATTTGCTGTGGAAGATTATGGAATCAAAGGAAACAAACGTGTGTTTGCTGCCGCCTATATTCCTTTAGGTTCTTCTTTTCTCATGTCCTTTTATTATACAAAGAAAGGTTTTGATTCGCAAGGGAAAGCTTTTGAAATGGATAATAATACGCAAGCTGCAGCTGAAATCTCTAAAGCATTTGGCCCCATTGTCCTAAGGCTTCAAAATTATCGTAAGTACTATCTGGACTCGAGTGAAAAGACCTTCCTGAGTATCGATGAAATTCGATTTCTTGTATCTGGTGGAATTAGTTTCTAAACAAAAAATACAATAGAGATGAGAAAGCAAACTCTGTTCGTAGATTGATATTCCCTAATGTCATTGTTTTGTATGGTAACTCATTAAAAAATTTCATATCGTCTTCATTCCAACCTGATTCTGGACCAAAAACAAAAAGAGTGTTTTGCAAATGATCCAAAGGTTCTTTGTAGGTTTTGAGATCAAGTTCCCCCATGCGATCCATCACAATGATGTTCCCATCCCAAGTTTCCAGATACTTTTTCCAATTTTGTTTCTGCCCAAACTGAATCATTGGAAAGTGTACATTCCCTGTTTGGCTCATACCTGTATGAACCCACTGATTCCAATCCTTTGTGTAAACGGGTGAAGTCCAATATTCTTTGTTTTTTGTTTCCGTCGCAAAAAAACTAAGCGAGTTGATTCCGTATGCGCCCGCTAGGTGAAAGATTTTTTTTGCAGTCTGTGGTCTAGGTAACGAGAAAAAACAGTGGATCGGTAAAGGGTTTAATGTTCGCGAAAGGGAATCTTTTTTGATAAGGATTGATTCAGTTTCCGTGATTTGAAGGACTCGAAACATATAATTCCCTTCGTTCTGAATCACAACCTGAACCTCTTCATCAGGTTTTTTTTTTAAGATGGTCCTGATATGGTTATGGCGTTCGTCCGTTAGGGTTACTGATTCATTAATACGTAACTCTTCCCTTTGAATCAGTATCCAATTCAAAATTTAAATCTCAATACTCGGTTTTTTGGGTTCTGAAGGTAATATTTCTTCTTCCTCTGATTCGACAGGTGGTCCTTCAAAATCAGGTAGGAAGTTTTTCGGTGATTCTTCTTGGAAAAATGGATCTTGTTTATTTATCTGTCTGTCTGGATTGGTTCCTGCAATTGACCATTTCCAAACATACAATAACAGAATGGAAAAGAGGAGAATTGGTATCCATGGAATTTCTTTTTTATTGTTCCCTCGTTTTGATTTTAGGTAATCAATCGGAGCATACAGTAAATCAAAAATTAGATCTTTATAATTTTGGAATGTTGGTTTAAATTGAAAAGAGGGGATTTCTACTTCACTTACACTGAAACTGTCTTCTTGTTCTATTTCCGGATCAAAAGTAAATCGGTGAGAGCAGACGGGACATTGAACCAAAATGGTTCCCTGCGTAACAGGGAACCGTAACATCGTGGAACAATTCGGACATTGTTTTACGCGATTCAATTAAGAACCTGTATGTTCTTAGTATTTCAAAGAACTTTTCAATGCTTCAACGTTTTTCTTATAATGTTTGTTTGAATCACGATCATTATAATCAAAGATTTTTGTGAATAGTTTATCAAAATAATCTAGGTTTTTGAAATAAAATTGTTTTTTAAAATTATTTCGGATTGGGTTTGATTTTGTGTTTTCCACGTTTGAAAGAATGTATTTACCAACTCCTTTTTCAGAAGGTGTTTCTGGAGTTCCCCAAACTGGATAATCATCATGTTGGTAAAACAATTCAATTTTATCATTATGTGCTGGATCACCGTTAGGAGCAACGTCAGCAATCACAGAAATAATCTTATCTTCTAAAACAAAATTGTTTTGGTAAATGTAAGTTCTCACCTTTGTAAGGTTACGTGGTTGTTCTTTTCTTGGATCTGGATCTGCGTTGTTAGATCCTTCAAAAAAAAGTTCCATTTTTTTGAATTTTGCACCTAAGTTTTTAGAAGATTTTCCATCTTCACTTCCAACAAAATCAAATACTTCAAGGTGCAAACAAGTGTTATCTTGTGCTTCTTGTTTATCAGCTAGTTCACAACGTTCTCCGTCTGCACTTGGTTTTCCTTTGTACAACACAGTTTTGTGTGGAAGAGTTCTTACTTTCATTTTGAAAAGAACAGTATGAAGGCGAAGGCGTTTGTTCACTTCAGAGATATTATCATCGAGTTCTTTTTCTGTATCAGCCATCGATTTCCCTGATTGAGAAGGATCGATTCCTGCAGAAGTAGAGCCAGTTTCTGAACTACCAGTTTGAGCGAAAACCCCAATGCTAAGTAGTAAAATGGGGAGAATTAATTTTATTTTCATGTCCGAATCTTCCTAAAAGGTTAATTTGAGGATACCAAGGAACGTCCCATGGGCGTAAACAAATATCCTGTAAATAGTATCGGTAAAATCCTGAATAAGATTGAAGCCGAATCTCTCTCTTTTTAGAGTTTCCATCCAAAATCTGGAAAGGATTCCAAATAAAATGGCAATCCTGGGGCGGTCAACTGTTCCAAATGTTTCCAATTTTTGGTGATCCATCGCCTTTCCACATAATCGCAGTAGTCCTTCAAATTCCTCCCTGAGGCTCCTGTTAACAAATCTGCAATCTGTTCCCTTTCCTTGTGGTCCAATTGTTTTGCATATCCCTCCAGGATTTTAGTCCTTTCTTCTCGGTTTGGAAGGGGAAATTTGATTTTTCTGTCAAAACGAGACAAAAGGGCAGAATCAAGGTCCTCTTTACGATTGGTTGCCCCAATGGTGATGGTGCCTGTTTTTTCTGCAAAACCGTCCAGTTTTCGCAGTAAAACACTCAGTAAATTCCTTGTGGCTTCAAAAAGTCCGTCTTCTCGTGAAGTTGCAAGGGAATCAATTTCATCTAAAAATAAAATACACTTTGGAAACAAGGCGGATGCATCAAACACCATCGCCAGGTTTTGAGAAGATTCTCCATAGTACTTACTCAATATGGATTCGATGGGAACATAGACCATGGGCACACCACAAAGATGGGAAACGATTTTTGCCATGCTGGTTTTTCCGACTCCAGGTTCCCCTTCAAATAATACAGCCCTTGGGAGGTTTCCTGTAGGTTTCATACGTGTGAGTTTAGTGATTTCAAGGAATGGTTCTGGTTGTCTGAGGGGGAAAACCAAACTTTCTAAGATTTGTTCTTTTACAGAATCATACCCAAAAACAGAATCAAAACCTAAATCATTCCCTTTTGCTTTCTCTAAAATGGGGTCATACACTTCCACGCCAAGGGGTTCCAAAATAGACCTAGGGTCTTTTGTTGTACCTCCTTCCAATTTCAAAAATTGAAACAAATGGATGATGGTTTGTATTTCTTTTGTGGAAAAATCACCTAACTTCGAACATTCCACTTTGAGATCCGATTTAAACGAAAAACGAATGCGAAATCTCGCCGATAAATTTTTTTGTGGTTCGAATAAGTTGTCACCTAATGTCTGTAAACTTAAGTATCCTTCTTCAAAATTATAAATGCGGAAATTTTCAATGTAGTTCCGAACGATCCCCAGGCAATCTAGGATTTTTTCCTTTCCCACTGCATTTTGGCGGAACCGAAAGATGGTTTCTTCTTTTTCTTGTACAAATTGGTAATTTGCCTGTTTTAACTCTGCGGCAAATAGGTCTTTGGCCTTAAAAAAATCCAAGGCAGGGGTGGAATTGGACATAAGGAACAAAATAGGGAAGATTGGCTTTTTTTTCAAGGAAGGATTTTGATTTCCTCCGACGAATACATTGTAGAGGTTGTAGGATTATGGGTGAAGGTTCACTATCACAAGAAGACATAGACGCGCTACTCGGTGGTTTTAGCGGCGGGAGCACACCTGCGGGTGGTGGTTCTGGCGGAGGTGGCGGTGGACTCGACGACCTGGATGCTTTAGTCGGAGGTGGTGGAGGAGATGACAATGGACCTTCCTTTGCTGACATTGCAGCAGCCCTAGGACCAAGTGCAACCCCAGCTCCAACAAGAGGACAGTCAAAAGCCCAATCCAGTTCAGGTAATAATACTGCAAACCTCAACCTTTTACTAGATGTCACCTTACAACTGACAATTGAACTTGGTAGAACCACAATGTTCATCAAAGATGTTTTACAACTCACTGAAGGGACAGTTGTCGAACTCGACAAAAACATTGGGGAAGAACTCGATATCCTTGCCAATGGAAAACTTGTAGGACGAGGGAAACTGATCGTACTAGATGATTATTACGGAATCCAAATCACCCAGATTGTGGATCCGATGGAACGTTTGGGTGGTCCTGCCTTTTTATAAACCCGTAGATTTCATTTTAAGTTGGAAAGGATGTTTCATCATTGGAAACAAATAAGTTCGAATACGAAATCGAAAGGATCACCAATCCTTCAGAATCTTTACAAGAAGACCTTTGGAAACGTTTACATGATTACAGCATCTCTAAGTTAGGGGATGAGTCTCTCGCTTCAAAAGAATTTTTTGCCATTTTAGTCAAAGAAGGGGACACACTCATCGCAGCCTCTCTTTGTTATCTCTTCTTCAAAGGATTAAATTTACAATTACTTTGGGTTGCTGAAGAAAAACGGGGACAGGATTTAGGAACTAAACTCCTGCAAGAGATTGAAACAGAGGCAAAACGAATGGGAGCAAATTTGGTATTTGGGTATTCCTTTGGATTCCAAGCTCCCAAATTTTATACCAAATTTGGGTATGAAGAAGTAGGCTTGATTCCCAATTATCCAGAAGGTCAGAATTGTTATTTCCTTTGTAAAAAATTGACAAAGGATTCTCCTTGACGGCAATTCTCAATCCGAACAGTTTGTAATTCTATGTTAACTCTAGCCATTGTGTAGACCGCCAAAACGGTGATCTTGTTTTGGATACCCCGCCTAAATTACATTAGGAGGCGGCTATCTTCGCGCAGGCGGTTTATTCCCTCTCATCCACTGTTTTGGTGTCCCTTTTTGTTTTGCCGCAAAAACTGGGTATGTCACGTAATATTGACCAAACGAATTTCCAAAAAATTTCTAAGAAAAAACGTTTTGAAGACGAAGACGAGGAAACCTCATTTTCTCATGTCAAAAAAAAATCTCACCGGTTTCGTTCGGATACGGAAGAATTCAGATGTGTGGAATGCAAACAAATGGTATTCCCTCCAGGCTTTGGAACCGAGCAAAGAAACCATTGTCCCAATTGCCTCACAAGCCTTCACTTGGACAACACTCCTGGTGATAGAGCGGCGATCTGTGGGAGTAAAATGGAAGCCATTTCCATTTGGGTAAGAAAGGGAGAATGGGTGATTTTACACCGTTGTAAAGGTTGTGGGGTAATTCATGCCAATCGGATTGGACCTGATGACAATGAAGCTTTACTTGTGTCACTTGCAGCACAAGCCATGGCTAAACCTAGTTTTCGATTGTTTACTGAAACTCCGGTGGAAGATCCACCGGAATCATTTGGTTAGACGATAAAACTATGCCTTTGGCTTTTTGGCTTCTGTTAGGTTGGCAATGAGAGTTGGTAAATTCATCACATCTGCTGGGATGAGAATTTCCGTACTTTCTTTGGCTACGTGTAAGAAGTTTTGGATAAAGGCTTTGGTGATTTGCAGTTTGATTGCCGAAGCACCACCTTGGTCGGAAATGGCACCGGCTATGGCTTCAATCCCTTTGGCAGTAGCGACAGCCAAAGCTTCAATCTCTGTTGCCTTTCCTTCTGCTGAGTTGATCCTTCGTTGTTTTTCCCCTTCCGATTTGTTCACTGCTTCCTCTTTGAAACCGAGGGAGCGGTTGATACGAGCATCTCTTTCCCCTTCTGATAAAAGCACTTGGGAACGTTTTGCAATTTGTGCTTTTTTCTCTTTCTCCATGGCATCTAACACAGATTTAGGTGGAACAATGTTTAAAATTTCGTATCGATTCACTTTGATCCCCCAAGGTTCTGATGCTTGGTCAATCGCTGCAACAATGGTCGAGTTAATTAAATCTTTTTCCCCGATGGTTTTGTCAAGTTCCATAGTTCCAATCACCGAACGCATTGTTGTTTGTGCGAGTTGGATGGCAGCAAATTGAAAGTCTTCAATTCCATAAGAGGCACGCACTGGATCGATGATTTTTAAGTAAATCACACCATCCACCTTTACTTGGACGTTATCATGTGTGATACAAATCTGAGGTTGGACATCAATTGATTGTTCTTTTAATGTGTGGTAATACGCATCTCGATCAATGAACGGGATGAGGATATGAAACCCTGCTCGTAAGGAACGAGAATACTTCCCAAGCCTTTCCACAATGAGAACATCTTGTGCAGGAATGATACGAATGCATCGGAAGATTTTATAAATCAGATAGATGGCAACAACGGCCCAAAATGCTAAATAAACAAATTCCATTTTATTCTCCTACCTGTGGGATTTTAGTTGTGATTTTGGAAAGCCCTTCGAACACTCCACCGATATTGGCTAAGGTTTCTGGAACCACAGTTGTTTTGGATGTTTTTAAGATATGACCGAGGGCATCCAAATACTCCTGTGTGATTTGTAAACTCACAGCTTCCTTTCCGCCTTTTTTACTAATGGCTTCTGAGATGAGTTGAAGGCCTTTTGCAGTTGCGTTGGAGATGAGTGTGATTTCCTGTGCACGACCGTCTGCTTCATTCACCAAACGGATTTTTTCCCCTTCGGAGATATTGATAGATTCTTGTCTTTCGCCAACGGAATGATTGACTCGAGATTCTTTTTCTCCTTGTGAAATGGTGATTTCAGCGCGGCGTTCCCGTTCTGATTTCATTTGGTTTTCCATCTCAATCAAAATTTGTTTTGGTGGAGTGATATTGCGGATTTCATAACGAGTGACTTTGATACCCCAAGGGTCTGTGGCTCTGTCAATATTGGAAACAACTCGACCATTGATTTCATCTCTTTCAGACAGTAAGTTATCAAAAATCAACTTACCAATTTCAGAGCGAAGTGTGGTTTGTGCAAGTTGGGTGGTTGCTAACATAAAGTTATCAATTCCGTAAGAAGCCTTTTCACCATCGATGACTTTTAGATACAAAACTCCATCTACTTCTACGGATACGTTGTCTTTTGTGATACAAACTTGTGGATCGATATCAATGGTTTGTTCTTTCAGGTTTTGTCTGTAACGAATTTGGTCGACAAATGGGATCATAAAATAAAACCCCGATTTTAAAACTCCATTTAAAACACCTAATCTTTCTTTAATAAAAACACTTTGTTCTGGTACGATGATGATTGTTTTTTTGATGATATAAACTACTACCAAAAAGACAACGATGACGGTTGCGCCCATTGTTTCCTCCTTTGTGACTTGGAGACGGTACATGGACTTTCGAAAGAGAAAAGGGTTTTTTTGAATACCCTTAAAAAAAATGAACGGTAGGCTTTATGATTCTACTTTTTCGACAGTGAAAGTCAAATTCTCACGCGAGAGAATCTTTACATATTCCCCTTTTGGGATTTTTGAATCTTTCGAAATTGCATCCCAAACAGTCCCTTGGAAACGGATTTTTCCGCCATGGCGGTTCACCAAAATATCAGTTTCAACAGGTACAATTTGGTTTAGATAATCATCTTGGATAAAAGGATCCACACTTGATTCTGATTTAAAAAACTTTTTAATGAGGGATCCACCAAGTAGGATCGAAATCAAACTGGAAACCACCCAAATGATGACTTCGGTATATAACTCCATGGGAACCAAACGGGAAAGGATACCAGTAAAAATGGCACCAACTCCTAAAAACATCACAAAGGTTCCAGGCAAAAGGAATTCAGAAAAGAGGAGAACGATTCCCATTAAAATCCATAAGTAAGCTGTGTTTGCCAAAATCAAATCCAATGTGTGATCCTTTAAGGAAGTAGACAGTTCCAATCAGTTCATGGCAAGAAAAATAATACTTTGATTCATGTGATAGGGCAAAGAACCTGTCTAGTGTGAAACGAATATTGTACCTTCTTTTATCTGTTTTCCTATTTTTCCAACTGTTTCCTGTACCCAGAGAAAATCCACCAGTAACATCTGAAATTGTTGTTTCTGATGAAGTGAAACAAATTCTAAAACGAAGTTGTTACGATTGCCACTCGAATGAAACCACTTGGCCTTTTTATTCCTATGTGTTTCCAGTTTCCTATTTGGTCTCAAACCATGTGACCGAAGGAAGAGAAGAATTGAATTTTTCTGAATTTGGGAAATTGCCAGAACGAAAACAAAACAAAAAAATATATGAAGTTTGGGAACAAGTGGATGAAGGGGAAATGCCACCTATCGATTACCGTTTGATGCACCCAAGTGCCAAGTTATCCGAGAAAGACAAAGAGGTTTTAAAAAACTGGGCAAACCAATTCAGTGAGGAATCGGAATGAAGGAAAAAAAATTATGGGGTGGTCGATTTGATGCCCCACCTTCTTCTCTTATGATTCGAATTGGTGAATCTATTAGTTTTGATAAAGAACTCTACCAACATGACATTGTTGGTTCCATATCCCATTCTCGTATGTTAAAACGAATCGGAATCCTTACCGAGTCGGAACAAAGAAAGATCGAAACTGGACTCAATCAAATCTTGAAGGAAATGGATTCAGGTAAATTTGAATTTAAAATGGAAAATGAAGACATTCATATGTCCATTGAGTCTCGCCTAACGGAACTTCTTGGAGACTTGGGGAAAAAACTCCATACAGGCAGAAGTCGTAATGACCAAGTGTCACAAGATGTTCGTTTGTATATCAAATCAGAAATTCAATCCATTTTGGTTCTCGTATTCGATTTGTTACAAGTTTGGGTGAAAAAAGCAGAATCTCATGTAAAAACAATTATCCCTGGGTACACTCATTTACAGATTGCACAACCCATCCGAGCCTCTCATTATTTTTTAGCTCATTTTTGGGCCAACGTACGAGACTTCGAAGATTTTTTAGCAGCTTATGATAGAGCAGATGAACTCGTGTTAGGCTCAGGTGCTTTGGCTGGGGTCAATTATGAAACCGATCGAGAATTTTTAAGAAAAGATTTAAACTTAAACCGATTGTCTGAGAACTCAATGGATGCAGTAAGCCAAAGAGACCATATTTTTAAATTTTTATTTGCCTCTTCCCAATTTATGATCCATGTTTCCCGGTTCTGTGAAGAAATCATTTTATACACTTCACAAGAATTTAGTTATTTTAAATTGCCTGACCACCTAACGACAGGTTCATCGATTATGCCTCAGAAAAAGAATCCAGATGTGGCCGAACTCATTCGTGGGAAAGCAGGGCGAGTGATCGGTAATCTAAACCACCTATTGGTTATGTTAAAGGGAACTCCCTTATCCTATAACCGCGACTTCCAGGAAGATAAACTCCCTCTTTTTGACACCGTTAAACAAATCAAAATTTGTACGGAAGGGATTCGGGATATGGTGGAAGGGATTCAAATTTTCCCTGAGAATGCCACTCGGAGTTTGCGGAATGGATTTGCCACTGCCACAGACCTAGCTGATTGGCTTGTGAGTAGCAAGGGAATTCCTTTCCGTTCTGCCCATGAGATTGTGGGAGAACTTGTGAAACATTGTTCTGCAAAAGGCGTGGATTTATTCACAATCCCTAGTGGGGAAAGGGGGCAAATCCATGCAGTCCTCACTGACCCTGGTTATGATGCTGCCATTTCACTTGAGACCTCCTGTGATAAAAAAGATGTTTATGGAGGCACAGCTCTCCCTCGTCAAAAAGAACAGATCAAAAAGGCCAAAGCCAAGTTAAACGAATTGACCAAAAAATTAAAGGCGATAGAATCCAAAGGTAAAAAATAGTTATGAATCGAGTTTCCATTTCTCATCTAAAATCCCTTTCCGTTTTATTCCTACTTATGAGCCAAACTGCTTTTTGTAGTGACCAGACGTTTAAAAAAATCACATACGAACCTTTGGCATACTCACCAACCAAAGTTTTAGTCAAACGAGCCGACCAAACTACCGTTAAACTTCCAGAAAAACCTGCCATTTACGCCGTGGTCCAAACAACACAAGGTGACTTAGTCATTGAGCTTTACGACCAAGCGGCTCCTAAAACAGTTCAAAATTTCATCGATCTTGCCCAAGGGGAAAAAGATTTTAAAACGGAAAAAGGTTCCGAAAGACGCCCGTTTTACGATGGTTTAAAGTTCCACCGAGTGATCGAAAATTTTATGGCCCAAGGGGGATGCCCTAGAGGGGATGGAACGGGTGGACCTGGATTTCAATTTGAAGATGAAATCAATGGGAAGGCTCTCGGGTTAGACAAACTCAAAATCAAAGATGCACCTGAATACCAATCACAATTACAAAGGGTAGTGTTGTCCGAATTTAATATCAAATCACGCCAAGAATTCGAAGAAAAAAGAACTGAGGTTGAAAAAGCATACCAGGAAGCAATGGAACTCCCAGTGTTAGAAGTTTTATACCGAGTTGGCTATCGATTCAATGAAGTGTTACCGAGTAAAAAAGCAACTCGGGGAGCACTTGCTATGGCCAATGCGGGACCCAATACAAACGGTTCTCAGTTTTTTATCAACCAAGTAGATACTCCTCACCTAAATGGACTCCATACGGTGTTTGGATTTTTGGTCACTGGTTATGATGTCCTGGATCGAATCATTGAAAAAGGGAATCTCCAAACCACAATTCGTAAGGTTCTCGTCATAGACAAAAGACAATGAACTACTTAGAAGGCATAGAGGTAATCCAAAAGTATACATCAGGTTCTTCCGTGGAACCTGTGTTAAAATTTATTATGACTGTTCCTCATAATGAGGAAGCCTTTGCCAATGCCTTGGACGAAATAGGTGGGATCAATAAATACCCAGATACGTTTGTTGGTTTGCTTAGTTTTATCAGTTTCATTTTAGGACAAAAGTCCAAGATGAACCATTTATATGAAACGGCTCTTGAAAAATACGAATCCCTAAACCAGATCACTTCAAAAAAAAGACCAACAGAAGAAGAAGCAAAAATCAAACGAACACTTACTGATTTTATTTTAAAAATCGAAAAGGTTTTTGAAATACAAGACTTAACGGATGAAAGTTTGGTGAAAGAACTCAATCGATTTGTTTCGGAAGCAAATCTTTATGGAGTGACTGATAATGAAATCAAAAACTTAAAATTGGCCTCAAAGACGGTTGCCCTTGTCGAACCTCATTTGGATAAACAAAGGGAAAACTATTACCAATACAAAAAACTGGGTTCCGTCATGGTCCGTCTGATTCGAATCGCAGATTATATCCTAGATGAAGCAAAAATGGGAACCAGTTAAGCACTCCTTGGGGGTTGAAAATCCACTAAATTTTCTTTCGGAAAATTCCTCCTTTGCCGAAATTGAATAGTGAATGCGCTCTTTCCAAACCTTCATTTTATTAGGATTCTTGGTTTCCGAGACCCTTTTTGCATTCCCTGACAGAGATGCGAGGGGGGAAAGGGTTGATAATTTTGTCGCTCTCCAATCCAAGATAAGCTTGACTCTCACCAAAAGAAGTTATGAAGCAGGGGAGAGAATTCCACTTACCTTTACGGTTACAAATACAGGTAAGGAAGTTGTAAGGATTTTCCCATCCTTTGATTTTCGTTATTCCTTCCAAATCATCGTGAAGGATGAAAACGATCGAATCCTCACACCGATTGAGGAACCTGATTTTCCAGACCCAATTTTAAAAAGGCGAACTACGATTGTAAACTTGGTTGGTGATGAGAATAAAGAGATTAGTCTCCACAGAAATGAGTCATTTTCCAAAACCATTTATCTGGATGAGTACTACCAGTTTTTGCCAGACCAAAAATTCTACATCACCGGGTATTTTTATCCCAATTATACGGAAGATAAATCGGCATTTTTAAGGTCACAAAATACAGTTGGATTCTTGTTCCAAAATTCCAAACAAATCAAAAAGGAATCAGTAAACCGTCAAATCACAGAAAACGGTGGCCTTTCTCCTGAAGAAATTATATTCTTATTCCTCGGTGCTGAGATGAAAAAACGTTGGGAATACCATTTTAAATGGATCGATTTTTCGGAATACATCTTAGCGTATGACAGGTATAGCAGTGCATATGCAGAAGCGAGTGTTGGCGAGAGAGAAACGATCATTGAAGATTTTAAAGAATATTTGACGGAATCACCATCAGGTGTGTTAAAATACTTTAAAGTCATGAGTGTTGACTTCCCTTCCAAACGAGATGCACGTGTGCAAGTGTATGTAGAGAGAATGATGGGTCGGTTCAAAACAAGGTACGAATATATATACACCTTGCGACAAGAAGAAGGAAACCGTGTTGGATTTTGGCAGATTAAAAACTTACTCGTAAAGGTAAAAAAATGACGGAAATCCTTTCCCAAGATGAAATTGATGCCCTGTTAAATGCCATCTCCTCCGGCGAAGTTTCGGAAGATGAATACTCATCTGTTGGGGAACAAAAAAAAGTCAAAATTTACGACTTCAAACGTCCGGATAAATTTTCAAAAGACCAGATTCGTACATTACAGATGATGCATGAGACCTTTGCCCGTTTGGCAACCACTGGTCTTTCTGCACAGTTACGAGCATTAGTTGTTGTCCACGTAGCTTCGGTTGACCAGTTAACATACGAAGAATTCATTCGTTCCATTCCGAATCCCACTACACTTGCTGTTATCAATATGGATCCACTCCGAGGGTCTGCCATTTTAGAAATTGACCCTTCAATTTCCTTTACAATCATTGATCGTCTGTTTGGTGGTAAGGGAGAGTCTTCAAAAGTCAATCGGGAACTTTCTGATATCGAGTTATCGGTTATGGAAGGGATCATTGTTAGGATCCTTGGAAACTTACGAGAGTCTTGGTCAACGGTGATTGACTTACGCCCAAGGCTTGGAAACATTGAAACAAACCCACAGTTCGCACAGGTAGTTCCTCCGAATGACATGGTGGTATTAATTACCCTCGAAACAAAAGTAGGGGAAGTAGAAGGGATGACAAACCTTTGTATTCCTTATATCACGATTGAACCGATCATCAATAAACTATCTGCCCAGTATTGGTATTCCTCTATTCGAAAAGGGGAGGTTGACGAAAACCGAGCAGTCATCCAAGAGCGACTCGACCAAGTGAAAATCCCTCTGATTTCGGAAGTTGGGAGTGTTGACATTTCCTTAAATGATCTTATGAATTTGCATGTAGGTGATGTGATCAAACTCGAAAACACACCTATCAAAACTGATTTAATGGTCAAAGTGGGCGATCGGAGTAAATTCAAAGCAACACCTGGACGTGTTGGCAATCGCCTCGCGATCCAAATTGGAGATAGTATAGAGGACATTCCTGACGAACTCCTCGGTTCCACTCGTTCCGAACAAGAATATTAATCATTTTCGCTAAACACGTATCATGCGAATTTCCAAATTTTTGAATCACCACATTGGATTGGATCCATTGGTTTGGAAGTTCGCATTGAGACATTCGTTCAGGAATAGTTTGATTTTTGTTTTTTTGATTCATCTACTTTTCAGTATAGGTGAGGTTAATTCTTTAGACGCAAGGCCGAAAAAACATCAGAAAATAGATTATAATGCCAGACATATCCGCTCTGTTCGCCAAACGATTGTAATCTCTATCGATGGGTTTCCTTCCTACTATTGGACAAATCCAAAATACCATTCCTATTTTCCCCATTTAGTCGGACTTTTCCAGAAATACGGAGTCTCGGAAATAGAAACAGTCAATCCTTCTGTCACTTATCCCGCGCATACCTCAATGGTGACTGGGAAGGATCCAGGGGAACATGGAATTTTCAATAATACATTGTCCGATCCTTTTGAAAAAAATGATGGGGGATGGATGTGGTATGCAGAAGACATTATAGTGCCAACTCTTTGGGATCTCGCAAAACAAAATCAAAAAACAACTGCGAATGTATTTTGGCCTGTTACCGTTGGGGCAAATATCAATTCGAACCTTCCCCAGTATTGGAGGAAAAAAATACCCGAGGATGATAAACTTCTCCGTGTGATTTCCACAACGGGTTTACATAAGGAAGCCGAGGTTGCCGTTGGATCTCCGTTAAACGATGTTGCAAAAGATGAAGTGAAGTTAAAAACAGCTACTTGGCTTTTCCAAACCAAAAAACCACATTTAATGTTTGTTTATACGACTGATTTGGATTCCATGCAACATGGTTTTGGACCCGGTTCCGAAAAGGCTTTGGCACGATTGGCAGAAATTGACACGGCCATTTTTACTTTCTTAGAAAGTGTAGGAGCTTTTACTAATAATGGTCCGAGCATTGTGATTGTATCAGATCACGGGTTTCATTCTGCTGTGTCAGTCTGTGCACCCAATGTACTCCTAAAACAAAAAGGATACATCAATGATGAAACTGGTACTTACACTCTTACATTTAAAAGTTCCGGTGGAATCTCGATCCTCTTACCAGGAGCCGATGTAACTCTTCCAAAAGAAACCATTACAAATCTAGTCACTGAAATTACGAATTCTTGTCCAGGTGCTGAATGGTTGGATTTTACAAGTTTGCCAATAGCCGAAACATTTCCTGTCGGTGACAATACAAATCAAAAGATCAGATCCCAAATCCATCCACGAGCATTGGGAATCCTCCGAACCAAAGAAAACTTATTTTTTAGTGGGACAAGAAAAGGGGATCTGTTCCAAACATCACCTAGTAAAATCCATGGCCATGGGTATTGGAATGAGAATCCAGAAATGAAAACGATAGGATTTGTCTATGATCCAACTGGAAAAAAACATCAGTTTCAATCTGTAAAAGATGTATTTTTTATCGTAAAAGAGATGTTAGGTTTGAAAGAAAGGAAAACCAAAGGGCCAAGTGTTCCCACAAAACCCTGATCTAAAAATGATTCTGAGATTTGGTTAGTGTTTTTTCCAGTGGATACATTCCCCTGGGCATTCATCCATTTCCTTTTGGACTTTTTTTTCGTCTTCGTCAGGGATCATTGCATCGTTGATCGTTTCTCCGCCGATATGGGTTTGGGACAAATCATCCTCATCCATCATAAAGTACTTAGGTAAATTATCTGCACACTGGTTACAGGAAGTACAATTGTCTTTGTCTACATAAGCCTTTCTCATGTTTCTTTCCCTTCATTGAGTTTATAGTATAAAATGATTGTTACAAAAAATAAAGTGACTACATTTGCGAGGATAATCGGAAAATCTGATTTTAAAATTCCATAAACAAACCATAACACGACACCGAAAAAGAACATGATGTACATATTACGGCTGATATCCCTAGTTTGTTTGGTCATGACAACACGAAGGACTTGTGGTAGAAAAGAGACCGTAGTTAAAAAAGCTGCCACATACCCAATTAAGTTATCCATTTATGCTTTGTACTCTCGTTTTACGACGGTTTTGACACCACCTCGAACATTATAATCACCTATCACTTTGACATAAATGGGGTCCACAGCCTTCACAAAATCTTCCAAGATTTTATTCACCACATTTTCATGAAAAATGCCTACATTCCGGTAGGACATCATGTATTCTTTGAGGGATTTTAGTTCGGCACATTTTTCTCTGGGGATGTATTCGATGAAAATGGTTCCAAAATCCGGAAGTCCTGTTTTTGGGCAAACGGCCGTAAATTCGGGAATGGTAAATTCGATATTGTACTCTCGGCCAGCATAGACATTGGCAAACCACTCAATGGGAGGGGTGGTCCAAGACGGGATATGGTCCTGTTTGTCCTCGTAAGAAGATTCTGATTTTTTTTCCGACATTTGTTTACCCCGACATTAACAAAAATATTTTGGAACCATCCCATGAAAAGTGATAAAAAAATCGCAGTCGTCGATTTCGGCGGCCAGTATGCTCACCTCATTGCTTCCCGTATTCGCAGACTCGGAGCTTATACAGAAATCCTTTCCAACGAAGAACCATTGTCTGTTTACGAATCCTATGCCGGGATCATTCTTTCTGGTGGACCCAGTAGTGTGTATGAGACAGGTGCACCCCAATTACCCTCTGGGTTTTTTAACACCTCTGTTCCAGTTTTAGGTATTTGTTATGGCCACCAACTTATGATGCGTGCCCTTGGAGGAGAGGTTGTTTCCGCCAACACAAAAGAATATGGACCTGCCATTCTAGAGATCGAAAATGCTAATTCAGAATTATCAAAATCATTATCGTTAAAAACAAAAGTATGGATGAGCCATGGAGATGAGGTGGTTCGGCTTCCAAATGATTTCCAAGTGATCGCACAATCGGATCACTGCCGTTATGCGTTTGTTTCCCATTCTTCCAAAAAACTGTATGGGATCCAATTCCACCCTGAGGTAACCCATTCAGAAGAAGGGGAAATTTTACTCAAAAACTTTGTAGAGTTATGTGGTGTTTCTGCTACATGGAGTATATCGCAGTTCTTAGAAGAACAAATCCAAACCCTACAAAAAAAAGTCCCAGCTGGCAAAAATGTATTTTTACTCGTATCAGGAGGAGTGGATTCCTCTGTTGCCTATTTACTCCTTGCAAAAGCTCTTGGGAAAGACCGTGTCAAGGGACTCCTTGTCGATACAGGGTTTATGCGGAAAAACGAAGTAAAAGATCTGATGGACAATTTGCACCAAGTGGGTTTTGACCTTACCATTTGGGATGAAAGTGAGGTGTTTTATAGTCACTTACAAAACGAATTTGAACCAGAGAAAAAAAGAAGGATCGTTGGAGATTTATTCTTAGAAGCACAAGGCAAAGCAACAAACTCTCTAGGACTTGACGCCGAACATTGGTTACTTGGTCAAGGGACGATCTACCCAGATACCATCGAGTCTGGTGGAACCAAACATTCTCATAAAATCAAAACCCACCACAACCGTGTGCCCCAAATCGAAGCACTCATCCGTGAAGGAAAAATTGTAGAACCAATTGCGGACCTTTATAAAGACGAAGTCAGGGATTTGGGTAGAAAACTTGGGCTGCCAGAACGATGGATCGAACGCCACCCTTTCCCTGGGCCTGGCCTTGTGGTACGTATGATCGCAAGTCCGAAGACAAATCCTCCCCACATCGATTTTGGTGTCTGGAAGAATAAGTTTCCAAAAGCAGAGATTCAAATTTTACCGATTCTATCTGTTGGTGTTCAGGGAGACCAAAGGAGTTATGCTCACTGTGCGGTGCTCAGTGATTTTACTTCCGATTGGATGGAACTCGACCAATTGTCTGTTGAAATCACCAATACCAAAAAAGAAATCAATCGTGTGGTATTTGCCCCAGGTATCACTCATTTTGATAAAGATTTCTTTTACACAAAACTTTCGTTAGACAAAGATCATGCAGATATTTTGCGAGAAGCAGATGCAATTGTAAACCAAATCCTTTATGAAGAATCGATCCATAATGAAATTTGGCAGATGCCAGTTGTGCTTGTTCCTGTTGGATTACGTGAAAATTCCTATGGAGTGGTTTTACGACCTGTTGAATCTACTGAAGCGATGACTGCCAATTTTTACCAAATGAACCGAAACATTTTGTCTCAGATCACTAACAAATTGTTAAACCTTCCCAGTATCTCTCTTGTGATGTATGATCTTACCCACAAACCTCCAGGTACCATTGAATGGGAATAGGAAGTTTGTCTTAAGATTTAGATTTGAGGTCATGTTTTAGAATAATGGAATCGTCCTATTTCCTTTAAGGGAGTAGGATCCAAAGGAGAGCCATTCCACCCATTGCGAGCTCAGGAAGGCGTTTGGAGAGAATACTCTCGTTTTCTTTTCCTTCTTTGGACGGTTCTTGGTTCCCTTCCGCATTCGGTTCCGAAGATTTTTGTCCCTCTGAATTCCCTTTGGAGGCAAATAATCCTGAAAAGAATCCAGGTTTTTCTTCTTCCTTCGGTTGGTCCCAAACAACAGGAAGTGTTGTGACTTCTACAGCATTTTTCTTGAACGCTTGTTTGGTGCCATCTTGCGATTCCACTAAAACATAATTAGCAGTTGGAGAAGAAGTTTTTACATTTTCTAATACTTCTTTTGTCGTTTTTACTTTCACGGTATCTGCGAGGAGTGGGTGAAGGAAAAATAATAAAATTGTTACAAAAACAAATCTTTGGAGCTTCATATTTGCACTGCACCTTACAAAAATAGGGGGAGCAATTTGATTTTTGGAAGAAATGTTACAATCCGATGAAAAGTGAATTCAGTTTCCATTTGACACCTAGGTCTCCTATTTTAGCCTATCCAAAGTCACGATTGGCGTCGTGGCCAAGTGGTAAGGCATGGCTCTGCAAAAGCTTGACCGCCGGTTCGAATCCGGCCGACGCCTAGTCTTACAACAAACGCCTGGATGGTGGAACTGGTAGACACACAGGACTTAAAATCCTGTGGGAGTAATCCCGTGCGGGTTCGATTCCCGCTCCAGGTATGATTCGAACGACTACGAGCGAAAAAAATGGTAACGAACCCGCATAGGGAGCGTGAAGCCATTTTTCTTTAGGACAGGAAGTTCGAAGTCGCGAGTCGGACGGGCTGAGGTCGAAAGGCCAGGAGGGCCGAAATTTGATGCCATTCCCGCGGACGCAAAAAATCAAACAAACAATCATTCCCCCTTTCTCCGACTTGTTTATCTTGCCTTAGATTCATTTTGAATCCTTTTCTTTCTAATTACAGGACCTGAAAAAAAACTTGAATTATGGTTATACCCCGGTCATACTTAAGATATGAAGACGGCTATTTCGATACCAGATGATCTTTTCGTAACTGCTGAAAATACTGCAAAAAAACTTGGAATTCCTAGAAGTCAATTATTTGCAAAAGCTCTGGAAGAATTCATCCAGAATCATTCAAAAGAGAAGATTACAGAGAAATTGAATGAAGTGTATTCAAATGATACAACTAAAAAGGATAATTCCCTTTCTGATGTGTCTGTTGCAATTCTGAGAAATAGTCTAAAAAATGAATCGTGGTGAGATTTGGTGGGTCGATCTTGGGATTCCTTTTGGAAGTGAACCTGGATTCAAAAGACCTGTTTTCATCATCCAAAATGATTCCTTCAATGAAAGTAATATTAATTCAATTATTGTCGTACCTTTGACAACTAATATGCATTTAGCAAAGGCGCCTGGGAATGTGATGCTGACTCGTAAAGAGACAAACCTTTCTAAAGATTCAGTTGTGAATATTTCTCAAATAGTGTCTCTTGATCGAGAAAGATTCATTAGTAGGGCATCGGAATTAAAATCAAAGAGTATCAATAAAATTGAAGAGGGAATTAAATTAGTTCTTTCTTTAAGTTCATAAAGTGATCGATGAAATTTCAGAAAAAAATGATCCATTCTGTTTTATTAGTAAAATTAATAACGATTCATTTAACATAGGGATTCATCTCATGTAGGATATTGTTTAAAAATGATATAATTGACGAACCAGAAAAATTCCAATATTAAAGATAAAAAATATTAGAAGGATGGTGACTTTTGGCCCGAAAGCGTTAATGTTGGTGATTGTTATTGGGCACAGAGCAGAGATAGAAAAAAATATCGACAAAGAGAACAGATTGAATGTCGTTATTGGGGTCCAGTTCCGGTGTATTAGATTATTTTCATTGCAATTTCTAGATTATCGTTGCAAACTCGAGTGTCTTCCCAGGTAAAAATGAATCAGCTAGGTGCTGTTTCCAACCAACAGAATATTCCTCTACTCACAATTCCCAGAAATTTCAATCCTCGGTAAATAAGGTTCTTTTCCCTCCCACTCATACCAAAATCCAAAATCAACAAACTCTGGTGCTTCTTGTAGCATATCACTTGGATCTATGGAGACCAGATGATCTTTTCCTGTGATCGGTAGTGAGATGGTTTTGAGAACGCGTTCACCATGAACTTTATATTCTTTGTCTTGGTCAAAACTCTCTCGTTTTCGAATTTCGACTCGAATGGAATTGGGTAAATGTTTTTCAAATTCCTTGTCCCAAAGAATTTTCACTTGGATTGGTTTTTTCCTGATGACGGGTTTGGTTCTTAAATTCACTTCTTTGTCCAAACAGCCTGAAAGTTTGAAATACCATTCTTTGGGATTGCCTGGTAAGGGAATTGGAAATTCTGCACCAATTGACTTTTGTGAGAATGGACTTGGAAAGTTATCTTTGCTCCTTGTTCGGTGAATGACCAAATCCTTATCTTCCGTTTGGCTCCATAGATAGGTGACAGTCAAAGAGGAAAAAAGCCAAAGCAAAATCATTCCGAAGGAAACGGGAATGTAATTTCGATTTTGAAAAACAGTTGTAGAACGTTTCCCAAGTTGATCCTTTATTGTGGAATGTAAATCCAATTTGTTTTTTCTCAATTGTGGGAGGATCGACAATAAACCCATAAAAGGTAATAATACTTCATCATCTAACAAATAACACTGAAAACTTCCCGCAATGAGTACTACAAAAATTCCGATCGAAAATAGAAATTGCTTTCGAGTGGATTCAATATGTTTACAAATCCCCCACAAAAAACTCATAAAGAAAATAAAGGCGAAACTTCCTCCGAGAAGGATGTCATGCAAAAAATCAAAATGAGCATGTGATTTAGGAGTAATGAATAAATCGTAGTAGAGTTCTGGAAATTGATCGATGATGGGAATAGCTGAATCAATAAAACGTTCGCCGTAGTTCCCGGCACCAATTCCAAAAAGATAATTTTCTCGTATCAAAATGAAATTGATTTTATGGATCCAAATTCTTTGGTTCTCTAGCGAACGTTTGGTGAAGATGTCATCGATGGCCCTTTGGAAAATCCAATTGGTATGATAAAAGATGATAAGCATTGTCAGAATCAAAAATATTCCAAATACGAGCCAAGGTAGGATTTTTTTTAACGAAGGTTTTCTATTCTGGTAGAGAAGGATGGAACTAACCAAAAAACCAATCCAAATCGACCGGCTTTGGTTTAAAAATAGAAGAAAAAAACCTAACAAAGAGAAACTAAAAAATACCAAAGAAACTTTCCAAAAATGGATTCGGATTTGTTTCTTTTGGAAGAGTACAAATGTTTTTTCCCACAACGAAGGAAGGTATAAAGCAAGTAGTCCGCCATAGGTTAAATGAGTACTCTGGAAACCGATTGGCAAATAAATCGAAATTCCATTTAGATTTGCGAGTAAATGGGGAAGTCGTTTTCCCTCGATATAACGAAAACCATCCATAACATAGGGAGCAAGTCTGTAATGGAAAAATAAAGAAACAAGTCCTGAAAGGATTAGGAAAATCGATCCCAAAAGAACTGCTTTTTGTAATTTTTTTTTCTGTAAGTTTGTAAGAGATGTTTCGTGGAGGAGTAAAAAAGCCATCCATAGATCACCAAATTCAGTTTTTACGATGTCCTTTTTCCAATGGATCTGTTGGTATTCGATAAGAGGAAAAATTAAAAAACTAATGTAGAGTCCGATCCAAAAAAGAAGTGCATTTGGGAATTTGGGTAGTTCTTTGTTTTTGATTTGGTGTAGGAATAAAAAGAATAGGGATAGGCTTGCGAAGATTTGGCTTAGGCTAATGGAAAATGGGGAGAAAGCCAAAAAAAGCCAGAGAAAAACAAAGGATACCGTATGAAATGTTTCTTTCCCAATCATATTTGGTTCTAAGAATAGGTTTTAACTCCTATGGATGGCAAGAGAAAAAGAAAATTGTCGGTGGCAATCATCACCTTCAACGAAGAAAAAAACATCGGTGATTGTATTCGATCCGTAATTACCTTTGCAGACGAAATCATCGTACTTGATTCATTAAGCACAGACAAAACAAAAGAAATCGCAACATCATTCCCCACCGTTCGATTTTTCGAAGCTCCCTTTCCTGGTCATGTGGAACAAAAAAACAAAGCCATTTCCTATTGTCAAAATGATTGGATCCTATCTTTAGATGCAGATGAAAGAGCAAACGAAACACTCCAAAAATCAATCATCACCTTCCTTGAAGCAGAGGAAATCAATTGTGAAGGATTTAAAATCGCAAGACTTACGTTCCATTTAGGCAAGTGGATCCGTTACAGTGGTTGGTATCCCCAACGCCGGTACCGATTGTTTCAGAAAGAAAGTGCAAGTTGGGTCGGTGAAAACCCTCACGACTATTTAGAATTAAAAATGGGATCTCGGGGAAAGGTAATGAAAGGTGATATCTTACATTATAGTTTTACCGATTTTAGCCACCAAATTAATACGATCAATCAATTCTCAAGTATTGTTGCTTATACTCGTTATGCGAAAGGAGAAAAGTTTTCTCTTCTAAAAACAATTTTTAAACCCTTTGGAAAATTCCTTGAAATTTATGTTTTTAAATTTGGTTTTTTAGATGGAATCCCTGGACTTTGGATTGCCCTTGCATCTTCATTTTCGACCTTCCTGAAATATGCGAAATTATATGAACTGGACAAATTGAAGTTGGAACGACCTTCCAATGTAAGAAAAGACTATGGCAAAAAATAGTTTACCAAAGAAAAGGGGAGTTTGGAAAAAATTCCTCTCCCTATTCCAATCAGACCAAAGTTCCAAGGGACAGGATTCTGAAAAACGGAAAAAAGAGCCAAAATCGTTTCTTATGGAATGGGTTACAGCAAACGAATCTTGGAAAAAGAAACTCCCCACAAAACAGGTAAGCTCAGGCCTTGTTACCGAAACAAAAAAGTTTCGCTTAACAAAAACAAATGAAAAACTATTTCGAATCGAAGGTGAGGATTATTCGATCATCTTAGTTACCGATAACCATTTGTATAAAAATAAGGATGGGAAATGGGCAGGTGTGTTATTTGTTGATGAGGGTGATTTGAACCAAAATCTTACCAAAGAGATTGGAAAATTGGATGACTTTCTGAATCAATTTGCCATACCAAAAGCAGATCTATTTTTAGATACCGATGCTCCCAAAGATGATTGGCGGGTTGTTCTCAGTTGGGAAAGATTTTGGCAGGAACAATTGTTATTACAAATGTCTCCAAACTCTATGGCACTTGTTATGTTGGCCATTGGAGAGGAGTGTAAAGATTTTTTTGTTCAAATCGCAACAGAAAGGCAAAAACGCCTCGTAAGGGATGAATTGTTTTATTTGAATTTAGGAGTTAGTAGCCAAAACAACCCACATTCCAAAACAAAAAATCTTTATGGTTTTGGTTCTGCATTAAAAGAATTTGGTAATAAAATCAATCTGATACAAGAAAGAAGAGAAAAGGAAATAGAACATGGAGCATAGTACAATCATCCAATCCCAAATTGAAGAATCCATACGAGTCAAAGAACAACTCCTTCCTTCTTTATTACCAAATATTTCCGCTTCAGGAAAACTGTTAGTGGACTCATTACGAAATGATGGAACTTTGTTTTTTTGTGGTAATGGTGGATCTAGTTGTGATGCATCTCATATTGCAGCTGAATTGGTTGTACGTTACAAATCAGGGAATGAAAGGAAAGCAATTCCTGCCATTGCTCTGAACAGTGACCAAGCAGTGTTAACAGCTTGTTCCAATGATTATGGATATGAATTTTTGTTCCAAAGACAAATCCAGGCGTTTGGAAAACCGAAAGATGTATTTGTTGGCTTAACAACTTCTGGAAATTCGCAAAACATCATTTTGGCGGTAGAAGAAGCCAAAAAAATTGGAATGAAAGTTGTATTACTCCTTGGTGGAGACGGTGGAAAGCTAAAAGGAAAAGCAGATGTGGAAATGATTGTTCCTTCTAAAGTTACTGCAAGGATTCAAGAATCTCACATTCTCATTGGGCATATACTTTGTAGTATCATAGAGAAGGAATTGTTTGGACTCGACTAATATTCCTGTCATCCAAATTCAAAATGCCTCGTTAATCACTAAAGAAGGCCATTCCATTTGGAAATCCATTGGAATGGAAATCAAAGCCGGAACCATCCATGGAATTATCGGCGAATCTGGATCTGGAAAATCGACTCTTGCACTAGCTTTATTTTCCATTTTACCAGACGACTGCAAAATCAGTTATGATTTATTTTCTGTGTTAGGTTGTGACGTTTTTTCAAATGAATTTCCTGAGAAAAAAAATGTTTTCCTCGTCCCTCAGAATCCCAATTTAGCCTTCCATCCCTATCGAACCATTGGGAGCCAAGTTTTAGATTTTCTGAAACTTTCTAAGTTAACCCATGTCACGGAAGAAATGGTTCTATCCTATTTTGATCAATTATCCATCCCACGTGGGCATTGGAAACGGGTTGCCAAAAACCTTTCAGGTGGTGAAAAACAAAGGATCTTACTTACGTTAGCATTCCTTCGATATCCAAAAATTCTTGTTTTAGATGAGCCAACAACGGGGCTTGATGCGTTTTCTGAAAAAATTGTATTGGAAACAGTCCAAAACTTTGCAAAATCAGGGATGACAGTTGTTTTTATTACACATGAACTTCGGATCATCGAAAGTCTAGCATCCCAAGTTACGATAATGAAAGAAGGGGAAGTAATGGAAACGCTTCTCATAAACAACCACCAATTGGAGCCAAATTCGGAATATGGGAAACAACTCAAGGAAGCATCTGTTTTATTTCAATAGGGTTGTTTTCCTTTTTTTCTTTGTTTTGCCCTTATCCCTATTTCCAGAGGGCCAAGTATCCTTTCGGTCCATTGACCTTCGGTCGTATCCAGATGTAAAACTCCGTTTGCATGTAAATGGAAATTTAAATACTGGTGGTTATACCCTCCAAGAACAATTGGGGAATACGGTAAGGCTCACTAAAGACATCCACTTATCCCAACTTGAAACTAAAAACCCACTCTATCTAAATATTTCCATTCCTAGTTATACTAATGCGGAAGACAGAAGGTGGTTACTCCACCTTGTCCAACAACTTGTCAAAATATCGGAACAAAGTGGTGGCCATTCTAAACTCCATATCCAGTCGGACCAAACATTTCATGTGTTTGAAAGGATTCGTTCCCAAGTTTTGGATGTTACGTTTCCCTTCCCAAAGGAAAATAACCTACAGTTTCCGATTCGCAATTGGGAACGATTTGTTGATTCGATTCCAACGAATAAAACCAAAGAGGACCATATCTTACTGCTCGTGAGTTTTGCAAATGAATGGCCAGATCGATTTGAAATTCCAGAGTTTGCTCGGCAGATCAATGACAAAAACTTACGCTTGATTGTGCTTTCACCCAATTCCTTGGAAGCCAATAAACTTGTGAGTTATACAAAGGGAAATTTTTATCCAATTTCAAAGTCGGAGAGTTTTGAATTTTTATTTTCTGAACTAAAAGCAACGATGAGTCCTGATTGGGTGATTTCTTATTCTTCTCCATGGAATTTATCATTGTGGAAAGAGAATGACGTTTTTGGGACTTTAACGTCTGTTACAAATGGTGTTCGGTTTGAATACCAATATCAAATTTCTCCTTTCCAAACCTTATATCTCAAAATTTCGGATCCATTTGTTTTTTTCCCCGTGAGTCTCTTTCTTATTTTACTATGTATTGCTTCCCTTTATTATTTAAGAGGATTTGAACCGATTCAGAATGAACGAAGGAATGGAATCGAAAAAACTGCGATCCTAGTCCCTGAAGGTGAGAACCTGGAACGAAAAGAGGAACTTGCCGTTTATGATCGTATGTATGGAGAAACCTTGGAGAAGGCTGCAAAGGATAGAGAAATTGCTCTTGCGACCAAAGAAAAGGAAATTTTGCCAGGAGTATCCTACACTTATGCTGTCATCCAAGTAAGGGAAGGGGGCCAAATGTATGAACCAATCCCTTTAGAATGGGATGAGATGACAATTGGTAATTTTGAATCCAATCATATTGTCTTACATGATCCAAATGTTTCTGGTTTCCATGCAAAGATAAAAAACCGAAGGGGAAAATATATATTGTTTGATTGTCTTTCCCACTCGGGTGTATACTTAAACGGCAAAAAATTATTACGCCCAAAAGTTCTGCACAATTTGGATGAAATTCAATTGGGTAAAACCATCCTTACGTTTCGAGGGAGATACTAAAATGCCAGCAGTACAAAAATTGAGAAAACGAATCAGTTTCACAGTTTGTTTGGTTTCCGTCTTTGTATTTTTATTTTGTTCTGGTGAAACAAAAAAAAATGATACCGCTACTTCTCTTTTCCTTGCGAAAGAATCGGGAGCCAGTGGTTGTACGGTGGCAGGACTTGGTTCTCAACTGAAAGCGGGTTATACAGGGATCACAACGAGTTCCCAGTCGGTTTCGTTTTTACTTGCTGGGGATACTTATTATGCCGTGATGCAAATCAAAGGTGCTCAAATTGGAACAAGGGTAGTTCTATCCCGAGTCACAAAAGTGGCAGTGTATACTTCCTCGAGTTGCCCGTTGGAATTAAATGTTGCTCCTCTTGCCAAAGAAGGTACCGAATACACCAAAACTGACTCTACCCAAACCATCATTAGTTTCACAAAATCTGGGAGTTACCTCCTTTATGTCTACCAATCGGAAAGTGGCACTGCCAATCCTTTGTCCGTGTTAACGGATGGGACTGCGGTACAAACTGTTTCCGATTCAGACCTCACTGATTTATTAAACGGGGGTTCTACCAAAACTTACAAATTTGCCTGTGCCATAGGTGGAGGAGTCTGCCAAAATTATTATGGGTATTTGACAAGTTGCCTCTCGGGGACAAAACAGACAGCTAAGTGTACAGAGACTGGTGTGGTCGGCTCATGTAAGGTGACACAATCCAGTGTGGGATACATCATCAGTGTGTACACAGCACCTCTCACTGGTGGGGCAGGCACCGCAGCCGCCCATTGTTCCAGTATCTCTGGGACGTATGTAGACGGCTCTACTGTCCAAACACCTTAAGAATCAATCTATTTTTTCAAATTCCCTGGACACAGACCCCCATGTCCGAGTTATGACTGGAAGTGGGGGAGTCTAGTTATGAAAACCATGTTTGAGAAGATTTGGAATGACCATTTGGTTCACGAGGAAGATGGGACCTGCCTAATCTATATTGATAGACACCTTGTCCACGAGGTAACAAGCCCACAGGCCTTCGAAAGTTTAAAATTGACCAACCGAAAGGTGAGACGTCCCGATGCAACATTTGCAACGATGGACCACAACGTATCCACAAGGACTAGAGATTGGAAATCAGTGGATCCCATTTCTGTTTTGCAAATGCAAACATTGATGGATAATTGTAAAGAAAACGGCATTACTTTATTTGATATCAACCATCCTGATAATGGAATTGTTCACGTAGTAGCACCCGAACTTGGTCTTACCCATCCTGGTATGACAATTGTTTGTGGGGATTCTCATACAGCAACACACGGAGCTTTTGGAGCTCTTGCTTTTGGGATTGGTACATCAGAAGTGGAACATGTGTTAGCAACACAAACCCTTGTCCAAAAGAAACCAAAAACATTAGAAATCAGAGTGGATGGAAAACTTTCTCCACTTGTATCGGCAAAAGACATCGTTCTTGCCATCATTGGAAAAATTGGAACAGACGGTGCGACTGGGTATGTGATTGAATTTACAGGAGAGGCCATTCGTTCCCTCAGTATGGAAGGCCGTATGACCATTTGTAATATGGCAATTGAAGCTGGTGCAAGAGCAGGTCTCATCTCACCAGATGAAACGACCATCAACTACATCAAAGGAAGAGACTTTGCTCCAAAAGGAGAACAGTTTGAGCTTGCAGTTGCTAAGTGGAAAGCGTATGCCACAGACCCTGGTGCTAAATTTGATAAAACCGTTATCCTCAATGCAAATGAAATTGCACCTATGGTGTCTTGGGGAACATCCCCTGGCCAAGTGATTCCAGTCACGGCAACAGTACCAAGTCCTAATGATTTTACTGACCCAGTCCAACGTAAATCCGCAGAATCAGCGCTTGCGTATATGGATTTAAAACCAGGGCAAAAACTTTCCGATGTGAAAGTAAATAAAGTATTCATTGGTTCTTGCACCAATTCAAGAATTGAAGACCTTCGTGTTGTCGCAAACACGGTGAAAGGTAAAAAAGTGAGTAAAGACGTGGAAGCCATCATTGTTCCAGGCTCTGGCCGAGTGAAACGCCAAGCAGAAAGTGAAGGTCTCGATCAAATTTTCCTCGAAGCTGGTTTCCAATGGCGTAACCCAGGTTGTTCGATGTGCCTTGCTATGAATGATGATGTGTTGTCACCAGGAGATCGTTGTGCTTCCACTTCCAACAGGAACTTTGAAGGAAGACAAGGAAAAGGCGGAAGGACACATTTAGTGGGACCCGCAATGGCAGCAGCAGTTGCTGTAGAAGGTCATTTTGTAGACATTCGGGAGTGGAAATAAGATGAAAGCATTTACGAAATTAAAAGGCATCACAGCCTTACTTGACAAAGCAAACGTAGACACAGACCAAATCATCCCCAAACAATTCCTTCGTAAAATCGAAAGATCAGGGTTTGGACAACATTTATTCCATGATTGGAGATTTCTGGATGATGCAGGCCAAAAGCCAAATCCAGACTTCGTTCTCAACGCACCTAGATACCAAGGTGCCACAATCCTTGTCACTCGTGACAATTTTGGATGTGGCTCTTCTCGTGAACACGCACCTTGGGCATTAGAAGACTACGGATTTCGTGCCATCCTTTCCCCTTCTTACGCGGATATTTTTTACAATAACTGCTTTAAGAACGGAATGTTACCAATCGTTTTACCAGAAGGACAAATCGAAGAAATATTCCAAACGATCGACAAAAAACCTGGTGCCAATTTGGAAATCGATTTAGAAAACCAAGTTGTGATCACAGAGGAAGGGAAAAAATACCCTTTCGAAGTAGATGCCTTCCGTAAACATTGCCTACTCAATGGTTTGGACGATATAGGTCTTACCCTCCAAAAAGCAGATTTTATTCAAAAATTTGAAGAAAAGAACCAAAAAGATGTTCCCTGGTTGTACAGAAAGAGTGTATAATTAGTCACATGAAACAGTTATTTTTAACTCTCAGTTTATTACTATTCGTGACAGGACTTTCTGCAGACGAACTTCTCATTCAAGACACCAAACAAGGGTTAGGGAGAGAGGCGATCCGTGGAACGACAGTTGTGGTTCACTATACTGGAAAACTTACCAATGGAAAGGTATTTGATTCATCTGTCGACAGAGGGGAACCATTTAGTTTTCAGTTGGGACAAGGCCAAGTGATCCAAGGTTGGGAACGAGGAATTGTCGGTATGAAGGAAGGTGGAAAACGGAAACTAACCATTCCACCAAAGTTTGGATACGGTGACAGAGCTGTGGGTCCCATCCCTGCCAACTCTACACTTGTGTTTGATGTTGAGTTAATCAAAGTTAAATAAATGATAGATCCAATTTCCAAAGGGATTGATGACTTTGGCAACAGTTTGTTGCAAGCGCTTAACAATGTACAAGGTATCTTTGGAAAAGAACTTTCCGTTGCCAAACCGATTAAAGACAATGTCTTACAATTGATTGGCAACACTCCTCTGATCCGATTGAATCGAATTGGTTCCGAGTATTCGGGAGTTCAGTTTTATTTAAAAGCCGAGTTTTTAAATCCCACTGGCTCTGCTAAGGATCGAACTGCCATTGCAATGGTGTTAGATGCCGAAAAACGCGGAAAATTAAAAAAAGGAATGCCCATTATCCTTTCCGGTGCTGGTTCTTCGTCTGTTAGTTTCACATGGATAGGAAAGGTAAAAGGTTACCCTGTTTATTGCCTTGTTCCACTCACAACCTCTCCCGAACGAGTCCAACTCCTCAGGAGTTACGGTGCAGAAGTGACAGTAACAAATGAATCTGATCCTTTGAAGTTAGCAGAACTCGCAGAAGAAAAGTCAAAAAAAATGGGTGGTTATTTGCCTGATGAGTTGGAAAACCCAGCCAATCCCAATTTTCATTTTAAGACAACAGGTCCAGAAATTTGGCGTGATTTACAAGGGAAGGTAGGTGCTGTGATCTCTGCACCTGGTTCTGGTGGTGCCATTACGGGAATCGGTCGTTACCTGAAGTCACAAGACAGAAGGGTTAAAGTTATCATCGCTGGAAAACAAAACTCTCCTTTTATGGAATATGGAAAAACAGACAATCCAAAAGAACGTGAAAGGATCCGTCTTCCTGCAGTGTATGATCCAAAACTCATTGATCATTATTTCCATGTGACAAAAGACGAAGCCTTACACCTGCAAGCTGACTTATATGAAAAAGAAGGAATTTTTGCTGGTCTTACGACTGGTACTGTGATTACAGGTGCCCTTCGTTTTTCTGAAACACTTTCAGAATCAGAAAAAAATGAAAGAAACCCATTTAATATTGTGATTTTATCCCCTGATCGGGATTAATTTTTTTCGCTAAACAGTTGTTTGATTTCTTCAAGTGAACTTTTTGTCACTGTTTCACCCAGTTCAATAAACTCCTTACTCCTCCAAAATTCAAACCAATTTGAATTGGGGAGGATCGGATTTAAATACACATCTGCTTCCTGAGCGCTATATTTACCAATACGATATTGCAAAGAATACAAACTATTTACAATGATATCGAGTACATTTAAGTTGAGGAGTTTATTTGTTTTCATTTCATCTTTGGAACTCGGCATAGAATTGATTGCGATGATTTTTTGGATCCCTTCTTGGGTCAGTGCAGAAACGGGGAGTGGGTTCACAATCCCCCCATCTACATAGGTTTTTCCATTTTCTTGGGGTTGGGGTACAAATACTCCAGGGATCGAGATACTTGCCATGACAGCATCCAATACCTTCCCTTCCGATAGAACAATTTCTTGTCGTGTTGAGATATCACAACTAATGAGCCTTAATTTGATCGGCAAATCATCAAAGTACAAATCACCTAAGTATTTTTCGAGAAGTGTTCGAACATGTTTTCCATGGAGTAAACCTTGGCCTGGAAAGGATAAGTCTACGAGTTTGAACATTTTAAAGAGACTATCAATTTCACCGAGTAAGGGAAGGATTCCTTTGTAACCCAGGCCACTGGCCCAAAATGCACCGATGATAGCGCCAATACTGGTTCCTGCGATCATGTCTGGAATAATACCTTCTTCTTCCATCACCTTCATGATCCCAACTTGTGCAAGGCCAAGGGCAGCTCCTCCACCAAGAGCAACTCCCATCTCTACCCCTGAAAGTTCTCTTGCTTTCCTACGAATAAAAATATCCCATTTGCCGTGGTCTAGGATATCTCTGATATTTGTTTCGTGGTAGAGGATTTGATTTTCCTTTGCATCTTTTGTGATCGAATCACAAAGATTTGATCCTACATCTTTGGAAACAAAGTTTTCAATATGGTCAGCTTCATCGATTAACAGTTGTTTGAGATCAGTTTCTGTATCAGGAAACACTTCTAAAAAAATAAAGGAATGGCTAGCGTAATGTTTGCCTAAGGTTTCTTTGATGCGATCTGCATCTTTGAATTTGTATGATTTCGCATGAGGAGCAGGTGGATTTCCATTTTGGCCAAAATGTAGGATGACTGCTTTTTTACCTGATTCCCTTTCGATACTCGTTACCAGTTCATCGGAAAACCTGTCTTTTGCAATTGGATCGGAATGGACAAGGCAAACCACCGAATTGCGAAAGTATTCTTTTCCGCCTAACAGTTCCCCACGTAAGGATTTTGTCAGCATTTTAGAAAAGGTGATGGAAAGGTATGGGATTTTTTGAATTAATTTTTGGAATTCTGATTGGGATAAAACCAAAAATCTTGATTCAGTGACGGTAACAGCCGTATGGTTGTGTTTCTCGCCGGTTAATAGAGCTTGGATTCCAAAATATTCCCCTTTTTTTAGGTATTGAACTTCTTCTTCTCGTTTGCCTTCTCCTTTTTTGGGGAGAAACAATTTAATCCCACCAGAAAGAATTAAAAATAAACTCCGATCACTATCACCTGCAGTGAAAAGGATTTCGTCTCGTTCTCTTTCGACAATGTGAACTGACTCAGCCACCCAAGTTTTTTCTTTTTTCGAAAGACTGCGGAATAGGGGTAAACTTGAAACGAGGTGGATTTTGCCTTCAAGATCTTTCATAGGGTGCCTTTTCCACCAGTGTTTCAAAAAGGAAGGGAAGAGAAATTGAGAATTTTTAAAATTTTCAAAAAATTTCGTTGACTACTTATATGTTAAGTAGTAACTGTATGTATAGCAAACAGGAGTCTATATGATCACACATTTGAAAATTAAGGATTTTGCCCTTTTTGAATCTCTTGAACTTTCCCTTTCGGAGGGTTTGTCTGTCTTCACTGGAGAATCTGGTGCTGGAAAATCTTTAATTTTCGATGCATTGGCTTCGCTATTTGGTGGTAGGTGTTCCACGGCCAATATTCGGCAAGGGAAGGATCGTTATTCCTTACAAGCCGTTTTGTCCCTCACTGGCCAAAACCAAACGAAAGATTATTTAATGGAACAAGGGTTTCGTTATACGGGTGATGAAATTGTCATCACTAAAGAACTGATGAAAGATGGAAAGGCAAGAGTTAAAATTGGCGAGAGTCTTGCGTCCACCACTCATTTACGAGAACTCGGGAAAACAATGGCAGAGATCCATTGCCAAAACGAACAACTATTTCTTTTAGAAAAATCCAACCAATTGGAATTTCTCGATCGGTTTGGAAATTTGGAGTCTTTGAAATTTAAGTTCAAATCTGCCTTACAACAATACCGCCACTGGAAACAAAAACTTTCTGACTTTGAAGAAACTCGGAAAACGATGTTAAAACGAAAGGAAATTTTAGAATATGAAGTGGAAGAAATTGAGACAATTGCTCCGAAAGACGGAGAAGAAGAAAGCCTAAGTTCTGAAGAAAGTTTACTCGCCAATGGAGAAAAATTAGCAGAGAACTACCGTTTGGTGTTGGAAGAACTTTCGGAAAAAGAAAATTCCATCCTCAAAGTATTCCCAAGTCTCATCCATGCCATTCAAAAAGTAACCATCCTCATTCCTGAAAAAAGAGACATGTTAGAGGAATGGGAAGAGGTGTATGATAGACTTAAATCATTGAAGTCTGTCATTCGTGAAGAAGAGGAAGAATTATTTTTCAGTCCCGAAAGGTTGGATATGGTACAAGCACGTCTCCAAGACCTTAAAAAATTGAAGAAAAAATACAATGGAAGCATTGGAGAAATCAACCAACTCTTAGAGGAAAAAAAATCGGAACTAGAACGTTGGAAGGAACAAGCAGGTGATGAAGATTTTTTACGAATCAAAAAAGACCAATGTTTGGCGGAACTCAAAGAATTAGGTTTCCAACTTTCAAAATTAAGAAGGAATGCCATTTCACAATTCGAAGAAGAAGTCCAAAGGGAAATGGTTGATTTAGGTCTGGAAGGAGGGAAACTCCAAGTGGTCCTTCGATGGGAGGAAAATCCAGAAGGTGAGGTAGAGGAAGGATCTAAGTCCTATTTTCTTTCAGAAACAGGGCTCGACCAAATCGAGTTCTATTTTAGCGCCAACCCAGGGGAGAAACCTCGACCTCTCCGCAAAGTAGCCTCTGGAGGAGAACTTTCTCGGGTGATGCTTGCCCTGCGCAGTGTCCTTGGCAAACAAGCACCTTCGCCCCAAATGTTGGTTCTGGACGAAGTGGATACGGGTCTTGGCGGTGAAGCAGCAGAGGCCATGGCCACAAAGCTTAAAAAACTAGCACGAAATTCACAAATCTTACTCATCACCCACACCCAACAAGTGGCAGCGGCGGGAGACCACCAAATAAAGATCGAAAAACGGCAAGAAGGTGGTCGAACTGTCTCGGAAGCATCGGTTTTGGATTTTGAGGAGAGAAAACGGGAACTCGCTCGGATGATTGGGGGAAAACAGGTGACCTCTGCAGTCCTCAAAGCGGCAACAGACCTTTTGATGAAAAAAGCTGGTTAGTCCTTTAAAAATAGTATTTGGCGAAAAAGGGAAGACTGAAAACTCTATTCGTAATCCTTCAATGGGGTCTCATTCATGTCTTTTCCTTTCGCTAAATCAGATTCAATCATTTCATCGGTTCCTCCACAAACCATTCCCATTTTGATCATTTTTGTATCCATCGTTGGTTTTACCATCATCGTGGAACGACTTGTGTATTATTGGAGATTAAAAAGTATCCCACAAGATCACTTCCGTCGTGTAAGAGAACTTGCCAGAGAAGGCAAGTGGGATGATGCTAAAGATGTCCTTACACAAGACGTACAATCTCCAGCAGCCATCTTACTCCGAATGGCCTTTGACTTAAAACGCCGCGGTGTTTCGTTTTGGGAAGAGGATATCAAACAAGAAGGTTTCCGACAAATTTATTTGATGGAACGTTACCTCACTGGACTTGGGACCATCGCAACCATTGCACCGTTGTTAGGAGTTCTTGGAACTGTGATTGGTATCGTAAGGTCCTTTGCCGAAGGTGCGGGAACACAAGGTGCCGAAGTGGGTATCTCGGAAGCACTCATCACGACTGCAATGGGACTTGGAATTGCCATTCCTGCTTATATTTTTTATAATGTTTTTTCTAGGATGAAAGAAGAGAAAATTACGGAAATGGAAAACGTAACAGATTTAGTTCTTCCTCATTTGAACAAACGATAACAAAAAATGAAATTTCGTAAAACGACAAAGTCATTTAATAATATCGAACTTGCACCGCTAATCGATGTAATTTCATTTATCGTAATTTACTTTCTGATGAATGCAACGTTGGAAAAAAATACAGCTTTAAAAGTGGAATTGCCAAGATCTTCCAGTGTTGCAAAAGAAAAACAAAAAGATGAACTAGTCATCACTGTTGACAAACAGGGTAAAATTTATTTGGATCAAAATTCCGAACCGGTTCCTTTAGAAGGACTGACGGAAAAAATCAATGGGTTTTTGGGACCTGAAAAAGAAAGAGATCCAAAGAAAAACAAAGTGATCATTCGCGGAGATGGTGGTGCGTCCTACCAAGTTGTTGTTAAAGTGATTGATGCAGTGAATGCTGCAGGTGTTAGTCGCTTTAACCTAGCAATGGTAAAAGGCACTACTAAGTAATTTTTGAAACTTCGTAAAAATTTAAAATACCTTAGCCTATTTGTATTGTCTTTGCTTTTGATAACATCAGCAGAGTGGGTATCCTTATGGTCTAACCGCTCTGTATTCATCGATAAAGTCATTACAAAAATAGAATTTAAAGGAAACATCAATACATCCTCGGATGATATTTTAGAATTAATGGATATGAGACCTGGGATCCAACTTTCTCAGGGTTTACTCAATGCCGACATGCGCGCATTGTTTGTTTCTGGTTTTTTTTACCACATCGACATCCAAGGCGAAGCTGATGGTGATGGAGTTAAAATCTTAGTCCTAGTAAAAGAACGACCTAGGGTGAAAGATATTGATTTTATAGGTGCAGATGAAGTTTTCCCATCCGACCTCAGAGATAAAATTCCATTGAAGGAAAACGAAGTCATTACTCCGAAGAAAGTGACTCTTTCAAAAGAAGTGATTCTGAAAAAATACCGAGACGAAGGATTTTTTCTAGCCTATGTTCGTTTTGAAACGGAACCAGTGAATCCGGAAACAAACACAGTTAAGGTGAAGTTTATTATTGATGAGGGCGAAGAAATTCCTGTCAGTAAAATCAATATCTTTGGTAATAATGAAATCGATACATACGATATCCAAGGGATCATGGATTTAAAGGAAAGTGGTATCATTGAATCAGGAGTATTCAAAGAATCTGCTTTTGAATCTGATAAACAAAAAATAGCTGCTTATCTAAAATCTAGGGGATATGTAGACGCAGAAATTAGTAATGAAGGTACAAATTGGGAAATCCGTTGGGAAAATCCCAAGAAAAAAGACAAACGTGTTGTTATTGTTAATTTTAAGATAATTGAAGGTGAACAATACTTTTATAACGGTTATACAACGAGTCACGATTTAACGATTGCTCCCAATGGGATGCCACAGTTTTTAAATAAAGAAAATAATCCGATTGGAACGCCCAAAGAAGAGTGGTCTCCAGTTTACCCCGTCAAGTTTTTAGAAGACCAATTTGAATTTGCTCCTGTCGATGTAGGGGAGGTCTTCGATGAAACAAAATTTCAAAAGGATAGATCTTCAATTAACGAAGCTTATTCGGCAAAAGGATATCTATTCGCTCAGGTAATTCCTAGAAGAAAAGTGATAGAGCTTAGTGATGGATCCTTGTCACGATATGAGAATTGCGATAAAAGAGGAAGTTCTGATGCAATCGCTGATTGTAATGAAGAATACAATCGATTGAATGTCGCTAGACTCAGAAAAATATATGAAGAAGATCCGAAGTTACGCGGTAAAAAATTCATTCACGTTGATTTTACGATCCGTGAAAACAATTTAGCATTCATCGAAAATATCATCATTAAGGGAAATAAAAAAACCCAAGACCGAGTAATTCGGCGTGAATTACTTTTTAAGCCAGGTGATTTATTTAACTCATCACTTGTGAACCGTTCTAGGGAAAGGATCTTTAACTTAGGTTATTTTAAAGAAGTAAACTTTAATATGAGAC
Organism: Leptospira limi; assembly: GCF_026151395.1. Taxonomy (NCBI): domain Bacteria; kingdom Pseudomonadati; phylum Spirochaetota; class Leptospiria; order Leptospirales; family Leptospiraceae; genus Leptospira; species Leptospira limi. Next base: position 2,307,982 of record NZ_JAMQPV010000001.1, read on the forward strand.
CAGGTTCAGATGAAACAAAAATGAATTTGATCATCGAACTTCTCGAACAACCAACTGGAACTGTCTCAATGGGAGGTGGATACGGAACGATCACTGGATTTTCCATCTTCACGCAGTTAGGTGAAAATAACTTAAATGGAACAGGGCAACAAATCACTGGAAGAGTAGAGTTTGGTCCGATTCGTAGATACTTACAAATTTCTTGGACAGAACCATGGTTTATGGACAAACCTTGGTCTTTAACTCTTTCTGCTTTTTATTCCTCACGTACTCTGTTTGTGGGAGCCACTTCCATTACAGAAAATAACAACCAAGGGATTAAAGAAGTTGCTTCCTATGAAAGATCAGGGGTCGGTGTCAGTGCAGGTATTGGACACAGGTTTCTCATTAACTGGACACATTTCCATCGTTATTCCCCATCATTTTTTGCCTCAACTCGGCCTACATCTCTTGTGTCTGACCAAGTGCTTGCCGAAGTAGATCGCGGATGGCAATTTCGTTCACAGTTAACGAATGGTCTTGCTTACGATAGCCGTGATAACGTTTTTAATTCAACACAAGGTTTTAATTTAATCTTTTCTGTAGACAATGTTGGGCAGTATCTAGGTGGAGAAAGTCATTTTGATCAGTTCAGCCCTATATTAGAATATTATCATACATGGTTTGATTATACTTTTTTTGGTTTAATCCGAAAAAATGCTCTTAGAAGATGGAGAGTTGTTCAACAATTTAGGACTTCTTCCGTATTTACTTTTGAAAGGACTCCTAAATATAGAAACCAAGATAAAGAAAGAATTCCTTACATCCAAGTGCAAGACCGGTTGTTTCTGGGTGGATACGAATCTTTACGTGGATGGTTTTTTGATGATAAATACTACCCTGATGAATGGAAAGATGGTGCTTCCAGTAGGGTATTATTTACTTCTGAATTAAGGTTTCCTATTGAACCAACCTTATTGTGGTTTGTCATCTTTTTTGACGCAGGTTCCATGTATGAGCAGATCAATCGTGCGGTCGGAGAACGAAAGGAATTTTTTAAGAACTATGATAGTTTGGTGGCAACTCAAAGATCTACAGAACCAGTTGAGACGTATTTATTTGAAAATTACAATGCCTATGGTAAAAAAATCTACGATTCTCCACTTGTCGTGAATGATCCAGGGAATTTGGTACTTTCGAGTAAAAACTTATCCATGTCAAATTTTCGATTTTCTTGGGGTTTTGGTCTAAGGATACAAATTCCAGTTCTACCACTACGTTTGTATTTTGCACAAAAGATTCGGTATACTGGTGTTGAAGATAGACCTTTTGGATTGTATCCTGATAATAATAGTTTCCAGTTTGTATTTGGAATTGGGGACATGCGATTCTAAGTGGAGTTAGTCGGGCTAAATGCAGAGCAAAAACTAGCTGTTGAAACTGTTGATGGACCACTGTTAATTTTGGCAGGTGCAGGTTCAGGCAAAACAAGAGTTATCACATACAGAATTGCAAATTTAATCCTCAATCATAAAATTTATCCAAATCAGATTTTAGCTGTTACATTTACAAATAAAGCTGCAGAGGAAATGCGCTCCAGGTGCAGAAGTTTATTGCCGGATGGAAACTATGAACCCTTTGTTCGTACCTTCCATTCACTTTGTTTGTATCTATTGAGGAGAGAAGGTAAGGTTTTAGGACTTGGGAGTAATTTCACTGTATATGACAGTGATATGCAAGAGTCACTGATCAAAGAAATTTTAAAATCAAAGGAGATGGACACAAAAGAATTTCGTCCATCCAGTCTTGCGAATCAATTTTCACAAGCCAAAGATTCCTTTTTAACAGCGGAAGAATTTGCAAAAAAAAAGGCAGATGATGCTTATACAAAATCGATTGCTTCTGTATTTTTGGAATATGAAAAAAGAAAATCATTACGTAATGCTTTGGACTTTGGTGATTTAATTTTAAAGACTGTGATTTTATTTCGTGATTTCCCAATCATTTTGGAGAAATACCAGAGATTATGGAAATACATCATGGTAGACGAATACCAAGATACCAATAAAATACAATACCATTTGGTTCAGTCACTTTCGTCTTTTCATAAGAACTTATGTGTGGTTGGAGATGATGATCAGTCTATTTATTCCTGGCGTGGTGCTGATATATCGAATATATTAAATTTTAAAAAAGATTATCCCGATGCAGTTGTTGTTAAATTAGAAGAAAATTACCGGTCCACAAAAACCATCATCGAATCCGCAGCTGCCTTAATTGCGAATAACAAACAAAGAACCAATAAAACCTTACGCACTGAAAATCCGTTAGGTGATAAGATTAAGCTCACTGCATACCAAAATGAGATGGAAGAATCGGAAGGTATTGTTCAAAAAATTTTGTCAGGATTCCGAAGGGGAAAAAAGTATTCCAACTTCGCTATATTTTACAGAACCAATTCACAATCCAGATATTTTGAAGAAGCACTTCGGAAAAAAGCAATCCCATATAAAATTTTTGGTGGCTTTCGATTTTTTGACAGAAAAGAAGTAAAAGATTTAATTGCTTATTTGTCTGTGGTAGTGAATCCAGTGGATTCAACTTCTTTACTCCGAATCATCAACTCTCCTCCCAGAGGAATTGGTGATACCACAGTCAATCGACTTCTGACCCATTCCGTAAAAGAAGGTTTATCTTTATTTGAGTGTTTAGGCCAACCAATTCCTGAAATCAAAAAGGGAACCTCACAAAAATTACATTCGTTGTATCGGATGTTTGAATCCGCAATGGAAGATTTGAGAAAAAAAACTCCTTCCGAAATTGCTTACGATGTATTAGAACATTCTGGTTATCGTGAGTTTTTAGAAAATGAAGGGACTGAGGATTCGTTTTCGAGACTTTCCAATTTAAATGAATTTGTCAATGCACTCAAAGAATTTGAAGAAACAAATTCTGAAGCAACCTTAGAAGAATATTTAAGTAATATTTCTCTTATCACAAGTGAAGAAAATTCAAAAGATCTTCCTGATTACGTAATCCTTATGACAGTTCACAATGCAAAAGGATTGGAATTCTCGCATGTTTTTATGACGGGAATGGAAGAGGGAACTTTTCCCCATTTCCTTTCGATTGATTCTCCTGATGGAATCGAAGAAGAGAGAAGACTCGCATACGTTGCGATCACTCGGGCACGCGAACATTTAGAGATTAGTTTTAGTCGTTTTACTCGAAAATTTGGAGAAGTGGATGCTCGGTTACCGTCTCAATTTTTGGAAGAGATTCCAAAAGAATATTTAGAAGGGGAATTTACCGAAAATCGATATGGAGTTAGAAGGCCGGATGTGACACCACGTGCGGAAAGGTTCCAAAAATCAGAAGAAAAATTTGAATCAGTCCTTGCTAAATCAGGAGGCAATGATTTCCAAATCGGAACGAAAGTTAGACATAAAGTATACGGAGTAGGTCGTATATTGAGTTTGTCTGGTTCGGGGGACAACCGAAAGGTAGAAGTGAGATTCGGTTCTCATTTGGATAAAAAATTCTTATTGGCATATACACCATTAGAGATAATATCATGAGGAATCAGGGGTAAACTTATGAAGTTTTTGATTAATGTAATGATAATCGTGAGTTGCAGTGTTACACTTTTATATTCACAACAGAGCACTGGTTTGGCGGAAGAGTTTACCAAATTAGAAGACCATTTGAGAAACCCAAAACTCACAGAAGAACAAAAGAAAAAAAACTTTGAAGCAAATATGGTAAGTTCCGTTCGCAGTACATTATCAAAACGGTTTGCAAATCCAAAAAAAGAATTAAAAGATTTAAAATTCCAAGACTTACAAACAGAACGTCCAGAAGGTACAAATACTTTCTATGTAAAATATAAAAACTATTATTTTCAATACCAGTTCCCTGTGGATCCTGAAACATATGTAACTTCACCAATAGAAGAAATTGTATTAGAGAAACCAGAAGGATTGGATTTAAGTTCTGGTGCACATAAAGAAGAAAAAAAGAATTAGTTAGGTCCCAAATAAAGGACGGAATGGAAGAACAAGAGTTTCAGGAAGTATGGAGGTGGGTTCTATCAGTTGGGGATTCCATCTTAAGTATTTATAAAACTGATTTTCAGATTCGTGATAAAGGTGGTAATGATCCTGTTACTGAAGCGGATTTGTATGCGAGTGAATTTTTGTATGAAAAAATTTCCAATCGATTTCCCGGACATGGGTTTTTGTCTGAGGAAAAAGCGGATACAGTATCTCGTTTAGAAAAGGAATGGGTTTGGATTTTAGATCCAATTGACGGAACTCGTGAATTTGTCAAAAAAAATGACCAGTTTGCACTTAGTTTGGGACTTGTTCGGAATGGTGAAGCAATTTGGGGGATCATCTTTAACCCTGCGACTGGTGAATTTTTCTCGAAGGCAAAAAATAGTTTTTTTGCAAAACTCCAGGCACCATATGCAACAGAAGATAATTTTAGAACCTTACTTGTTCAAAGTGGCTCCGTATTACATCCCTTACAAGAATCAAATGACCAAACTAAAAAGCCTGTATTAATTGTTTCGGCTTCAGAAATGCGAGAGGGTCTTTTTGATGATTCTTTTTGGCATGAAGATTTTGAAATTCGGTCTATGGGAAGTATTGCCTATAAACTTGGTTTATTGTCCGCAGGATTTATCGATTTAATTGTCTCGTTAAAACCAAAAAATGAATGGGATATTTGTGGTGGTATTGCTTTATTAGATGAGGAAAATTTCACTTTTTTTCCATTAAAAGACAAACCTTATTCCTTTAATCAAAAAACCACATTATCTTTTGGGCTTGTTGCAGGAAAAAGAAAATCTGTAGAATATTTGGAAAGTAAAATTGATTTCCACCAACTTTCACTTAAGGTGAAGGAACGATGGTAAAAACTTATAAAATTGGATTGGATGCTCGCCCTTTATCCACTAGAGTTTCTGGAGTTGGACGTCTCATTGCAGAAACTTTAAAAGCATTTCCCAATCAGGAGAAATATGAGTTTTTGCTATTCTCACATTTGCCAATTCATCCTGATCATAAAGCAGTCCTTGAGTTAAAAAATGTTAGGTGGGTAGAAGGTGGAGGTTTTTTGAAATGGAAAGGTGGATTGTATTATAATCTCTACATTCCTTTTTATTTAATGACCCATCGATTGGATTTGTTTTGGGGTTCACAACAGGTGTTGCCACCTTTTTTGCCAAGAGAACTTAAGGCAGTTCTCACGTATTGTGATTTGGTTTTGTTTTTATATCCAAATACAATGCGTTGGATTGCGAGATTACAACAAAGATTATTCCAAAGTTATTCCGTTAGGCGATCGAGTTTTATACTATCCATATCCAAACAAACAAGTGATGATATGTGTAAAAAATTTGATTATCCAGTTGAAAAAACTGGAGTTGCTTATCCTGGTGTGAATCCAGTGGAAATGACAAAGTTATTAGACTCACCGATTTCAAACCGAGTGAAAGACTTGGGGAATGGTTATCTCTTGTCTGTTTCCACTATCGAACCAAGGAAAAATTATCCCTTTTTATTAGAAGTATATCGAGAATACAGAAAAAAAAATCCCCACCACTACAGACCATGGGTGATTGTTGGAAAAATCGGATGGGAATCTCCCGAATTCATTGAAGAATTAATCCAAGAACGAACACTCTACAAAGATATTTTTATCTTGGATTCTGTTTCCGATTCAGAATTACAACATGTGTACAAACGAGCAGGACTTTTTGTTTTTGCGAGTAAATATGAAGGATTTGGAATTCCGATGGTGGAAGCTTTATTCCATAAGGTTCCGTGTATTGTTTCTGATATTCCTACCTTCCATGAAATTGGAAAAAAAGATGTTTGTTATTTACCAATCAATTCCAATGAAGATGCAAAACGTTGGGCAGAAGCCATTGATTCATTCTTTCAAAATCCAACTCCTGTGAATGTTTCCATTGATGAATTTCGTTGGGAAAATGCAGCTAAAATTACAGAATCTGTATTTCGATCTGTTTTAGAAGAAGGATAAAAAACCTTTCTTTTTTGTCACGACGCCAGAAAATAAAATTTTAGTTTTGTCTTGTTTCGGGACCACATGTAAATGAAACCGTTCTTTTGTCATCGCCTGGATTTCACATTCCCAATCTTCAGCATTGGCGAATAGTTTGATCCTGTCACAGAGAATGTCTCCTTCAACCGACCAATGGAGGTTATATTTGGTTTTCCCGCGAGAAAAAACGGATTTGATTTGGTTTTCTTGAAACTTCCATATAACGAGAGTTTCATCACCGGATTCATATGGTTCTGTGAAGGAAGGGATCATTGAAATGCCTTTTCCTTTCCAGTTTCCCTTTACGTAATCATTCCATTCGTCTAAGTTGGAGAAGTAGTTATAAATCAATGATTCCAAAAAGTAAAACCGTATTCTCCCAATTGATATCTTCCAGATTTTATTTTCTCGTTTTCCTTACTTTCTTTTTTTGTAAACCAGACGCAGGAAAAGTAGATTTTTATCCAGACCCACTTCCAACCATCACTGGAACCACTGAGACTTTGTCAGATTGGAAAGGCAAAGTGATTGTATTGGATTTTTGGGCCACTTGGTGTGAACCATGTGCAAAGGCAGTACCTACGATCAATGAATGGAAACATTCTGTGTCCGAGTCAGATTTTGTTTTTCGCGGGATCAATACGGACACGACGGAACCTCTAGATAAAATTAAAAAAGATATGATTCGATTGAAGATGAGTTATCCCACCTTACTCGATAAAGACTGGAAAATGACAGATTTTTACAAAGTGGAAGGAATACCATGTGTTCTTGTTTTTGATCGTTCCGGAAAAATTGTGTACCGACAGTACGGCTTGGAAAAAGAAGACCTAACAGGGCTTGTCATCCGTTCTCATGTTTGGTCCAAGTCTGATCTGCCATAATTGTGCAATGCCAAACAAAGATTTGCGGGTTCCTTGATTTCAATGGCAAGAATGAAAATGTCTTGACTCATGTTCGTTAAAAAAGTCCCTTAAAGATACCTTTTACCGTTTTCTTTTCAGAAAGGAGTCAGAATCATGCCAGCCAATTTGCCCGAACTCTTCCAGCAGAGTGCTGAAAAATTTGGGAACCGCCCCGCGTTCGTTAGTAAAGACGAATCGAAGTCCTATAAACCAGTCACCTTCAAAGAAGTGTATGATCTTGGTATCAACTTAGCAGAAGCTCTTATTGATTTAGGTGTGAATGCAAAAGAGAATGTAGCGTTGCTTGCCGATAACCGATTGGAATGGATTGTTTCCGATTATGGTATCCTCATGGCAGGTGCTGCCGATGTTCCACGCGGAACCGATATTACCGATTCCGAAATTGTTTATATTCTCAATCACTGTGAAGCAAAAGTTGTTTTCTTAGAAAATGATAAAATGTTGGAAAAGTTCCAAAAGAACCGTTCCCAACTCGAATTTGCAAAAACACTCATTGTGATGGATAAAAAATCCACAGCAACTGGTGTCTTAAAAATGTATGACCTCATTGAGAAAGGGAAAGAACTGAGAGCCAAAGGTTCCAAAAAAGCAGAAGAAAGAATGAAATCCATTCTTCCGGATGACCTTTTCACAATCATTTATACTTCAGGAACAACAGGAATGCCTAAAGGAGTTATGTTAAAACACAGTAACATGCTCCACCAAACAAGAGTCATTCTTGGTAGTATGATCGAAATCAAAGCCGACGAACGAATGTTATCCATTCTACCAGTATGGCACGTATTTGAACGAGTTTTCGAATACCTTGCGATTGCTGCAGGTTGTGCAACCTATTATACGAATGTTCGCGATCTACGGGATGATATGAAAAAAGCAAAACCAACGTTTATGGCATCTGCGCCTAGACTTTGGGAAAGTATCTATAATGGTATTTATACCAGAATCAATGATCCAAAACAAACTCCTGCAATCCGCAGAGGTTTATTCAATTTGGCATATTTTTTCTCAAAACACTTCAATGCAGCGACTCGTTTTTTGAAAGGAAACCAAGTTGATTACGTTGGACGAAATCCAATTGTTTCTCTTTTTAAAGGTGTTTATTACCTAACAGTTGCTATCGTTTTGGCGATTCCATACTTTTTACTCGATTTAGTGGTCCTTTCGAAAATCCGTGAGGCAACTGGTGGTGAGTTAAAAGCATCTGTTTCTGGTGGTGGTGCTTTACAAAGGCACGTCGATGCATTCTTCAATGATATTGGAATCAACGTATTGGAAGGATATGGAATGACGGAAACTTCTCCAGTGATTTCAGTTCGTACATTCAAACGATTGGTACAAGGTTCCGTAGGGGTGATCACTCCTGAAACGGAATTACAAATCCGCGATGATTTGGGTAAAGTTCTCACTCACATTGATGCCAACCAAAAATTGGTTTCTGGATCTTATGGCAAACGTGGTGTCATCCACATCCGTGGACCACAAGTGATGAAAGGTTACTACAAGAACCCAGAAACCACAGCAAAAGTTCTCAAAGATGGTTGGATGGACACAGGCGACATTGGGATGTTCAATTTCAAAAAAACCCTTACCATTACAGGCCGTGCAAAAGACACAGTGGTTCTTCTTGGTGGTGAAAACGTTGAGCCAGTTCCGATTGAAGACAAACTCACGGAGTCTCCTTTTATCTCGCAGTGTATGGTGATTGGCCAAGACCAAAAGAATTTGGGTGCCATCGTGGTTCCTGATTTTGAACAGTTGACTGCATGGGCAAAGGAAAATGGAATCGGTGAAACTGATAAACAGAAACTCGTTGAAAACCCAAAAGTCCTCGATTTCTACAAAAAAGAAATCAAAGCTCTGAACAATACCAAAACTGGATTTAAGTCCTTTGAACAAGTGACTCCATTCATCCTCATCACAAAACCATTTGAAGTGGGTGATGAATTGACAAACCTGTTCAAAATGAAACGCCACTTAATCACAGAGAAATACAAAGACAAAATCACTGCCCTTTACGCAGGAGATTAATTTCTCGTTTTTTAAGTAATGAGTTCCGCCTCGATGAAGGGGCGGAATTTACTCTTCTCTTTTCCAAAGTCCGTCGATACTTTTTATGTGAATCGTTTAGATGGATCAGTCTTTTCTTCCCAATCAGGGGTATTTTACCCTTACCAACACCAAGATTTTTATGCTATGGATTCCTTGTTTTTATCTCCTTTCAAAGAAGAAGAAATTTGGGATTTCCAATCCATTCCGCAAGTTCAGATGGGATTTCTTGGATTTTTAACCCTTCGTGGTTTCATTCGAGAAGATCTAGAATTACCAAAACTCCAAGTACGAGGTCTTTCGAAACACTGGCGTTCTTTCCTTGCAAAGGAAAATTTTTTAGGGAAACAAATACCTTGGGAAACTTCTGATTTTATTCCGAATTTGGTTGGAGAAAATCCAACACCTGAATCTGGTTTTGGAAAAAAAGGCCATTGGTCAAACGAGTTCCATTTTGAGAAACAAGAGGGAAATTCCACTTCTTTGTTTTTCATCGCAACGAACAAACAAAGTGAAACTGAAGTCGCTATCAGTGATTTAATGAAAGATTTTTTATTGTATTCCCAAACCAATCATTATTTGGAAAGAGCTTACATCCGCAAAGAAAACTCTAGTTATTTGTATCTAAACGCAAAAGAAACAAATCCAAGAGTATTTTACCGAGAAAATACTTCAGAATTTCCATCCTTTTTGTTTTTGGTGGCAGAGTTAAAAAATAAAACAGTTATTCTCCCAAATTAAGACCCATTAACACTTGTTTGAGTAAATTTGCCTTAGTGTCTAAATTGGTTGTTTCCAGAATGGTTTGTTTTGTTTTAAAATCAAAATAAATCAGTGAAGCAATAAAATCCACAGGAAATGGGTGAACTAAAATTTGGTTCATTTTTAAAATTAGGTCTTCCTCAGCACCTTCAGCAAGTAAGATTCGTTTGGTGAGCACTAACAATTCTTCTATTTTTTCTTTTAGTTCCTCGGAGACATTTTTATTCCGTTGGTGTTCTCGTTTGGATACTTGTGCGATATAAAAGGGTTCGGTGGAAGTTAAACTGACAATCTCTGCCGTTCCTAATCCCTCTAAAATAATATTGGATCTTCCATCAGGCAAAGATTCCTTTTGGATGATATGTCCAAACCCTACAACCTCAGGAATGGGAGGTAATCCATTTCCCAAATACCCTTTCGGATAAGGTGCCATTCCCATTTCTCCTCCATTTTCCAAACAAAAATCCAGTAACATTCTATACCTTGGCTCAAAGATATGTAAGGGTAAAAACATCCCAGGAAACAGAAATACATCTGGTAAGGGAAATAGAGGTAAGGGGAAGGTTGACACAGAGAAAGGTTTTAGATTCCATGTTTAGTTGTAAACCAATTCAAGGATTCGGCTTTGTTGAAAATCAAAAAATCTTTGCTACACCAAACCTTTGCCAAACTTTCCCAAATCAAAGTTCTCGTCATAGGAGATTTGATTTTAGATGAATACTTAATTGGATCAGTGGAAAGAATCTCTCCCGAAGCACCTGTTCCCGTTGTTTGGGTTAGAAGCGAAAAACAAACTTTAGGTGGATCTGGTAATGTTGTTCAAAACCTATCATCCATTGGAGTCAGAGGGATTGTTTTTGGAAGGATCGGGGAAGACAAAGCAGGTGAAAATTTAGAATCAATTTTACTTTCGTATTCAGTAGCAAAGGAAGACTTAGCCTTATTAAAATCCAAACAAATTCCCACGATTCTAAAAACGAGAATCATTGCCTCCCACCAACAAGTTTGCCGTGTGGACAGAGAAGAAATTGTCCCACTGACAAATGAAGAAGAAAAACAAATTCTGGAACGATTAAAAGATAAAATCAAAGAGGCTTCTGCTGTGATCCTCTCAGATTACGATAAGGGGTACTTAACACCTTCTTTGATCCAATCTGTGATTTCTCTTTGTAATGCAGAAAATAAAATTGTGACTGTAGATCCGCAAGTAAGCCATTTTTTCTTATACAAAAACATTCATATCATGACACCAAACCATCATGAGGCGGGTAAGGCATTGGGTAAAAAACTATCCAGTGATTCTGAAATTGAACTCGCTTGTCGTGAGATTTCAGAACGTATTACACCAGATGCGATGATGATTACCAGAGGGGAAAAGGGAATGTCAATTTATGAAAGAACATCCAATCGTTTTTACCATATCCCTACTGTCGCCAAAGAAGTATTTGATGTAACAGGTGCAGGTGATACTGTCATCACTACCTATACTGCATTTGTAGCAAGTGGGATGAGCATTGGAGAAGCAGCCCTTGTCTCCAATGTAAGTGCGGGGATTGTTGTTGGGAAATTGGGTGCGGCAACGGTGACACAATCTGAGATTGAAGAGGCTCTTCGGACTTTAGGTTATCTTGAGGAATCAAAATGAGTTTTTACGAGTCACTACAAAGTAAAATCATCGCACAAGACACCATCGAAACAAAACGTAAATCCCTAGAAGGGAAAAAAATCGTATTTACGAATGGTTGTTTTGATATTTTACATCCGGGCCATGTGAGTTACCTAGCTCAGGCTCGTGATTTAGGAGACTTACTTTGGATTGGTGTGAATTCTGATGAGAGTGTCAGAAGGTTAAAAGGGGAATCGAGGCCTATCAATTCCTGTGAAGACCGAATGATGGTACTTGCAGCTTTATCTTCCGTTGATTTTGTTTCTAGTTTTCCTGAAGACACTCCCTTAGAAATTTTAAAAAAAGTAAGACCCTCCATCCATTCAAAAGGTGGGGATTACCAAATTGAAACCCTCCCAGAATACAAAATTTTAAAGGAGATGGGTGCGGATATTCAAATTTTGCCATTTGTTTCCGGAAAATCCACTACCAAGATTTTAGAAAAAGCCAAATCCCCTTCCTAAACGTATTGATTTTGGACCCAAATCCCAACAGTCTGTAAAAAACATTCTTTTTTGAGGTCCAGTTTGTCCAAGACCAGATATATATTCATTACCGGTGGTGTTTCCTCTTCTTTGGGAAAAGGGGTCACTGTCGCCGCTCTCGGTTGTTTGTTAGAAGCCAGAGGTTATACCGTCTCTTTACAAAAAATGGATCCTTATATCAATATTGACCCAGGCACAATGAGTCCCTACCAACATGGGGAAGTGTATGTGACCGAAGATGGAGCCGAGACGGATTTAGATTTAGGTTATTATGAACGGTTCACCAAGTCAAAATTTTCCCGTAAAAATTCTGTATCAACCGGGCAAATTTACCATGCCGTCATCGAACGGGAACGGAAAGGGGATTACCTTGGAAGAACCGTACAAGTTGTACCACACATCACAAATGAGATTCGAAATCGTATTTATAACCTAACACGTGACCAAGAAACAGATTTTGTAATCGTGGAAATAGGAGGGACAGTTGGAGATATTGAATCCATTCCATTTTTGGAAGCAATTCGCCAAATGCGATATGAACATGGAAGTAACCAGGTATTATTTCTTCACCTAACACTTGTCCCAACAATTACGGCAGCTGGTGAAGCCAAAACAAAACCTACCCAACATTCAGTAAAAGAGTTATTGGCGTTAGGAATCCAACCAGATGTATTAATCTGTCGTATTAATAAACCAATGTCAAAAGAGATGAAAAATAAAATTTCTCTCTTTTGCAACGTAAAAGAACAGAATGTAATTTCAGCTGTCGATATTACAACATCCATTTATGAAATTCCTTTGATGTATCGAGAAGATAAATTGGATGAGGTTGTACTCAATGCACTTGGTATGGATTTACGGAAACTTAATTTTTCCCAATGGGAAAATATGGTTAAAAAAATTCGTAATACAAAAAAGACCGTAAAAGTGGCGTTAATTGGGAAATACATTTCCTTACAAGATGCATATCGATCCGTTTATGAATCCTTGGCTCATGGTGGAATTGCCAATGATGTAGAAGTGGAAGTTGTTAAAATTAATCCAGAAGATATTGACTCCAAAAATACCAAAGAACTTTTAAAAGGAGTTCATGGAATTCTGGTTCCAGGTGGGTTTGGAGAACGTGGGATCGAAGGAAAAATTGCTGCCATTCAATATGCGAGAACCAAACAGATTCCATTTTTTGGAATTTGTTTAGGAATGCAATGTGCAGTGATTGAATTTGCACGCCATGTTTTAGGTTTCAAAGATGCCAATTCAACTGAATTCAAACCAAATGTTGAATACCCTGTGATTTCAATGATTGAAGAACAAAAAGAAATCGAACGTATGGGTGGAACCATGCGCCTCGGTGCCTATCCATGTGTTGTCAAAAAAGGTACACTTGCTTATTCCGAATACAAAGCTGACCGAATTTCAGAACGTCACAGACACCGTTTTGAATTTACACTTCGATTTAAGGATGATTTTGAGAAAAAAGGAATGAATTTATCTGGTTTTTCACCTGATGGTAGTTTGGTGGAAATTGTCGAAATTCCAAACCATCCTTGGTTCATTGGTGTTCAATTCCATCCAGAATTTCAATCGAAACCAACAGATCCACATCCACTCTTTGCAGGTTTTATTAAAGCTGCATCGAAATTAGCGAAAAAATCGGAGGATTAAGATGTACGATTTAATTGAAGAAAGAGAATTTTTTGGAAAAAAAATCGGAGGTCGTCAGCCGTTTTTTTTAATCTCTGGGCCTTGTGTGATGGAGAACAAAGACTTACTTGATCGAGTTTGTGGTGAAATGAAAGCCATCTGTGATGAGTTAGGGATTGTTTATATATTTAAATCTTCTTTTGACAAAGCCAATCGTTCTTCTATCAATTCTTATCGAGGTCCAGGTTTGGAAGAAGGACGCAAACTCCTCGATTTTATCAAACATAAATACAATGTACCTGTTTTAACGGACATCCATGAAACCATACAAGTGGATCCATTAAAAGACACAGTGGATATCTTTCAAATTCCGGCTTTTCTTAGCCGCCAAACTGACCTTATCGCCAAAGCTGCAGAAACGGGGAAATGGGTGAATGTGAAAAAAGGTCAGTTTATGGCACCTGATGACACTAGGCATATCAAAACAAAAATACAAGAGTCTGGATCCGAAAAGTACATGGTCACCGAACGTGGTGCGAGTTTTGGGTATGGAAACCTTGTGTTTGATTTACGAGGCATTCCTATGATGCATAAACATGGAATTCCCATTGTATTTGATGGTACCCATTCCGCACAGTTACCTGGTGCTGCTGGCAACATAACAGGTGGTTTACGAGAATTCATCCCTCATATGATGCGTGGAGCGGTTTCTGTAGGAGTAGAAGGACTTTTTATGGAAGTCCACCCTGATCCTGAAAAAGCTTTATCGGATGCAACAACCCAATTTCCTTTGGCCAAAGCAAAAGTTTTACTCACTCAACTTTTAGAATTGGATCGTTTGGTTAAAACGAAGTTCTTAGAGGACTAGTCCGTTTCCAATGAAAACGAAGGTATGGATAATATGTTTCCTCTTGGTTTTTACATCATGTAAAGACAAGGAATACCTTCGGATTGAAGTCGAAAAGGAATCAGGATCCATGGTTTCGATGAGAAACTTTAGTCGCGCTTCTTACAAAGAATCTGGTGAATTGGAATGGAAACTAAAAGGAGCAGAATCGTATATCTTTCCCAAAGAAAACAAAACCATCGTGTATGGATTTGAATTCAATCAGTTTGAAAAAGGAAAGGTTACGTCTCTCATGACAGGGAATCGAGGCGAGATCAACCACCAAACCAAAACGGTTGTTTTAGAGGGGAAAGTTCGCCTAAGAACCAATGATGGAAAATTTATCGAATCAGAATCTCTTACTTATAATTTAGAAGAAAAAACTCTCGCTTCAGAAGCGGATGTCCTTGTATATTCGGATGGAACAACCATTCGTGGGAAAGGATTGCGAGCAGATAAAAGTTTAAATAAATTCACCATCATCCATCCAAAGGCAGTCAGTGTCGGTGGATCCAATCCGCTGAAGGAAAAACCATGAGACGATTGGTAGTCGTGTCTATATTCTTTGGATTTGTATTGCAATTAAAAACATCGCCGATTCCTATTTTGTATGGGAACGATGATTTTTTTAAAGCAGATGAGACAATCCTAAAGAACGAAGAGAAAAAATCGAAAAAAGATAAAATCCCAATCATTTGGGGAGGCAGTAGTCTCACACAAGAAGAAAGAGTGATCAATGGATTTCCGGTAAAAGTTTTTATCTTAGGTGGAGGTGCTTATATCATGCATAAGTCCATCAAACTCAGTGCTAAGGAAATCGAAATCATTGGAGAAGAGGCACTCATTGGAAACCTAAAAGGCCAAGTGATTGTTGAAGACTTTCAGAATGGAGTGACACTCACCGCAACAAAAGGTCTATACGATAAAGTTGCTGGCATAGTTAGTTTGGAAAATCACCCAGTCCTAACTCAAAAAAAAGATGGAAAATTAGTTCGCATTCAATGCCAATCCATCCTTCGAAATTTAGAAGAAGCCAAAACAACTCTCGCAGGAAAAGTAGTCGTTACCTCGGAAGAATTCCAAGTGTTTGGCGAAGATGCTGTTTTTTCTGAAAAAGAAGACCGTATCGACTTAAAAGGAGAGCCGTTTTTGTTCTCAGAAAATCGTTTTCTCATCGGACAGACTCTTTCTTATTTTGTGAAAGAAGGAAGTATCCAATTGGATGGTGATGCAACCATCTACCAAGTGAGTTACGAAAATAAAAAAGATAAAGAAAAAGATACGGTCTCCAAAGAAAGAGTCATCACTTTGTTTTCGGGTAAAACTTTGACTCATTTAAATAAAGGCAAAGAAACTGTTACTTCTATGAATGGTGATGCATTTATGTACAGGAAAAATTCTGAATTTAAAGCTGATCTATTGGAAAGTAGGAAAAGTAATAAAGAAATTAAAGCTACGGGTAACGTAAGTTATTTGGATAAAGAAAATGGTTATCGAATGGAGGGAGGGATCCTTTTTTATGATAAAGAAAAGGGTTATTCTTATTTAACAGAAACTCCCAAAATTGTTTTTTTAAATAAAAAAGATTTAGTAGAACGTGGACAATTAACATCTGTCTTTATTGAAAGATTTGATGATAAAAATGAAACAGTTGCCAGAGGTGATGTGCAGGTAGAAACACAATCCGCAAAAGCCACTGGAGAGTTTGCCACATATTTTGAAAAAAAAGATGAACTTGTATTGGAAGGAAATCCAACCCTTGTAAGAGACTCCACAAAAGTGTCAGCTGGGAAAATCATCTTGTTTCCAAAATCGGACAAAGCCTTGTTAACTGATGGGCTAAAGGTAATCCCGAATGGTGAAAAAAAGTAAAGTAGCGGATAAAAAGAAAGAACTCGATCCAAATGTAAAAACGTTTAGGATGGAAAATCTGGTTAAAATCTATAACAAACGTAAGGTTGTAGATGGTGTCAGCTTTTATATCCGAAAAGGTGAAATTGTAGGTCTTCTTGGGCCCAATGGTGCCGGAAAAACGACAAGTTTTTATATGAGTGTTGGCTTTGTGACTCCCGATGAAGGCCATGTATTTATCGATAACGAAGACCTAACGAAAGCTCCAATGCACATCCGTGCTCGGATGGGAGTTGGTTATCTTGCCCAAGAGGCAAGTATCTTTCGTAAACTGACAGTTGCCGAAAATTTGGAAGCAATTTTGGAAACGATGAATTTACCTGGAGATGAAATTATCCGTCGTCGGGATGAACTTCTCATGGAATTACAAATCATGCGAGTGGCAAACCAAAAAGGATATACTCTTTCTGGTGGAGAAAGACGGAGATGTGAAATTGCAAGAGCACTTGTCACTAACCCCGACTTTATTCTGTTAGATGAACCGTTTGCGGGTGTTGACCCGATCGCTGTAAAAGATATACAAAATGTAATCCAATCCTTAAAAGAAAGAGGTCTTGGGATTTTAATTACAGACCATAACGTTAGGGAAACATTGAAGATTACAGACCGGGCTTACATCATGTATAGTGGTAGGATCTTAATATCCGGAACTGCGGATGATCTCATCAACGATCCAGAAACGCGTAGAATTTATTTAGGTGAGGATTTTAAACTTTAGATGAAACTCGGGGCTTCACTTTCACAACGCCAAACGCAAAAACTGGTGATGACCCAGGACTTACGTCAGTCCATTGAACTATTATCTTTATCAACTTTAGAATTATCAGACAAAATACAAAACGAATTATTGGAAAACCCACTCCTTGATGAAGTGGGAGTAGATGAAAAATCTAAAATGCCAGAGCTTTTTTCCATTGATGAAGTAAAACGATTGGAAAAACTCAATCACGAAAAAAGTACAGATGTTAATTGGCAAGATAGTTATTCTTTAGAAGGCCCACGAACCTATGATACCGAAGCGAGTGATCGAAATCAAAAATACATCGAATCTTCGACACGAGGGGAAACTTTAGAAGAACACTTACTGAACCAACTGCGTCTCATCAAACTCACAAAATTGGAATTTGAAATTGGTGAAGTGTTAATCAGTATGATCGATGAAAAAGGTTTCATCACTGATGATTTGTCACTTGTATCGAAAGAAATGGGTTATCCTGAGGCTAAAGTTCGTAGGGTTTTGCAAGTGATCAATGAATTGGACCCAATTGGAATTGGGGCAAAAGATATGCAGGAAACCCTTCTCATCCAAGGAAGGATTTTGTTTCCTGACAACATCGTTTTGCACCAACTGATAGGAGAATTCCTTTCTGATTTAGAAAAAGTTGATTATAAAAAAATCGCAAAAAATTTAAAAATCACAGAAGAAGATATTCTCAGTTTAGCTAGGTTGATAAAAAAATTAGAACCATACCCTGCAACAACCTACCAAGGTAGAAAAATTGATTATGTTGTTGCCGATGTTGTTGTGAAACAAGTGGGAAACGAATTTAATATTTTTATCAATGATGAATGGTTACCAAAACTCACAATCCAAGAAGAATACAAAGAATTATTAAATCATAAACTCCCTCCCAAAGAGAAGGAATACTTTCAGACAAAGTATAGTTCCGCGCAGTGGCTCATTAGGTCCATCCAACAGAGAAGGCAAACCTTACAAAGAGTTGTTAGTTGTATCATCGATTTCCAAGTTGATTTTTTTAGAGGAGGGATTGGATTTATCAAACCTCTCACACTCAAAGAAGTTGCTGAAAAACTGAACTTACATGAGTCAACAATCTCTCGTATCACCACCAATAAATACATCCAAACCACTTGGGGAATTTTTGAATTGAAGTGGTTTTTTTCCTCTGGTGTAAAATCCGCAGAAGGTGGAAAAGAAAGTTCTAAAAAAATACATGAAATCATTCGAAATTTGGTCAAAGAAGAAGATGAAAACAATCCTCTTTCCGACCAAGACATCGTGGAACTGATGGAGAAAAAAGGTATTGAAATTGCGCGTAGGACTGTGGCAAAATACCGTAAGGTCTTACGCATCCTTCCATCCAACGAAAGAAAGCGAATCAGTTCACTCAAGGGGTAAACGATGCCAGTTCCAGGAATTACAGTGGAAACCATTCTTCGAGACCATGAAGACTTACAACTTGTATTGATTACTGGTGAAGTTGGACTTTCGAATCGAATTAATAGTGCTGAAATCAATCGACCTGGTCTTTCCCTTACAGGATTTTTTGATTTTTTTGCCAATGACAGAATCCAAATTTTAGGCAAAGGAGAATGGGCGTATCTCAATTCTTTGTCACAAGAGAAACTAAACGAAATCACTGATAAGTTTTTTGAATTTCATCTCAATTGTATCATCTACACACATGGGAATGAACCACAAATTCCTTTTGTGGAAAGAGCCAAAGAAAAAGGAATTCCCTTATTCAAAACGGAAATTGCCACTCATCGTTTCATTACTTTGATTTCACAGATTTTGGACCGTGCCCTCGCACCAAGAACTATGCGCCATGGTGTACTCATTGAAGTGTTTGGGATTGGAACCTTACTCACTGGTCGTTCGGGTGTAGGTAAAAGTGAAACTGCTCTAGAACTCATTGAAAGAGGCCACCGTTTAGTCGCTGATGATATGGTTGAGATCAGGCGTCTCAGTGAAAGTTATTTGATTGGATCGTGTTCTGATTTACTCCGCCACCATATGGAAATTAGAGGATTAGGGATTCTTAATATCAAAGATCTGTTTGGTGTTGGATCTGTTAGGGATCATAAACTCATAGAACTCATTATCAATCTAAAAGAATGGGAAGAACAAACTTCTGGAGATTACGAAAGAACAGGTATTGAACAGAGTATGGAAGAAATACTTGGCGTATCAGTTCCTTATATCGAAATCCCAGTCAAACCAGGTCGAAATATTCCTATCATCGTAGAAACGGCAGCCATGAACCAAAGGTTACGTAAGATGGGAAAAAATAGCGCAAAAGAATTTTCCAATAAACTCAATACCTATATCCAGCAGAGCACCATTGAAACAAATCCAATTAAAGATTAGAGAAGATAGTACAGGACTCCATGCAAGACCAGCATCTTTATTTGTAAAGGTAGCTGCCAGTTTTCCCTGTGAAATTTTTGTCATGAAGGATGACATCGAAGTGAATGGGAAATCGATTATGGGTCTTATGATGCTTGCTTTAGGACCAGGAACTGTGTTTTCCGTAAAAGCAGATGGAAACAAGGAGGAGGAGGCATTACAAGCTTTAGAAACTCTTGTAACTCATAATTTTGAAACAAATGCCAAGTAAATTCTCTCGTTTCTTGCCATCTCTTTCTGACGAAAATCGTTATTATTTACGCGATATTTTTATCTTTTTTTTGACGTTAGCCATCTCCGTTGGTTTTTCGGAACTTGTTTTCTTCAGGGAAGAAGAAGATATATCTTTTTATTCCAAATTAGATACTTACGTCTTCATTCTCATTCCGTTTTTTATTCTCTCTTTGATATTGAGTTATATCTATAGGAATCGCAGAAATCGTGAAACTGGTAAAATTCGAAGTTCCATCCGCTATCGACTCACACTTGCGTTTCTATTTGTTGCACTTGTTCCTTCTTTACCTATTTTTATTCTGTCATCTAACCTAACCGGAAGGCTCATTGAAGGTTTTTATCGAGTTGATATATCGAATGCGTTACGTTCCGCAAATTTACTTGTCCACCAGGTAGAGAGAGAAAATCAAAATTCCTTTTTGGAACTAGTCTCTAAGTTTCGTTCGGGTTTACTCCGTGAAAAATCGGATGGATTTATGATTTTTCAGAACGGTATCAAAGATGGACTGATTGAAAAAAATGAATACTACTTAGGTTACCGTGAAAAAAATAAAATTCAATTTGAATCCAAAAATTTATTTCGTCAATTTTCAGCTTTGGAGTTTGTAGAATCCAACAAAATTGGAATCTTCTTAAGTCGCTATTATGATCCAGAGAAATCCTATTTAGTTGCAAAATTTAATTTAGAGAATGACCGAACTGTCATTATTGCAGAACGAATCCATAAAGGAATGGAGTCAGATGTATTAAATATCATTAATGCAACTTCAACTTATGAAAAGGTGAGTTTGTGGAAGGAAAAAATTCCGTTTAGTGTTCGCATGACGATTGCTAGTTTTTCATTCTCCATGTTTCTAATTGCGATATCATTTTCCTTTTTATTTGCAAGGCGCATTTCCAAACCCATTATCGATTTGGCAAATGCTACAAAGAAAGTTTCTCTTGGCGAATCTGATGTTCGATTAGAAAAAACAGAAGAAGGAGAAATGGGCATTTTGATTGATAGTTTCAATCAAATGGTAAGTGATTTAAAAGCAAAATCCGATGAGCTCATGCACACACAAAGGATTGCCGCTTGGAAAGAAGTAGCACAACGGATGGCACACGAAATCAAAAACCCACTTACACCCATCCAACTTTCGGCACAAAGGATCCAACGAAAATTCCAAAATCCAAAAAAAGAAAATTTAGAATCAGTGATTTTTGATGCAACGGAAACCATCATCGGCCAGGTACGTGTTCTGGAACATTTGGTGAAGGAGTTTAGCGAATTTGCAAGGATGCCTGTTCCTGTCCTCATCAACCAACACATCAATCCAATCTTAGAAGAAGCAGTAGCACTTTTTCGAGATACCTCTGATATTGAATTTGAACTAAAATTAGCACAAAATTTACCAGAATTATTCCTCGATAAACGATTGTTTCTTGGTGTAATCAATAATCTTATTAAAAATGCAGTGGAAGCAATTTTGTCTCATGACAATGCAAAAGAAGAGATGGACATTTTGGAAACGAAACGTAAAAAAATTCGAGTCATGTCAAAACTGCAAAAAAAAGCACTGAGAAAAAGTGTCATCGTTGAAATTGATGATTCTGGTCCTGGTCTTAAGGAAGAATGGAGGGAAAAAATTTTTGAACCTTATTTTTCAACAAAGGAAAAACATGGATCTGGAATTGGTCTGACCATTGTCCAAAAAACAATCATTGACCACCATGGTCACATTTCAGTTGAAAATTCAAAATTAGGTGGATGTAAGTTTCGAATCGAACTTCCCTTGGAACTTTCCTAATGCAGAAATTGATTTATATATTAGATGATGAAAAAGAAATTCGTAAATCATTACGAGTCATTTTAGAAGACGAAGACTATCTTGTGGAAGATTTTTCAAATGGCAAAACATTAATGAAAGCTTTGTCAAAAGAGAGACCTTCCTTGTTATTATTGGATGTTTGGGTTGGAAAGGAAGACGGTTTGGTCATTTTAGATGAATGTAAAAAACTTTATCCTAGTCTTCCTGTAGTGATGATTTCCGGTCATGGAACGATTGAACTTGCCGTAAATGCTACAAAAAAAGGTGCAATTGATTTTTTAGAGAAACCATTGTCGATTGAAAAGGTGATCCAAACGATCGAAACATCACTTGAAAAAACAAAGGATTCTGAACTGCCAGATTTTCAACTTGAGGTAGATCAAATTTTAGGTGATTCACCGTCCATCACTCGTGTTAAGTTTTCTGTTTTCCAAGCAGCAGAAACCAATGCCCGCGTTTTTATCTTTGGGGAAAATGGTACGGGAAAGGAATTAACTGCCAGGTCAATCCATCAAAATTCAAAACGGAAAAATGAACCTTACATTGAATTTAATTGTGCCTCCTTACCGGAAGATACAATTGAACAGGAGTTATTCGGATCAGAGAATTTGCAAGGGGATCAAAACGAAATAAAAATTGGGAAATGGGAACTTGCCCAACATGGCACGCTCTTTTTGGATGAAGTTTGTG
This sequence comes from Leptospira limi, assembly GCF_026151395.1. Classification (NCBI taxonomy): domain Bacteria; kingdom Pseudomonadati; phylum Spirochaetota; class Leptospiria; order Leptospirales; family Leptospiraceae; genus Leptospira; species Leptospira limi. Next base: position 2,330,242 of record NZ_JAMQPV010000001.1, read on the forward strand.
ATTTGAGTTTATCTTTACAATCGAAGGTATTAAAAGTCATTCTCGACCAAAAATTGGAAAGAGTGGGTGGTAAGGAAACCATCCCTGTTGATGTCCGGATCATTGCTGCTACTAATTCAAATGTAGAGGAAGCAATCCGAGAAGGAAAATTTAGAGAAGATTTGTATTATGCACTCAATGTAATTCCAATCGAATTACCTCCGTTACGTGAAAGAAACCAAGATATTCCTCTGCTCGCGGAATTTTATTTGAGAAAATCGATCTCAAAAAACAATTTATCCGCTAAAACCATTGATCGAGAAGGTCTCGACGCTCTTTCCTCCCATTTCTGGCCAGGGAATGTCAGGGAACTTGCCAACATCATTGAACGATTGAGTATCCTTGTTCCAGGTGATACAATCCGTGCAAAAGATGTAAAAGAAGCACTACACGGATTCAAAAAAGCAAATGAAATGGTGGCAAGGGGAGACTTAAAACATGCAAAAGAAGAATTTGAGCGCCAATACATCATCAAAACCTTACAAATTTGTGAAGGGAATGTGACCCGAACGTCAAAAGCACTTGGGATCGAACGAACACATTTATACAGAAAATTACGATCTCTCAATATTTCTGTGGAACAATTGATAGAGGGATAATATGAACCAAAAATCGATCTTAGAAACATTCTCCGATATCTTAAAAGAAACAAAATTCCTGATTCAAAACCAATCTGTTTCCGTGTTTCGTTTTCAAAATGAAAAAGATCCTAATGATTTTGTATTTCCCTGGAAATCAAAGGTTCCAGAATCTTTGGAAATTCAGAAAAAACAACAGAAGGAAAACCAAAGGAAAAATAGAGAACTTATCAACTTTTCATGTACATTATGCCAAGGAAAACTAAGTGGAGTTAGGCAGTTTTTACACAAAGGACGTAAACCAATTTTGGTGTTACATTATTCTGGTGCTACCACAGCAAAAGAAAAACCATTCACAAAAACAAGACCCAATCAGATTTTTAAAGACAAACTAACGGAAATCAGTTGGGATGGGATTGTTAAAAAAGTATTTGGATTTACGTATGAAGAGTTTTATTATGAAGAGTATCCGGCTTGTACATTTTCTCATACGGATTCAAAGGATTCTGATTGGAACACTCGGTTGGAAAACTGCAAGTTTCATGTAAAAGAAACTGTGGAGGAATATGGAATCAAAGCAATCGTGATCTTAGGATCTTCTGCTAGGTTACTCTTTGGTGCGGACAAAGCAAAGGAACAATTGGGGAAAGTAATAGAATGGGAGTTAGGTGGAACGAAAATTCCATTGCTGACAACCAGGTCTCCAGAAGCTCTTGTTTTCCTTGGAGAAAAGGCAAAAAAAGCAGATTCCGAAACCAATCTTTTTCAGTATGGTAAAGAAAAACAAGACTTGGAAGATAGTTTTATCTCCCACTTATCCATTTTAAAACCTTATTTATAAAATGATCCAATATGCGGAAATTGCACTTAATTTATCTTGGGAAAGTAAAACTTTAACTTATGTAGTCCCAATTGGGATGACTGGTCTTAAACCAGGGATGAGAGTCCTTGTCCCACTCAATGGAAAAGAATGGGATGGAGTTGTCATTGAACTCCACAAGAATGAACCAAATTACGAAACCTTAACCATTCTCAAACAAATTGACACAGAACCTGTTCTCACTAGTGAACAAATAGAATTAGCCACTTGGATGGCAGACCATTATCTTTCTTCTCTTGGGGAAGCATTGTTTTTAATGGTACCGAAGGGCAAAAAAAGGAAAATTGAAAAAGGAAAAGAATTTATCATCCAATCTGATCTTTTACATCCATTAAATGAAGCACAAACAATAGCATTCCAAGAGATCAAAGAAAACAATTCTTTCAACACACATTTGTTATATGGAATTACGGGGAGTGGAAAAACAGAAGTATACCTTCATTTGATGTTGGAGATTTTAAAAGAACCAAAAGGGACAGTCATTTTCCTAGTGCCTGAAATTTCACTCACCTATCCCACCATAACTAGGATCGAAACTATTTTTCCAGGCCAAGTGGCTGTTTTACATTCTCACTTACGGATCTCCGAAAAATTCCAAAACTACTTGGATTTAAAGGAAGGGAAAAAACGAATTTGTATTGGTACAAGATCAGCCATCTTTGCCCCTGTTTCTGACCTAAGGCTTGTCATCATGGATGAGGAACATGATGGTTCCTATAAAGAAAACGGATCCCCTCGTTACCATGCCCGCCAAGTTGCATTGCAACGAATCCAAAAATCTGGTGGAAAACTTTTACTCGGATCGGCAACTCCAAGTGTTGAATTGTATTACCTTGCTAAGTCAGGGCAAATTGGTTTTTCGAAATTAGAGAAAAGGGCCAATCCATTGGCAAAACTTCCTCAGGTAGAAATGGCGGAAAAACATGAGGACAAAAATCTAATCGTAGGTGATTTACAATTTAAAATCGCTGACCGCCTTAAAAAAAAGGAACAAATCATTTTACTTCTGAATCGGCGTGGTTATAATCCGTTTATATTTTCACCTAACACAAAAGAATTTGTCCATTGTCCCAAGTGTACAGCAACCTTATGTTACCATTCCGACCAAACAGTACGTTGCCATTTATGTGGGTATAAATCTAGTTTTCGCAATTTAAAACAAATGATGGGTGAAGATTTGGAACTTTTTGGTGCTGGGACACAGAAATTAGAAGAGTATTTACTTTCTTTATTCCCACAAGCAAGGATTGAACGTCTCGATCAGGACAGTTCCAAAAACAAAGATGTGACCCGTTCCGTATTAGAAAAATTAGGGGAAGGGGAACTCGATATTTTGACAGGAACCCAAATGATTGCAAAAGGTTTAGATTATGCGAATGTGACCTTGGTTGGGATTCTTAACGCCAATCATGGGTTAGGTGTCCCTGATTTTCGCAGTAGCGAAAGAACTTATGCTCTTGTCTCCCAAGTTGCTGGTCGTGCTGGACGTGGGGAAAAACCAGGAGAAGTCATCATCCAATCGAACGATCCCGAACACCCTGTACTCAAAATGGCAAAGGAACAAAATTACCCTGCTTTTTTTGAATGGGAATTACAATTTAGAAAAGATTTGTTTTATCCACCATTTGCAAGACTTGCAAGACTAGTTTTTCGTTCTAAATACGAAGAGGTAGCAAACAAACAATCAGTGCTTTATAGTGAATTGATCAAAGAGATAAAAGATGATTCCATAATCATGTTAGGACCAAGCCAATGTCCTTTTTATAAAATTGATAATAACTTCCGTTATCATATTTTGCTAAAAAGTAAATCGATTTTAGCACTTAGTACTTTATTAAAAGAAACAAAACAAAACTTCAAAGTGGATTCTAAATGTTATATCGAATATGACTTAGATCCTTTGGAACTTGTATAAGGAAACGTTATGAAACTTTCAATTGGGTATTTTGGTTCTCCGGAACATTCTAAAGAATTATTACGTATGATCCTTGATGCCGGGATTCAAGTCGATTATGTAGTGACTAATGTGGATAAACCCGTGGGACGAAAACAAATCATCACACCCACTCCAGTAAAAACTCTCGCCGAGGAACGTGGGATTCCCGTCATCCAATCGGTACGCCTTCGCACTGATGAGGAAGCGCAAAAAAAAATCCTATCTTACAAGTCTCCCGTGCATGTGGTCTATGCCTATGGTTCGATCGTTCCTGACATAGTGTTTCAGGATCCCAAATGGGGCAGTATCAATTTACATGGAAGTCTCCTTCCCAAATACAGAGGTGCCTCTCCCGTTCAAAGTGCTCTTCTATATGGAGAAGAAGTCACTGGCTTTACCATCCAATACCTGGCAAAAGAAGTTGATTCAGGGGATATCATTTCCCAAAAGTCATGGATGATCTCAAAGGAAGAAACAACAGGATCTCTCTTGCAAACCATCACAAAAGCAGGGGGGGAAGAGATCATCCAACTCTTAAAAACTGTAGAATCGACTGGAGAACGTTTGATTGGAACCCCACAAAGGGAAGAGGAAGCCACACATTGCCAAAAGATCACGGCAAACCATAGGCCAGTTCTCTGGTCAAAATCGGCAAATGAAATCCACAACCAAATCCGAGCACTTTACCCGGACCCACTCGCAACCACTGAATTCCGGGAGAAAAAGCTCATCCTTGTCTCCTCTGACTTGGTAGACAAAAATGCAGAAGAGATCCCGATCCCAGAAGGTGCGAAACCGGGTTCCTTTTTTCTCTACCAGAAAAAAAGGCTTTTCTGTCTCTGTGGAGACGGAAACCTGCTTGGTATAGATACCTTACAACCCGAAGGGAAAAAACCCATGAAAGGTTTTGAATTTTTTAATGGGGCACGGGTTTTAGCCGGAGAATCATTTACGTGAAAGAAAAGTTTCTTAAAATTTTACCTTACAGTGGTTATGTTCTATTTGTTTCCTTAGGACTTTTAGTATTTTTTGTCGCTGCCTTCCTTGTTGTTGTAGTTCGTACCAAAGAAGAACAAAAGGTCATGATGCCTTATGTGATAGGGAAAAACTACATCGAAGTACATAACGAACTCCAACGTTTGCAACTCAAAGTGAGATTGGAATCAGAACGGATCCCTGAAAAAACAGATGGGATCATTTTAAGCCAATCCATTGATGCGGGAAAAGAAGTGGAGGCTGGGTCCAAATTGTACCTTACTGTCAACATTGGGTTTGACCGAGTGACAATCCCTGATGTCAAAGGACAAGACCTCAAACGTGCCAAGGCTATATTGGAAAAAGTATTATCTGGTGAAGTTTACGTTCCCTTACAAATTGGTGGGATCACTTATGTTCCTGCCGTGGGAGATGAACCAGCTGATACTATCATCGACCAAATCCCTGCACCAGGAAAAGAAACCCATTCCGGCGAAAAAATTTACCTCCTTGTGACGGAAGCGAATCCAGATAAAAAAACCAACCAAACTTTAAAAGATGGTTCCGATGAATCCAAGTTAGTTGGCATTCCTGTGCCTTTTGCCGTGGATTATTTACAAAGGAAAAAAATTCCCTACCGCATCAAAGAGGCCACAAAACCTGAGTTTCGTGAAGGGCATGGACTTGTTTCTTCCTTAGATTTAAAACCAACAGGTGCCGAAATTGGAGCATTTTATCTAAAACCTTCTACCTCGCTAGTACAAGATTACGAATTTTTAGAATACGAAATTGATGATGATGATATTTATTCCGCTAAGGTAAGTTACACGAAACCTGGTGAAGACGTAGAAATCGAAAAAGAAATTCTAACAAGCCAAAGCCTAAAAGAAGATGAAATTGTACGTTTGGTTGTCCATCGTTTCGCCAATACCAAAGTCACTCTTTTGGGAAAAGAAACGGGTGTTGCCAAAGTTTGGAAATTAAAAGGAAAATACTAAGATGAAAATATCTGCATCCATTCTTGCTGCAAAACTCACTGGTCTGTCGCAGGAACTTCCTACATACCAACAGGAGAATATTGATCTTATCCATATTGATGTGATGGATGGGAATTTTGTACCACAAATTTCCTTTGGGGAAGCTTTCACAAAAGAAGTCAAATCACACACAGACATCCCACTGGACGTTCACCTCATGGTGAGTAACCCAGAACTCCATGTTCCAAAATACTTTGAACTCAAACCTTATTGTATTACATTCCATATTGAAACGACAAATTTCTCGGTAAGACTTGCGGAAGAGATCCGAAAAGCAGGGATCAAGGTAGGTGTTTCTTTAAACCCACAAACCCCTCCTGAATCCATCTCACAAATTTTGCCCTATCTAGACCTTGTGTTACTCATGACAGTGGACCCTGGTTTTTATGGGCAATCTTTCGTGAAATCGGGTTTTGAAAAAATCGCCGCTGTTCGCAAACTCACAAAACCATACAATATCGAATTGGAAGTGGATGGGGGAGTGAACGAATCCAATATGGAAGAACTCGCAAAACTGGGTGTGGACATCACTGTCGTGGGCTCTGGGCTCTACAAAACGGGTGATCCTAACGCTCAAGGTAAAAAATTAAAGGAACTTGCTGCAAGTGCCAGAACTCGCTCTTGACAGAACGTCCCTATTTAAAAAACTCGCTAGAAAAGGGGTATTTTTCCTTGGTTAAATTAAGATTACAAAGAACGGGAACAAAAGCAGACCCGCACTATCGCATTGTTGCAGCAGACATTCGCGCTCCACGAGATGGAAAATTCATCGAAGCGATCGGACACTTTCACCCAACTGCTTCTGCTGTTAAAAAGGCTACTTTCAACGAAGAAAAAACTCTTTCTTGGTTAAAAAAAGGCGCACAACCAACTGAGACTGTACTCGCTCTTTTGAAAAAAGACGACGTTTGGTCAAAATTCAAAGGTTAGTCTGTACATGGATTCCTTAGTTCGTTATATCGTTACATCTCTCGTTGACCAACCAGACCAGGTAGCGGTCAACCAAGTACCCGGAGAGGAAGAAACTGTGATCGAACTTCGGGTGGCTCCAAAAGACCTCGGGAAGGTGATCGGAAAAAACGGAAGGATTGCAAAATCTCTTCGTACGGTGTTACAAGCCGCGGGAACCAAACAAGGCAAAAACTATACTTTAGAAATTGTCGACTAAACCAAGTTTAGTGAAAGTGGGGGTCTTTGGATCCTCACATGGAATCAAAGGGTCCATCAAAGTTTTCACAGAAGGGGAAACACTGAGTTCCCTGAAAGCTCCTACCACCTGCACTGTCCAAGATCCACTTGGCAAAACCACAACGATTGAAATTGAATCGATCAAACCAAATGGAAATCATTATCTCGTAAAGATCAAAGGCTATGACACACCCGAGACAGTTGTGAAGTATCGTGGATTTTCCTTGCTTTGGAAAAAGGAAGACCTTCCGAAACCAAACGATGGGGAAATTTATACAGAGGACTTAATTGGTCTAGAAACCATTTCCAAAGAAACCAAAACACCACTTGGTTACAAAGTCACTGACGTCATTGATAACCCAGCTCATCCAATTTTAGAATGTAAACCCATCTCAGGCGAAGGGGAAACCATTCTAGTTCCCTTTCTCAATCGATTTGTGGGTGATTGGAATTTAGAAACAAAAACACTTGAGATGATCGAATGGGAGCAGTGGATTGCGCTTTAATTTCATCACCCTTTTCCCTGAAAAGATCACATCTTATTTTGATACAGGAATCCCTGGTAAAGCAGTCAAACAAGGGGTTGTGGAAATCAATACCGTTCACTTGCGAGACTTTGCCGACAACAAACACCAGAAGGTAGATGATACTATTTACGGTGGTGGGCCAGGCATGTTATTACAGGTGGGGCCCATTTACCGTGCCCTCGAATCTTTGGGTGAGAAAAAAGGGAAGGTCATTTTGCTAAGCCCATCAGGGGAACTTTTTAACCAAACCCTGGCTCGTGAAATATTTGATTCTTCTGATACCTTTACCTTGATTTCGGGGTATTATGAAGGTGTCGACCATCGTGTCACGGAGCATTTAATTGACAGGGAAGTGGCCATTGGAAACTATGTTATTTCATCGGGGGATTTAGCTGCTCTCGTTGTGGCAGATTGCCTGTCTCGGTTTGTACCGGGGTTTTTGGGGAAGGAAGAAAGCCTTCTCGAAGAATCACACAACGAAACGGAAGAATTAGAATACCCCCAGTATACAAAACCCTATGATTTTATGGGTTGGACTGTTCCTGACGTGCTCCTCGGTGGACATCATGAAGAGATCCGGAAATGGCGGCAAAAAAACCGCAAAACAAGAAATCATTCTTAGAGGAAGCCATGAATCAGATTCTAGAAACAGCACTCGCAGGCGAAGCAAAGAACGAACTTAATTTCGAAATTGGTGATACTGTAAAAGTTCACTACAAAATCGTTGAATCTGGAAAAGAACGTGTTCAGGTTTACGAAGGTGTTGTGATCTCCATTGCGAACAAATCGCAAAGCAAAACTTTCACTGTAAGACGTGTTTCTTACGATATCGGAGTGGAACGAATTTTCCCACTCCATAGCCCAAGAATTGCAAAAATTGAACTCGTTCGGAAAGGATCTGTTCGTCGTGCAAAACTCTTTTATCTCCGTGATAAAAAAGGAAAAGCAGGACGTATCAAAGAAAGAAAAGGCGGACAAGCAATTGTTGCCAAAGACAAAAAGAGACAGGACGAAGCTTCTAAGGCAGCGAAAGCAGCCACAGCGGAAGCACCTAGCGCATAATTTCTTTCGATCTAACGGCCATCAAACGGCCGTTTTTTCCTGAATTCCAAATCCCTGATTGTAGCAGCTTTTCCTTTGATGAAGCGGGACGTGGCACACTTGCTGGACCTGTTTCCATTGGTTGTGTTTCCTTTGATTCACTTTCCTTGCAAAGAATCCAATCCGGCGAAATTTTAAAAGGCCTAAGAGATTCCAAAAAAATACCCGAACCCAAACGCCTCGAACTGCGGAAGGAAATTTTAAAACATGTCCAGTTTTGGCATGTATCCTTTGTTAGCGCAAAATACATCGACAAGTTCAATATCAACCAAGCCATCTTTTACGGGATAAACCGTGCATTGCCAAAAGGTTCGACCGCGATGGGACGAACCAAACAAATTGGGAATCTAATTCCTAATTCACAAAAGGAAGGTTTCGATTCAGTTTCGACTGACGAAAAGAAACCATTCCTTTTTTTGGATGGAAACTACAAACTCAAAATCTCGAACCCCATCGCAGGGTATTTATCAATTCCTAAGGGAGATGATTTGGTTCCATCGATTTCTGCGGCATCAATCCTTGCGAAAACCTTCCGAGATGAGTACATGGAACAGATGGATCGGAAATACCCTGGGTATGGCTTTGCCAAACACAAAGGGTATGGTACGGAAGAACACAGGGACGCACTTCGGAAACTTGGAATTTCTCCCATCCATCGGTTGAGTTTTTGTGATTTTCTCCGAAGGGAAGGGAGTGAGCCCTCTCTTTTCCCCACTTGATGTTTCTAGAAATGCCCTTACCCAACTCCTACGTTCGGTAGGAAAACAGGTCTCACAAGAATTAGAGACAAACCGAAGTTTGGCCAAAAAACCAAACAACCAAATCCAAAATCAGACAAGGAATCATGCCCTTGGGAAGATTCTTGGAAATGAAAAACCCTTACCAAAAGAGAAACTTACTGTTTCCCATCATTATACAAATGGCAAGGCCAAGGAATTATCTCGTTGGGAATCTTTTACGAAATATAGTGGAAATGACTCTCGGACCAGTGAACCCACTTCCTTAAAAGGCATTTGGAATTTTTTCCTCGGAGAATCGAAGGGAACAGATTTTCTATCCGTTCATAAACGTGAAAAAAAAGAGAACCTAGAGATGGTCGTGGAACCAAATGAAAAAGGATGCACACTCTATGTGTTTTGGAAGGCAGAGGGGTTTGGTCCATTGGGGATTCTTTTTTACTATGAACAAGAAAACCAAAATCCCGTGAACATCGAGTTTGTGAGTCATGGAATGGAAAAGGATGAAACTCAGTCGGTTTCACGAGACCTCAAACAGACGTTACAGGATTTAATACGGGACTTCCCTCAAATTGGAAGTATCAATTTTGAGGAATGGAACCAATCTTCCTATAACGGGGATTATAGATGAAAAAGAGAATGGTAGCACTTGCCTACAACCCCAAAGAACAGATGGCACCAAAAGTTGTCGCAAAAGCAGAAGGGAATTTGGCAAATCACTTAGTTCGGATTGCAGAAGAGGCAGGTGTCTTCATTGTGAGGGATGAAGTGATGGTGAGTACACTCGAACATCTCCCCAATGGGAAAGAAATTCCAAGAGAATTGTATGAAGTGGTAGCAGCGGTCTTTCGAATCCTGGTTTTAGAAAGAGAAAAGAAAAACAATTGATGTTTCTACGCTTCCTACTAAGATTTACGCAATTATGCGGAAAATCTCCATACGTGACTTAGAAGCTGGTTCTAAGTTTACCAAGTCTCTTTACCTGGATAAGGACACTGTATTTGTTGGAGCTGACCAACCCATCACACAACAAGACTTAGACCGCCTCGTGCAATTTGGAATCACGTTTATCCTGACTGATGGAGAAAAAGTCACCACGGATCAAAATGACAAATCCTCTGCTACCAGTGGGCCTGGTTATTTTGATACCAACCTTCCGTTTTACCAAGATGATGAAAACTCCACTCGGTATAAATACCTTTTGGAAAAGGCCAATTCATCCAAAGTTGAATTTAATGCAGTATTCAAAGATTGTTTTGACTTAGTTCAAAAAACATATAAATCAGCATCTGAGGGTCGTTATACGGAAATCAGAGAGTTCAGAGAAATCGCGGAACGAATTGCTGATCATACAAAAACTAACGCACAGATTCCCATTTTACTTTTGTCCCATTCCCACTCAGGGTATTACCTTTACACTCATATTTGTTATGCGACATTTTTTTCTGTGATGTTAGGAAACTTCTTAGAGTTCTCAAGACCCAAACTCATTGATTTGGCCCTTGCTTCTCTTTTTGCTGACATCGGAATGGTCACTGTCCCTGAAGAAGTTTCTGAAAAAAAAGGCAATCTTACGGAACTGGATTTAAAGACCATCAAACGCCACCCGGTGACTGGTTATCAAATCCTTACCCAAAGGTTAAAATTAAAAAACTCACTTGCGATTGTTGCTCTGCAACACCATGAAGCAGTCGATGGATCAGGATACCCACAACGAATCCTTGCCAACCAAATTGAAGAACTTACAAAAGTATTTATGATTGCCGATCAGTTTTCGGCTATGATCCACCCAAGGCCCTACAGAGCTGCCATCCTTCCGTACGAAGCGATGAAAATCATGATCAGTGAAAACGTGAACCGTTTTGATTTAAAAATGGTAAGGCTCTTTTTAAATAAACTTTCTATGTTCCCAGTGGGGTCCGGAGTTGTACTTTCTGACCTCAGAATGGGTATGGTGATTGAATCCAATAAAGACAAACCACTAAGGCCTGTTATCCGTGTTACAAAAGATGCAGATGGGAAACGATTAAAACATCTGGAATTTGTAGATTTAATGAAAGATTTAAATTTGTACATCCAACAAGCCATTCCATTCTCCCAAATTTATTAGAGATTGGAGATACGGTTTTTTCTTTGCAAAAAGTTTCCATTGGCAAACAGGGAGAAGTGTTTGCAGCGGCTTATTTACAGTCTATTGGCCATACAATTTTATTCCAAAATTACCGAAAACGGATTGGTGAAATTGACATAATTAGTCTAAAGAACGAAATCCTTCACTGTTCGGAAGTCAAAACTTGGAATGAAAAAAATGGCTTTCATCCTAAAGAATGCCTCCATGTGACAAAACGTGATCGAATGCGGAAGGTATATTTCCATTTATTACAGGAAATTCCTGCCTTTTGCCACCTAACACCTAGCTTTAATTTGCTCCATATCACCGAAAAAAAGGAAGTGCGTTTTTATTCGTCAATCTTCTAAATACTTCATCAAGGGAATTTTGTACCGAACCGATTGGTTTTGTATCCCACAAGGGAAACGCTCTCAAGGATGAGAGTTTGATTGTTACAAGGAAGTAACCACATGAGTCAATTTAGTGTATTTGGGAATTTAGCAGAATCCGATGAATTTGGACCAGATCCAGTACTCCTTCGCAAAAGGGGAATGGCATCTACCATCCAAAAAAAATTTGATACCTATAAGAAAAAAATCGATGATCCTGCCTATATGGATTATGCAATCAATAAGATTGCTATGGAAATATCACATTTTATTTCCAAATAATCAACCTAGGCTATAAATCCACTGGTATCCCAAAGTATAATCCAAAGCCTCTTGAATATGTACTTCCTTTGTTCTAGGGGAGAGGTTCCAATCTGCAATCGTCCTTGCGAGAGAAACAATTTGTTTTTTCTTTCGTAAGGATAAATGTTTTGTATCTTTACCCAATTCCAATAATTTCAATATAGAGAGAGGTTCTTCGGAAGGAATTGTTTTTTCCCTTCGAAAAATAAGTCTTTCTTTTACGATTTGTTTTAATCGAATTTCTTCCAATCGTATATTACGTTCATCTGATGTTTCAAAGAGTGTTTGGAATATGGTGATACGATCGATAAATGCTCCACTAATTTTTTGAAGGTACAAACGAATTTTTTGTAAGGAACAATGGCAGTGGTTTTGGCTTTGGTAATTTCCACAAGGACATGGATTCGAAGAGAGTAGGAGAGTGAAATCTGTTTTGATTTTTGTCACTTCATTCATCCTAGTAATTTCTAAATATGAATCTTCCAATGGCATCCGTAAACTTTCTAAGATTCGATCCTTAAATTCGAGTGCTTCATCTAGAAACAAAATCCCTCCTTCTGCTTTTGTAATTTCGCCAGGATGGTAAGGAAGGCCACCACCAATCAAACCCACTTCAGTGGCAGAATGATGGGGCGAACGAAAGGGAGGTTTGTTAGTGGGGATCTCAAAGTCACCTTTTGTTGTCCAACTTCCTGTGTTCTTGGAAAGAGATGGTAAACGTGGAGGCAGAAGAGGTTCGAGTAACCTGTGTAACATGGTTTTGCCAATACCAGGACTTCCGAGTAAAACGCTATGGTGGTTACCTAGTATGCCATATAACAATCCCTGGAACACTTTCATCTGATAAGGATTTAAGTGAACTTCCTCCCAAAGTAGAGTTTCATTTGTTTCCAAAGATTGGTTTCGTTTTTCGGGTGTTTGTTGCCCTATTGATCTTAATTCCTGTAAATGGGAAAGGAAATAATACTCACCTTCAGGTAAAGGAAATAGTCGTAAGTTCGTCGGAACACAGAGGATTTTATTCTCTTCTTTTTCCCTTTGCCAAAGAAAAGGTAGGAGTTCTTTCCCACCCACAAGGCTACCATCGAGGCCCAAGTTTCCCAAATAGAGGATATCTGGATTTGCAATCGGGATTTGCCCTGTTGCTTGTAAGATTCCAACCGCCACTGCCAAATCTAGGGAGATCTTCTTCTTTTGGATGTGAGTGGGTTTCACATTGATGATGATAGTTTCGATAGGAAATTCAAAGGAAGAGGCTTCTATAGCCAAACGGATGCGGTCTCTGGCCTCCTTTGTCTCTTGTGTGACATTGCCCAAGATTTGAAAATGGGGGAAACCCCTCCTAATCCCAACTTCTACTTGGATCTCTCTTGTTCCATTCCATTCGTATAACAAACTTCCAACTTCTGCTCGTTTGGGGCCCACATGAAAATGAGGTAGAATGAATCGCTTTTGGTCCAAAAAATAAAAAAGACTTTTCATAAATAAGGCATCATGGTGACTTTTCCTGAGAGTTTGCTTTGGTTTGTAGTATCATTCGTGTATTTCCCCTCGTTCTTGTCCTTGTGTTCAGCCAGTGTTCACAACGACTAATCAAAAAAGAAAAGTTAAGGGAGATCAATGAATTCTATGATGGAAAAACATACGCACTGCGTGATGAGATCAAATTTTCCCAAACAGAAGTTTGGAAAAAAGGAACCCTCGTTAAGATCTACATCGAATCAACTCCCTCTCTTTTAAAACTGAAGGTCTACCCAATCCAAGAGTCACGTGAGTCTTCGGTGGGAAAACTAGCAGATTATATCATCAATGATGATGTAAAAAAAAGAGAGTATGACTTGGCGGACGTGGAAGAGTGGGTGAACCAAAAATTCACACTCGTAGAACAAAACGCCAAAAAAACAAAGAAATAAAGGTTTGGGATGCTCTCATTGTTCGATTATTTTGATTTTCCAGCTTTCTTTCTTTCTTGTTCAAGAATCTTCGGTTTAGTTCCCGATAGGATAACTGTGAAGTTTCTTCGGTTGGCATCATTCGTTTTGTTTTTGGTAGTGGGGACTGGTCTTTCTGCCAATCCATTCCAAAAAATCCACCAAGAAATCAATGAAAGCCTCCCGTCTGGGGATGGAACGGTATTTCGACTTTTTAGTAACCAATCCCAAGAATCCGAAGTTCACAAATTATTCACAGTCGGTGTGAACCAAACATCGGAAGAAGAAGAAGTGGAACTAGCTTCTCTTGACCTTCCGAAATACATTGATGTTTCCCCTGTTGTCAGTAACACGGTGGTTCATGAATCTGGGATTGTTGTGAAAAAATACACAGTCCAAAAAAAGGACAATCTCTCAAAAATTGCGCGTTCCTTTTCCATCGATGTCGCGAAGCTGAAAAAAGCAAATTCCCTTACTAGTGACCAACTAAAAGTAGGGCAAGTACTAGAAGTGCCTGTCCAAGTCAAAAATGCTTCTTCTTCCAGAGTTGTTTTAAAAAAGATTTTCATTTTACCTGTGCCGCAAAGCCGAGTTACATCTCGTTTTGGGCGTCGTGTGGATCCGTTTAACAAATACAACCGTGTGTACCACTCAGGTCTTGACCTAGCTGCGAAAGTGGGGGCACCTGTCCTTTCTGCTGCCGATGGTGAAGTTGTATTTACGGGCCGAAACGGTGGGTATGGAAATTCCGTTACCATCCAACACAAAAATGGGTATAAAACAGTTTACGCCCATTGTTCTCAGATTTTAGTTGAGGTTGGGGAAACGGTGAAGATGGGCCGAGTGGTAGCACTTGTCGGAAGGACAGGAACTGCAACTGGTGCACATTTGCATTTTGAAGTGTTCCGAAACGGGAAAATTATGAATCCTGAATCAGCTCTTGGCATGACCGAAAAACATGTTACAAAACTTCCCAAATCTGAAGTAGCCGGAATGTAATCGGAGTTTTTCTCCGATTTGTGGGGAGCATGAATTTAATCCTTCAAAGAATCCAATCGAGTCAGTTTTTAACATTGATTCCGGTGGTTTTGTTATTTTCGTTTTCCCTTGCGTATTTATTAAAACTCGTCCTTCTTCTTTTATTTTCCACAGAAACTGGAATGAATGTGGGAAGCCAAGTCCGCCCCAAACAAACTAGACAAGAAGTCATCCTTGCTGTTAGTACTTATGAAGATATAGTCACTGGGAATCTCATCCGTGGACAAGTATTCGATCCGAACGATGCCACAAAACGGGGTGCGGACGGAAGTCCTCTTGATCCTGAAATCGCCCAAGACAATGGCGATGATGACCAGATGCTTGTCACAGGCACTTTGTCTGGCCACTGGTCCTTTGCACGGGTCACCATTCGGGAAAAACAAAACAACGATTCGGAAGAATATGGTGTAGGCGAAATGGTTGGAGGTTACAAAGTCCAAACCATTGAACAACACTATGTGGTGCTAAAAAAAGGGGGGCTCAGCCTTCGTGTCAATATTGGGGAAACACCAGCGCAAGCCAAAGAGAGAATCCGACCAAAAGATGCAGCGGCCGTCACCAATTTGGGACCTTCGAGCCAAACCATTCAAAAAGTTCTATCCAGAGAAGATGTCAATCGTAAGTTAAAGGACCCAAACACTATTTACAAAAATGCAAGGTTTGGCCCTCATTTGGTAGACGGAAAGATCGAGGGTTACAAAATCTATCAGGTGGCAAAAGACCATGTCTTTTATTCACTTGGCGCGCGTGGTGGTGATATCATCAAACGAGTTAATGGAATGCCACTCAACGAAACAGAGAAAATGTTGGAAATTTGGGGTTCAATCAAACAGGCTCCGAAAATTACAGTGGATTTAGAACGACAAGGCAAAATTATCACATATGAATTTATCATTCGGAATTAAAATGAGAAATCGTCTCCCATTCGTTATACTATGCATTTGCCTTTATTTAATTGTGACTCCCAATTTCTCACAAGAGAAAGGGAAACCCAAAGCAAAAACTTCTCAAGAACCAGCAAGTTTCACAGCAGATTGGCGAGACACGGAACTCAAAGACTTCCTTATGGGAATGAGTGCCATCATCAAAAAGAATATCCTAATTGATGATGCTGTCAAAGGGAAAAAAATCACAATCATCTCTCAAAAACGAGTCCGAATCGAAGATGCCTTTGGGTTCATGAAGTCAGTTTTAGAAACACAAGGTTTTGGTCTCATTGAAGAAAATGACCTGATCAAAGTGGTTAAAATCAAAGACGCTCTTGCGAAATCACAAATTGTTAGGATTGGAAAAGAACCTGTTTCTGAATCAGAAGTTGCCTTAAACAAAACGATTACTCAAATTGTTCCCTTAGAGTTTTCGAATGCGATCGAACTCGAACCCATTCTCAAACGAGTGACAAGCCCGGATACTGATATCATCATTCCTAAAAACCAAAACACTCTTATCTTTTCTGGATCAACTGCTGATATTAACAAGTTACTGAAGTTAGTTGATAATTTGGATGTACGCGCTGATGGGCCTGGTTCGATTTCTTCTGCGGGTGACATCCATATTTATACATTGGAATACAATGAAGCAGAAAAACTAGCAGCCATTCTTGTCAAATTGGATATGCCAGATGCACCTGTGGCACCGATACAAGGGCCACCTGGGGAAGCGGGTCCTGACGGGAAACCGGCACAACCTCAACCTACCCCGCAAGCTCCTAAAGTTCCAGGAAAACAAGATAAAATCAAAGCGGTTGCCCATAAAGAATCAAACTCTCTCATTGTAACCGCAACCCCACAAGAATGGGAAGAAATCAAAAAGATTATAAAAATATTAGATACCCCAAGAAAACAGGTGTTACTTGAGGTGCTCATTGTAGAGCTTAGTTCGACTGACTTAAATGATTTTGGTATCGATTGGCGTTACCAAGAACTTGCCTATGGACAGTTTAACACTGGTCTTGCGGCTCAAGGTGGTGTAATTGATAAAAATGGTAGACCGACAAACGTAAACACTCTTTCTGGATTTTCACTTGGGTTTATACGACGTGGTGGACAACAAATCATTGGTATCTTAAACGCAAACTCAACGAATGAAAACTTCAATGTATTGTCTGCTCCCCAAATCTTGACCTTGGACAACCAAGAAGCTGAGATCAATGTGGGTCAGGACGTACCAGTTCGTACCCAAAATAGAAATGCGGGTCTTGGTGGAGACAACGCGGTTACAGTAGCAAACTTTGAATACCGCCCAACAGGGATTAAACTCAAATTCACTCCGCATATTAATAAAAACAATCGGATCACACTTGATTTATACCAAGAGATCAAAAACGTAGCAGGGATTTCTTCGGAAGCAACTGGTGGAAACCCAACCTTCAATAAACGTGATATCAAAACAACCATCGTTGTGGACAACATACAAACCATCGTGATTGGGGGATTACTTTCCAATGACAAACAAAAGAAAGTACAAAAGATCCCAATTTTAGGGGAGATTCCACTCCTTGGAACTTTGTTTCGCCGTACTACCAATCAAAATCGAAAAACCAATTTGATGGTATTTTTAACTCCGCATATTCTAGATGATCGAGACAAATCGGATCGTATGACCATCCAAAAGAAAAATGAACAAGAAAGGATGGTGGATGAACGAGAAAAGAAACTGAGATGAGAAAAAGTTTAGGTCAGATTCTTTTAGAAGATGGAATCCTTACGATTAAGGATTTAGAAGACATTTCCAAACAACAGGAAAAAACAAATCTTCCCATCACTCACATTATCCAAAAAAAAGGTCTCGCTTCTGAGACCGATATTCTAAAGGCACTCGCAAAACTCCATAAAATGGAGTTCTACGACAAACTAGAGTTTGTTGCCAGTGATGAAATTTTTAGCAAAATTCCTCTCAAACTCGTACAACGTTCCAAAATTGTTCCCTTCTTAGTAAAGGGAAAAAAGGTATTTGTTGCGACAAGTGATCCAACTGACCTTCATCCCATGGATGATATGCGTTCCTTCTTAAAAGGATACGAAATCCAATTCGTTCTCGCCACAGAAAACGAAATCATGCGCATCGTCCATTCTCAGTTTGATAAAACAACTGCAGAAGCAAAAGAGATGATGGATGAGATGGATGGAAGTTTTGGAGATCTTTCCGATGCCTTTGAATCTGATGCATTAGATTTATCCAATGAAGCACCTATCATCAAAATGGTGAATGTGATTTTATCACAAGCTGTTTCGGAAAGGGCTTCAGACATCCACGTTGAACCATTTGAAAAGTCTGTTGTGGTCAGATACCGTGTAGATGGTGTTTTACAAAAGGTCTTAAATCCACCTAAGTCATATTTGGCGGGGATTTCTACTCGTATCAAAATTATGTCGAACTTAAACATTGCGGAAAACAGGCTCCCTCAAGATGGTAGGATCAAACTTAGGTTAGCTGGAAAAGATGTGGATGTGCGGGTATCTATCATTCCATGCCAATTCGGAGAACGAATTGTAATGAGGATATTGAATAAAACGGACCAAAAGTATTCCATTGAAACCATGGGATTTAATCCACAAATCCTAAAAGAATTTAAAGAACTCATTTATAAACCGTATGGAATTATTTTAGTAACTGGTCCAACAGGATCGGGAAAATCAACCACACTGTACTCTGCCTTATCGGAGATCAATACCGAAGAACGAAACATCATCACATGTGAAGACCCAGTGGAATACCAAATGGATGGGATTTCCCAAATGCAAATGAATGATAAAATCGGACTCACATTTGCGGCGGGACTCCGGTCGATTTTACGACAAGACCCTGATGTTGTGATGGTGGGGGAGATCCGTGATGAAGAAACAGCTAGGATTGCCATCCAGGCATCGCTTACAGGTCACTTGGTTTTTTCCACACTCCATACCAATGATGCATCGTCTGCAGTTACAAGGCTTGTCGATATGGGAATTGAACCTTACCTCATCACAAGTTCCGTACTTGGCTTTATGGCACAAAGGTTAGTTCGTGTGATCTGCAAAGATTGTAAAACTTCTTACAAACCTACTGACAAAGATTTGGCGGGCCTTGGAATCCAAAGAAAAGAACTGAAAAATGGTGTATTGTATCGCGGAAAGGGTTGTAGTTCTTGTCTAAATTCAGGATACAAAGGGCGAACTGGACTTTATGAACTACTCACCATGAATGATGAAATCAAACGTGCGATTTTACAGGGTGCAGATTCCAATCGGATCAAAGAACTTGCTGTGAAAAATGGTCTTTCCACCTTACAAGAGTATGGAAAGTATAAGGTCATAGAGGGAGTTACCACTCCGGAAGAAGTTCTTAGGGTATCCTAAATTTTATGCCTCTCTATACATACGTTGCCTTTAATAAAAAAGGAAAAGAAGAAAAGAACATCATTGATGCTGTCAATTTACAAGCAGCACGTAATAAACTAAAGGCAAAAGGCCTTTACGTTCGTTCAATTCAGGAAGACCGCGAAAAGGAAGAACGAGAACTATTCCCTTTTTTATCCAAACTGCTTTATCGGATTCCTAGAAAGGAAGTGGGACTTTTTTGTAAACAACTGGGAACACTCATTGGAGCAGGAATTCCTCTTGATAAGTGTTTGTTATCCATCATTGACCAAGTCGAAAATATCTATTTCAAAAAAGTTTTGATTGAGATGCGGGCGGATATCACGGAAGGATCAAGCCTTTCCGAGTCGATGAAAAAACACAAAACTGTGTTTCCTGACCAGTATCCAAGTTTGATTTCTGTAGGTGAGTCAACTGGTAATTATGAAAACACCTTACACCGATTAGCGGAACTAGAAGAAAAGTCTTCTGAATTAAAATCGAAAGTGCAAGTGGCAATGATTTATCCTATGATTATGGGACTTCTTTCACTTGGTGTATCTATCTTTTTACTAGTTGTTGTGATTCCCCAAATTGAACAATTATTTGCATCCTTTGATGCAAAACTTCCTCTTCTCACACGAGCTGTGATTTTTTTATCCTATGTCTTAACCAATTATTGGTATTTTATCTTGGGTCTGATCTCGTTTAGTTTTCTTGGATTTTTGAAATGGAAAAGTTCCCCAGAGGGAAAAAAAGTTTGGGATAAGTTTTTACTGGGGCTACCAGTCATCGGAACTTTACTCCGCAAAATCTTAGTTTCCAATTTTGCACGAAACCTATCCATCTTACTCCTGAATCGAGTTCCCTTAATCGTTTCGCTGAACATTGTATCAGATGTGGTCGGGCATACTGTTTTTAAAGAAGAAATTGATGCAGCGATCATCAAAATCAAAGAAGGTGGAAAATTATCCGATTCCTTACAAGGTTCACAAGTGCTTCCGCAAATGGTTCTCGGGATGCTCAGTGCTGGGGAAGCTTCGGATAAGGTTCCGGAAATGATGAACAAACTCTCAGAAATCTACGAATCTGAGGTTGATACAGCAATAAAATCTTTGACCCAATCCTTAGAACCCATGATGATCATTGTAATGGGTGGAATTATTTTTACCATTATGGCGGCGATTATGACGCCAATGTACAAACTAACTCAAGAAATCCAGGGGATGTAGAGTTTATGAAAATGAAAGGAAAAAACAGAAAGATCCGTGAGGGACTCACTCTAATCGAAATCACAGTGGTGATGCTGATTTTAGGTTCCCTGATGGCGATTCTTTACTCAAGTATCGGTAACCGCGGTGAAGGTGAAAAAAAACTAAAACTGAAAAATGACAGTGCTGTTTTAAAAACTGCATTGGAACGTTATTTGGAAGTTTATGATAAATACCCTTCGGAAGAACAAGGTTTACAAGCGTTAATCGAAAAACCAGACGATGACAAAATTGGTGACGATTATGAACCAATCATTCGGGAAAAAGCAGTTTTAAAAGACCCTTGGAAAACTCCGTATGTATTAAAATTTGAAGGAGCAGTTCCACAAATTTATACATTAGGCGAAGATAAAAAAGAAGGTGGAGATGGAAAAAATAAAGATTTTAATATCCTATCTCCTGATGATTATCCAGCCGCATTCCGATAAAAATCATTTTCCGAAATGGAAAAGACAAATCCGCGACGGTCTCACACTCATTGAGATCGTCGTTGTCATTTCTATATTAGGGCTTCTGATGGTGATCGTGGGAGGTTCCTTACGAAACCTCATCATCCCTTCGACTGAGGACATTTCAGTCAAATTACAAGAATCCTTTAAATTTGGTTATAACAAAGCGCAACTCACTAACCAAGCAGTGCTTTTTGAATATGATTTTGAAAAACGGGAATACCAATTCTTTTTACTCAAACGAGAAGAAAGTGGCTTAGAAGAAGAACCCATTTTAAAAAAAACAACTCTCCCTTTTTATTCTAAAATTGTCAGCGTACGCGACTTAGGTGGTAAGCCTAGAAACGAAGGCAAAATTCGGATTGTATTCACTCCTCAAGGAACCACAACGGATTTGTTTTTATATATTGGTTCTGATACAGAAATCAAACGTACAATCCAAATTTATCGATATGGTGGAAAAATCAAAATCCATAAAATGGAATTTTTCCCAGAACCTGATACAAATTCCATCCAAAAAGTGTCTTATGGTTTGGATGAACGAGACGAACAAGTAGATTCCAATGCAAAAACACAACCTCGTTAAACAATCCCGTAATGCATTTACCCTATTTGAAGTCACAATCGCAATGGCGATGGCAGCCATGGTGATGACCTATACTTATTCAATGATTGCGGAAGGAATTTCGTATCAAAAAAAAGCTGTCTTACTTGCCAATGCAGTTCATTTGGCAAAAATAAAAATGGCACAAGTGGATTCATCCACCACCATGCAAACGGATACTTCCCGTGGTTCCATTGATGCATTCCCTGGTTATACATTTGAAACAGAAATCAAAGAAGAAGAAATGGACTTACTCAAACTTGCAGGTGGTCCCAATGCCGAGGAACTTCGGAAAAAAGCACCCAAAGATATGTTAGGTGATAAAGATGTGGGACTTAGTGACCTCATGAAAAAAAGAGGCCAGAAAAAAAGTTTTGAAACGGGTGGAGTTTTAAAAGTTTTCCGAGTGAAAGTTTCCATATTTTACATGGATGGAAATAAAAAAGAAACTTATAGCGTTGAAACGTTCAGGAGTGCAAAATACTAATGAATGTTTTATGGAAAAAGCTTTCTTTGAATCAATGCAAAAAGAATCGTAGAGGGTTCACACTCGTTGAAATTTCCATTGTTGTGATGATCATGGCTGTTATTTTTACTGGGATCTTTTCCGTTTTTTATACTGCCAATAAAATCTCCAAAAAAGGAGCTTCAAATAAAGGAGCCAATCGAAAGGATATTTTGTATGCTATGGAAAATATCCGAGGAACTTTAGCTCGTACCTATTTTATCGATAACCAAAAACGAATTTTATTTGTGGGAAAACAAGAAGGAGTGACTGGAGCAAGGAACGATCGGATTGTTTTTGCGACTTCCAATCCTAATTCGGAAGAAGAGGGCCAAGCATCTGTCAGGGAAGTTTCCTTTTATTTACGAAAGATGCCCAATCCGAAAATGGAAGGTTTGTCCTATCTCATTCGGCGGGAAGACGAAATGGTAGATACCTTTCCAACCCAAGGCGGAGTGGAACATGTGTTACTTGAAAATGTCAAAAGTTTCCAAATGAAATTTTCGGAACGTGGAGACAAATGGGTAGATGATTGGAATTCACGTACAACTAAAAAAATTCCAAGGCTCATTCGATTTGAAATTATATCATTAGTGGGGAGTGCCTTTGTAAAATATGAATCACTTGCGCATCCGGTTATTCTCTACAAATAAAAACGCGAAAAAAGGGTTTATGGTCTATCTCCTTGTGATGGCCATCGGAACTGCATCCCTTTTTACAGCTTCAAAATTTTTTGAAGATGCTGCCACAGAATACCGAGTGGCAAGGGCACAAGCAGATGGGTTTCGTGCTCATATGTTGGCAAAGGCTGGGTTTATGGGAGCTGTTGGGGCTTTAAAAAAAATCCCAGAAGAGGTTTTGTACCAGTCAGGTCTTGCCATGGATCCACCTCCCATTCCCCTTGGTGGAGGTGTGATTTATTACACGATGAGCCCCGAAGATGGCAAAATCAACATCAACTCTCTTGTCAAAATTTATGATGACCAACCTAACCAAAGGACAATTGAAATGGTCACTCGGTTGTTCTACCAGTTTGGACTCAAACGAGAGATGATTTTTCCGATTCTGGATTGGATTGATGAAAACCACCAGGAAACAGGGGGTGGTGCGGAACAGTATTATTACAATCGTCTAAGCCCTCCAAGAAAGATCAAAAATGCTCCTTTTTATTCCCTTTCTGAACTTTTAAATGTGAAGGGCTATGATCGTTCCGTAGTGTACGAAAGTTTAAAACCGAAGGATTACGACAAAAATAATTCAAAAGACTTTATGACTGAAGAGGAAAGGGCACTTCGTTCCGATAAAGACTATGTGCTCTCCAATAATATCACTGCTTATTTGCCTGCGGGAGATTCGTATGATGACAGGATCAATATCAATACGGCACCCTATTTTGTACTCATTTCCCTTTCTGATTTTATGACCAAACAGGCCGCCATGAAAATTTTGAAACTCAAGTTGCAGAAAGGAGGCTATATTAAAGAATTGAAAGATCTGGAGACAGAACCTGAGTTCCAAGTAAAAACCACTGGTGACCTTACTTTGTATAAAGAACTGGCAGGGGAAGGAACCGACGTATCGGGTGGCCGGATCAAAACCAAAGGTGAAGTTTACAAAATTACAGGGGTCGGGATTATAAAGGATAAAGTGGTTCGTAAGGTAACTGGATTATTTGATCTTACCAACAACCAGATGTTATACTATACTGAAGATTAATTATGTTATCATTTGACCAATACCTTGCAATCGATTACGGATCTACCTTCCTGAAGGGTGTTTTATTCAAAAAAGTTTTAGGAAAAGTGGTTATCCTCAGGACTGAAAGTTTACCTGTTGTGGAACTAGATGAAAATGAAGGGGATCCATTCGAATACAATATCATCCGATTTATCCAAAGTTTTTTCCCAGAGGAAAATCGTTTTTTACTCAATTTAGGGATTCATAATTTATTTGTAAGGGACATTACAGTTCCATTGGTTTCCGAAAAAGCCGTCCAAGAAGTTTTACCATTTGAAGTGGAAAATTTAGTTCCTTACCCTATGGAAGAACTGGAAGTTATTGGGAAAACTTGGAGAACAGGAAAAGAAAATTCTGATGTAATCACTTTTAATGTTCATCATTCAGAATTATTCCGTGCCCTAAAACCTTTTGCGAAAGGAGATTTGACATTAAGTTGTTTATCGTTAGATTCCTTTGTTCTTTCTGCTCTCATCACTAAAAACTATCCTTTGTTAGTTGCCGAAAAATCAATTTTACAACTAGATTTAGGTGGTCGTTATTGTATTTTAAATGTTCTCCATGAAGGAAAATTAAGACACACTCGACAAATTTATATTGGTGGGGAAGAAATTACCGCAGAGTTTGCTAGTATTCTAAAAGTTGACTTAGAAGAAGCAAGACTCATCAAAGAATCACTTCCGATTGGATTTTTATTTGATTCTATGGATAAGGTTGAAGAAACAAAATTTTTAAATCAGTTTCACATCACTGCCATCCAACTTAAGTCATTACGTAAATTCATTTTAGCGAAACTTGACCAAGTAGTCCATGAAGTTGAGAATAGTATTTTTTCTCTTCCAGAACAAGAGAGACCAACCCTTATTTTATTATCTGGTGGGGCAAGTCTCTATCCGAATCTTACTGGTTATTTGGAAGAAAAATTAGGAATTAAGACAGGTCGGTATGAATTCTTAGGGATCAATGATCCAAGTTTTGTAACATCAGTTGCCACTGGTGTTCACTTTGAATCACGCAATCGGGTGAATTTTTTAGAAACTGGTTTTGCTAAAAAAATTCATACCAATCGCTTCAAACTCGCAGCATTCAAACCTCATATTATTTTGGTAAGTATTTCTCTAATTTTACTCTTTGGTGTGTTTTTGATTGGAATCATTTTGGATAAACGAAAAATTGCTGCCAACAAACAAATATTAATCGAAAAATATAAAAATGGAATTGGTGGAGAGTTAGGTGAAGAGGAAGATCCTCTTGATGCCGCTAATAAAAAACTAAAGGCAGAACGTAAAAAAACTGAAATTTACAGATTGTTTTTGTCCCAAGAAAGTGTTCTTGATGTATTAAATGAGGCAACAGAACAATTCCCTTCGCCAGAGGTTCTACCTTTTATTTTGGATCAGTTTAACTTTGAAGAAAAGGAGATCCAAATTTACGGTAGGGTAAACGAATTTGGTGAAATTGGAACCATCCAATCTGCACTTGAAAAATCCGAAAAATTCACGAATATCCAAATCCAAAACAAACGTCTCATCACGGGTGTGAATAAATTCAAAGTTAGTTTTAAAATCAAAATGGATGTTGTGACACCAAAGGATGAACCCTAATGTTTGACCGTTTGAATGATAGAGAACGAGTCCTAGTGATAGGACTCATTAGTTTTGTGTCACTACTTGGTGTTTATACGATTGTGACCTTATTGTCCGATTTAAGAAATCGATTATCAGATGAGATTTTCGAAACAAGATCACAAGCTGGTGAACTAGACCGAGTGATCCGCGAATACAATTATTTACGTGGATTACAATCTGGTGGTAGTGAAGAAGACGTAAGTGTCATGTATTCCAAATTGGATCAAATTTTGGTGCGTTATAATTTAAAAGATAAAGTCCAAACCATGAAGGATACAAGTAATGTGATCCAAAAGGACTATAACAAAATTACAATCGATGTATCCTTTCGTTCTGTTTTATTACAAGATATCATTAAATTGGTTTATGACATCGAAAAAAACAAACAAATCCAAGCAAAAGTAGACCTTCTTAGTTTTCGTAAACCGTTTGCAGAAAAAGAGATATATGATGTCAATTTGAAAGTATCATCTTATAGTCGTTTGTCGAAAGGGAAATAAAATGGCAAAAGAAAACGAATTTGAAGAAGACTATGATTTAGATGATGATGTTGCTGTTCAAGAATCATTATTGGAAGAGGATAGTGAACTTTTTGATGAAGATTCTGATGAAGAACACACAAAAATCAATCAAAAACAAATTCTGACACTCATTGCGATTTCATTTGTTTCTTTTCTTTTGTTTACCATTTTTATTTTTCCTCTCAATGAAATTGTTAGGTCCGTCCTCATTAAAACTGGCAAAGAAACGGGGATTTTAATGGATGCAAAAGAAATCCATTTCCCTATGATTGGAAGGAAATCTTTTGATAGTTTTGTTGTTAGTTTTCCCTCTGGAACCTCTTTAAAAGCAGAAGAAGTAAGTCTTGGTGTTTCTGTATTTGGAATTTTACAGTCGCGTTTGGAAGGGGATATCAATATAGGCTATTTTACTTATGAAGGAAGTGATCTTTCAATTGGGATTCAAACCTTAGATTTGCCAATTCGATTGTCACCTTTAGATGATAAGATAACCAAATGGAATGGGGAAGGGGAAATTACTCTTTCTGGTGGAAAAATCAAAGAATCGATGGAGATTCCTTTTTTAGGAACTTTAAAAGGAACTGATATCAAAAGAGCAAATTTACTCTTTAAAATTCGATCAGGGAAACTTCTCATCGAAAGAGGTAGCCTTGATTCCAATATGGCGAAATTCCAATTCCAGGGTGTGGTTCGTTTGTCTGATACCATTTCCTTTTCTCAATTGGATTTAAAAGTTTGTTTTTCTTTAACCGAGAAATTTGCCCAAGAAAGGCAGGATTTGGTAGGGATGGTTGCCTTATTGCCACAAGAAGGTGGGAAAACTTGTATCCCTGTTCGTGGTACCTTGTCCTCGCCTAAAGTGGACCTTCCCAACTTAAACCAATTAGGTGGAACACCTCCTAAACCAGAAGATGGTTCCATTGAACCGGCTCCCACTCCTTAAACTCCATCTAAAGTCTGCTTGGTCCCCTGAATCAAACATTCACACACGAATCAAATTTTCCTTTCAAAAGAAAACATCTGAAAGCAAAAAAAAAAGACCGAATATTCGATCCTTTTTTATCGTTTCCTCATTCACAATGGGAACCCTTGATTGAGGTCTCCATTGGAGTCACCATCTAGTCTTTTGCAAACTTAGATGGTGATCGGATTTTATTTTACGAACAACCCGTTGTGGATCCACAAGAGATACACTTGAGACAAGCTCCGTTTCGTACCATTTGGAAGGATCCGCATTCAGTACAGGAATCTCCTGTATAACCCTTGGTTCTTGCTTCCGCAATGATCTTCAGTGTTGCCGCAGCGGACTGTGCTTGGGTTGGTTGTTGTGGCGTTTGACCTGCCACAGCTACAACTTCCGCTTTGTCTTCGAGAACTGATTTCATAGAAATTGCATTTACTTGTAGCGGAGTACGTGGACCGCTACTTTCCTGCTTTCCCACCGTATCTCGAGCTGGTTCTGCTTTTCTTCCTACTTCGTCAGTTCTTAAGTCTTCTGGCGATACTTGTGCCAAGTCGTATCGACCAAGATAGGTGATCGCAAGTTCTCTAAAGATATAATCGATCACAGAAGTAGACATTTTGATATGAGGGTTACCAGAAACCATACCGTTTGGTTCAAATTTAAAGAAGGTAAATGCTTCCACAAATTCTTCCAAAGGAACGCCATGTTGTAATCCAAGAGAAACCGCAATCGCAAACGCATTCATAAGGGATCGGAAAGCCGCTCCTTCTTTATGCATATCGATAAAGATCTCCCCAAGTTGGCCATCTTCGTATTCTCCTGTTCGGAGATAAACTTTGTGACCACCCACCATCGCTTTTTGAGTGTATCCTGCACGTCGGTGTGGAAGTTTCCTTCTTTCCGAGATGTATTTATACACCAATTTTTCTGCCACTTCTGTTACCGTTTTCGGAGCGGAAGTTGTGTTTAGTTCTTCTTCCTCTTCTCCCACAGCACTTAACAGTTGGAATACGGAGTTAAGTGGTTGTGAAAGTTTTGATCCGTCTCGGTAGAGAGCGTTTGCTTTGATCATCACTTTCCAGGACATGAGGTATGCATTTTTCACATCCTCGATGGTTGCCTCTTCTGGAAGGTTGATTGTTTTGGAAATCGCACCCGAAATGAATGGCTGAGCCGCTGCCATAATTCGGATGTGTGATTGATAAGACAAAAAGCGTTTTCCGTATTTACCACATTTGTTCGCACAATCAAAAACAGGGAGATCCTTTTCTTTGATGAATGGTGCGTTTTCGATGGTCATCGTTCCGCAAACATAATCGTTTGCTTGTGCTATCTCATCCGCTGTAAATCCCAATGTTTCGAGTAAATTGAACCCCATAGAATTGTAAAGGGAAGGGTCAATGCCCAATGTTTTTGCTAAGAAATCTTCACCTAATGTGAATTTGTTGAAAGCAAATTGGATATCAAATACAAACGGAAGTTGTTTTTCCAACTTCTCTAACACATCTTCAGTGAAACCTTTTTCTTTCAAACGAGCTGTGTTAACACCCGGCGCACCATTGAATGTAGCATGGCCTTTGCAGTAGTTTACAATCGCATCTTGTTCTGCTTGGCTATAACCCAATTTTTTTAGAGCAGCAGGAACTGATTGGTTGATGATTTTGAAATAACCACCACCTGCCAATTTTTTGTATTTCACAAGTGCAAAGTCAGGTTCGATTCCAGTTGTATCACAATCCATGACAAGACCGATCGTTCCTGTTGGAGCAATCACAGTAACTTGTGCATTGCGGTATCCGAATTGTTCTCCGAGTGCCAAGGCTCTGTCGGAATCTTCTTTTGCTGCTTCGAGTAAATAAGACGGTAAGAAAGAAGGGTTAATTCCCACTGGTGTGATGGTTAATCCTTCGTATTCTTCTTTTGGTGCATTGTATGCAGCACGTCTGTGGTTACGAATGACTCGTAACATATGGTCTTTGTTTTTTTCGTAACCAGCAAATGGTCCAAGTTCCTTTGCCATCTCTGCTGATGTTGCATATGCTGTCATATGCATGATGGAGGATATTGCACCTGTCACAGCCATCGCTTCTTGAGAATCATAAGGAATTCCCATGATCATGAGAAGGGAACCAAGGTTTGCATACCCGAGACCTAATGTTCTAAATTTGTAAGACAATTCCGCAATTTCTTTGGATGGGAACTGTGCCATGAGAACAGAAATTTCTAGGATGATGGTCCAGACTTTATTAAGATAACGATATCCTTCTACATCAAAGGATCCATCTTCTTTTAAGAATTTCACAAGGTTCGCAGAAGCTAAGTTACATGCTGTGTTGTCTAGGAACATGTATTCAGAACATGGATTGGATGCGTTGATCGCTCCATCTTCTGGACAAGTATGCCATTCGTTGATCGTGCTATGATACTGTGTTCCTGGGTCTGCCGAGTTCCAAGCTGCGTTTGCAATTCTTTCCCAAAGGTCACGAGCTCGTAAGGTTTTTGCTGCTTTCGGTTCACGACCTTCTTTGCGAGCTTTTTCCTTTTCTGTACGGTTCACGAGGTGGAATGGGAGGTCTTTTTCTACCGCTTCCATGAACTCATTTGTGATTCGCACAGAGTTATTGGAGTTTTGTCCAGAAACTGTATTGTATGCTTCAGATTGCCAATCGGTTGTGAGTTCTTCAAAGAGTAGGTCTTTGTATCCTTGTCTCGACAAATCAATCACTCGTTTGATGTAGTTGTCAGGAACAAAGGCTTTTCTTGCTTTTTGGATGGCTTTCTTAAGTTCTACGTTTGCAGTTGGGTCATATGCTTTTTCTTCACCAAGTGTTTGTTTGGCGGAAGCACAGGCTGTCATAATTTCATTTAAGAGTCGGTTGTTTAAAATGGAACCTGTGACAAGGGATGCCACTTTTTTCTCTTCTTGGACTTTCCAATCGATAAATTCTTCGATATCAGGGTGGTCCATATCAAGGCATACCATCTTCGCCGCACGTCGAGTGGTTCCGCCAGACTTAATGGCACCTGCAGCACGGTCCCCAATTTTTAAGAAGGACATCAGACCAGAACTTTTACCACCACCAGAGAGAGATTCATTGGCTGCTCGCAGGTTGGAGAAGTTTGTTCCAGTTCCCGAACCGTATTTAAAGAGGCGAGCCTCACGAACCCAAAGATCCATGATTCCACCTTCATTCACTAAATCATCATCCACAGATTGGATGAAACATGCATGTGGTTGTGGGTGTTCGTAAGAAGAGGCAGATCTTACTAATTTTCCCGATTTTGGATCTACATAATAATGACCTTGAGACTTACCATCAATTCCATACGCCCAGTGAAGACCAGTGTTGAACCATTGTGGAGAGTTAGGAGCAGCCATTTGGCTTGCGAGCATAAAGATAACTTCTTCATAGAAAACACGGGCACTATCTTCATCCGTAAAATACCCGTATTTATAACCCCAATACGTCCAACATCCCGCCAAACGGTGGAATACTTGTTTGGAGTCAGATTCTCCTACGTAACGGTCTTCGGGGTTTAGAGCGACTAGTTTCTCATCATCAGGGACAGAACGTTGTAACCATTCTGGGATCCCTTTTTCTGCGACTTTTTTCAGGTACTTCGGAACACCTTTGCGGCGGAAGTACTTCTGTGCGAGAATATCGGTAGCCACTTGCGACCAAAAATCGGGAACTTCGACGCCGTTTGCTTCAAATACAACCGACCCGTCTGTATTCGTAATTTTAGAGTCCTTACGAACCCATGTCAAATTCGGGTATAAACCCTTGTTCCCTTTGGTAAAATGCCTCTCAATCTTCATGCAAGAACCCCATCTCAAACAACATATAAAATTTCTATTTTTTTCCTCTACCAGGAACGGAGAGGATTATGTCACAATGAAGGAATCTTAAGTTGGAAACATCCATTTTTTCAGAGCTAACGATCGGATTTTTTAGAATTTTTTCAAAATTTCTCGTCGCTATGACATAATTTTTTCATTGACCTAGCAGGCTTTCTCCGTAGCATGGTCACAGATTCGAGATTCCCCTTTAGCTCAGTCGGTAGAGCAAATGACTGTTAATCATTGGGTCGCTGGTTCGAGCCCAGCAGGGGGAGCGGATCTTTTGATTCACTCCTTGGAATTCTTCCATTTTACTCAATTATTCCTTTTTTTCCTAAGTTTTTTCTCGTTTTCCCTTAAATTTTCATGCCAAATCTTTAAAATTTCCCTAATATTTCTGTGTTTCTTCCTTTTTTTACCAAATTTAGAGGCATCTCCAAGAGAAAACTTTTTGGACCAATCAGGGCAACATACGTTTTTCGAGTCCGAACAAGTGCTTCTGGTGCTGGCAAAACATGGGGAAACACAAGGTAAATTGTATCTTTATACCCTTGTCGATGGTGATTGGCAAACAGATTTAGCAGATGTGCCCGTTTGGCTCGGGCGAAGTGGACTAACTTTATCCAATCTCAAAAAAGAAGGGGATGGATTTACTCCCCAAGGTTATTTTCCTATCAAAAGGATACTTGGAAAAGGTAAAAAATCCATTCGAAATTTAGAATACACTCAAATTCGAAGGTATCACTTTTGGTCCGATGATCCAAAATCAAAACATTATAATCAATTACTCACAAAAAAAGAGAAAGGAGCAATTCCTTTATGGGAATCTGAAATTTACGATCTCTTTGTTGTCATCGAACACAATACAAATCCGAGTTTACCTGGGCAAGGTAGTATGATATTTCTTCATCCTTGGATGGAAGCCAAACCTACCTCTGGTTGTGTTGGGATCAACCGGGAGGGATTAGACAAAATTGTTGAAACTCTGGATGGATATAAAAGCCCATTTCTAATCATCTCTCTTTTAGATGAAAACTGAGAGGGAAAACTCAGATTTAGATACTTTTGCAAATAAAATCCACTTAATGGTATCACTTAAACTTGACAATTGTTAGTTTCTTGGGAATAACATCCAATATGCGTAATTACTTCGTTAGTTTATTAATTTTAGTCTTCTTAATTTCATGCCAAGTAGACATTAGACAAATTCCTCCTTCCAAACAAGATTCAACACTATCCATTGCCAAATACCCGAACCAAGTATATATCGGTAAATTCGATATCATTACGCATGATCGATTGGGATTTGTAAATAGTTGGAGAACTGTTTTCATCGAGTATCTCAGATCAGCTAGGATGTTTCAAAAAGTATCCATGCCCGATGTTAATTCAAAAATGACATCCGAGGATTACGCAATTGACGTGACCATCACCCCTCTGTATTCCAATACCTATAACTATTGGTGGACTTGGCCTGCGATTTACCCTTTAACCTTTTATTGGCCAGTGCAAATTCGGGATCATAATTATAAAGTACACTTGGAGTATAGCCTTTATAAAGGATCAAAACTCATAGCAAGTAATACGGTAACGGAAGAGGCGGAGACAACGATTGAAATCTATGGATTTTTTCGTACTGCAAACGTGGAAAAAATGATCGAAACCACGAACTTAATGGTGATGGAAAAGGCATTACGCCATTTAGAAGGAAATTTACAAACGAACCAAAATTAATGACCAAAAAAAGCCGGTATTATAATTTCATACCGGCAAAAATGTTGTTTAGGTTATTATCAAATTACGTTTGGGTTAGGTTAAAATCTTGGTAATCGGGGGATTTCATTTCTTTTTCCCAACGACTCCAAGTATAAGGCCACATTGCAGGATCTCCATCTGGATCCAAATACCAACTTTGGCAACCACCTAACCAAACAGTGCCGACCATTCCTTTTTTGAGATAAGCTGCAAAACGTTGTAAGGCTTCTTCCTTGGCATCGATCGCATTGAATTTTCCTTTTCTCCAATCTTCAATGATTTTGATGATGTATTTGGTTTGGACTTCACTCATGGCAATGACTGAAAAGTTTCCAATCGGTGTGTTTGGTCCTAACATCAAAACAAAATTAGGGAAGTGAGGGATAAAGAGGGAACGGTATGCTTGAACTTTCTTTTTCCAAACAGACTCGATTGAGACTCCATTTTCTCCCGTTAAGTTCATCGGGCGCATAAAATTAAATGGATGGAATCCCGTTGCCAATATCAATACATCCAATTCGTGTAATTTACCATCCTTTGTAATGACACCTTTTTCTGTGATTTTTTCAATTCCCTCTGTCACCAAATCAGCATTTGGTTTTTGGATGGCATCATAGAATGTGGAATTCACAATCACACGTTTGCAACCAACACGGTAATTTGGAGTTAGTTTTTGTCTAAGTACAGGATCTTTAATGGAAGTTCGTAAATTCCTTTTGCACAAAAAACTCATCAGTAAGTGAGGGATTTTTTTACCTATCACAGCTTTTGAGAAAGTTTGTTCTACGGCAAATGTATACCATTTGTGGAATCGTTTGAGGATGTTAGGTTCCTTTCTCCATTTTCTTTTGTCTTCTTCTGTATAAGTTGTATCAGGTACTTTGACAATCCACTGCGGTGTCCTCTGGAAAACCGAAACTTTTTTTCCAACTTTGATCATCTCAGGAATGACTTGTGCTGCAGTGGAGCCAGTTCCAATGATCCCAATTCGTTTTCCTTCTAAATTTACCGAATGATCCCATTCTGCCGTGTGAAAACATTTTCCGTTAAAACTCTCGAGTCCCGGGATGTTTGGTTTTGCCGGGTGGTGTAAAATACCGGTGGCTGAGATGAGGAAATCAGAAACATATGTATTTCCTTTGGAAGTTTTTGTTGTCCACTTTCCATTTTGGTAGGATGCTTCTGTTACTGCTTCTTTAAAATGAATCTGGGGTGTGATTTTGTATTCATCACTCACACGTTTGAAATAAGCATGGATTTCATGTCCATGTGCAAATCGATGGCTCCATTCAGGATTGGGTGCAAAACTATAAGTATACATATGTGCAGGAATATCACAAGCCACACCTGGGTATGTGTTTTCCCTCCAAGTACCTCCTAAATCATGTTTTTTCTCTAAAATAGTAATGTCTTTCACACCGATCCGATTGAATTCAATTGCGAGTAGGATTCCTGTCATTCCAGCGCCTATGATGACAACTTTTGGATCCCTGATTGATTGATTGGCCATTTGATTTCCTCATACCTAAAACACTGAATTCATTGGGTTGAACAATGTTCCGTTTTTAATCTTTGGAAGAAAATTCAATCAATTCTACTTACATTTGCAATCAAAAAAACATAAAGAAGATGAAAAAGGTAATTTGGTTTCAAGGATCCTAATCAGAGTCATTTTAAAATCAGAGTACTATAAAGGAACATGGATGATACCTGTTCAAAGATAATTTGATTTTGGAAATATTGAAGGAAGAGATAGAGGGAGAATTCAATTTGAAATCAGATCTATCTTTTATGAATTTTCTACTTAATTAAGTGTTGACTTAATTAAGTCATTGGTTTATTATGTTTCAGTATGAATAGTTTTTTAGCTCTGGGAGATGATACCAGACGTGAGATCATACAACTTGTTGCAAAAAATGGTGAGATGACT
This sequence comes from Leptospira limi, assembly GCF_026151395.1. Taxonomy (NCBI): domain Bacteria; kingdom Pseudomonadati; phylum Spirochaetota; class Leptospiria; order Leptospirales; family Leptospiraceae; genus Leptospira; species Leptospira limi. Next base: position 2,364,553 of record NZ_JAMQPV010000001.1, read on the forward strand.
TCCACCGCCATTTCGAATCATTTCTCCATCAGTGCTCCTGCCATTTCGCAACACTTACAGTTGTTAAAAGAATTACAATTATTGAATGTAAAAAAGGAAGCCCAAAAAAGAATCTATTCTGTCAATTTGGATGGTTTCTCTGAAATGGAAGAATTGATTTTAAAAGTGAGAGAAGATTGGAGTAAACGTTTAAACAGGCTAGAACGTTATGCATTAAAACTAAAAAAAGGAAATAAATTATGAGCTCAACCGAATTGATAACAGAAATCAAAGAAAACCAGGTGATTTATCGAAAGGTTTTTGATGTTCCAATCGAATTATTATTTGAGGTTTGGTCAGATCCAATCCACTTAAAAGAATGGTGGGGACCAGATGGTTTTACTCTGACCGTTATCTCCTTTGATTTTAGGAATGGAGGATTTTTTGAATTTGTGATGCATGGACCAGATGGTCGCGATTATAAAAACAAAATCCAATTCTTAAAAATTGAAAAACCGCGTTTGATCTCATACCAACACATTGGTGATGGAGAGGGAGACGAAGATGTCAATTTTCGGTCTGAAATTTCATTTGAAACTACGAATCAGGGAAAAAGCACAAACCTTACTATGGTACAAGTATTTTCCACAAAACAAGAATTAGAGCGTGTGAACCAAAAATATGGTGCAATTGAAGGTGGAAAACAACATGTTGGAAATCTTTCGAAGTATTTGGATACCATCTCAAAGGCTGTTTGAGTTCAATGCTGTTTCCAAAAAATTAAGTCAGTTGGGAAATCAGAATCATGGAAATTTTTGGTTGAATGTATGATCCTAAACACATGAGTGAATCGTTTCCTTATCTAATTTGGAGTAGATTTTAAGATGATGCAACGACTAGTGTTTCGAGTAGATTATTACGTGATGCAGTGAGTTACTTCCCATAATTAGTATTATGTCGCATTAGATTCAAGCAATGGTTTGAGTATACTCGTACATCCTTTACAGATTTGTCTCAATATACGCTTTACAAAAAGGATCACAGAAACCCTGGTTCAGACGGTAATGAGGATGGCATTGGGTTTCTGTGTTTCTTAATTTCCATTTCTTTGTTGGAACATCATTTGGCGACCATTCCATTTCCAATCTTCTCTAGGTTGGATGATTTTTTTCAGACCAATTGCAATGGCAGATTGGATGGTACTTGCAATTTTTTCCTCAGAATCTTTATCATTTGCTGAAAATGGAATGGTGTGTGTTTGGATCGGGTCGGATTCTCCGAGAATTCGGTAGGTTTCACCAGATTCTTTTATAAATAAAAATTCAACAATGGATGCAAATGTTGCATGGTGGAATCTTGTCGTTCCTTCTTCAAATACGATGGATCGATTCACTTGGACTTTTCGAAGAATGATGGTTCCTGGTTCCAGTGGATCATTCTCTTTTCTCGCTGTATAAGAACTAACATTGAATATTTGGGAAGCCAAGTGATTGAAGGATTGTAATGCAAATTTACCAATTGAGATTTCTAAATTTGGTCCCACTTTCAAAACTTTTGTCGGTAAATCCATTTCGTATTGGAGAGTAAAAGAGAATTTCGATTGTTTGGAGTTGAAATGTTCTGGTGCATTTGTTTGGTTCGTTTGGCAAACATTTAAGGAAAAGACCAGAAGATAAACAGGCAAATTTCGGATTTTCATTGAGAATTCCTAAGGTATCAATGCCCAAAAGATGGAATTATATTGCCTAGTTTTCCAAAAAAATAGGTAAAATTAGAATAAATCCAAAAATTGTGACTGGAAATGAGAACCCTATCCCCTTACATTAGGTAGATATTTTCCAATGGGGAGTCTTTTTCTGTAAGTGAATGTCTTTTCCACTTTTGGAAGTATAATAGGAGTAACTTATGAAAGTTTTGTATACAATCGTTCGTCTTTTGTTAGGCGCTTTGTTTTTGTTTTCATCTGTTGTAGTATTATTCAATTTAGTACAACAACCTGAAGTAACTGGAAACATCAAGATATTCAATGATGGAATGAAAGCTACTGGTTATTTGTTAACCTTGATTAAAGTGACAGAACTTGTATGTGCTCTTGCTTTTTTATCTGGAAGGTTTGTTCCATTAGCTTCTGTTGTGATCGCACCAGTGGTGATCAATATTTTTTTGGTTCATTTGATGATTGCTCAAGATGGATTGCCAGTCGGGATATTTGTTGTCATTGCTAATGCATTTTTAGCGTATTATAATCGTTCCGCTTACAAACCATTGTTTGTTCCAGTTCATAAAGTTTAATCTTTAAAAGATTGATTCACTTTTCGGTGAAGTTTGGACAGATTGGAAAAACTGAACTTCGCCAGAAGATGTATCATAAAATGCTGGGACAATTTTGTATTCACCTGCATCTACCTTCCGTTTTAAAAATTCACTAGAATCTAAAATTTCATCTATTGAATTAAGCACATTGGTTTTTACCACGTGATTAAAAATATGTTCGTTTCCTAAATTTGATTGTTTTGAGCTTGGATCTGACGTTCCTATGGCTTTTTCAATTTTGTTTGTGATACTTGCTATGTTGCCATCTTTTAAAGCATAAATTGCACTGGAAACTGCACCACAATTGGAATGACCAAGTACGACGATGAGTTTGGTTCCAATTTTGGCACAAGACAACTCTAAACTTCCGAGGATTTCTTGGTTTACGATATTTCCTGCAATCCGAATAGAAATGATATCACCAAGTCCTGAATCAAAAATAATTTCCGGGCTTGTTCTTGAGTCAATGCAGGAAAGGACAACTGCAATTGGATTTTGGCCAAAGGCAGTTGCGTTCACTTGGTGTTTAAAATACTTTTCAGACCATTTGCCTTTTACAAATCGTTCGTTTCCTCGTTTTAAGAATTCGAGAATTTCATCAGGTGTTAACTTTTGTTGTGCTTCTCTGTCCAAGATGTTTACAAATTGCACTTGGTCACTTAATTCATAGTGGTCTTTCACACCAACTAAATTCAGTTGGATGTTTTTTTCTAAAGCAACTACGGACTTAAATTCTTCCAATACTTCTAAAATATCGTGATCAATAAAATTACAATTGGAGGCATCGACAATGAGTTTTGCATTCTCTGGTAATGACCAAAGAGTGTCTTTGATGGAGGCTTTGTTTAAAAAAGAAACTTGATTGGGTAATTCGATGCGGATTGTTTCTCCGATATTTAAGTTTTCTGTTTCAACAGAAAATGGATTTTTGTAATTATTCTTTAAGATAAAAATAAAACTAATACAAAGTCCAATTAACACACCTGTTAATAAATCGGTAAAAATAATAGCAAGAATAGTTGTAATAAAGGGTAAAAATTGATAAAGTCCCTTTTTATATAATGACTTATACACTGAAAAGTTTGTGAGTTTGAAACCGGTGACAATGAGTACAACTGCTAAAGAACAAAGCGGAATCATATTCAAAGAGGAACTTAAAAAAAGAATGCTCATCGCAAGCAAAACCCCATGAACCATTGTGGATAATTTTGATTCTGCTCCTGCATAAATGTTCACAGAACTTCTGACAATGACAGAAGTGATAGGAAGTCCGCCCATGAGCCCAGATAAACTATTCCCTACTCCTTGTGCCAATAATTCTCGGTTAGGTGATGAAAGCCTTTTGTGTGGGTCAATGCGTTCGACAGCGTCTAAATTCAGTAATGTTTCCAATGTGGCGAATGTCGCAATGGTAAATGCAAAATGCCAAACTTCAGCTTGGCCAATCATCGAGAAATTGGGAAACACAAAAATACTTTCCCAGTTGCTCACATTGGGAATTGTTACCAAGTGTTTCTCTGTCAGATAAAACTTTGGTATAAAGTTTTTAAAAATTTGGTTCCATAAAATTCCGATGAGAATCACTAAAATGGGAGATGGAATGTATCTAAGTACCTTCCATTTTAATTTATCATACACAATCATCAGTGACATAGAGATGGTTTAAATGATAACTGCTCCCCAAGAAAAATATTTGTGAATTTTGAAAAGTTCTGAAAATGTATTTTCCCCATCCCTTTGGAAAAAAATAAAATCTTCTTCTGGATTGATATCAAATCCGACTGAGTGTGGGATTTGTTTTAATATCAATATGATCCCTATGGATGCAAGTAATCCTTGGATTACATTGGAAGGAACGTAGTTTGCGATAAAACCAAGTCTTAAAACACCAAGTCCTATTTGGATGAAACCAGCCAAAAATACGGATAATAAAAAGGTTTGGTAGTCACCTAATGCGGTTGTTGCGGCAAGGACTAACGTAACAAGGCCAGCAGCAGGACCACTCACACTTGTTCGAGAATGGCTAAGGTAACCAACTACAAACCCACCAATGATACCAGAGATCACTCCCGATAATAATGGTGCACCACAAGCAAGTGCGACGCCTAAACAAAGAGGAAGAGCAACTAAAAATACAACGAGTCCAGAGGGAATGTCTTGTTTTAAATGGGAAAACATAATGGTCTAGAAACGGTATTTTCACTTGTATCCATTGTCAAGACGAATGGATGAAACCGGTCAATTCTTAAGTAACAACTTGTTCGCTGATTTTGAGTCGATTTAAATTGTTTAAAGCCAAATTACGACATCATCTATGTCGTCTTCACTGATCACATGGCGTACTTTGTCTTCTGTTGTGAAAGAGATCGAATGGATAACAATCGAATCCCATAACTGGCTATAAACAAAGGGACCAACATGGCATTTATAAATTGTATCAGGCATAATGGTTTTGGGAATCAAACAAATTAACTCAGGAGTTTTCTGCTCATCAGGGATCAAAAATTGACGGTTTTGGTCACTCGCAAAAAATAGAATTTGAAATTTGTTGATCTTAATCTTTGTTAGGTTTTCTGTTTTGATAAAAAGCTGAAGTTCTTTTTTATCCCTATTATGCCTAGGTTGGATCGATACAAGGATGGGCAAACCGACTCCCTTTAGATACTCTTTCCTTGTATCTACGTTGGTTTTAACACGAGTGGGACCACATGTAACGAATACAAGGCATGTCACAAAAAAGGGCAAATACAAGCGGTTTCGAGTGAAAATTGAGGGAATGGTTTTTTTTCCTGGGAGGTTAAACAATCTTTGTTTATCCTATTTTGCCGAAGAAGGAACTCAATCCCTTTTCGTACTACATTCCCTTTCTCTTCTTTATTGAGAAACAAACTCAATATCTCATTTTGACCCTACCAAGATTTATGAATTTACGGAAAGTGGAATCTGTCTAATTCTGGACGTAATAGAAAAATTTACACCTATACTCTAACAGGAGCTCTTCAATGACGTTGAGTCTAGACTTCTTTCGATCCTCAATTGGAAAGAAGATCATAATGGCCATTACCGGATTTATCTGGTTTGGATTCGTGATCCTTCACATGGTCGGAAACCTTCAAGTTTTCCAAGGACCAGAAAAATTAAACACCTATGCAAAGTTTCTTAAAGATTTAGGACCCCTTCTTTGGGTAGCGCGGATTGGACTCATCGTGGCTTTTTTTGGACACGTATGCACTGCCATCCTCCTAAAGCTTGAAAACAGCTCTGCTAGACCCGTCTCTTACGCAAAGAATACAACCATCCAAGCATCGTTTGCATCTCGCACAATGGCTTACAGTGGATTATTACTTTTAACCTTTCTCATTTACCATTTAGCTCACTTTACTTTGGGTTATACCAACCCTGAGCACTACACTCACGAATACATTCTAAAGAATGGTGATGTAGTGCATGATGTGTATGCTATGGTCATCCTTGGATTCCAAGACCCAACAATAGCAATCAGTTATATTGTGTTTATGGTTTTCCTTGCGTTACATTTTTCCCATGCATTGGGTTCCATGTTACAAACACTTGGGATTCTTGCCCCAAAACACAATCCCGCAATTCAAAAAATTTCCACAGGACTTGGACTCCTTGTTTTTGTTGGAAATTGTTCCATGCCACTCTCGATTTTACTCGGGTATGTTCGCTAAGGGGATTCAGGAGAGAATATGAAATTAGATTCAAAGATACCATCAGGCCCATTAGAACAAAAATGGGACAAACACAAACAAGACATCAAATTAGTCAATCCAGCTAACAAACGTAAATACAAGGTGATCATCGTAGGAACTGGTCTTGCTGGTGCATCAGCTGCTGCAACGCTTTCCGAACTTGGTTACCAAGTATCTGTATTTTGTTTCCAAGATAGCCCGAGACGTGCACACTCCATCGCGGCGCAAGGTGGAATCAATGCTGCGAAAAACTACCAAAACGACGGTGACTCTGTTTACAGATTGTTTTATGACACTGTAAAAGGTGGGGACTTCCGTGCTAGAGAAGCTAACGTCTATCGTTTGGCACAAGTATCAACAAACATCATTGACCAATGTGTGGCTCAAGGTGTTCCGTTTGCTCGTGAATACGGTGGAACACTCGCCAACCGTTCGTTTGGTGGAGCTCAAGTTTCTCGTACGTTTTATGCAAAAGGCCAAACTGGCCAACAGTTACTCCTTGGTGCCTACTCTGCTCTAGAAAAACAAATCTCTCGTGGTGCAGTGAAAATGTATCCAAGAACAGAGATGTTAGAACTCGTGTTAGTTGATGGTCATGCAAAAGGAATCGTTGTTCGTGACTTAGTAACAGGTGAGATTTCTTCTCATGCAGGCGATGCCGTGATTTTGGCTTCCGGTGGTTACGGAAACGTATTTTACCTTTCTACCAATGCAAAAGGATCCAACGTAACAGCAACTTACCGTGCTTACAAAAAAGGGGCAGCGTTTGCAAACCCTTGTTACACACAAATCCACCCAACTTGTATCCCACAATCGGGAGACTACCAATCAAAACTCACTCTCATGTCGGAATCACTTCGAAATGATGGACGAGTTTGGGTACCTAAGAAAAAAGATGACCTTCGCCCTCCTCACGAAATCCCAGAGGAAGAAAGAGATTATTACCTAGAAAGAAAATATCCGTCCTACGGTAACCTTGCCCCACGTGATATTTCATCGCGTTCTGCAAAAGAAGCTTGTGACAACGGTCTTGGTGTAGGCCCAAAAGTTGGGGACAAACGCCTTGGTGTGTATTTGGATTTTTCTGATTCCATCAAACGATTGGGAGAAAATGTCGTTGCTGACCGTTACGACAACCTCTTCCAAATGTATGAGCGCATCACTGGGGAGAACCCATACAAAGTGCCAATGCGAATTTACCCTGCGGTTCACTATACTATGGGTGGTCTTTGGGTAGATTATAACCTCATGTCCAATATCCCTGGTCTTCATGTCCTTGGGGAAGCAAACTTCTCTGACCATGGTGCCAACCGTTTAGGGGCATCGGCTCTCATGCAAGGTCTTGCTGATGGATACTTTGTGATTCCTTACACCATTGGTGATTATTTTGCCAAAGAAGGTGCTAAAAACATTTCCACAGACCGCCCTGAATTCAAAGAAGCCGAAGCTCGTGTTCGTGAGATGACTAACAAATTCCTTTCCATCAACGGGACTAAAACACCAGATGATTTCCATAGAGCACTTGGAAAAATCATGTGGGACCAATGTGGTATGGCAAGAAACGAAAAAGGCCTAAAAGATGCTTTGAAAAAAATCCCTGAACTCCGTGAGGAATTCTGGAAAAATGTAAAAGTAGCCGGTTCTGGTTCGGAACTCAACCAAGAACTAGAAAAAGCAGGTCGTGTTGCCGACTTCTTAGAATTTGGGGAACTCATGTGCCTTGATGCACTCACAAGAGAAGAATCTTGTGGTGGTCACTTCCGCGAAGAACACCAAACAGAAGATGGCGAAGCAAAACGTAACGATGATAAATTCTGCCACGTATCCGCTTGGGAATACCAAGGAGAAGGAAAAACTCCAGTAGAACACCGAGAAAAACTCGAATACGAAAACATCCACTTAGCCGTAAGGAGCTACAAATAATGGATAATATGAAGTTACACCTTAAAGTTTGGAGACAAAAAGATAAAAACGATAAAGGTCGTATGGTCAGTTACGAGGCAAACAACGTAAATGAACATATGTCCTTTTTGGAAATGCTTGATGTTGTGAACGACGGCCTCATCAAAAAAGGAGAAGACCCAATTGCTTTCGACCATGACTGTCGTGAAGGAATTTGTGGTTCTTGTTCTATGGTGATCAACGGTGTTCCTCATGGTCCAGAAAAAGGAACCACTACTTGCCAATTGCACATGCGTAAGTTCAAAGATGGTGATACTGTTGTCATTGAACCATGGAGAGCAAAAGCATTCCCAGTGACAAAAGACCTAGTTGTGGACAGATCTGCTTTTGATCGTATCATCCAAGCGGGAGGTTACGTAAATGTAAACACTGGTGGAGCTCCTGATGGAAACGCACTTCCGATTCCGAAAGTGGATGCGGACCTTGCGATGGATGCTGCAACTTGTATTGGTTGCGGGGCATGTGTTGCTGCTTGTAAAAATGCATCGGCAATGTTATTTGTTTCGGCGAAGGTTTCTCACCTAGCTCTTTTACCACAAGGTGTTGTGGAGAAAAAAGAAAGAGTTCGTAAAATGGTAAATGCAATGGACAAAGAAGGATTTGGAAATTGTACAAACCAATACGAGTGTGAGGCTGCATGTCCGAAAGAGATTTCGGTCAATTTTATCACTCGTCTTAACAAGGAATACATTTCCAGCTAAACAGTTGGGATTGTATTCTTGAAGGAAAAAACCCGGAAATGAATCTCCGGGTTTTTTTATGCCAAAATTTAAACTTTGAAGAGTTTGTTATTTGTTTTTTGGAATACTTTCATCGTTTCCAATTCTTTCGAAAACAATTTAAGGATATATTCTGCACGTTCTTTGTCTTCTCCTTGGAGAGAAGTGAGATATGTTGATGACTTTGTTTTGATGTCTTCAGCTACCACAAAATTACGTTGGATCAATGCTTGTTGTCCTTTTGTTAAGAACGCATAAAATTTTTCTAATGGATGTTTTGTTTCATCTTTCAGGATTTTTTCGAGTAAGGGCTCCACTAGTTGGTCGTTATTTGGATCCTCGTCCATTAAATACAAATTTGCTAAACTAAGTAGTTTACCCTCTTCCTTGTATTCAGTTTCCTTTTTAACCGAATATAAATCCTCAAAATAAACAAATCGATTGGATTTTACTTGGCAAATGGTCGCCAATTGTTTTTGGAAATCACTCGTATCAATTTTGTTAGTCTCTACGTTAAAATTGGTGACAACTAGGAAGAGTAAATCTCCTCCCTCTTTTTCGACGTAACGAAATCCAATGATAAGCTCTGCATCCTTCTCAAACCCAGGTAAATAAATTTGATTCGGGTGTTCTTTGGACGCATGAGTGATCATAAAATCCACCATGGATTCAATTTCACTGGGTGAAAAATCCAACTTCAAATGTCGGAAAATTCTCATTTCCAAAATATGACTTAGGTAATAAGGATTAGTTTCTGTTGGAAAAGGAACATTATTAACAGAAACCCGAAACCGAATGTCATAAGGAGGATTTGTTTCGGAAAAGATCGGAAGAGACAAAGTTAAGGATAAAAAAATAACCAGTAATACAAGATGTTGTTTCATGGAGGCCTCAATTCGTATCGATTAGAATAAGGAGTCATCTAACAAAGTCAACAAATCCTTTTTTGGAATGGGTTCGTCATTCAAAAAGAGTGATTGGAAATGTGTTAAAAATTGCACCTCTTTCCCACGTTTTTTCCTTCCTTGGACTAAGGTTTCCATTCGTTCCAAGATTGCCTCTCTCAGTAAACTTCGTGAAATTCTCTGAAAACTCTGATCCTCATCAGAAAGATGTTTTTCGTCATGAATGGATTCCAGAGTAGAGATTTGTTCGTTTCTGATTGATAACAAAGAATACAGCCGAAATCGTTCGATGGCTTGGAATTGATTGGAAAGTTGGTCTTCATGGCCTCCATACCGAACGAGTAGGTTTTCTTCCAATAGGCCAATTGGATATTGTTTTAGGAGAATTCGATTCCATAAATCATAGTCCTCACAAGTTTTCATCTCCTCCCGAAAGTTTCCCACCATCTCCCAGGTTTTTTGATGAGCCATAAAACTAGAACAAGTGACCATACAAATTTCTAAGGATTCTTTTAAAAAATGTCCCGAAAGTTTTTGATACTTTCCTTTTGGTTCGAGGAGATTTCCTTTTTTATTCCAAACTTCCTTGGTTTGAGAAAACAGAATTTCTGGATGGTCGTTATGGAATTGGATTTGTTTGGTTAGTTTTTCTGGATACCACTTGTCATCTGAATCCAACAAAGTGATCCACTCTCCCGCCGATTTCCCAATCCCAAAATTACGTGCATGGCTTACTCCCCTATGTTCTGTTTGGTGGATCTGGATCGACTTACTGTAGCGACCAAAGGATTGGATTTGTCGTTTCCAACTGGGAAGATTCGCCAAAAGAAAAGACCAGGTATTATCCGTTGAGCCATCATCGATGATATGGAGTTCCCAATGGGGATATGTTTGTGCTAAAACAGATTGGATGGCACGTTCTACCAGATGTTGTCTGTTATGCGTCGGTAATACGATTGATATGAGTGGAGTTTTTGTGCTCATGATGGTCTCTGCCGCGAGAGTATTAAATCTAAGTGTTGGATTTGTCCTCCTTGGTGGAGGTAATACAAAGGAGGTTCTAGAGTTTTTTCTTTGGATGGTTTTTCCTTTGTCAAGATGTGGTGGACAGTTTTGGCACTATAAATGGGTTCCAATAGGACTTGGTTTTTTTTGTAATATTCCTCGATCCAATTTTCTAAAAAAGGATTTTGTTTCCCAAACCGAATTGCCTTTTTCATTTGCCGTTTCGAGTTTTCGTTTAATCCATCGGTGGTTTCAGGTATCGAAGGATCATTACCTGCGATTTCAATCAGATTCTCCTTACTGATGGGGATTTGTTTTAATCCAAGATTTGTTTGTAATTTTTTTGTTTTGTCTAACCATGTTTTTTTGGATTCACCAACCATCACAGCTTGGACACAAATGGAAGATTCGTGGAAATGATCGTAAGCAGATAAAAAACTCACACCAGAACCTATTTCCATTTGTAGGATGGCATTTGTTGTTTGTGATGAGTTCGTTCTATTCCTCTCACCAAGGTCCATATGGATTTTTTTCTCCAGATCCTGCCAAAATTGGGAGAGTCCAAGGATTTGGCCAGGGTGGACTCCAAATTCGGGTAAAGAAATTCCATCGAAGGATTGACTCCTTACTGTAAATGCCTCCAAGGCAAAGGACCGATTCGCATAACATTGAAACCTGTGGGAGTGATTTCTCACCAAACGTTCGTTGTATGTTCTTAGATTCGGATTTTTTGTGTAAGCGATGGTTTCGACAAAAAAACCAGAAATTCTCAAGATAGAAGTAAAACTTGCTAGGTAGTTTCCATGGATTGAACCCCAAAGGAGAATCCGTTTGGTTCCTTTTTTTTTGGCATCACAGATAATGCCAAAAACCTTTCGCCATTTAGTCCCAAATCCAAATGGAAGTAGGTCGTCGCGGACCATAGTAAAATCTGCAAATTTGGTCAATTGAATCGGAAGATCTAGATAACCATTGGGAAACATCGATTTTGAAAGGTTCTCTACTTCCATATAAAAATCAAAAAAGGTTCGTTAGGCGATAAAAAAGTTTTACGAGTTTTTTCTTTGGAAGGAAACAAAAACTCTTTTTGTGCCTTAAAACGATATAGGCACAATTGAATTGTTTAATCTCCTGTTTTGAGAATGGATAAAAAGGCTTCTTGTGGGATTTCCACGTTTCCGATTTGTTTCATTCTCTTTTTTCCTTCTTTTTGTTTTTCGAGGAGTTTTTTCTTACGAGAAATATCACCACCGTAACATTTTGCGGTTACGTTTTTGCGAAGGGCAGAGATACTTTCACGAGCCACTACTTTTGACCCTATGGCAGCTTGTAAAGGGATCATAAATTGGTGTCGAGGGATGAGGTCTTTTAGTTTTTCAATGATGACCCTACCCCTTTCCTCTGCCTTGGATTTATGCACAATGGAAGATAGTGCATCCACTGGTTCCCCATTCACAAGGATGTCCATTCGCACAAGTTTCGAATCACGGTAACCCACTTCTTCATAATCAAGTGAGGCATAACCTTTTGTGTAGGATTTTAACTTGTCATAAAATTCGAAGATCAATTCCGCTAAGGGAAGTTCGTAGGTTAATTGCAGTTTGTCTTTGGATAAGTAAACTGTATCCATGTGGATCCCACGTTTTTCAATCACGAGGGACATGATATTTCCCACATAGGATTCGGGAGCAATGATTGTCGCTTTGACAAAGGGTTCTTCCGATTTTCCAATGAGAATGGGGTCTGGCCATTTACTCGGGTTATCCACTTCGATCACTTCGTCTTTGGTTGTGGTTATGCGAAATTTTACCGATGGAGCCGTTGTGATGAGGGCAAGGTTAAATTCCCTTTCCAAACGTTCTTGTACGATCTCCATATGAAGGAGGCCAAGATAACCAACGCGGAAACCAAATCCCAGCGCTGCAGAATTTTCCCTTTCAAAGGTGAGAGCAGAGTCATTTAACTTTAGTTTCTCGATAGCATCAACCAGGGCATCAAAGTCTTCCCCATTGATGGGAAATAGTCCTGCAAATACCATTGGTTTTGCGTCTTTAAAACCTTTTACGTCTTCTGCGGTTTGGCGATTGGCATGAGTAATGGTATCTCCCGTTTTGGCATCTCCCATTTTTTTCATACCGGCGACGACATACCCTACATCCCCTGCTTGGAGTTCTTCGCAAGCCACCATAGAGAGTCTGTTGATCCCCACTTCCGTCACCGTAAACTGGCGACCAATGTTCATCATGTGAATCATTTCTCCTTTACGAAGTTTTCCGTCATATAACCGAACTTTGGCGACAACACCCATGTAGGTATCAAAAAAGGAATCGTAAATAAGAGCTTTGAGTGGAGCATCCACATCCCCAACCGGTGGTGGAAGTAGGTAACAAATGGCTTCGAGTACTTCCTGGACATTTAGTCCTGTTTTTGCTGATATCGGAATTGCCTCTTCTGGATTCAGGCCAAGTGACTCTTCGATCATCAGTTTACATTTATCAATGTCTGCAGAAGGAAGATCAATTTTATTGATGACAGGGATGATGCGAAGGTCTAGGTCCATCGCGAGATATAAGTTAGCAAGTGTTTGTGCTTCGACCCCTTGGCTTGCATCTACAATGAGAAGAACCCCTTCACAAGCAGCAAGAGAACGTGACACTTCGTACGTAAAGTCGACGTGGCCCGGAGTATCAATTAAATTTAGGTGGTAGACGTTTCCGTCTTTGGCATGGTAATCAAAAGAAGCATTGTTTGCTTTGATCGTGATCCCACGTTCCCTTTCGATGTCCATGGAATCGAGGATTTGGTCTTTTTTGGTACGTTGGTCCGTAACAAGACCAATCTCAAGCAAACGATCCGCCAGAGTGGACTTTCCATGGTCGACATGGGCGATGATGGAAAAATTGCGGGTGAATTTTTGGCGTTCGTTCACGGTTCCCTCTTCTTTTTAAGTCATTTTCCTGGAACGAGGCTCTTTGTCGAAAAAGTTTATTGTCAGAGGCTTAAAATTCCTAAGACTGGAAGGAAATTATCCCTTAGGAGAAACAATTCCCGATGTCCCAAAAAGATAGCATTCGTTCCGTCAAAGCCCGTGAAATTATGGATTCCAGAGGAAATCCAACCGTTGAAGTGGACGTCACTTTGGAAGACGGTTCGTTTGGTCGTGCGGCGGTTCCCTCTGGGGCATCCACTGGTGAACACGAAGCTGTTGAACTTCGTGACGGTGACAAAAAAAGATACTCTGGAAAAGGAGTACTCAAAGCAGTCGATAACGTTAATTCTAAAATTTCAAAATCCATTCTTGGTCTCTCTGCGACAAACCAACTCCTCGTTGATGGAACGATGATCTCTCTCGATGGAACTTCCAATAAATCGAAGTTAGGTGCCAATGCAATTTTAGGTGTGTCAATGGCAGTTGCAAAAGCAGCGGCAGCACATTCTGGCCTTCCTCTCTATCGTTATATCGGAGGGACTTTTGCTCGTGAACTTCCAGTTCCGATGATGAACATCATCAATGGTGGAGCTCATGCTGATAACAACATCGACTTCCAAGAATTTATGATCCTACCAGTGTCTGCTCCTAACTTTCGTGAGGCACTTCGTATGGGTGCGGAAGTGTTCCATAGCTTAAAAACAGTGTTAAAGGGCAAAGGACTCAACACTGCGGTTGGTGATGAAGGTGGATTTGCTCCGAACCTGACAAGCAATAGCGAAGCCATCGAAGTGATCCTCACTGCGATTGAAAAAGCTGGGTACAAACCAGACCTCGATATCAAAATTGGTCTCGATTGTGCTGCTTCTGAGTTTTATGATGAGAAAAAGAAAAAGTATGTTCTCAAAGCCGAAAAAAAACCAGAGAAGACTGCCGAAGAACTCGTAGAATACTACTCAAATTTAGTGTCCAAGTATCCGATCATTACCATGGAAGACGGTCTGGATGAAAACGATTGGACAGGCTGGAAAAAACTTTCCGAGAAACTGGGGAAAAAGATCCAACTTGTGGGGGATGATTTGTTCGTAACCAATATCACAAAACTCTCAAAAGGGATCGAAAAAGGGATTGGTAACTCCATTCTCATCAAAGTGAACCAAATTGGAACTCTCACAGAGACCCTCAGTGCGATTGAAATGGCAAAAAAAGCACAGTACACTGCTGTTGTGTCCCATAGATCAGGAGAAACCGAAGATGCAACGATTTCCCATATTGCCGTGGCGACCAACTCAGGCCAGATCAAAACGGGTTCCTTAAGCAGAACGGACAGAATTGCAAAATACAACGAACTCCTTCGTATCGAAGAAGAACTCGGGAAAAATGCAACATACAGCGGAGTGGGTACGTTTTACAACCTAAGATAAAATGACAGCAACCAAAGCCTCTCTTCTCTTAACCTATGTTTGTGCTTGTCTCTACCTCGGACTTTTGTCCGAGTCAGGGGTTGCGGAACGTATGCGTTTAGAAAAAGAACTCACGAATCTCAATGCAGAGGTGGAGAGGCTTGTGGTTGAAAACCAAGGGCTGGAAGAAAAGGAAAGGTTACTCAAAAATGATGCCTATGCCTTGGAACAAGAAGCCCGAAAGTACTACTTACTTTCAGAAACAGCACATGTGCTAAAATTTGAAGAATTTCCAGAGAAAACTGGTGCCAAACCAAAGGCTCTTCCTACTTCCATCCGTGAAGCGGGTTTAGGTGGCGAGTGGAAAGAACCACCTCTCTTTTTGTTACGATTCTTTTTTATTTCTTTTAGTGTTTTCCTGATTCTAGGTGTGTACTACAAGCTGAAACGCTTGCCTCATACGTCTAACCAGAAAAGACTGAACTAATATGCCAGAAGAAGAAACACCAGAAAAAGAAATCACCGAAACCATCCAAGACCTCATTAGCGACAAAAACATGGGAAAGAAGTTCCTGGAAAAACGGAAAATCTTTCTCTGGGGTCCTGTCACTGACGAATCCTCCAAGGAACTAACAGCCAAACTCATGTATTTAGAGATGGTTGATCCTGGAAAACCAATTACATTTTATATCAATAGCCCTGGTGGTGTTGTCACCTCAGGACTTGTCGTGTATGACACGATGCAAATGATTTCCTCTCCCGTACACACAGTTTGTATGGGTATGGCAGCTTCAATGGGATCCATTCTCCTCATTGGTGGCAAAAAAGGAAATCGTTACATATGGCCTAATGGTCGTGTGATGATCCACCAACCATCGATTGGTGGGCAAATCCAAGCTCCTGCAACGGATTTACTCATCCATGCACAGGACATAGTCAAAACCAAAGAAAAACTCAATCAGATGTTAGCGGAAGCTTGTGGAAAATCCTACGAACAATTGGTGGAAGACACTGATCGCGATTATTATATGGATGCAGAACAAGCACTTGCTTATGGCATCGTTGATAAGATCGTAAACACAATTGACGTCGTCTAACAAAGAGTTTAAACCTAGAAGATTTTTAGAAGGTCGTCACCTTCAAACTGTCTACAATGTACTGTTTCCTCCGGACAATGCACTGGAGGATGAGTATTATTCAGAAAGTATCCTCATTCCCACAAACGATGGGTCTGGGGATATACTTTGGCTTGAACACAACCCCCCTCTTTCCCAAATCCGAAAACACGCTTCTGCTTGGAATGGATCCTACATCATGCTCGTACATGGTATGGAAGGAAGTTCCGAATCCCATTATATGGTAAGTGTGGGAAAGGAAGCTCTTAACCGAGGTTATGGGGTGATTCGTATGAACCTTCGGAATTGTGGGAGAGGTTTAGGCCTTGCAAGAAAGCCATATAATGCTGGTCAGTCGGAAGATATCGAAGCAGTATTGAAATATATTTATAAACATTTTTCGAGATCCATTTTGGTTTCAGGGTTTTCCTTATCCGCCAATATGGTCTTAAAGTTTTTTGGAGAAAAAAGAGAACATTACGCCAAAGCCTTTACGGCAACTTCTCCTCCCCTAGACTTAAAACGGAGTTGTGATTTTATTGATTCTCGTGCTGGGAATTTTTACAGAGATCACTTTTTGGAAACAATGAAAGAAAAGGTTTCCGCAGGGATCTATGATTTGACTGAAAAACAGAAGGAACAGGTCCTTCGTAGTAAGTCGTTTTTTGATTTTGATGATTTTTTTACGGCACCAATCTCTGGTTATACGAATGTTTTGGAATATTACAATATTTGTTCCAGTTTAAAATACTTACCAGGGATCAAACTCCCTGGACTCATTGTCCATGCGGATGATGATCCCGTTGTACCTTCCGAAGTTTGGCATGAAATTCGTTGGAAGTCATTTCCCATGTTACAAACTGTTCTAACAGAAAAAGGTGGTCATGTGGGTTATATCAGCGATCCATCTCCCGATAATCCAGAAGGTCGCTGGTTACCCAAGATACTTCTCGATTTTTTTGATTCCAAAATCTAATCTCATTAAATAATACAATAGAACGTAGGATGGTTTGTGATGCGTGACCTTTTAAAAGAATGTTTATCGGAAGAATCTGGGTTTGTTGAATTACGATACCACCACAAAGAAAGTCGTTCCTTTTTTGCAGAACGAGGGCGTGTGGAATCCACTGCTTTACGGAAACGTACTGGGGTTGGAGTTCGGGTATTAGAATCAGGAACTTGGGGTTTTGCTTCTACAAGTGAAGTCACAAAAGCTTCCATCCAAAATGCGATCCAAATCGCAAAAAAAGCAGCTAGGCTTTCCTCTGCCCTTCGTAAAGATAAGATCCCGAATTTACCAAAGGCTAATTTTGCCGTTGGTGACTTTATTGGAAAAGGGATAGAAGACTTCCGTTCTCGTTCTGTGGAAGAAAAATTGAAAATGGTCCTCGATATCCAAAACGAAGCGGCTAAACAATCCACCAAACTCCAGTCAGTTGGTTGTGGGTATTCTGAAATTTATGAAGAAAAAGCCATTGTCACAACAGACGGGGCAGATAGTTTTTTTAGTTTGGTAAGACCAGAATTTCGAGTTTCTGCAGTTGCCAAAGAAGATGGAAAATTGGAATCAGGTTCTCATTCAATCGGTGTCACAGGTGGTTGGGACTGTTTGTTCCGGAGCCAATCCCCTTCTCAAATTTCGGAGGAAGCCTGTAAAACCGCTGTGGATTTACTTTCCAGTGAACTCCCGCTAGGCGGGTTATCCACTGTCATCCTCAGTCCTTCCATTGTGGGACTACTTGTCCATGAAGCAATTGGACACACCGTGGAGGCTGATTTTGTTCTCTCAGGTTCTGTTGCCCAAGGGAAAATTGGCCACCGAGTTGGATCCGACTTAGTGACGTTATGTGATTCTGGTTCCTCAGAATTTTATGAAGGAGCTGGTGGAACCATCCCTGTGGATGATGAAGGTGTGATTCCAACCAATACTGTCATAATCAAAAATGGAATTCTTTCCTCCTATCTTCATAACCGTGAAACTGCAGAACGTTTTGGTGTGGCACCAACTGGTTCGGCAAGAGCTTGGGAATATGGAGATGTTCCTCTCATTCGTATGCGGAATACATTTTTACTCCCTGGAGATTCTAGCTTAGAAGAGATGATTGCAAACACCAAAGATGGGTATTACCTAGATGGAGCTAAAAATGGCCAAGCAGATGCGACTGGTGAGTTTATGTTCGCCGTTCAAAAAGCATATCGAATCCAAAACGGAAAAATCACGAATTTATTAAAAGGTGTAACTGTTTCGGGTCTTGCTTTTGATGTTTTACAAAATGTAGATATGGTTTCCAAAGAATTTAAATGGGATTTGGGATCGGGCCACTGCGGGAAAGGACAACCTGCAAAAGTGGATGCCGGTGGACCTTATGTTCGCACGAAAGTTTTATTAGGTGGTAAATAATGGATCGTGGTGCGATAGAAAAACGATTAAACGACCAAAAAGATTTACTTACCAATTTGATTTCGAAAGCCAAGTCCAATGGAATGGAACAAGTAGAGATTTATTCCAGTTATGGTTATTCAGAGGATGTGAGTTTAGAAAAAAACGATCTTAATAACTGTACTGCAACCGAAGAAAATATGTTTGGGATCCGTGTGATCCATGAAGGAAACCAAGGGTTTCTCATTTCCAATCACATCCCTAGTTTGTATACATCCATTGAAGAAGCATATCAATTGGCAAAAAGCCAGTCCACACCTGATCTGGATTTAGTTTTACCAGAAGTAAGACAACTCACAAATCAATTTGATACTTATGATAGTTCCCTTGATACGATGGGAATTGAAGACCTCGTTTCCTTTGCCAAAGAGGCACTAGGTTGGCGAAGTGATTTGTATGATAAAATCAACATTGACTCCGGTGATTTTTCGCTTAGCAAAGGTTATAAGTTAATTGTATCTTCTAAAGGTGTGATGGCCCATGAATTAGGGGCAGAACTTTCAGCATCTGTTATGGGGATGGGTGTGGATGGAGATCTCGTTGGAAGTTTTGACTATGATTCTGCTAGTGGTTTCAC
Source organism: Leptospira limi (assembly GCF_026151395.1). NCBI lineage: Bacteria > Pseudomonadati > Spirochaetota > Leptospiria > Leptospirales > Leptospiraceae > Leptospira > Leptospira limi. The sequence continues at coordinate 2,383,613 of NZ_JAMQPV010000001.1, forward strand.
AAAAGACCAATTCCAGACACTTTGGAAAAAAGCGTTCCATAATTTTGGAGATAAATGTATGGGAGCCTTGTATGCAAAACCAACAACTGGATTCCAAGGTAAAGTTTTACTCCCACCAGATGCCGTTTATTCCTTTTTCCTTGGGCTTTTTATTGGTTCCTTGAATGGAACTAGTTTACGAAAAGGGAAATCAAAAATGGCTGGGAAAATAGGAGAAAAAGTAGCCTCTTCGTTACTGTCCATTTGGGATGATCCAACGAACAAAGGTTTCATGGGATCGACTGGATTTGACAGAGAAGGAATGCCTACTACTTTCAAAAAAGTCTTAACGGAAGGAGTTCTTGAATCTTATTTTTATAATACATATGAAGCTAAAAAAGCGAAACTTCCTTTTTCCAATGGATGCGCAACTGGCGGTGCCCAAAGCCTCCCAGGTTGTGGGCCAAAACAATTACAAATCGCTCCAGGAAATACAAACAAAGATGAGTTTTTTAAACTGCCAGGCAAAACACTTTTTGTGAATCGAATCTCAGGCACAAAAGATGGAGCATCGGGAGATTTTTCTGGTGTTGTTAAAGGTGGTTACCTCTTAGAAGGGGGTGAAAAAATTCCAGTACGCGAAGTTCAAATTGTAGGAAATGCATTTGATGCTTTAAATCAAATTGAAGCGATTGCAAAAGAGGGAGAACTCATTGGCGAATCGTCATTTGTTCCTTATATGTTACTCGATGGATTTACGATTACAGGTGTGATGGAAAACTAACCATGCCACAAGAGATTTTAGAAAGACCTGCCGGTGCTTCATTTTTTCTCATCGTATCTTACGAGAATGAAGATACACTGTTTGAATTAAAAATTTTAAGCGAAAAACGTTTTTCTAAAATACTCTATGAGTCATTAGTATTGCCCAGATGGATTCCGGATGAATCAGAACGAGAGTTCGCTTATCCTGGTCGTTTTACAAAGGTATTGTCTTTCAAACAACGGATCCATAGAGAAGAAATTGTTGAGAAAAAGAAAGACAGTTTGGAATTCCAAAACCTCCTCCAAAAAAAAGATTTAAGTACTTTGTTGGTTCCTGGGTATGTTACTTCACATAACATTGTGATTGCGAAGTCAAAGGATGATTTCCACCGCATGTATTTATTCCAAGGTGTTTATGCGGAAACAGTGTATCATTTTTCTAGAGGGATACTACAACCCCTACCTTCTACTCAGAATTATTTCAAAGAAAAAGAGGTAGTTTATTTTTTTAACACTCTCAGGGAATCGTATGAGTTTAACAAATTTAAATCTTAACCAATCAAATTCGATTTGGAACAAATCACATTTTCCCTCTACTCTGATTCTAGCTCTTTTGTTTTTATCCCAATGCATTTTGTCAGAGGACAAGGGATTTCAGTTTTGCGATAATTTTAATGATGAACTGAAGTGTATAGAACCAAAAACGGAAAATGATATCGTTTTTTTGGATCAAACTAAATTCAAAAAAGAAAATCCAACGTATGAAGATTTTGGCAATTTTCTCTATTTTACAGCCAGAGAAACACCAGGGTTTCGACTGGTTTTAGATTCACCATGGAACGGTAAAACGTCAGAAGAGTTTCGTAGTGGATACAATGCTTATTTAGTGTATGGCAATGCAAAAGAAAGAATGGAAGGGAATTCTTTCCAACCAAAAACTGTGGTTTCCTTTCATTATTTAGGTGCCTTGTTAAAAGAAGAATTTCGCCATATCGGGATTGCGAAAAATCCATTCCAAATCGAAGCCTTAGGCCCTATCGTTTTGACTTATATTGTGGAAATACCTGGTAAAGAACCGATTTCCAAAGTAAGGACGATCCAACTCCGATGGAAACCGTAACGTCTTACCTTTATTTCTGAATGTACAATCCATTTGGATCAAAGAAAAAATCCATAGGTGTATAATCCAAATATAACAATGATAATACGGAAAGGGAAATCGCTCCTACGACAGGAATCAGGAGATTGTCATCTACTAAACCCTTGGCTGTAGTGTTGGAAAAAAACTCTGTAACACAAGAGAGAAGAACCGACACAAAAACGATCACGATGGGAGTCCAAGTAAATCCATGGTGGTCATACAAAGAGATAAAACTTTCAGGATGAGATTTTGTGATGAGATACAAAACAAAAACGGAAAAGATTAAAGCTGGAATCAAAAATCCAAATACACCTTCAATGGATTTTCCATTGTAAAAACGGTGTTTGCCATATTTACTTCCCACATAAGCAGCAAATGGATCTCCTATGACTAAAAATAGAATTGCGAGGATTGCTACTTCCGCTGGAAAAAAACAAACAACGATTAGATTGGCAAGAAAATAAGGAACTGTCCCATTAAATCGTTTCCTTTCAGATTCTTTCATAAGAAAACCAAAATACCGATAAAAAAACGCTTCAAATCCGCTATGGCTCAAACGAAACAATTCCAATAGAAAAAGTGCTAAAAGGAAAATGCCAAGCGAAGTTACAAGGATGGCTCGTGTGGCATAAACAAGTCCAAATGCATCTCGGAATGGTTCTAAGTATAAAGTAACTGGAATGATGAGTCCCAATACATGCCAAATTTTACGAAAAAAATTAAATCCTGAACTCATTGTGTTTTACCTACTGGGTCTGGAAGCCATTTTGAATGCAGCTTCCTCATTATTTGCGATGGGGAATAAATTGCGAACACCTGCCATAAGAAATGCCTGTCTTACACTTAACGGAAGGTTGATGAGAATGATTTTGTGTTTTTGTAAAAATGCTTCTTCATTTAATGTTTTGAAGGCAACAATGCCTTGGGTTGTGACCATGTTCAGTTCCTCTAAATCGAGAATCACTGACCCATGTTTTAAGGAATTGGTGACCGATTTGATGCACTTTTCCGCTGTGAAGTTGTTTAGATTTCCTTGTAATTTGGTTACGTAAACGGTATCAATTTTTTCAGTGGACACTACTAAATCGTCTAAACTCATAAATTTTTCTAATTTTCTTATTTCATTCTTGCACTCTATTGCAAGTAAATAAAAGTTTTGGAAGGAAGTGTGTTTTGAAGGTAACTGTTGCTCATCTCTACAAAAAACTGGAAGAACTCGACCGTGATGTTGTGGAATTAAAAAAACTCACCGACAGGCTTGCTACTGACAGAGAATATTCTCCTATCTTAAAAGAAACATTTTTATCGGAAATGTCGAAATTAGAAGACCAAAAGGCAGAGATTTTAGGCCTAAACATTGAAAAACAAGGAACATCGGTCCATTCTTTAAAGGCAAAAACAACTGACACTCGCAGTACAGAAGTCACTAAAAAAGAAATCAACGTTACCTTTCCTCCTGAACCGAAAAAACCTGACCGACCTGTTCGCAAATATTAATTGATTTAAAGACTGTAAAAGACAAGGAACCCCAATGATTCGAAACAAACTAATACATCGAGTGATGTTACTCGGTTTAATTCTCCTGCCCCTGATCAATTGTGCAAAGGATTCTGAAATCCTAGCTACGTTCGATGGTGGGACTGTAACTCGAAGAGAGATGAATTTTGTAATTGAAGCTTCAAAACGTGGCAACACGGAACCACAACCCATTAGCGCCGACATCCAAGCCAAAATATTAGAAAGTATCGCCTTGGAAAAAATTTTACTAAAAGATGCAATCAAAGCAAATAAAGTCTCTGAAGCAGATGTAACTAAAATTGAATCGTTAGTAAGAGATTTCTTAAAGCTCAATGTTTATATGCGTGAATATGTAAAAAATGGTTTAAAATCAAAACCATTAGAATTTATCAATTTACAACTTGCTTTAGTCCGTGGTGAAGATGAGGCAGAGAATTTGAAAAAAGCCCAAGATCTTGCCAATCGTTTGAACACTCTATCAGACAAAGAAGTTGCTATCGAAATCGCAAAAGTTACTGATGATATGACTAGAAAACCAATTGGTGGAAAATTAGAACCTTTCTGCACCAATTGTGCAGAGACTCCACTCGAAGACATTTTAAGTGAAGTTAGAGGTGTAAAACAAGGTAAATTCATTGCCTACGCAAAACAAGGCGAAGGAAGAATTGCATACGTAGTACGTTCTCTAGGAACGGAAAAAGTACATCCGGAAAGACTTCGTAAGTATTTTACATCAGTATTTGATGCATACAAAGAAGAAGCAATCGAATATGGTAAAACCCATGAAGACGCAGAAACCAAAGCAAGTATTGCATACTTTACAGAAGGTGAATCTGCTGATAAAGCAAACCAGTTTGCATCTCATACAATGAAAGAGTATGAGCAAGGTTTGTACCAAAAAGAACTTAAAAAAATCACAGAAGAAAGTGGAATCACTGTAGCAAACCTTCCTCGATTTACTGGTCCAGATGATGTGGATCCAAAAGTATTCACTCCAGAATATAGCCTATACTCAAGTAAAGATGGGAAAAGTTATACTTGGAAAGATTTAACTGCTGATTTTGATGCAATCCCTTCCCAACTCAAACAAGAATACAAAACGGAAAAAGCAAAAACTTGGGATATGCTGAACCTTTTCCAATCTACGATCCTCCAAGGAAAAATTGCTGAAACTTCCAAAAGAGTGCAAAAGGTAGATAGTGAAATTGGTTACTTAATGCAATTGGATAAAATGAAAGTGAGTTTGGCATTAAAATCGCTTCAAGATGAGATCAAAGCCATCCCTGTAACGGTAACAGAAGCACAAATGCGTGATGCCTATGAAGCTGGAAAATTATATGCTTATTCTGACCAAGATCCAAAAAATCCACAAAATCGAATTCCAAAGCCGTATGCAGCTGTAAGAGAACGAATTAAATCAGAAATGGAAGGTTCACAACGAAATTCGTTCATTGAACAAAAAGTTTCAGGCCTAAAAACTACTTATAACTTAGTGATCGCAAGTGATCGACTAAAAGAAGTTACACTATAGATCCCACCAAGTTTTGGAATATGGCAAAATTTTTTTATTGAATTTTGCCATATTTGACATATTTTGACTGTTAGGGGGGATAAATGAACAATCACATTTACATGCTTCGAAAGAAGAGAGGCATCAAACAGTACGATATGGCAAGGGCTCTGGGGGTATCTCCGAGTTATCTTTCCAAAATTGAGACTGGTGCCCAAGATCCGACTGAAAAATTTAAGTCATCTTGTGCCAAGTATCTCAAAACGTCCGTTGATAAACTCTTTAACGAAAGCGCTGTGGAAGACATCTACCCTGAGTTTTCCAATGGATTGAAAAACAAACTTTGGGCAGTTCGACGTGAGTTAGGAATCAAACAATATGATTTCGCAAAGAAATTAAAAGTTTCGACTCCGTTCCTGTCAAAAGTGGAACTTGGACTTTTAGAACCACCAGAAGATTTTAAGAACCTGGTATCTAAAGTTCTCAAAATGGAAAAAAACGAGCTTTTTTTAGGCTAAATTGAAAATCACCAAAGCAAGGCTTCCAAAAGCCTTGCTTTTTCTCCCACCAAAACAAAAAGATTTTGTCACATAATTCCTAAACCATTCAATAGTCCCTGATGAAAGAGAGACAAGCGGAACACCAAGATGGTTGGGCCAGTCGAGTCGGTTTAATTTTAGCTGTTGCCAGTGGAGCCATAGGGCTTGGAAATTTTTTACGTTTCCCTGGACAAGCAGCACAAAACGGTGGTGGCGCCTTCATGGTCCCTTACATCATCAGTTTTCTGTTACTGGGGATCCCTGTTTGTTTGGCAGAATGGACGATGGGAAGAATGGGTGGAAAACATGGTCATAGTACGCCTTTCATCTTTCGCGAATACTTGAAAGGATTCCCTCTCAAACTTTCAGGTACCATTGGAGTCATGATTCCAGTCATGATTTATGTGTACTATGTATTCATCGAATCTTGGTGTTTAGCATACGCTTATTATTTCTTAACAGGCCAAATGTCATTATCTGCAACCACAAGGGATGGTATGACAATAGAAGCCTCTTCCTTTTTTATGAATCTGACTGGTGCTGGCGAAAATGGTTCTAGTTTCCAATCACCCATCCTCATTTTCTTTTTGATCTGTGTATTGTTTAATTTTTTACTCGTTTACCGTGGCCTTTCAAAAGGTCTAGAGGCGTTTGCAAAAATTGCAATGCCACTCATGGGAATCTGCGCCACAATCATCTTAGTCAGAGTTCTCACAATCCCTGGAATTGAACAGGGACTTGCCGTTATGTGGAATCCAGATTGGTCTAAACTTACCGAACCAAAAGTTTGGATCAGTGCTGCCGGGCAAATTTTCTTTTCCTTATCAACAGGATTTGGGATTGCACTTGTATTCTCTAGTTTTCTTAAGAAAAAAGACGATGTTGTTTTATCCAGTTTGTCTTCTGCTTCGCTCAATGAGTTCGCAGAAGTTGTGTTTGGTGGAATGATTACAATTCCAGTGGCATTTTTATTTTTAGGCATACAGGCAACTTCTTTTGGTACCTTTGGAATGGGATTTATTGCATTACCATCTGTTTTTGGGATGATGCCTGGAGGGAATTTTTTTGGAGGGCTTTGGTTTTTAGTCCTTTTCCTTGCCGCCATTACTTCTTCGGTTACGATGTTACAACCTGGTATCTTATTTTTAGAAGAAGGATACCGTATTGGAAGGCGCAAGTCATCCCTACTCCTTTTCCTTTTTACATTTGTTTTGTGTTTACCCATCGTATACTTCAATAAAGATTTTGCCGCATTGGATATTGCTGATTTTTATATTGGAACCATTATGATATATATTTTGGCATCCATTCAAATCTTCATCTTTGTCTTTAAGATTGGTGTGGACAGAGGAGAGGCGGATGCCAATGAAGGAAGTCTCATTCCATTTCCCAAACTCATCAAATTTGTTCTGAAATACATCACTCCATGGTTTTTACTTTTTATCTTTGTATCCTTTTGTTATATGAACTTACCTGAATACTTGGATAAGATGAATCCTGAGGTCATGGGTCTCCTGGCAGAAAACAAAGGTCAAAATGTAGATGATGCAAAAACAAAAGCAATTGTGGCAAGGTCAGTTGTGATAGGTCTGATACTCATATATGGTTTTATTTATTTATTGGTTTCAAAAGCACTCGATTCTAGACATGAAAAGGTTACAAAATGAACACTGCAGTTGAGCTCAATTGGCAAGGGATGATGATCATGGCAGTATCTTTAATTTCTGTGACAAGTTTAACGATTGTTTGTGTTGTACTTTTGTTTCGTAATAGGCATTAACGTTTGGACGTAAATTCGGTTTTTACAAAACAACTTCCAAAACTTTGGAAGGATTATGAAGTTCGAAAAGAACAGATGGAAATGTCCGAAGCCATTGAGTCTGCCTTCAACCAAGGATCCAATTGGGTGATCGAAGCAGGTACGGGTGTTGGAAAATCTTTGGCGTATCTCATCCCAAGTGCTTTGTTTTCCTTGGAAAATGAATGTACTGTCGTAGTCTCAACGGAAACTAAATCCTTACAGGACCAATTATTGTACAAAGACATTCCTCTAGTTTCGGAAGCACTTGGTGTTCCGATCAATGCAATGGTTGCTTTAGGGGCCAGTAATTATTTATGCAAACGTAAATACAATCGAGTGATGGAACGTGGGGATTTTGGACCAGAAATGGAATCGTCAATTTCTTACTTCGTCAATTGGGAGAAACAAACGGAAAGTGGTATTCGTGCTGAATATGATGGGTTTTTATCGAATTCCTTCTGGTCATCGGTAGCAAGAGAGTCTGACAATTGTTTGGGGAGAAATTGTCCCAATTTTAGTTCCTCCTATTATTTTTTAGAAAAGGAAAAATGGAAAAAAGCAAATATCTTAATTGTAAACCACCATTTACTCGCAAGTCATTTGGCTGGAGATTTTAAGTTATTACCACCATTTTCTCAATTGGTGATTGATGAAGCCCATGTGTTTCCTGAAATTGTTGGCAAAGCATTTGGTTCAGAAATTCGATACGAGCTGATTCTAAATCTTCTCCATTATTTATATTATCCAGAAAAAAGAACAGGCCTTGTCTTAAAAATTAAATCGAATGAAAAAATCATAAAACAAATTGAAGCAAGTATCGGTTATGCGAATGATTTTTTTCGTATGTTACTGTCTGCGATTCCTTTGCAGTTTAATCAATTTGCCACTCGCCATACGGAGCGAATCAAACTTGATAATGGTGCTTTGGAAGATACATTGGCGGATCTTTCCTCAAGTTTAGAATCCCTGTTATCTAAATACAAAAAAGATAGTGATGATATGGAAGAAAAGGAACTTGCTCTAGGCCTTGAGATGGTTTCAGGAAACTTAAAAAAAGCCTCTTCCTTTCTCACTGATTTCCGATTGAAAACAAATCCAAACTTAGTGTTTTGGATCGAACCTCCTTCGCAAGTGACAAAAGATCCATTTTACTATTTGTTTTCCCAACCTAAAAATACTGACGAGATACTAGCAAATACATTGTTCCCTAATATGGATTCCGTTGTGTTAACCTCAGCAACTCTTTCGCCAACTGCTGGTAATTTTCAGTATTTTTTGAAAGAAGTAGGAACTAGTGATGTGAAAACAAAAACGCTAAGTTCTCCATTTCAATATAATACTCATTCCCTCTTATTTGTTCCCAAACAAATTGCAGATCCAGTTTCAGATCCCAAACGAAATAAAACAGATTTATCCTATTGGATCACTCGATTGTTAAAACTTTCCGAAGGAGATGCTTTTGTTCTATTTACTTCCAATAAACTCCTTTCGGAACTTTACGAAGAAATTCGAAACTTAGTTCCCTATCCTATTTTTGCTCAAACGGAAATGGGGCCAATTGCCGCCAAACGTGAGTTTCTTGCGAATCAGAATAGTGTTTTATTTGGAGTGTCGAGTTTTTGGCAAGGTGTGGATATCAAAGGAGATAAACTCAGGAATGTGATTGTCACAAAACTTCCTTTCCAAGTACCCACAGAACCAGTTTTACAGGCAAAAATGGAAGATATGGAAAAAAAAGGGAAAAGCCCTTTCTGGGAAATGCAAGTTCCAAAAACATGTTTGTTACTCCGCCAAGGGTTTGGAAGGCTTATCCGATCCCAATCTGACACGGGTATGGTGAGTATCCTCGATCCAAGGATTCATACAAAATCCTATGGAAAAAACGTCTTGCAAAGTTTACCGAAAGGGGTTCCTCTCATAACGGAATTTAACGAATTGGAAAGAAAATTCCATTTATTGCCGAAGTGATTTGTATGAAACGAATTGTAACAATTTTCATTTCTCTTCTAATTGTCTCTGCCACTCTTCTTTCGAAACCAATTGTGGATAAGGATATTTATGCCTCAGTTGTCAATTGGACTGACCAGATCATCGTTTCTAGTGTCAAAGAAACCATTCCCAAAATTGTTTTTGATGAGGATGATCCAGAATTTTCTGGCAAAAATACAGCAACGAGCCAAGGCAAAGCACATTCCATGGCGCGTAAAAAAGCTAAAGAAAAACTAAAAGTGCGACTGAGCCAACGTTTAGAATCTCTTTTGTTCAATGCTGACTATACAATTTTTGAATACACCCAAGTGAACCAACAAGCCAGGTTACGTCTCAATTCTTACATTGGTGCAGAAAAAGAAGAATATGATTTCCAATTTGTCAAAAATGTTTTGGAAGCAAAAGCAAGCCTCCCGATCAAAGGGAAAGATGGAATCCTCGCTCACATTCCAATTGAATATGGAACTGAAAAAGTCCCTGAGTTTAGTGAAGAGATGATCCCTGTAGAATTTTCTGGGCTTGTTGTGGATGCTAGGCATTTAACAGTCAAACGAGCGTTATTTCCAAAAATCCAAACGGATCGAGGGCTTGATGTTTACTCACCCTTGTATGTAAAAGAAGCGTACGCAATTGAAACCGGCTATATCGTTTATAGAGAAGACCAAAATGGAAAGGCGTATGAGATGAAGGTGGGAAAAAATCCTTATTTTGTACTCGCTTTGTCCACAGCAGGGAAAAACCAAACTGATTTGATCATCCCAACTGACGAGGCGGCAAAACTCCTTAGCCACCCCGAAACTCGCAAGAATATTACACGTTGCAGAGTTTTGATTTTAGTTTCTCAGTGAGAGACAAAAACATTTTTTCTGCTTTTCCATATTCACCGTTAAACAAATAAGCAAAACCCATATCCTCTAAGTCTTTATGAGCCAGAGAACCTGATTTTTTTTCTAATTCAGTGATGTTTCGATAAACGGAATCATACATCTTACGTTTTTCCTCAAAACTAGGTAGGTTTAGTTTGTTAGGAATGTTTTCAAAGATGAGATTGGCTTCTTTGTGTCGGTCCAAAAAGAGTAATGCCATTCCAACCAGTTTATGGATATCTGAATCATTTAAGAGTTTCATATTGTCACGAAACACTTTGATCACTTCATCATATCGTTTTAAGTAATAACTACAAATTAATTCTTCTTTGATAAAGGAAAGATCGTTCCATTGTTTTTTATAACGAACGATTATATTTTTTGCATCTTCATACGCTTCTGCTCGGAAGTAAATTTTAATCGCAGTTTGAATGATAGAAAAACAAAGAGGATTGGTTTGTGTTTGGAAGTATAAATTTAAGTTTTTACAAGCTTCCCCATTTTTCCCCAATTCAAAATTTTGAATGGCATCTACGAGAGGTGCTAAATTGGAAATCCCTTTGGGTGCCTGAACCATTGCCCGTCCAGTGAGCTCGTAAAGTGCTAAATAACTTAGATGTTGCACATAAAAATTGTCAGGATGGCGTTTTGCAAGCACCACAACATCTTCGTTGGAACCTACCTCATATAAATCCCAAGCTTCTTTTTCGACTGATGTAGTTAAAACTTGGGTTGCTTGTTGTGCCATAAGGTACCTCTCTTTCTATAAAAGGATCGGTCTTATGGCATTTTTTCCGTTAAAAAAATTATGGTGTTAATCGGTAAATCATTCTAGGGAAAGGAATACACTCTCGGATATGTGGTAATCCACAAACCCAAGCAATCACCCGTTCTAGACCCATCCCAAAACCTGCGTGTGGGACCGATCCATACTTCCTTAGGTCCAAATACCAGGAATAATCTTCCGGTGGTAGGCCTTCTTCTTTGAGCCGTTCCACAATTTTGTCGTAAGACTCTTCCCTTTCTGACCCTCCTATGATTTCACCAATTCCGTCTGGTGCAATTAAGTCAGCAGAGAGAACTGTCCTTGGGTCACTAGGGTTTTGTTTCATATAAAAAGCTTTGATGGCTCTCGGGAAATTTTGGATGAAGATGGCTGTACCAAAATGAGTGGTTAAGATTTGTTCCCTTTCGGCATTGATGTCTTCCCCCCATTCGATATTTTCTCCTGCCTCTTTTAGGATTAGGATGGCATCTCCATATTCCACTCGGGGGAAAGGTTTCTCTAGGGTTTGGAGGAGAGGTAGAGGGTCTCGTTCGAGAGTCTTTAAATCTTCTATTGTGCGTTCAATGGTGGTTTTTAATACTGATTTTACAAATCGCTCTTGTAAGTCCAGGTTCCCATGATGCCCAAGGAAGGCAGTTTCTGCTTCCACCATCCAAAATTCGGTTAAGTGGCGTTTGGTTTTACTTTTTTCAGCACGGAATGTGGGACCAAAACAATACACTTTCGAGTGAGCAAACGCTGCGGTTTCCAAATACAATTGGCCTGTTTGTGCTAAATACGCTTGGCCTAAATCGAAATATTCGGTGGAAAATAAGGTTCCTGCAGATTCACCGATGGATCCAGTCAAAATGGGTGTGTCAATGAGCGTATAGCCATCGTTACGGAAAAATTCGCGGATCGCAAATGACAATTCAGACCTGACCCTTTGGATGGCAAGTTGCCGTTTGGATCGTAACCACAAATGCCTATGGTTATGTAAAAAATCGGGTCCATGATCTTTCGGAGTGATAGGATAATCGGAAGATGCACCTACAACAGTAAAAGAGGAAAGAGTGAGCTCTCGACCACCAGGTGCTTTTTCATTCTCCTGCCAGTTCCCATGGACGATAAGCGAAGTTTCTTGGGGTAAACTTTTGATTTGTTTGAAGAGATCCTCCCCCAGGGATTCCTTTTCACAGACCACTTGTAGGATTTTTCCATTGGTCCTGAGTTGTAAAAATTGTACGTGGTTATTGCCTCGAAGGCCTTGTACCCAACCTTGTAAAGGAAGGGATTCGTCAGACATGGTAGGATGGGATGAATTTGGATCTAAACTTGGAATCATGGATGGTTTTTTCTGTTTGCCAGTTCAATTTTCTCTGAAATTTTGAACTTACAGAATGAAATCTAGCATCCTATTAGACGGTAAAGCGATTTCCGAAAAAATCCGAAATCGAATCCAAGAAACATTAGCAAAAGCGAAAGCAGAAGGTAAGGGAATTCCTACCCTTGCCACCATCCTTGTTGGGAATAACCCTGCATCCGAAACCTATGTCAATATGAAGGTGAAAGCCTGTGAAAAAGTAGGAATGAATTCGCGTTACATTCGTTTGAAAGAAGAAACTACCACCGAAGAGCTCTTAGACGAAATTCGTAAATTAAATTCTGATCCATCGATCAATGGGATTTTATTACAACACCCAGTTCCCCATCAAATTGATGAACGTAAGGCTTTTGATGCAATTGCATTAGAAAAAGATGTAGATGGTGTGACAACGGTTTCCTTTGGAAATTTATCTATGAATGGTGAGGCTTACTATCCGTGCACTCCGTACGGTATGGTTCTACTTTTGCAAGAATATGGAATTGATGTTACAGGGAAACATGCAGTGGTTGTAGGAAGATCACCAATTTTAGGGAAACCTATGGCGATTATGTTAACCAATTTGAACGCTACTGTCACCCTTTGCCATTCCAAAACTAAAAATTTACCTGATCTAGTCAAACAAGCTGATATCATCGTTGGTGCTGTGGGCAAACCTGAATTTATCAAAGCAGATTGGATAAAAGATGGCGCAGTGATTTTGGATGCTGGGTATAACGTTGGTAATGTGGGGGATATCGAAGTTTCAAAAGCAAAAGATAAATCTTCCTACTACACTCCTGTTCCTGGTGGTGTAGGTCCTATGACCATTTCCGTTCTTCTTTTACAGACTATGTATAGTTTTTTAGGTCAATTTTCTCCTAAGTTGGATTCTCATGCCACAAACCGTTAGTTTTGACGAATGTTTTCAAACAATTCCAAAACTAGATCCACCAAGTGATTTAGATAGTTTTTGGAAATCAGGGATAGGTGAACTCAAAAAAGTTCCGATCAAAGCTACTTATAAAACAGTTTTAAAGGGTTCTTTCATCTGGGAATCTTTGAATGATATCAGTTTTCAAAGTATCGACAATCATGTGTTACATGGAAAATTAGCAATCCCAAGAAAACGTGGGGATCGTCCTGTTGTCGTTTATTTTCACGATTATCTTGCGGTTCCAGAGGAAATCCAAAAAGGATATTCTGATTTGGGTGTTGCCCAACTTCATATCACATTACGTGGGCATGGCGAAGAAATGATCCAAATTCCGGTAGATCCGACAACTGGTAAATCGCCGATTGGATGGACTCCCAATTATTTTGCCCATGGCCTTGACCAAAAAGAAGAGTTTTATATGAGAAAACTCTATTTAGATGTGATACGTACGATAGAATTTCTAAGACTTTCTGATGGAATCGATGGTGATCAAATTATTCTCCATGGTAAATCACTGGGATCCGCTTTGGCTGTGTTTGGTGCGGCTTATTCTGATCGTATCAAAGGACTTATTTTAGAAACACCTTCATTTTGTTATATTGATAAGGAACAAATGTCCTTAAAAGGAAATCCTTGGGTGCGAGAACTCACTCCATTTTTTGAGAAACGAGCCACCAAAAAAATAGATTATAAAAAAGAATTATCATATTTTGATGCGATGAATTTTGCAAAAAAAATAAAAATTCCTGCCCTATTTTCTTGTGGAATGGAAGACCAAATCTCCCATCCAAAATCAACATTTGCACTATTCAATCATATGAACTGTGATAAACGAATGCAGTTATATCCAACAGAAGGAAACGAAGCTGGAAAAGAAAAACAACCACAAGCGAATTTAGAATTCGTAAAAGAAATTTTTGCCTTATGAGTTTGATTCCTTTTGTCTTTTTAAATACAAAATCTGGAAAAAAAGAACCTTTTGTTCCCAAGGATCCTAATTCAGTGTCCATCTATTCATGTGGACCAACAGTTTATAATTTTGCTCATATAGGGAATATAAGATCATTTTTATTCGTAGATATCTTGCGTCGTTCCCTTTTGTTAGGTGGCTATAAGTTAAATCAGTCAATGAATATTACTGACATTGATGATAAAATCATTAATGAATCCATAAAACGTAACATCAGTGTGGAAGAGTTTACAAAACCTTGGACGGAAGAGTTTTTTAAAGATTTATCAACGTTACAAGTTCAAACTCTGGAACATTATCCCAAAGCGACAGAATCCATTGAGGATATGGTGTCTCTAGTCGAAACTTTACAATCGAATGGCTTAGTCTACGAACGAGAAGGAAATGTTTATTTTTCCATTCAGAAGTTCAATCGATATGGTGAGTTGTCAAAAATTGATGTATCTGGAATGAAATCTGGCGTTCGTTATGATGCGGATGAATACGAAAAAGACGATGTGAGAGATTTTGTATTGTGGAAAAACCAGAAAACAAAGGACGAAAAATGTTGGCATACTCGATTAGGTACGGGTAGGCCTGGTTGGCACCTAGAATGTTCTGCCATGATTCGCAAAATTTATGGTTCTGGGATTGACATTCATACTGGTGGAATTGATTTACTCTTCCCTCACCATGAAAACGAATTCGCACAAACAACAGGTGCGTATCCAAATGAGGAGTTTGTAGGAACTTGGCTTCACTGCGAACACTTATTAGTTGATGGTGAAAAGATGTCAAAGAGTAAGGGAAATTTTTATACCTTACGCGATATTCTAGAAAAAGGATACGAGCCAAAAGTCATTCGTTTTCATTTAATATCAGCTCATTATAGAAGTAAGTTAAATTTTTCTTTGGCGAAATTGGAAGAATCGAAAGTTTCTTTAGACAGAATTCAAAATACAATCTATCGATTATTGGACAGTGGCTCATTATGGAATTTGATTCCAAATGATGGTAAAAATTTAGTTTTTTCCTTACCTGAAATAACCAAACTCAATGATGATTTTTTAAATGCTTTAGCAGATGATCTCAATGTCCCCAAGGCACTTGCGATTCTTCATGAACTTGTACGAATTGTAAACCAAACACTAGACCAAACTAAAATAGAGAATGTAAATCTTTTTTATGAAGAAGCTCTTCGTTTGTTTTTGAAAATGAATGAACTATTTGCGGTATTTTCATTTGAAAAACCAAAGGCGAATTTGGAAGGAATTTCTGAAGAGTGGGTTTTGGAACAAATCGAAAATCGAAAATTAGCAAAACAGAATAAAGATTTTGTTACTGCTGACAATATACGAAAAGAGTTGGAAAACAAAGGCATCCTTCTCGCTGACACAAAAGAAGGAATCACAACATGGAAAAAAGCCCCGTAGAAATACTTTTTGGGAAACGAAATTTTTTTGAATTTTTAGAATCACTGGAACAAATGGCTCCCGAACGAGGCATTAAAACCATTCGGGAAGTCATTGTCAAAGATGGAATTGGAAATGAAGAAAAACATAGGATCAAATCGTATTTACCCAATTCTGTAAAATTCACAACTGTCTCAAGCAGAGAACTTGATCGAATAGCCCAAGATAAAAATCACCAAGGGTATGTGATCATCCGTACAAAACAAAAATCGTTTACATCACTCGGTTTTGAACAATTTAAACAAAACATCCAACCAAACGAAGGTCCCATTTTGATCTTAGATCGTATCCAAGACCCAGGCAATTTAGGTAATCTTTTACGTACGGCTGAATGTATGGGAGTAAAACATGTGTTAATGTCAGATAGGGACACGTCCCCTATTACTCCTGTTGTTGAAAAAGTATCTGCTGGTGCAATTCACCATATCCAAATTTATAGAGTTGCAAATTTAAAACATGGAATTGAATTTCTAAAGAAAAATGAATACTGGATTCTTGCCACTGATGAAGAAGGTGAAGAAGAGATTTGGGAAAATTTACCTGATGTTTCTCAAATGGCTGTGATCATGGGGAATGAAGGAGAGGGAGTCAAAAGAATTTTACTTGAAGATGCAGATTATGTAGCTAGAATCCCTTTATATGGCGCGGTTACTTCGCTCAATGTGGTAGTTGCTTGTGGAATTACCTTGGATAGACTACATCATGTTTCGCAATAAGCGAATCATCGGATTTTTTTTATTTTTCATTATCTCAATCATTACATTTCAATCTTGTTTATATGATTTCTATAGGAAAGAATTTGTTTCTGAGAAAGACAAAAACGAAGATGTTTTGTTGCTTGCCTTACTTGGACTTCTGCCAAATCCCAATCAAAAATTATTTGGATTTATCCCAGGAAGTTCAAGGACTTTAGAAAATTCCCAATTTGTATCCGTTGACTTGTATCCAAAGGCCAATGCCAAAAAAATTATTTTAGTTCATGGTTGGAATCCTGCCGAAAGAGATTCTGATCCGATTACAAACGATGAGAAAAAAATTCAGAATATAAAAAATACATTCTCTAATGGACTCATTCACTACCAAGAAGGAAGGGATTCTGCAAAATCAGAATTTGATTTGTACGTATATACCTATCGAACTTCAAACAGTATTTTAGTGAATGGTAAACAGTTTTACGCCACTTTACGTGCCAGTTTTGTTGATACTGATTCCGTTTATATTGTAGCTCATTCCATGGGGGGGCTTGTGACTCGAGTCGCTCTAGCGAAAGAAACTGGAGATTTACCCTTTGTACGTTTGGTTGTCACTCTTGCCAGTCCGCAATACGGATCACCTTTTGCTACAAATAACTTTTTAGGTTCAAATCCTTTTGTAAATGAACTAGGTACTTATTTAGTAGAAACTCAAGGTGGGCAGGAACTTGCGTATACCAACCAAGGCAATTTACAACCAGTCTTGTCTGGTGCCACAAATCTTGTATTAGATGCTTTGAATGATTCATACCTTAAATCAGGTTTTAATAATAAGTTTATCAGTTTTGCAGGGGTCTTAAGTAGCTGTAGTGTTGGCGAAACATTTTATTATAACACAGGATGTAACCTACTATCCAATGCTGGATTTACTCAATCAGACGGAATCGTTCCTGTCAATAGCGCAAGGATTGGAAACCTCAGTACCAAACAAATCAATGTAGCTGATTGTGATCATTCCATGATGGCATTCCAGACAATCAATATTGATGATACAAAAAGCCGGAATTTATTCTCTCAGGTAATCACTGAGATTCGAAATCACCCATAATGAAATTTTTTACGGTTTGGATTTAGACTGTATCTTTTGAACGGAAAAAATGAGTCCCAAAAGACCAATTAGAAAAAACAGAATTCCAAATCTAATTTCTCCTTCGTTCCAAAATAGACATTGAATCGTGTAGAGTCCTCCAAATATAAAACTCAATCCGAAAATTGTACCCATCAAGGACACAACGATATGGTTCGGATAAACACTTTGTTTGTATTCTGGATTTTCACTGAAAAAACCCCTCCAAAAAAAATGCGGTGGTTTTGTAGTTTCATAAAAAGAATATAAGATATCCTTTTTTGTATTGGGAAGTAAATAAGTGGAAAGTAATAAGATCATCGCTGAACTTATGGAAGTGTATAGGATAGAATAAGGAAATGGAAAATGTAGTAAATGTGAGTAAACAATATATAAAATGGGAGAAAGAATCAGTGCTAAAATTTCAGTCCAAGCTGAAATTCTCCAAAAATACCATCTAACAATTAATACAAATCCAATACCAGAAGATGCTTCTAGTAAAAATACCCAAGCCCCTTTGATGGTATCCATTCCATACACTGCTAGGAAAAATGAAAGTATTGCTGTAAGGAGTTGTATGAGATAAGAAACTTTTACAAAATAAATATCTGATTTTTTTTCCGTCGTGAAAGGTTTCCATAAATCATTGACCAGATAAGATGCCCCCCAATTCAAATGCGTAGCTAAGGTGGATAAATACGCAGCCAAAAAAGCACTGAGCATTAATCCTTTCATTCCATTTGGCATTCCTTCTTGTAATACCATGAGAAATCCCTTACCACTTTCTATCTCAGATAAACTTGTGTATAATACGAGAGATACAAGTGCTACTAAAATCCAAGGCCAAGGTCTAACAAAATAATGAGCAATCACAAACCATAGACTACCCTTAAGCGCTGCAGATTCATTTTTGGTAGCAAGGATTCTCTGTGCTATGTATCCCCCACCTCCAGGTTCAGAGCCTGGATACCAACTTGACCACCAAAGAACCGTTAGAAGGATTAAGAAATGATCCCAAGGAAGTGATCCATTTTCACCATTGGGGAAAAATAGGATTTTGTCCTTGGGTAAATGTGATTTTAAATTTTCTAAACCACCAATCGAAGGAAGTTGGAGAGCAAAATAAGCAAACAGGATACATCCAATCCACGCTAAAAAAAATTGAAAAACATCAATGTAAGAAATTCCGCGTAATCCAGCGATGGCAGTATAAATGACACCGAATAACAATAGAAATATTAATACAAGAGCGGAATTGATACTTGGAAAAAAAACAGGTAAGATTTTTAACATGGCCAGGTTTACCCAACCAAGGATTACCAAATTGAGAAGTAACCCAATGACAAATGCTTTAAATCCTCTTAAAAATTCGGCTTCCTTACCACTATAACGAATTTGAATGAGTTCTAAGTCAGTGCTTGCTCCTGATCGTTTCCAAAGTTTGGAAAAGAAAAATACAGTAACAAACCCACCAACAGCCATATACCACCAAATCCAATTCCCAGAGATACCTTGTGTTCGAATAATCTCTGTTACGGCGAGCGGTGTGTCAGCAGCAAACGTTGTTGCTACCATCGCAGTTCCTGCAACAAACCAATTTAAACTTCCTTCTGCTTGGAAATATTCTTTTGTGGAATTGTTTTTAGCTCGGAAACGATAGAGAATGAGAAATATAATGAGAAAAGGAAAAAAGAAAAAAAGATAATCTAAGACATGAAATGAATTCATAACCTTACTTTGATGCCCATTTCTTTCATTGTCTGTTTTGTTTCTTGGATGGAAAATTCTCCAAAATGAAAAATGGAAGCAGCAAGAACAGCATCAGCACCACCACGTAAAATGACTTCCGCCATGTGTTCAGGATTACCTGCTCCACCTGAAGCAATAATCGGGATGGAGAGATTATTTGTGAATGTTTTCATCAATGTAATATCAAATCCATCTTTGGTGCCATCTTTGTCCATGGAAGTGAGTAAAATTTCCCCAGCACCCATTTCATATGCTTCACGTCCCCAATCTAATGCTTCTCGACCAGTTTCTGCTCTCCCACCATTGAGATACACTTCATATCGTTTTCGTTCTGGATGGAATTTCACATCAATTGCACAAACGATACATTGTGATCCATAAATCTCACTAGCATCTTTTAAAAGTTTTGGGTTTTGAAAGGCACTTGTATTGATCGAAACTTTGTCTGCTCCTTTATTAAGGACTGCTTTGACATCATCAATGGTGCGAATTCCGCCACCAACTGTGAAAGGGATAAATAATTTGTTCGCAACCTCTTCTACTAAATGCAAAAGAATGTCTCGTTTGTCAGAGGAAGCAGTGATGTCTAAAAAACACAATTCATCTGCTTTGTTTTCTTCATATGCAATCGCACACGAAACGGGATCTCCAGCATCAATCAAATTGACAAACTGGACCCCTTTTACCACTCTTCCTCCTTTGATATCCAAACAAGGAATCACTCTTTTGGTTAATTCATCCATTCTATTTGATCTCTTTAGGCAATGTTATCTTACAAAGATCTAATTTGGAGATTGAATTGGCATAACTGAGTAATTTAACTTCATCAAAATGGGACGATGTTAGTTGGATTCCAATTGGAAGACCATTTTGATCCACACCTGCAGGACAACTGATTGCAGGAACCCCTGCTAAATTCACGGAAGTTGTTAGAATATCAGCTTGGTACATTTGAATGGGGTCTTTTGTTTTCTCACCCACTTTGAATGCTGTTGTTGGCGATGTAGGTTGTAAAATGATATCTACTGACTTAAAAAAATCTGCATATTGTTTTCGGATGAGAACCCTTGCTTTTTGAGCCTTACCATAATATGCGTCATAGTATCCAGAACTCAATGAGAATGTTCCGAGTAATATCCTTCGTTTAACTTCTTTTCCAAATCCAGCACTTCTTGATTCGGAATATAAATCATCCAATTTTCCAGAGGTTTCCTTTCGTAATCCATATCGAATTCCATCAAAACGACTTAAATTAGAAGAACATTCGGCAGTTGCGATTAAGTAATATACTGGAATTGCATATTTCAAAAGAGAAAAATCCAAAGCGACTAACTCAGCACCTTTTTCTTCCAAAGATTTTAAAATTTCTAAATACCGTGCATTCACATCTGGTGAAAAATTAAAATCTTCCGTTTTCATGATCCCAATTTTTTTACCTTTCCAATCAATTGTATTCACGGATTTGGAATTAAAATGTTCTACTTTAGCGGTTGTTTGGTCTTTTGTATCAAGTCCGGATAATATTTCTAAAAGGTCACTAATCCCTTCCATGTCATTGGAGAAAGGTCCAATTTGGTCTAAACTGGATGCATAAGCAATAAGTCCATAACGTGATACTCTTCCATAAGTAGGTTTTAAGCCCCAAATTCCACAAAGTGCTGCAGGTTGGCGAATCGATCCACCAGTGTCTGATCCGAGTGAAATAGGTAACATGGAAGCTGCAACTGCCGCCGCCGAACCCCCACTTGATCCACCTGGAATCCGATCTGTATCAAATGGGTTTTTGGAAGTTTGGAATGCACTGTTTTCTGTAGAAGAACCCATTGCAAACTCGTCCATATTGAGTCTTGGAAACAGAACAAAACCTTTTTCTTTTAATTTTGTGATGACAGTTGCATCATAAGGAGATTCAAAATTTTCCAAAATCTTGGAGGAACAAGAAGTGATTTCCCCTCTGATACAGATATTGTCTTTAATTCCAATTGGGATTCCATCAAATTCAGAAAATGGTTTACCAACTTTTCTCCTTTCGTCACTTTCTTTTGCCTGGGTAAGAATTTTGTCCGCATTTAGATTCAAAAATGCTTTTACTTTTGAATCACTAACTTTAATTCTCTCTAAATATGCGGAAACTAACTCTTGTGAGGTTAAACTTCCATCATTTAATTTTTTTTTGATTTCCGAATAAGTAAGAAAAATAATCTCTTTCATGTTTCAATCACCTTAGGTACAACCACATAACCATTTTCGTATGAAGGAGCAATTTTTGATAAATCATCTCGTTTTAGCGAGTTTTCACTTAGATCTTTTCGCAATTCATAGAAAATTTGTTCATAAATCTCATCATCGCCAACTTTTGATGTATCTAGATTTTTGATTTCATCTACATACTGTACAATTCTTGAGAAATCACTGAGCATACCTGCAATTTCACTATCTTCAATGTTGAGTTTTGCTAAATTAGCAATGTTCTTTAATTCTTTTTCATCCATAAGGTTTCCTCAGTATGCATTCCTATCTATAATCGCTTTTAAAGGTGTGAGTAAAATGATTTTTATATCCAAAAGTAAGGACCAGTTTTCGATGTAAAAAATATCGGCTTCGATTCTTTTTTCAATAGAGGTATCCCCTCTAAATCCTTGGACTTGTGCCCAACCAGTGATCCCAGCTTTTGCCGCATGACGCCGCATATATTGATGGTGTTCATTTCTGAATTTTTCCACATAAAAAGGTCTTTCTGGTCTTGGCCCCACAACTGACATATCACCAAGTAACACATTGAAAAATTGTGGTGTTTCATCCAAAGATAATTTACGTAAGATAGATCCAACGGGTGTTACCCTTGGATCATCTTTAACAGTCCATAAAGTATCTGATTTTTCTTTGGCTTGGACAACCATGGAGCGGAATTTAATCATTCCAAAAACTTTATTATCAAGACCAACTCTCTCTTGTTTATAAAAGATAGGACCTTTACTTGTCAATTTTACAAGTAATGCTATTAAAATGTAAAAAGGACTAAACAATAGGATAAAAAATAGCGAAAACAAGATATCAAACGTTCTCTTTAATACTAAATTATATCCTAATCGTAGTGGAATGTTTCGAATGGAAATAATGGGAATCCCATCTAACACTTCCACTCTACCTTTGGCAGTAACTATCTCTTCGTAACTGGGAATTACTTTTAAATCGATTCCATGGAAATCAGCAATGTCTATCACGTCTTTTAAAGAATCCCCTTCTTCATGTGATAGTGCATAAACAATTAAATCAATTTGGTTTTGTTCTACAAAATTCTCTAACTTGCTTGTCGATGTGACAGTTTGAATTTGTTTTGGGGAAAGGTTTTTTTTGCCAGCAACAAATCCTTTGACAGTATATCCATAAATAGAATGTTTTTGTAATGTTTTAGAAAAATTGATGGCTGATTTTCCGGTTCCAATGATGAGAACAGACTTTAAATTATAACCCTTACTCCTTAGATATTGCATGAGTGATCTCAGAACAAAATGAGAAAAGGAAGTGAGGATTACCGTACAAATTGCAAAGTATCCAATCACCAAGCGAGAAAAACTTTCCCCTCGAAAGAAAAACAGTAAGGAAAGTACAACGAGGAGATTAAGGATCACTCCAGAGATAATGGCAAAAAGTTCATCTGAAAAAGATAAACCTCTTCTCGGGTGGTATAAATCGATTGATAAAAAAGAAACAACTTGGGAAAATCCAAGCACAATTCCGAGGATTAAATAATTGACGGGATCAATTGTTTGGATTTGGAAACTAGAATCTGGAGATAAATAATACCTGACAACATACGCTGTTAAGAAACTAGCTAAGCCTATAAAAAAATCAGTAACTAAAAATAGTAATTTGAATGATTGACTTCTTTCTTTTAGCATTTGGTTACCATATTTAATCTGTTAAATCTGTCGAAGTTCCATCTAATGGACGTTTTCTGAATCGATACAATCTTACCCTGGTTGCTTGGGCAGATGATGAATCCCCAAAACTGAAATTTGTTAAATTTACAGATAGATATACGGATTGATCGTAGAAAGTTAATTGGTTATTGAGAGCAAGTCCTCCCGGTAAAGCACGAAGGTTCATACTATATCCCAATCGATACTCCCAATTATGCAGGTCCATTTTAAAAGTCATCATAAACCTGTTGATATTAAAAACAGTTTTTTGTCTTTCCGTCTGTCCTTTAGCCCCTGTTCCCGAAGCCAAATCTTCCCAGATCGTCGTTTGG
Organism: Leptospira limi; assembly: GCF_026151395.1. Lineage (NCBI taxonomy): Bacteria > Pseudomonadati > Spirochaetota > Leptospiria > Leptospirales > Leptospiraceae > Leptospira > Leptospira limi. The sequence goes on from NZ_JAMQPV010000001.1 coordinate 2,407,030, forward strand.
TCATAATTGGTTCCAGTTTGAGCTGTATACAATTCAGGACTTGTATTTAATGCATAAAACTGTCCTTGTGCAAGTGCTGTTAGGCGCCAAGGCTCAGTTACTCTTGAATCTAATTCCAATTCAAGACCTGTGTAACGAGTTACTTTCATATCTGTTTTGAAAAAGAATCGGTAACTATCCAAAAAACTATCTTTGTAAACATGATACCAAGTTGAACCAATTTCCAAACTACGGAATGCTCGAATGATGGGCCAAGAAAACCCACCCATTTTGTATGAAACAGTTAGGTTATTAGATAGTGATCGATTTTGAGGAGTATGATGAACATAATCATTATTGATAAAAATACCAGAATAAAAGTTTCGCTTTCTTTCTAATAAACTTGGTCTTCTCGTCGTAAAACCATCCACAAAATCAAGAAAACCACCTATCCTAACAACTGTATAATACCATCGTTGCATATTGGTAAGTCCAGGGTTATACGAAGATGAAAATTGACGTAAGTCTCTTATGGTACGAACTGAAATATCCCAATCATTTAAGGCATAACTTTCTAATGAAAATTCTGCTTCATGTTGGCGTAAATTTCCTAAAATTGGATCTTTTGCTTCCGCTTTATCTGCATCTAATCTGCGATAAGTGGTAGATAGAAAAATTTCTGGAATCCCCATTCGAACTGTATGAGATTGTCTTACATATTGATACGATTGTTGTTTGAGTAAAGTTGCGTATGCTTTGTTTACATCGCGGTCTGGTCCATTTAACTCACTGCCGGTTCCTGGAAATTCAACAGATTGTTTTGTTGCCCCCATATAAACGGATGGAGTAAAGGACATGTACGCTCCCATCGCAATGGGAGAACGAAATCCTGTTTCTCCTACCACATTCGTTTGGGACCTTAATACATAATCTTGGTATTGGCTTCTCGGATCCACGACACCGGTTGTAGGATTTAACTTTTGTTGCGGAGGACCATAAATTCGATTGATGTTTGTTTGGAACAATAAATCCCAATAAACAGGACTGGCCGTCCCTGGGATTAATCCAATATTACTGGAATTCCGAATGGTGACGGCTGGTAATGTATCTTGTGCTGCAAAGAATTGATTTGCTTGGATTTGGTAAATGAGTGTTCGACTCATGGAGATACCAACACTCAAATCCCCTCTATTTTCCGTATAATTGAAGTTCCAGTTCAGAAGGTTTCGGATCAGTCCAAAACGTACGTCTCGATATGTATATAATGATTGTAATGAATTAGAAGGTTGGTATCGATTTCCAAATTCATAATCAAACAATCTGTTGCTATAATTTTCATATTGTAATTGAAAGTTTCTAGTGTAATCTTTCGAGAAATCATTAAATTTTGCATTTAATCGTAAGTCAGCTTTCCACCAAGGATCATAATTAACGCCTGTATTACGATAAGGTAGACTGGTATTCGGAAATAATTCTCCTCGATCTACGTTATTAGTTGTCGCAACTGTTCCTATTCCACCATTCTTAAAACGATCTTCATAAACAGGAGTGATAGCTGTGTTTTTATAATTGGCATAACCTAAGTTGATATTATAATTGAGAACGGGGGAAACTTTCCACATTTCTAACTGGGCAGCTTGACCCGTTTTTTCATACATATCAAAACGAAATTTATAACCGTTTGCTAAGAATAAACTATTTGGATAAGAATCTGACCATTGGTATGAGTTTTGCCAAAACCAACCTTGTGTGTTATTTTTACCAAACTGCGTGGTAACACCATTACCGGATTCTGAATTGTACAAAAACGGTAACATAAAAAGAGTTGTACCACCAACTTTATAAGAAACCCATTGCGCAACTACCGTTCGATCATCATGGATGACAATGCGTTTTGCTTGGAATGATTCATGTGGAAGTTCCGCATTACATGCAGTAAAGTATCCCATTTCTAATAGGTAGCGTTTTTCATCCAATCGTTTGATCTTTTGACCAATGAAGTGGGAAGGGAACATACTTAACTTAGAATTGTATACAACACCTTGGTTTAATTTTAGATCGTAAATCATTCGATCTCCAATCACCTTAGCATTTCCGTCTTTGTATTCCACTCCCCCTTCTGCATAAATTTCTTGTCGATTCGCGTCTATGGAAACGGAATCAGCAATCAATTCTCCCGCTTTGATTTTAACGCGCACCTTTCCTCTTAAAACAAGGACTCCACCTTTTGTTTTGTCGATGTTCATGAGTTGGCCTTCCGCAGCATTTTGGATTTGGATGGGTGGGCCTTTTTTCGGTTGAGACGCAAGTAACGATTCAGGAGTCAGTGGAATTTCTTCTGGTGGGACAAGTGCTTCCCGTAAACGTTCCCGTTTGGTATAAATCGTACCTGTTGGATTCAAACCTAAATTTCTTAAGTTGTCTTCGACTTCTCGGTCGGTCATCACATCAACTGATTTGCGAACAATGCCTCGCTGGATTTGTGTTGTTGTCTGTTTTCTTTCTTCTTCTTGTTGGTTTTTCGTTGGTAAAGATTGGTCAGGGAATAGCAGTTTTAAGCCATTTGTATCCTGTGCCAGAATTTCCATTCCGAGAAGAAAACAACAAAATAGTATGAGAAAATGAATGGATTTTTGCACAGCGGGCTTTGGAAGTATAGAACGAGAGTTTTACCCCTATCGAAAAAATCAATGGAAAACCAGGTAGAAATTCGCACCCGAATCTTGTAAAATCTGTGAAAAAGAGGTTGCGTAAGTTTCCGAGGAGTGGACATAATCGAATGGCTCGAGACTTGGGCATAGGTGAGTTTTGAATGGCTAAAACCTACTCTGGAGAACGTATTCCAGGTACCTTACGGTACAACCTCAAAATTAGAGACGGACAAGAAGAACACATTGTCCAAGTTCCGGAACCTACGATCCAAATCCTCACAGACGGTTTTGGTCCAGAAGAAAGTGCCAATCGATTGGCCCTTGCCCTGCTCCTTGACTTTACGAAAAACCCTCAGCTTTCCTTTGCCTTTTACAAAGACTTCAATTTTTTCTTAGCGGGTCTTTTGTCAGAAGACAATTGGTTATTACATTCCAATCGTATTGAATTATTTTTTAAATTGTTAGAAACTCCCCGTTTGGACAAAAAACCAATTCTATCAGGGAATCCTTCTTAAACTCTTTCGTTCAAACAGGTTTTACAATGGGCAAAGTAAACACCCAAGAGGAAGACTCTTCCTCTCTTGTTAAGTTTCCTTTGTGTTCTGCAATGATGCTACGAGTGACATCTAATGAATTCATTTGAGAAATTCCCATCATCAAATCTTCCGAACCATTGTCTTTGATTTGGATTTGGACAAATTCTTTTCCATCATCACCTACAACGGATAATGAAATAGAAATTTTCCTACCAATGGAATCTTCTCTCGTATTCACGCGTAACCTTGCATCTTGGATTAAGTTGAGGAGAACCTGTTTGATTTTTTGGGGTTGGCAATACACATGAGGTACGTCTCCCATTTCCAATTCACATTGGATTCCTTCTTTTAAAAAGTATTGGTGCAGGAAGGAACGTGTATCATTCAAAATGCTTACTAAATTAGAATACGTCCATTGGGAACTGGTTGATTGCGAATAAGAAACTAAGTTCTTCACAATCTTGGCAATTCGTTCTGACTCTTCGGTAATTTTTTCTGCTTTTTCCTTTAAGGGTGAATTGGATGTTTTTTTTGCCTCTAAAAGGATAAGGTCCGCTAAATTGAGAATGGATGTGAGAGGGTTGTTAATTTCATGTGAAATGCCGGAAGCAACAAGTGCTATCGTTTCCCATTTTTGGTTTTCTGCCAATCGACTTTCCACAACTCGGATGTGTTTTTGTACTTGTGATTTGTAAATTGCCATTTCCACAGAAATATATAAATCACGGCTATTAAATGGTTTGATCAAATAACCAAATGGTTCAGTGGTTTTGGCTCGATTGATTGTGGCTTCATCAGAATAAGCAGTGAGGTAAATGACTGGAATTTCTTTACTTCTTTTGATTTTACCTGCTATCTCTATTCCATCCATGGGACCATTCAACATAATGTCCATGAGAACTAGGTCAAAGTGTTCGGATTCAATTTGTTCAATTGCATCATTTGCTTCCGATACATATGTGGCGTTGTAACCGTATTGTTTTAAGGTTGAACAAATATTGATCGCGATGATCCTTTCGTCTTCGACAACAAGGATTTTTTTTACATCAGTTTCTTTTTGATTTTCCACAATAGATGTCATTGTTTTACACAACCAGTCTCCACTATCAAATAGAATAATTTCCGTTTGTCAACAGAATCCAGACAACAAATCTCTGTATTGTGAACCAGGAACTAAATGATGCCCAAAGACAAGTGGTTTTGGCTGAGAAAGGCCCAATTTTAGTGGTTGCTGGGGCGGGGACTGGAAAAACCAATACCCTCGTCCATAAATTGGCCCATTTGGTAAAAAATGGTACAAATCCTGAATCTATCCTTTTGCTTACCTTCACAAGGCGTGCTGCAAAAGAAATGTTGGGTCGTGCTTCTGGTATTTTGGACAACCGTATGATGTCTGTTCGAGGGGGAACCTTTCATTCCTTCTGCCATCATTTTCTACGTAAGTTTGCAAGTGTTATCTCCTTAGATTCAAATTTTACAATATTAGATGAAGAAGACACAATTGGATTTGTCGGTATGGCAAGGGAACAAGTTGTTACAACTGGAACAAAAGTTCGGTTTCCCAAAAAAGAAACACTCGCTGAAATTTTTTCTGCTTGTTTCAATTTGCAAATTTCATTAGAAAAATACCTACAAAAGGAATATCCAATGTTCCTTGGTATCACAAAAGAAATCCAAGAAATCAAAACTAAATTTGCCGATCTCAAAGCCAAACACAACTCACTCGATTTTGACGATTTACTAGAATTCACTCGCAAAATTCTTGTCTCGGATGAAAGAATTCGGCAAAAAATGTCCACTACTTATGATTACATATTAGTTGATGAATACCAAGATACCAATAAAATACAAGCACATATCGCCTGTTTATTGGCAAGTATCCACCAAAACATTTTAGTTGTAGGCGATGATGCACAGTGTATTTACGGTTTTCGAGGAGCAAGTGTTCATAACATGTTGGATTTTCCGAAAATTTTTCCAAATACGCAAATCATCCAACTCACAAAAAACTACCGAAGTGTCCAACCTGTTCTAAACCTTGCGAATGCAGTACTAGAAAAAAGTTCAGAAAATTATAAAAAGAATTTAATTGCATCCACACAGAAACATTCATTTCCACCTTATTTAATAACAGTGGAATCTTTTGAAGAAGAAGCGGAATGGATTGCAGAAAAACTATTAGAACTTTATGAAGAAGGGTTCCCCTTTTCACAAATGGCTGTCTTATTTCGTTCTGGATATTCCTCCCATTTATTAGAAGTGCAATTAAACGCGAAAAAAATCCCCTATCGTAAGTTTGGTGGGAAACGATTTTTGGATTTGGCACATGTAAAAGATGTAATTGCTTATTTAAAGGTTGTTGAGAATCCAAGAGACATTCTTTCATGGAATCGAATATTATTATTAGAAGAACAAATTGGTAAAAAATATTCCCAAATCCTTTATAAACGATTGGAATCGAACCAATTCCAATGGAAAAACGATGCTAATTTTTTCCTTGGTTTACCAGAAAGTACAAAACAATCTTTTTCAAAACTTATGGAATGTTTAGACACACTTTCCCCATTCCAACAATCCACAAACCAAGTTTTAGAATCCATTTTAACTCATTACATACCATTGTTAGAAGCTAACTATGATGATTCGGAAAAAAGAAAACAAGATTTGGATTCTCTGTTACTTTTATCAAAAAACGAAACTAAGTTATCGGATTATCTTTCCAATTTAATTCTGGATCCTTTAGAAGGCAAAGAAATTGGAAACTCTGATGAGTTAAAAGATGAATATTTGACGTTATCTACTATCCACTCTGCAAAAGGATTAGAATGGAAAGTGGTATTTACGATGCAGGTAGTTGAGGGTAATTTACCGAACCATCGTATTCGTACAACGGATGAACTCGAAGAAGAAAGACGATTGTTTTATGTAGCAATTACCAGAGCAAAAGACCTACTTTTTCTAACAAATCCAGCATTTAATGACAAAAATCGTTTTACTTCCGTTAGCCGATTTTTGTCAGATTTGGACAAAGAATCAAAATTATATGAATCTTTAGAACCAAAAAACAAACCAAAATCTGAAAATAACGAAATCGACCAGGAAAACAACCCACCAAGTAACTCCTTTGAAAATATCCAAAATTACTTTTTGAATTGATTTTTCTTCTGCCATCCGGGATCATCTAAGGCATTGGGGGATTTATGAAGAATCACTGGAAAACCATTTTTATAACTTCATTTTTATTATTATTTGTATCATGTGCATCCAATGATCCAAAAGAAACAACTGATTCCAAAAACCAGGATACAAAATCAAACTCACGTAATGTGAATATGGAAGACCCAGAAAAAGGTGGTAAAAAATTTGGATGCATCGAAGGAAATTGTGTCAATGGAGTTGGTAAATATGTTTATGATAATGGAGACATTTATACTGGTTCCTTCAAAAATGATTTAAGAGATGGTGCAGGAAATTTTCTCTATGCTGATGGTGAAAAATTCAATGGGACTTATGTGGAAGATAAAAAACAAGGCCCAGGTGAGTACAATTTCAAAAATGGTGATAAGTATGTTGGTGAATTCCAAAATGGCCAAATCAATGGAAAAGGAACTTATAGTTTCAAAGATGGAAAATCTGTTTCTGGAGATTTTTCCTCCGATGGCCAAGAAGGTATCGGAGTTTTAATCGATGATGGTAAATCTAGAAATTGTAAAATTACAGGAAGGAAGTTACTCTGTGAGTAACTCCTTCACATAACACAATTTGGTTTTTTTCCAGATTGTAGCGCTGATTCAAACAATGCCATTGCCTTCGGCATGGCTTGGTTTAGTTGTTTCATCCTGGTTTCATCCGAGGGATGCGTTGATAAAAGTTCAGTAGGTTTCCCTCCACCTAGTGCACTCATATTTTTCCATAGGTTTACACTTTCTCTTGGATCAAAACCTGCTTTCGCCATAATTTCTAAACCAATTAAATCTGCTTCCGATTCATGTTGTCTTGAAAAAGGTAATAGAACTCCAAATTTTGCACCCATACCCAGTGCTCCTGCCACTGTCGGTTTCCCAAGAGTTTCGAGGAGCTTCACAGAACCGGAAGCCAATTGATTTTGGGAAACTCTTTCATTTCCATGCCTTGCGATGACATGTCCTATTTCGTGTCCAATTACCGCTGCTAGTTGCTCTTTATTCTTTGCAACAGAAAACATTCCAGTAAACACTCCAATTTTTCCACCAGGTAAGGCAAATGCATTGGGCGTATTATCTTTAAACACAATCACCTCCCAAGAATCTACACCTGTAGTATCTGTCGTAACGCCTAACTCAGAATCAACGATACATTTTACATATGAATTGGTATTATTTCTTGTATCAATCGGTGTTTTTGATTTTAAATCATCAAAAGCTTGTGTTCCCATTTCGTTCATTTCGCCATCACTGACCAAAATGATCTGTTTTCTTCCTGTTGGCGATGTACTACAGTGTAATACAAAAAAAATTAAACTTAAAAATTGTAAGTGTTTCATTACTTTTCCTTTTTATAAAATGAATCTAAGAATGGAATGATTTCAGGGAATGGGATTGGTTTGGATAACCAATAACCTTGGATTTCGTCACATTTATATGACTTCAACAACTCCAATTGTTCTAACTCTTCCACACCTTCTGCCACAACTGAATAACCTAAATCATGAGCCATATTGATGATGGAGATCAGTAAAAAACTCTCTTTGGAACCTACGTGGACATTATTTAAAAATGATTTATCAATTTTCAAAATTGATAAAGGGAGTTTTTCTAAATAAGACAAAGAAGAAAAACCAGTTCCAAAATCATCAAGTGCTACCTTGACTCCAATATCAATTAGGTTCGATAAAATTGGGACAGTTTCTGATAAATTTTTCATAGCCAAACTTTCAGTAATTTCGACTTGGAGTGATGTGTATGGAATCTTTCGTTGTTTGTGTAAATCAACAATCCAATGAAAAATATTCTGATCAAAAAACACTTGTGGGCTCAAGTTTACTGCTATTGAGATTGGATGCCCTTTTTTGGTTTGTACTTCCTCAATCACATTAGCAGTTTGTTCTAAAACAAACCGTGTAATGGGTACAATCAAACCTGAATCTTCTGCAAGTGGGATGAATTCGGCAGGCGAAACCATTCCTCTTTGCGGATGACGCCACCTAACGAGTGCTTCCCAATGCCCAATTTTGTTTGTATTTAGATCTAAAATGGGTTGGTAAAAAACAGAAATTTCATTTTGAGTGAGTGCTTTTTTTAAATCATTTTGGATTTCAAGTTGGAAGTGAATTTTTTCCTGCATTGCTTGGTTAAAAACTGCAACCGTACCCACTTTTTGCGATTTTGCATGAAACATTGCGATTTCAGCGTTTCGAAGTAATACATCTGCTTCTTTTCCACCGAGTCCAAATGCTGATATTCCACAAGAAGCGGTTAAATAAATTTCATATCCACTGATTGGAATTGGGTCCCCAATGTATTCAAGTAAACGGTATGCGTAGTCAAATGCTTCTTCAATCGAAAGCAAATGATTGAGTAAAATCGAAAAATTATCAGCGCCTAATCTAGTGATAACTGCTTCTTTGTCAGAAAATTGTTTTAGTCTTTGAGAAAAAATAATTAAAATTTTATCACCAGCTTCATTTCCAAGGGAATGGTTGATGCGTTTGAAATTATCTATATTGATACAAAATAAGATTGGATATCCGTCTTTTTTAAGATTATATGTAAATATCTTTTGTTCAATCCTTGCAAGATACAATGCTCGATTTGGCAATCCTGTAAGATTATCATAAAAAGCATCATGAGTTAGTTGTTCTTCTGCTAATTTCCTATCCGTAATGTCATGATGGATTGCAATGTATTGAAATACAGAACCATCTGTCCCTATGAAAGGGACTATCGTTGTATCAACCCAAAATCCGGTTCCATCTTTTTTAGTATTGAGGATCTCACCACGCCAAACATTACCTTTATGAATGGATTCCCAAATTTTTTCCCATTCATCTTTTGTTTTATTTTGGCTTTTTAAGATTCGATGATTTTGACCAAGTAATTCGGTAACCAAATATCCGCTACATTTAGAGAATGCATCATTCACATAAGTGATGATTCCATTTGCATCAGTGATCGAAACAATATTGGCTTGGTCTAAGGCAAATTTTTGTAGCTGAATTTCTTTTAGAGATTGGAATAAAAAACTTTCAGTTGTATTTTTTTCCTTTCGATAAACCAATTCTCTTCTTTCTCTTTCTAGAACCTCAACTAACCTAAGCAATGTTTTTCGATCAACGATATCATTTACACCGGACTTCATATACTGTAAGTTTTTTTGGAAGTCTTCTGGGTCAGATAAAAGAATGACAGGAATATCGATTTTTTTTTCGTTTAAAAATTTTAGATAAAGCGAAATTTCTAAATAGAAAGGTTTTCGTGTACTACAAATGATCGCATCCCAATCTTCTTCCATCACAGTTGTTTCAAAGGAACCAAAGGATTCGACAACTTTGTAAAGTGGACTTAGTCCATTCGATTTCATTTCACGAACAATATCAAAAACGCTATTGGAATCGTTTTCTAGAATTAAAACACTGATTGGACTTCCCATTATGGTTGTGGTGAGGCGTATCTCCACGTTCAGGATAGGGAAAATTCTAAAAATCTCAACCTAAAAAGATTCGAAATTTCAACGAATTCTCGTCAAATGGCCAAGTGCATCCGAAGGTTTTTGAAACGAGTTACATCCGAAAGGAGTATTTAGAACACGAGTTACGTAAGTTACTGCTAGATATGAATGATTTGGAATACAAAGATTTGAATGACTATGACAAAGGTGGTTATGATGGTTTCAACCAAGCGATCACTTTGGTCTTAAAAAAATTACAAAACTAGGGTTTTTTCTAGTAGGATTGTAACTCGATCTCTGTCGGGAACCAATTCTACAAAAATTCTTTACAAAATTTGTGTAAAAACAGATAGTATACGTGCCAGTAGGAAGTTCAATGAATTTCACAACAAAACAAGTTAAAAATCATACAGTTGTTACTCTAGAGGGTTCCCTCGACATTTATTCTGCACCAGCGCTCAAAAAAGAGCTCCATAAGATCATTGATGATGGAGCAGAATCGGTAGCAATTGACATGATTAATATCAAATTATTAGATTCCTCTGGGATTGCTCTCCTTGCCAATTTACAAAAGAAACTCAAATCTGAAGAAGGGCAATTTTTCCTTCTCAATGTGAGCCAAGATGTGATGGTGATTTTAAAATTATCCAGTTTGGACAAATTTTTTACAATTTTAGGGGGGGAAGCGGAACTACCGTAATCCACCAGGTCATTCTAGAGCCGAAAGTACCTAACATCGGCTTTAGTAACAGGATTTTCAGCATCCTTAGACAATACCCAATCTCCACTTTGATTCTGGATCCATTTTGAGGACTCACCTGCAATTCCATTGTTAGTTCCAATTTTGATTTTCCCTTTTTTGGGTTGGCTTGATTGGACAGACACAATCAAATCATAGGGCAAATTCAAACCAAAACTTCCTAATTTCAGACTTGCTAAGTTCCCTTCAATGAGGACTTCATCACAGACAACTTCCCTACCATCTCTTAACTTCACTTTTAATTTGAGAGGGACATTTGCGTCTTTATTTTGAGAAAGATTCTTTGGTGGATCTTCCGCTTTTTTTTCCGTTGTAGGACTCGTTTCTGGAACGAGTGGTAGTTTTTCCTCTGAAACAACTAATGCTAATCTTTTAGTTTCTTGTTTGGAATCCTCTAACGAAAGTTTGATTTCGTCTTTGATTTGATTGAGTTCAGTTGTTTCCTCTTTTGACAAATTGGATGAATTTTCTGTTTTTAGGATTTTTTCAATGATGACTGGTTTAAGAACTAAACTTTTTCCTTCTTCAATATTCTCGGCAGCTTTGGTATCACCCAATTTGGTTGCTTCTTCTTTAGAAAAGGCAACTAATGATTTGTTCTCTTGGTAAAAATTTCCAATCAGGAGTAACCTTCGATTGGCACGAATAGCCACTTCTTTATTTTCCTTTTGTTTCACCAATTGGATGTATTCTTTTACTGCATTGGAAGTTTTTCCCAGTTCTTCCATGGAACGTGCTTTAATGTAAGACTGGTCATTGGTGAGAGAAGGTAAACTTTCTAATGTTCTAAGTGTTTCTTCATAATCTCCACTTTGGAAAAGCGAATATGCCAATTCTTCTGGCGATTTCTTTTTAGATTTTAGTTCTTCCTTTTTCTTTTGTCCGTCTTCTAGAAAACTGATAAGAAGTGCTGCGTTTTCTGCGTAATGTGATCCAGGAAATAAATCAATTGCTTTATTGAGTTTTACAAACGCTTTATCACGGTCTCCCATCATCACTAAACAATAACCATGGTGTAATAATGCAAAAGCCATCTCATCTGATAAAGTAGAGGTAATAGACTCTTCTAGTTCTTGGTATTTTTTAGAAGCAATTGGATATTTCCTCGTTCTCTCCATATAAAAAGCAAACTGCAATCGTATGATAGTTTTTTGTTGTTCTTCTAGTTCGAGAGGGGATTTTAAATTGAGAAAACGAACTGAATTGATGACATACAATCCAAATTTATCTTTCCAGCTCACCTTAAGATCTAATCCTTCCGTTTCTGAGTTCATGATCCCAGATTCAAGGATATTCACTTTGACTTCCGTCATATAGTCATCTTTTGATAAAAACATTTGTTTTAAACGTTCACGCAGAGTTTGCGATGAAAGTTCATAATTCATCAATTGGTCTCTTAAGATTCCAAATCTTAATTCTTGTAATTTAACACTAACAATGGCTTCTGATGCCATCGCAAAAAATAAGAATAAAAATCCAAATAAAGAAAAAAAGAAAAACTTTTTCATTCTGGTACATCAAGGACTAACATGGTAACATCATCCTTATACTCTTCATGTTTTTCATCAAGAAGTGCCATCGCCTTCTCTACGATTTCCGCATTGGATAAATGAATATTTTCTAAAACAACTTCAGTAAAACGATCTAAACCGAACAAACCACCTTCTTTGATTGGTGTTTCCACAACCCCATCCGTATAAAGTATGATTTTATCACCTGGTTCTACAGGAAAGGATTCAAGGGAATACTGAATGTCGTCTCCCATACCAAGTGGTGGACCAGAACTGTCGACAAATCGGACTTCTTTTGTAGATGGTCGTATGATAAAGGGTGCATTATGACCTGCGTTTACAAATTTAACTACACCTGGTTCATCAAAAACCACAAATACTCCTGTAGCAAAGAAGGACGCTTGGAGTCGATTTGCTATCACTTCACCTAACGAGTTAATTGCGTGGATAGGAGCTGGATTTTCTTTCATAATGGATTGAATTGACATGGCCATTACAACTGTTACTAGCGCTGCGGAAACTCCATGTCCCGATGCATCTGCCAAAAAAAATCCATAAAAGTTTTGTTCTGGAATTTGAAAGTATTGGTACAAATCTCCAGAAACCTCTCGCATAGGACGGTATAATTTTCCGATATTGAATTTTTTGAATTTCTTAACTGAAGGTAAAAAGAGTTCCTGAACTTCTTTTCCAATTTGGAGTTCTTGGTTAATTTCTTGGTTTAAGCGAGTAATCGTTGTTACCTTATTTTGAATCTCTTCTGCCATTTGGTTAAATGACTTACCTAAACTATCAAGTTCGTCATCACTTTTGAATTTCCAATTGACCCTTGATTCCAAATTACCAGTTGCCATATCCTTAGATGCAATTTCCAAATCACCAACACGTTTGAAGATCGCTCGATACACAAGGATTGCAAAAATGATATGAAACAGAACTCCCCAAATGACAGCATAACCGACTTGGATGTAGAGTTGTTTCAATCTGTCTTGGATGCTTGAAATATTAAAATGTGTGTATAAAAAGACTTCCCTTCCATCGGAGAGCCGAATTGGTAAAAGAAAATCCACAGTAAAATCAGACTCATTTAGGTCCAAACTGTATCTTGCTTTGAATAAATTCCCTTCTTTATCCGCGGAAACTTCCTTCGTTTTTTTGAGAACGGAATCAGGAATGGTTAGATTTGTAGAGTTTGACTCAGGTTCAGCTTGTAGGATTTTTCCATCGGCATCAAAGATCGAAAAATTGTTAATTTCATACAGTTTGAGAGTTTTCCGGAAAACTTCAAAATTTTCATCTCTTTCACTCGAAAGTCCAATGGTCTGGATGTCGGTGAGGATGGTATTGGCTAAATTTTCCGATTGGAATTGGAAGTTTTTTAGGAGTAAATCTGACTGGTTTTCGAAGATCATCACCGTAAAAAAGATGATATTAAGGAAGGCTAAGAGAGAATAAAAGAGTCCAATCTTAAAGCGTAAGGAATTAGTCGTTTTGATTTTGCTTTTGTTCACGGCAATTACTAGTATTGTCGATAATTAAGTGATAGAAATCTATCACAAAATTGAGAATTTCCATTGGTTTTAATGATCCACATAGCAAAGATTCGTAAGATTAAACTGGCCCTTTTTTTTCTTGGATCAGTACTTTTCGGAATGGATCTGTTTGCTGACAAAATCCGATTAAAATCGGGGGAAGTACTGAATGGAAAAGTCCAAAACGTAACCCCGACCCATGTGGAATGGATTGACCAAGGAAAACGTTATAAGTTCTCCAACGAAGATGTGTTAGGAATTGATGTTGGTTATGATGGCCTCCCTGCTTGTGCTGATTACAAAACATTTGGGGTGGAAGATTGTGATCTAATTCTCACCAGGCTTACAAAAACAAATGCTAGTTTTTCCAAAAAAAGTAGTCCCTTAGAATTGGAAATAATTCCCATTCGGAAAATCACAACACTCAAAATCCAAAGAGAATCTGGTCTTCCAGTCGATCGTTACATCCAATTCGGTGCTAAAGGAAAATGGGTATTTGGCAACAAAGAAATCTTCGGTACTTACAAATCCATCGACCGAGGGAGGATGAATTTTGAAACAGAAGAAAAAAAAATAGAATCAGCCGATGCACTCGATTTTGAATCCTTTGAATACCAAAACAAATCGGTCATTGCCAAAGTGATTAAAGAGGAAACTCCAAAGGTAATTCCTGGATATGCATCCATTTCTGAAAAAAAATATAGTAAAGCTGCTATTTTATTTGGAACCGCTTTTCTTTCCGGTATTGGAATGGCGTATGAGTACAATATGTCCGTGAAAGCAATCAACCAAGACATTGAATACATACCTACTGGAGACGGACGTGTATTCTTATTTGCGAATACTATTGGTAATGATCGTTATGATTTCCACAGGCAAAGGTTTACTATTTACGGAGTGGTCTTCGCATCCATATTGACATATAGTTTTATCGATAGTTTTTATTTAGGACAAAGAGAATCAAATAAAGAAAGTTCACAAGCGGTGTATTTAAAACCAATGTTTGACTACAAACCAAGCTCAATTTACAACCAAATGAATGTGTATTCGCAAAAACCAAATGAGTTTTTACAATATGGTTTTAGTTTTGAATCTAAATTTTGAGTCCTAAATCTCTTATACTTGAACTTTTCTAAGAAATAAGTTTTTTATGTTTTGTTTGAAGCGAAAGTAGTTCCATTTTAATAAAAATGCAAATGGAATGGAATCAAGTTGGCACATCACTCCACAATTCCCTTCTTCATTTTCCCGACTCCAAAGGACTTTTCCGTCCAATCCCGAAAAACAATTGAGTCCTAACCATAAATCAAAACTAGCTTTTGTATTCTTTTCATAGTTTTGTGAGGTTGGTAAATAAAACAAATTGGCTTTGATATGAAAAATTGCTGAATTTTCTTCCTTGTTCCCAACATGCATATCAACGGAACTAAACAATGGTACAGCAAGCATTCGATCCCTAAAAAAATAGGGATTTAAAATTCCTGCAAAGAAAAACATCAAAGCAAGAACAATTGGATACATTACAAAAAGAGCAAAATAATCTTGTACAGCTAAGTCTGGAAATTTTCTACCAATCCATTCAGGTGCATCGTATAACAAATAAATTGAAAGGATCCCCGGTACTAAAAAGAAAATGGTCAAAATAGTATGCCGTAAGTTTGGGTACTGGAATAAACGAATGCCTGATGTGGAAATGTGTTTTTGGACATTTTGTATCCATCCTTCGTGACGATTGTGTCGACTTAAGATTTCATACTCTTCCATACTCATATCCATCAATTTTAAAATATGGCCTGGAACGAGAATCCTTGATTTTGCGATCGTGATCTCCAATAAAAAAAACAATGCCAATATACAAATGGGTAATATGAGAAGGAGATCAATTTCTTGGAAAAGGGAAAGATTGTATAACCCGTGAAAAAAAACGCAGACAAAAAATCCAGTGAACAAATTCCCCCACTTAAAAACGGGATTTTTATGAAAGAGAAACATCATCGTAAAAGCACCAACGAGTCCTCCATTCATCATATGAATGGGAAGTGCCGTGATGGATCGTAATACTTGGGACCAAAGACCAGTGTTGATAAAATAGAGTATATTTTCAACTAACCCAAATCCTCCTCCCAAAACCAATCCATAAAAGATTCCATCTGTTACAGTGAACTCATCTTGGTTTTTGCTAAAGAAAAGATAAATGCCAAGTAACTTCGCAAACTCTTCCACGAAGGAAGATAGAAAAAAGGAATTCCAAAGGGGTCCTCCATTCGGTAACAACTGCAAAAACATTGCTTGTAACCCAATGGCAATCCCCGCGCTAAATAAGGAAAAAGCTAGAGCTGTGTACTGTAAAAATCCTTCTGTAAAACGATAGAAATGGAAGCGATAAAACGAATAATAAAAAGCAAGCGTACAAAGATTAATGAGAAAAATGACCAGACTTGGAATGGAGATATGAATGGACATTTACTCTAATTAACGACAAATACAAAGAGGAAAATGAATCAAATCTGGCGGATTCTTTTCCTCAAACCAAATGTTTGACAGCTTTTCTGAGACCTTCAATCGTGAGTGGAAACATCGGAACAACATCTTCGATGGCCTCAATGGTAGGTGCTCCCCAAAATCGTTTAGGTTCTGGGTTTAGCCAAACAGAATCGGGGAAATAACCAACCAGTTCCTTCAAACATTCCAAACCACTCTTTGCTTTTTTTTCCTTTTCTTCTTTTGAGTGGGAATGATACGCATACACATTGTAAGGTGTTCCCATGAGTTCGTAAGGAGCCATGTATGCATCCCCTACAAAAATTAGTTTTGTATTTTTCCTATACTTTTCTTCAAAATGTTTTAAGGAAATCCGTGATTGGAATTCGTGATTGGCATATAGGAATTCGTGAAAGATATTATGGAAAAAATAATTATGTACTTCTTTAAAGTGATACAAACCTCTGCTGGCACTGAATAATTTACTTACCCTGTCAGAATGTGGGGTCATACTCCCACCAATGTCCATAATGAGGACAAGCCTAAGGGAATTTTTTCTTTCTCGTTCTTCTACAAGTTCAATTTCTCCACCATTTTCACAAGTTTTGTCAATGGTTTTGTCAACATGGAGTTCTCGTTTTCCTTCCTTTTTCAAAAACCGAAGTTCCTTTAGGGCTAATTGGATGGAACGAGTGTCTAAAATTTCATCTTCCCGATAGGCTTTGTACTTTCGTTCATTCCAAAGGCTAACACCAGACCTGTTCCCTTCTCCCTCTGTATTGCCACCTATCGATAGACCATTGGGGTTATATCCAGAATTTCCAAAAGGACTTGTCCCAGAAGTTCCAACCCACTTACTTCCGCCATCATGCCGTTCTTTTTGTTCGGCGAGTCGTTTTTTTAATTCTTCAATGACCTCTTCCATACTGAGGTTAGGTGCATTTTGTTTTTGTTCTTCCGAGAGATCTTTTGGAATATTTTCTTCTAACCATTCCATAAGGACATCACGAAACTGAATCCTTTGTTCCTTCCAACTTCCAAATGTTTTTCCAAAAGCTAAATCATAGGAATCATAGTGTTTTAAATCTTTTGCAAAATTAAGCCTTCCCACTCGGTACAACTGCTCGATGGAAATATAACCTGTGGGGTCAGTGAGTTTACGTATACTTTCTAAAAATGCGATGAGTTCTCCTGTGGAACAAGGGACTGTTTCTCTACGCAAGTTATAGAAAAAATCGAGGAACATATTAGTTTAAGTACACCCTGTAATCATCTTCCGATTTGAATAAAGTTCCGGCAAAGGGGATTTTATTCGATTCCAATGTTTCTCCGGAAATAAGTAAAACTTGGATCCAATCCAATAATTCACTGGTTGATGGTTTTTTTCGGAGACTTTCTATTTTACGAATGGAATAAAACATGGCGAGTGCTTTTTCCATAAATTCTGTTTCAATGGAAGGATAATGGGCTTTGATGATTTCCTTCATCGACTCTCGTTTGGGAAATTCTATATAATGGAAAATACAACGACGTAAAAAAGCATCTGGAAGTTCTTTTTCATTATTGGAAGTGATGATGACAATCGGACGTTCCTTGGCTACAATGTGTTCTTTGGTTTCTGGGATAAAAAATTCCATTTTATCAAGTTCGAGTAACAAATCATTTGGGAATTCAATGTCCGCCTTATCGATTTCATCAATGAGGACCACAGACTTTTTTGGATGTAGGAACGCTTCCCCAAGAGCACCAAGTCGAATGTAGTTTCTAACTTCCCTTACCCGGTTCATTGCTTCTTCATCAGGGAAACGAGAGTCATTGAGCCTGGAAACCGCATCGTAAAAATACAATCCTTCTTTGGCAAGGCTCGTTGATTTGATATGCCATCGGTAAAAAGGGAGATTCTTGGTTTCGGCAAGGAAACTTGCGAGTAGGGTTTTTCCTGTTCCAGGTTCCCCTTTCAAAAGGAGAGGACGTTTTGTGATCTCTGCCACTTGTACTGCTTCTTTTAAATCATCTGATAGGATATAATCTGCCATAGTCTTTCCTTTTGGACTCCAATCTTTTTCGAAAAACGGGGGAATCTACTAAAAATTGCTTTTTGAAAGAAATTGGGTTCCCATATTGAGAAACTGGAACGATAATAAATATATGGGCGATTTCGATAATACCAAGAGGGCCATTGGCGTAGGAAAACTGGACGATTCTCAACGAAAGGATATGTTCAATAAGTTTAAGAGCGCTGGTGGAGAAGTCATCAAAGAGAAAACACCTCCAAAAGATGATGACAATAAAAAAACTCGTCCAGAACCAAAACTGAGACAAAGCACTGTATCTCGTGGCAATGAGGACAGTCGCCAAGGAAACCGCGGTGGTGGCAGCGGAGGGAGTCCTTCCAAACAGGACTCGACGAATACGAAATCACAACTTGATTCCAAAGCTCAATTTGAAAAAGAAATCAGTAGTTTTTCTGCAAGATTTTCGATCAAATTAAAATGTTGGTTAGCAAGAGTCACATCCTTTGGGTCAAGTGACCTAACACCTAAATTCATGCATGATTTTTCGATCCGTGGTAAACAAGCACTGATTGAACTCCAATACAGTGGAAATGAATTACTCGCAAACCAACAATACTCACCTCAACTCAGTAAAGCCCTTGATCGAATAAACCCATTACTCATCGAACTTTTAGCAATGGGCCAAAAATTATACAATGGCCCAGAACTGACAGATATCACTGAGCCGATCATGACAGCTCCTGAATCGCCTGTTGCCATTGAACGAGTCAGAAACCAAATTTATTCTTTGTTTAAAAGAATGTACATTCTTTATCCATACCAAGAAACTTTAAAAAAATCATTTTCGCAAGCTTATGACGAATTACAGAAGTTAGAAGGGAAACCTGCTTTAATCTATGCGAACAAAAAACGAAAAGTTTTGCAAGAAATAGACACCTTATTTGAAGGATTTTTTGATCGTTTGTATCTAGTTGTCCTTCGTGCTGAAAACAAGAATATCCCGCTTATTTCTCGTTATATGGAAAATCTTCTGGGGATTACTCCTGAAGACAAACCAGGTCAAAGAAAGTCTGGTGAAAATGTTCCAGGTGGAAAACAATTAGAAACAAAAGAAGATAAGGAAGCAGAAAACGCAAAGAAGGAAGAGGATAAAAAGGAAGAAGAAGTTCCTTTATCAAAAGAAGAAGCCTATGGATTACGTTTGATGCAAATGTATTCAATACCAAAGTTGCGTAAAAAATTTGATCCAAAAAATGAATACGCAAACATCCCAGATGCGGATAAAGCACTTCTTGCCCTATTCTACTTTTACGAATTTGATGATGAATATTCCTTTGTAATGACTACCAAAAAAATTGATATCAAACCTGGATCGGTAAACGGTGTAAAGGTGGATTATCGTCAAAAGATGTTGGATATTTATGAAAGTACAAGAACCATCATCGACCAATTTCGAATTTACCATGACATACTAAGAGAATTAGAAAAACACAAAGCAAATCCGGGTGCAAATTACATCGAAGCATCTAAAAAACTAACTGGAATCGAACAAAAACGGACCGGACAATCCAGAACCGTTAGGATGGCCATTAAGGATTTTAGCTTAAAATCAAGAGATTCCCTTCTCACCCTTATCAAAGACATGAAGGGGAAAAAGGAAATTGTAGCAAATATGAATGATATATTGACTTTGGATTCGATGGAGTCGCGAAAACGACTCAATAAAAAACCGGTCAAACAATGTATCATGGAAGCTTATTGTTACTTACTTGCTTTGCATGACCGTATTGACACAGGGGATCTATTTGGAGGCCTAGTCGAACTGACTCCTGAACAAATGAAATCTTCTTTTGGAGTGGAGTTAGAAACCGCGAAAGAAACTAATTCCCCAGATGCAAGTGAATTGGAGAATGAATCCGAACCAGGAAACGTGGAAGTTCAAAATACAGGCATTGACTCAACAACTACTGAGTCTGACCTTGAAGAAACAAATGAAGACAGTATTGATGACCTTTCTGATGATGACATTTTACCAAAAGGAAACCCTTTTTAATGGCAGTCATAAAAATCGCAATTTATCAAAAGAATCTGCATAAAAGGTTCACCCATGAAGAAATTATAAAAATCCAACAAAGTAAGGCACATTTTTTAATCCTCCCTGAAGGTTACCCACACCTATTTCAAAGTGTTTCTCCCAAAGATGGAACAAAGCACGAAAAAGAATACCAAGATCATATCTTAGAAATCTCTGAGAAATTTTCAGGTGTGATCCTTGGTGGTAGCCACTACCGAAATAATGAAAATGGAAAACTGGTGGCTGCATTACCAATCGTCCAATCACTTGTATTAGTTGATTTTTATGAGAAAAAAACACCAAACCAAACTGTAGACATTGAAGTGAAAGAAGGTGTAACGGAGTCCATTTTCATTATGGGTGGTCTTCGTTTTGGTTTATTATTAGGTGAAGATATGCAAAACAAATCCATTTGGGATGAATTCAAAAAGGAAAATATTGAAATTATTTTCCATTTGGATTCCGCAAATCCCAATCGGACTTATGAAGAAGATTTAAGTCATTACGAAAACCTTGCAAAAGAGAGAAACATCCATTTGATCCGTGTTTGTGGACCTACTGATGGAAAACCAGCAAGAAGTTTGTATGCATCTCCCTCAGGAATCAATTGGAAAGTGGGAAAAATTGAAGAAGATAAAGATGTTTTTAAAACTTTATCTGTCAATGTGATGAGAAGTTATTTATTGTAAATTACCAATCGGTGATATTCTCTCGAAAAAAAAGCCAATCGATAATTTGTAACCATTTCAGAAGGAGTATTGTTTTACAACCTTCTTAGATAGTTACATACGTTCCTTACAGGAATTGGATTATTTTTTATCCAATTCCTTCCAATCCATTGTAAATAATAAAATCACAATACCGATGGAAACACAAGAATCGGCTACATTAAACGCAGGCCATCTATCAAAGAGTAAAAAATCTGGCCATTCAAAGTCCAAAAAGTCGACAACACCGATGAATTCGATTCCAGGTTTTTCAGGGCTAAATCCAAATCGAAATCCCGTTCCAGGAATTTTGACAAAAAATTTATCTAAAAAATTGCCAAAGGCGCCTGCCATCACAAAATTCCAACCCCAAACATTTCCAAGATCAGAATTTTGCCACCGATAAAAGATTAAAAAAACAATCGCAAATCCAGTTGCGAATAAAGAAGGCAAAGCATTGTCTTGGAATAATCCAAACACAAATCCTGTATTAAAAGTAAGTGATAATCTAAAAAAATCACCTAACACAGGAATACTTTCATG
The DNA here is from genome assembly GCF_026151395.1 of Leptospira limi. Taxonomy (NCBI): domain Bacteria; kingdom Pseudomonadati; phylum Spirochaetota; class Leptospiria; order Leptospirales; family Leptospiraceae; genus Leptospira; species Leptospira limi. Next base: position 2,428,464 of record NZ_JAMQPV010000001.1, read on the forward strand.
TGCATACATCTTTGTAATGATGATATATTTAGTGAGTAAATCTAAAAAAAGTCCAAAGGCCACAAATGCCAAATAACCAGGTTTAAAAACAGAAAAAAATGGAGTGTTAGGTAATTTCATACTGAGGTTCGTTCTTTTTTACGTTTATTTTAGTTTCCAGAAACTTAGACTGGATTTTGCAAGCGACCAGAAACTAAGTCCTGATAGTATATAAAATATTATGCTTGGTTCTTTCCATAATTTTTCCGCATAATGCATTCCAAAATAGAAAAATAATGTACCTAAAATTCCAAAAGTGAGAATTTCTCTAAGTTTTAGTTCAGCCCATTTATGATCTTCCTTAGGCTGAAATTCACCTCGATTCCATTTGTAGAAAAAATCGTTTAGTTCTTTTGGTAAAGAAAACAAACTCGTAAGAAACTCTTCCCCTTCATCCCGCCAAAGTTTCTTAAAACTACTTCCTTTGAGTACGATCTGTGAAAATGGTTTTTCCGCATATTCAATCATGGAACGTGTTGGATCCAAATAGGAAAAATTTCCGAGCAGTAATGCTAAAACTCGATGTAAACTTAGGAAATTTGGTGGTAGTTTTAAGCTGGCTAACAATTGTTTTAAGCTAACTTGGATTTCTTTTAAAAAACGGAGATCATCACCTGGACGTAATGTATCTAAACTTAAATTTCTAAAATGGTTTGTATCAGCTAAAATTCGTTTTAGTTTTTCCAATGAATATTTAACAATTTTGGTGAGTTCTTCTTTCGATAAGGATTCTGTGACGGCACCTAATTCATACATGGACTCGGCGACTAAATGGTAATCTTTCCGCATTGCTCCCACTAAGATTCGCTCGAGGATTTGTGTTTCTTCTTCGGAGATTGACTGAACGGCACCAAAATCGATTAAGCACAATTCTCCCGTTTCCATAAAAATCAAGTTTCCTGGATGAGGATCTGCATGAAAAAAACGATACTCAAACACCATTAAGATATAAGCTTTGATTAATTTTTCCAGATTTGGATTCCGTTTGGAATAAAGAGGTTCACCTTCTAATTCAGTAATCTTTTTTCCTTCTATAAATTCTGTGACTAATGTATGCCGACCACAGAGTTCCTCAATGGGATTTGGAATGTAGAAATCTTTTTCTAAAGCAAACATTTGTTTGAGGATTTTTAAATTCTTTAATTCGGTTCTAAGATCCAATTCAGCATGAATCATGGATTGTAATTGGTCGATTACCTCTTTCCCTGATATTTTGATAACAAAACGATCAATGATCCATACAACTCTAGAAATCGTTTTTAGGTCCGACTTGGCTGTCTCTTCTATCCCTGGGTATAATGTTTTAATTGCTACTTTTTTGTTTTGGTAAGTTCCGATATGGACTTGCGCTGTGGAGGCACTCGCATAAGATTCCTTGTCCAATGTTTCAAATAACTCCGACATTGATTTTCCAAAATCTAACTCCCAACGCTCATTGATTTCAATAAAGTCTCTTGGAGGGATTTTATCTTGAAGGTCTTGTAATTCCCAAAGGAATTCTTCCGGCAAAATATGAAACAAGTTACTGACAAATTGACCAATTTTAATGTACACTCCACCTAATTGGAAGAATAAGTTTTTAGTTTCGATCCCTTTCTTTTTTAAAAACAAAATCCGTATTGTTTCATATTTCTCTTTTGAGGATATTTTTTTGAACCATTTCGTAAGATAAAGATACTGAAGGTATGTTTTGAAAACAAATGAATATATAGATACTGATCGATTCTTGTTTGGTTTCATGATTTAGTGCCTATATATAGATTCAATACTTTCTAAAATTTGGATATTTTCTGACAATGTTCCTTCCATATGGTTTGATTCACCATGAATGACGGATTGGATTTCTTTATATATTCCCAAAAACGCATTTGAAGTTTCTGGCTTTGGAAACTGTTTTGGTTGGTATGATTGGAGGCTTTGGAATCCTTTATACAATTTAGAAGTTGCTGATTGGAAAAACTGAAAACCATCATTTGAACATATGATACGATGTGAACTTGTATGGATATCGATTTCAAATTGGAAATAATCTCTGCCTCCAGATACATCTAACACAATTTCAACATTTGGTTTCGACTCAAAACATGCATACGCCCTTGTTTCGACCATTCCTTTTTTTTGTCTTTCCATTTTCGCAAAAATGAGTTTTGGTTTTCCAACTAACCAATGGATAAGGTCCATCGCATGCGTTCCATCGTGGAGTAATGGCCCACCACCAAACTTTGAGAATGCGATTCCTGGATTTTTTGCTGACGTGAAAACGGAGGCCCGAATCGATTTTAATATTCCAAAATTGCCTTTTTTTAATTCATCCCTTACAAAACGATAACTTGGATGGTATCTCCTTTCATGGTTGATCCATACCCTTGCTTTTTTTGACTTTGCCAAAGTTGCAATCGATTTTGCTCCGTTTTTGGACATGGCGACTGGTTTTTCTATCAGGAGGTTTTTTATACCCAGTTGTAAACATTCCTTCGCATACAATTCATGGGTATGGCTCGGGGTTGCAATGATGGCTAAATCAATGGACAAAGAATTGTTTTGCTTGAGGGAACCTGGAAATTCTGTTTCTGACTTAGTTTTCCATTGGTTTTGGAATTCGAAACAAACATCAGGACTCGTATCAAAACCAGACAGAAATTCAAATTGGCTTTTCCCCCAATCAGACATGAGTACACCCATATGAGTGCATGGTTTTTTTCGAAATGGGTCCTTTTCCAACTTGGATGCGATTCGACCAAGACCAATGAGAATCGTTTTGATTTTAGTTGGTTTCATGTAAGTTTTTCTTTAAAATCTTTCTTTCTTGGAGAATCTGGCTTAGAAGCTATGATCGCACCATTTGAATATTCCCTGTCAACTATTCTTAGTTTGTTTTCGATGAAACCAGATTGGGAGAATCCAAAGAATCCAAAATTTCGATGGATTTCTACCTCATCTAGGGAAATCAAAAAGGACTCACTTTTTGTCCCCCTTCGAGCCGAACGTGATGGCCATCAATTCATTGCAGACGCTTTAAAAGCGGGAGCATCTGGATTCTTATGTGAGAAAAATCATCCCATTCTCAAATCACTATCCAAAGAAGACCAAAAAAAAGCAATTCTAGTCAAAGATACCTTGGTTGCACTAGGAAAACTTTCAAATTACCATAGAAATCGATTTAATCCGACCATCCTTGCCATCACTGGTTCCTCAGGTAAAACAACCACAAAAGATCTATTAGGTGCACTTTTCTCTTATTTGGATTCTAAATCGATTGTGATTACAGAAAAAAATTACAATAATGAAATTGGTGTTCCCTTTACACTCTTTCGAATCACAGAACTGACTAGAGTTGTTATCTGTGAAATGGGTATGAACCACCGAGGAGAAATTGAACGATTATCAAAAATTGCGGAACCGACTCATGCTTTAATCACCAACATTGGTTCAGCCCATATTGAAAACTTAAAATCCAGAGAAAATATTGCAGAAGAAAAATCAGATATCATCTTAGGGTTACGGGATTCGGGTGTACTCTTTGTACCAGATGATTTGGATTTTTTAGATCGTATCAAACAAAAGTCAAAAAAACTAAATGCAAAGTTGATTGTTTGGAAACACACAAAAAATCCGGAACTAAAAATCAAATCCATTGAAAAGAATGGATTCCATTTACAATGGAAAAATGAATCCATCCATTGGAAAATTCCTGGTTCCAAACTTCTCAGTAATGTACGTGGGATGATCGCTGTTGGTTCTTATTTTGGAATCTCAGATTTTCAAATGAAACGGGCGATCCAAACTTATAAAAGTCCCAACAAACGACTGAACATCAAAAAAGGGTATTATACCATCATCGATGACAGTTATAATGCAAATCCAGAGTCTGTTCTATCAAGTATAGATGCAAGTGTGCAGTATGCCCAAGGAAAGGAAATTGTTTGGGTTTTGGGGACGATGAAGGAACTTGGAAAGTTCTCTAAATATTACCATGAAAAAGTTGGTAAAGAATTGGAAAAAATCAGGAAAGGAACCTTGCTGACATTAGGTGAAGATACAATTCCAATGGTAAAACAATGTTCTCGTGGAAGATATTTTCAAGATAAACAAGGGATCATTTCTTTTATCAAAAATGAGGTTCCGAAAGGTGCAGTGATTTTAATCAAAGGATCTAGGTCCATGAAAATGGAAGAAATTACCGCAGAACTTGAATCATTTAAGGGTTGATTGCGAAATAGGTTTTTTTAGATTCAACGTATGACAAACCTTGTGCCAAAAGTTGCAGTGATAATGGGATCCTATTCTGATTGGGATACCATGAAGGAAACTTGTGAAATCCTCACTGAATTTGGTATTCCATTTGAGAAGGAAATTGTTTCTGCTCACCGTTCTCCAGAAAGAATGTTTGAATTTGCGAAAAATGCAAAGGCAAATGGATTTGGAGTCATCATTGCAGGAGCTGGAGGTGCAGCTCACCTTCCAGGAATGACTGCTTCACTCACCACCTTACCTGTATTAGGTGTGCCGATTTTATCAAAAGCCTTAAATGGAATGGATAGTTTACTTTCCATTGTTCAAATGCCAAAAGGAGTTCCAGTGGGAACACTCGCCATTGGAACCAGTGGTGCAGCAAATGCAGGTTTACTTGCTGTCCGTATCCTTTCTCTACTCGATCCGAAACTTTCTAAAAAACTTGAAGAATATGCAAATACAAATCGGATCTCTGCACTTTCAAAAAATGACCAACTGCTTTAGGAAATAAAAATGAAAATTGGTGTGCTGGGTTCGGGCCAGTTAGGGCAAATGATGTGTTTGGAAACAATTCCTTTGGGTCATGAGTTTTATTGTTATTCACCTGATCTAAACTCTCCTTCGAAAAAAGTTGGTGCACGGGAGACTGTTGCTTCTTACGAATCATCTGATCACTTAAAAAAATTTTTGAAAACAATTGATGTATTAAGTTTTGAATTTGAAAATATTCCAAAAACAACTCTGGAATTTCTAAAACAACAAAAAGATACTCCTGTTTATCCGCCAGCCCAAGCTCTCATCATTGCACAAGATCGTTTTTTAGAAAAATCGCATTTCAGAAAACTTGGATTTCATACCGCTGAATTTTTTCATTTAACGAAAGACAGTTCTAAATTTGACGTATCATTTCCTTTTCCATGGATCATCAAAACTTTGCGTTTTGGTTATGATGGCAAAGGACAAGTGAAAATCCAAAACCTAACTGATTACAAAGGTTTTTTAGAGAAGGCCTTCCAAAACGAAGATTCCGAATACTTGATTGAAGAAGTCATTCCGTTTCAAAAGGAAATCAGCATCATCTTAACTCGTTTTCAAAATGGAGACATTGTTTGTTATGGTGCCGTTGAAAATGAACACAAACATCATATTTTAGATCTATCAATTTTTCCTGCAAGGATCCCCGTTGCTCTCAATTTAGAATCGATCGAACTTGCTTCAAAACTTGCGGAATCATTACAGTATGTAGGAACGATGGGTGTTGAATTTTTTGTAAAGGACAATTTATTGTATTTAAATGAATTTGCTCCTCGGCCACATAACACTGGTCACTATACACAAGATTGCCAAAGTTTTTCTCAATTTTACTTGCATGTGCAGGCAATTTCAGGAAACACTCCACCAACAGATGTGAGACCAAAACCCACTTTAATGAAAAACATATTGGGTAACCAGTATGAAGAAAGTTTGGAAATCACAAAGGAACTCTTAAAAGACGATCGATACCGTTTGCACTTGTATGGAAAAGAAGAAGCAAAACCAGGAAGGAAAATGGGTCATATGAATTTTAAGGGAACACTGGAAGAAGTAAATCCCCTATTCCATGAGTTATAATCAAAAATTCCTATTTTTGTCCATTTAATAACTGAATTCCCCAATCTCTAACGTTTCCTGCTCCCAAACAGAGAAGTAAATCACCTTTATTCAATTTAGATTGGATTTCCATTAAATCTTCTCCTATGAAACCAGGCAAAAGAACTGTTTTTGTTTTGTCTAAAAACGGTAAAAAACTCATCGAAGAAATCCCTTCAATTGGAGTTTCACCAGCAGAATAAATGGGAAGTAGATACAAAAAATCTGCTCCCATTAATGATTCAGCTAGATCATTTAACAATAATTTGGTTCTAGTGTAACGATGTGGCTGGAATACAACATGAAGTTTCCCGTTTGCCTTATTTTTTTCTTTTAGTGATTGGATCACCATTCGGATTTCTGTTGGATGATGCCCATAATCATCGATGACAGTGACACCATTCCAAAATCCTAGAATTTCTTGCCTTCGTTTCACTCCAATATATCGAGAAAGGATTTCAATCGACTTTAAAGGAGTAATTCCTAATTTTAAAGCACAAGTGAGAGCGACAAGTCCATTCGTTAAATAATGGATACCTGGATAAGGTAAAGTAAGTGAATATTTTTCATTTTCGAAACCAAAGTACAAACAATCGGAAGAGATTTCATATTCAATCACAGTGATTTGCGATGGGTAGTTAGATACAAAATATTGAAACCATTCTTCGGAAGTTTGTTCTTTTGTCAAAAGGAGACTCAGGTGAAATTCTTTATCAAAAACAATCCTTTTAAAATTGGATTTTAAGACGGATGTGATACCTGGGTCACTTGCAAACAGAACAACTTCTCCTGGAACATCAAATCCCATATATGTTAGGAATGCTTGTTCCAGTTTTTCTCGGGTGTGATAGTAATCCAAATGATCATTATCGATATTCGTAAGCAGACGAAAATTGGCTTTGTGTTTTAAGAATGTACCATCTGATTCATCTGATTCATAAACTGCGTATTTACCTGTTCCAATTTTACCTCCTCTTTTTTGTAGCAAACTAGTATCACCACCAATCATGATTGTTGGATTTAGACCCATTTCTGTTAAAATTTGAGATACCATCGTTGTTGTAGAAGTTTTACCATGACTACCAGCGACGGAAATGGATTTTTGATTGGAAACAAGTAAGTGCATAAATTCAGATCGATGTTTCAAAGGAATGTTCTGTTCTTTGATACGATTGAATACTTCTTTGTGTTTGTCATTGATGGCAGAACTATAGACAACCATCCGAATTCCATTCAATGGAATTTCTTCAATGGAATGGTACAAAACCACCCCGCGTTCTTTTAAATAATCAGTACTATCAGAATTTTTTTGATCGTATCCAATGACTGGGATTTCTAAATCGAGTGCCATATGAGCTAAACTCGACATTCCACTACCACCAATTCCTAAAAATAAGATAGGTCCTTTTATCATTTGCCAGGCCTACTTAGTTTCCGAAAAAAAATACGAAACAGTTTGGTAAGCCGCATTCACGTTGGAAAGTGCCAAACTGACATGACCCATTTCTCGTAACACTTCTGAATGATCCTTCCAGGATAATAGAAATTTTACCAATTGTGTTGGATCATCACTCGTTGAATGAATGGTGACTGCTGCACCTTCTTTCTCAAGATAATTGGCATTTGCTTTTTGGTGGTTATCAGCCGCAAAAGGATATGGGATTAAAATCATAGGCAAACCAAAAACCAAACACTCGGCAACAACACCGGCACCTGACCTTGCAACAACCAAATTTGCCCACTCATAATTTGGTTTCATGTCATTGGCATACGAAATAATCTCTGTGTCATCATTTGCTTTTTTCTTTGTTTCGTCATAAAGGTTTGTTCCAGTTAACAAACGAAATTTATACTTACTAGCAATTTCAGTATTTTCCATCGCCTTAAGGATCATTTGGTTAAGTTGTCTAGCACCTTGTGATCCACCTAACACGAGAACATTGATTGTGTTTTTTTTGCCTTCATGTAAGTTTTCATTTTGACGGATGTTTAGATGTTCTGGAACAACTCGTTTTCGAATCGGATTTCCAATGATTTTCCCTGGGATATTAAATTCTTCTACGATTGGAAAACTAAAGGCAATTTTTTTGGCAAATTTTGCAAATACACGAGTGATTTTTCCGGGAACACAATTTTGCTCACAAAGATACAAAGGTTTTCTAAAAAGGATGGCATATAGAATCGCTGGTAAACTGGAATACCCACCCATACCGATGACTGCATTTATCTGTAACCTTCTGAATACAAAGGTGGTTTTGATAAAGGGTATAATGAATAAAATTGGATAAACAATTGTTTTGATTCCACCCAATTGGGGGATATTATGCCAAATTACTTCACAAGGGGGATTTAGAAGGTCTGGATTGTTTTGGTTTCGGACAAGTGAATGGATGTAAACAGATTCAAAACCAATCACATTTATTTTTTCACTTAGTATCTCCGCGAGTGCTACTCCAGGTGAGATATGCCCACCGGTTCCACCTGCTGCAATCAATATCGATCCATTCATACGACCAAATTCTCTTTACACGTAATGTTGGCAAGAATTCCGAAGAGGATAAAAATTGTAAGTAAGGAAGAACCACCATAACTTAAGAAAGGAAGAGAAATTCCCGTCACAGGAACAATTCCAGTGATCACAAATAAATTTAAAATGGTTTGGAATCCAAATAAAATGAGAATGCCTGCACCTAAGAAATAGCCCAATTTATCTTTGGTCTTTTGTAAGAGTAAAAAAACTCGAACCGTCAAAAACAAAACAACGAATAGGAAAAAACAAAATCCAACAAAACCAAAATCTTCCACATAAGAAGACAATACAAAATCTGTATGACTGTATGCTAAATACCGATGAGCATACCCTGTACCAATCGCTTTTCCGCTGGTTCCACCATCAAAAAATGCACGAAAACTGGTGACCAATTGGTGCCCTTCATCAAACCGAAATTTATAAGGATCGAGCCATATCTCGAGTCGTTTTTTACGATAACCCACTTGTGTTACAAGTACAACTAAAAGTGGAATCACTGATGCACCTAAAATAAACAAACGTTTCATTGGGAAACCAGCTAACAATACAAAGAAAAAAAGAACAAGTAACAGCTCAACTGTCGTACCAAATGCAGGTTCAATGACTATTAGGAGTAAAGTTAAAAAGATAACAACCAAGGAAGTGATCTTTTTTTGATCCCATTTGATTTTTTTAAAATCAAAATTGTAAAAGAAATAAGATGCAAACAGTAAAATACTAATCTTCGCAAATTCAGAAGGTTGGATTTGGAATCCGGCGATTTGTATCCAACGGTTAAAACTACGTCCATAACTGGTTCCTACAGACTTACCCAATCCAGGTATGAAAACGGCTACCAGCAATAGTAAACTAATTAGAGAAAAAACAAAAGACCACTTAACTAAAAACTGGTATGGAATTTGGCAGAAAATTAGAAATAAGAATAATCCTACTGCACCCCATAACAATTGTTTTCTTAAGTAATAATAGGAATCAGAAAACTCTCTTTCGGCTGGAATCACAGAAGCACTGAACATCACAATGATTCCCATTCCAAATAGTAAAAACATGAAAAATAACATTGGCCCATCAAAACGAGACGAACCAAATCGCAATAAATTTCGTATGGAACGAAATATTTCCATTATTGAATTTTTAAAGTTGAGAGTGTGATGATGGCAAGAATGATCCCAATGATCCAAAATCGGATGACCACTTTCTCTTCTGACCAACCGGAGAGTTCAAAATGATGGTGGAGAGGAGCCATTTTAAAAATTCGTTTTCCAGTTAACTTAAATGATCCTACTTGTAGAATCACACTGACCGCTTCAGCCACAAAAATTCCGCCAAGGATCACAAGTAAAATTTCCTTCTTTAACATAATGGCCACAAGACCGAGGGTTGAACCTAAAAACAAAGATCCTGTATCACCCATAAACACCTGTGCGGGATGGCAATTGAACCATAAAAAACCAAGTAAAGCACCTGAGAGTCCAGCAAGGAAAACAGAGTATTCGTGAGAACCTGGTAAATAAGGTATGTGCAAATAATTGGCAGCAGAAGGAGTGCCTGATACGTACGAAATCAAGGCAAAAGTGGCAGTTGAAATGACAACTGTTCCAGAAGCCAATCCATCTAAACCATCTGTCAAATTTACCGCATGAGAACTACCAATTAACACCAGTATTGCGAAAGGAACAGCTAAAAGACCCAAATTCCATACTGGACCCTTAACAAAAGGTAAAAATATATCAGTGATTGTGAAAATGATTCCTCTTTGTGGGTTTGTATTCGATTTACCAGTATAATAAAAGTATAAAGTAGTGATTGTAACTGCAAAAAGGATAGTCACAACAAATTTGGTTCTTGCTCTCATCCCACCTTTGATTTTTTTTACAGACTTCATATAATCATCTGTAAACCCAAGTCCAGCAAATAGTATGGCAGAGATTAAAAGTAAAATAACGTTTAAATTGGACAAATTTCCCCATAACAATGTTGAGATGGTTAATGATAATATCATAATCAATCCACCCATTGTAGGTGTTCCTGATTTGGTTGCATGGGACTGCGGCCCATCATTTCTCACGGACTCACGAAATTTTAAGGACAATAAAAAAGAAATGAGTGATTTTCCAAAGATAAAAGTGATAAACATAGACGTAAGCCCAGCCATCATTGCTCGCAGAGTTACATAACTAAAAACTCTTAAAAAACCATAATCATTGCCAAATGTTTCGTAAATCCATTGGAACATACTCTTTCCTCTATCGTTAGGTGTTTAAATTTAAAAACGCATTTTCTATTTCTTCAAAATCAACGAACTTAATTTTCTCTTTTCCGAGAATTTGATAAGTCTCGTGACCTTTGCCTGCGACAACCAAAATTCCATCCTTTTCTAACAAGGAAACTGCTCGCCTAATTGCAGTGCTTCGGTCTGTAATTTTTTCATACCGTTTGAAACCACGTGAAAAACCTGCTTCAATCTCATCGAGAATTGTTTCGGGATTTTCGGTTCTTGGGTTGTCAGATGTTAAAATGACAAAATCAGCAAGGGTTTCGGCAATTTTTGCCATTTGTGGACGTTTTGTTCGGTCACGATCACCACCACAACCAAACAAACAAATGATTTGTTTCGGTCGAATTTCTACACAACTCTTTAAGATATTCTCCAATGCATCTGGTGTATGTGCATAATCTACTACAGCTATGCGAGACTTGTCTGGGTAAGGAACGACATGAAAACGACCAGGAACTGTAGGGATTGTTTCAACAGCCTTTACTACATCGTCCCATGGAAATCCAAGTTCGTATGCAATGGACATTGCAAAAGCTGTATTAAAAACATTAAAATTACCTAGTAGGTTTGTATGAACCGTTCTCACCTCGACAAAAGGAAGGTTTTTTTCCTTTTTATGAAATCTGTATTCACTTCCCAGTAACGAAAGTTTTGTGTTACTATAATGAAATTCTCCAGATTTTCCTAGGATATAGATGGGTGATTTTAAATTAGCTTCTCTTATCCTTTGGATCATCTTGTCACCAAAGGATACATCTCCAGCCACAAGACCGAATTTATTTTTTACCGATGACTGTTCGAGTAATTGGAAGATTTTAAATTTACTTTCAAAGTAATCATCCATACTTTCATGAAAGTCTAAATGGTCCTGGGTTAAATTCGTAAATCCTGCACAAGTAATTTCAAGACCTGAAACCCTTCCTAATTTTAAACCATGGCTACTCATCTCCATGAAAACATATTCCACACCTTCTTCAACCATCTCTTTGAGTAATAAGTTAAGAGATGATGCATCTGGTGTTGTATAACCCGATTCTAAAACACGATCTAAAATTTGAATTTGCACAGTCCCAATGAGAGCAACTTTTTTACCTAATTGTTTCGCAATATGAAACAAAATGAAAGTTAAGGAAGTTTTTCCATTTGTACCTGTGATCCCTATGATTTTTAATTTTTTGGAAGGACAACCCAGAAGTAAGGATGCCAATTTCCCATGGACATCACCTAACTGTTCTTCCGATTCCAATACTGTGGAAAATAAACTGAGACCCTTTAGTTTTAAATGTCGTTTGGAAACCAAAACCACTTGGCATCCCAACTCGTGAGCCATTTTTAAATAAGATTCTAATACATCATCACTACCCATAGGGAGGACAAAAATATCATTGGGAGTCAGTTTACGACTGTCAGCCCAAACATAGTGAACTTCAATGTTACCCTCTCCTCTTATAAGTTTAATCTCTGGAATTTTTTTTAGGATATCAATGAGTTTCATGGATTTGATTTCGAGGGTGATTCAGGAATCGGTGGAAGTTCAATTGTAACGGTTCGATTGCCAAGACTGATGGGTAAAAATTGATAGGTCCTTCTGTATAAAGTTTCGATTCGTTCTGCTGAGGTATACGATACAATTCCAATTTTTAATTCATCATTTTTTCGCTTTAACTCTTCTTTTGTGGTAGTCCTTTCATGGATAAATCTTTGTAATCTGGCTTTTTCCAATCCTTGCCAAACATGGAAGAAAAAAAATCCTAAAAATGGGAATAATAAAACGAATCCATGGAGAGGCTCCAAAAATTCGAAAACCATTTTGGGGAATGATTTGAATGATAAGGTCATTTTTCCCATCTACTTTCTTTTATCGGTTCAATTTTTCGAAGACCTCTTAATTTTGCTGACCGAGAGGCTCTGTTTTCTTTGATTTCCTGGTCCGTTGGTAAGATCGGTTTTTTAGTAAGGATTTCGAATTCGTTTGTTGCTTTTAAGTCTCGGAATGTCCATTTCACAATTCTATCTTCCAAAGAATGGAATGAAATACAAGTAAGAACACCCCCCAATTGTAGGCAGTTTGCAAGTGTTCGAATTCCCTTTTCTGCATGGATTAACTCTTCGTTTACTTCAATTCGTAACGCTTGGAAAATACGAGTCGCAGGATGTGATTCTTTTGGCCAAAATTTTCTAGGGATCGATGCTTCCACGAGTTTCACAAGGTCAGTGTTTGTTTCGAATTTTTTTTTGTGTCTCGACTGTACGATGTTATTTGCGATTTTTAGGGCCCAACGTTCTTCTCCGTATTCCCAAAATACCTTTTTTAAATGTAGAACAGAACTATAATTCACAACATCGGCAGCTGTTTTTTGGCCTACTTGTGGTTCGAGGCGCATATCCAAAGGTTCTTCGTTTTTAAAGGTAAACCCTCTCCCTGAATGTAGAAAATGGAAAAGTGAAACTCCTAAATCTACGAGAGCTCCGTCGAGCCCAAAACACCCAACTTCTTCCAGTAAAGTACTGTCCACTTCTGAAAAATTCATCTGGAATGAGTGTACCCGATCTAAAGAGCCAAATTCCTTTTGGATTTCTTTTTTTGCCCGTTCTAACATGACAGCATCACGGTCAATGAGAATGAGTTTTGCTTCTGGAAAGGTTTTTAAGATCAGTTTGGAATGACCACCCTCTCCAGCTGTCCCATCCAAAAACCACATTGGTTTTGGATTTTGTGCCAGTTGTAATAAGGAAATGACTTCGTTCGGAAGGACCGGTATGTGGGGAGATTCTAACACTGTTACTTTCTTACTGTATAGCTGTCAAAATCCTTGCAATCCTTTAATCCTTCTCTGAGATTGAAAGTATCCATGAGTTCCTATGAAGAACATTCCCTACGAAAAAACCTCTTTAGCGTTGGCAAATTAGGTTATGCCAAAGGGGACAGACCCAATGTGGAATGTATCCTTTGTGGAGTCAGAGACAAAAACGAAATCGTCCCCAACTTAACCATTGCGGAAACGGATCTCTCCATCGTATCCATCAATTTATTTCCGTACAATCCTGGACATATCATCATATTCCCAAAACGCCATATCATCAGTTATTTGGAACTTACGAATGAAGAGGCTTTGGACATCCACGTTCTCACCCAAAAAACCATGAGGATTTTAGAAAAACAATGGAAGGTACAAGGTTTTAACACTGGATACAACCTTGGAAAAAACAGCGGAGGATCCATCCCTCATATCCATGAGCATATTGTGCCTAGGTTTCCCAATGAAGCAGGATTTTTAGATGTTCTCTCCAATACAAGGATTGTCATCTATGAACCCTACCAAATGTGGGAAGACCTAAAAACTCTTTGGTCGAAGGAAGAAACGTAAACCCCTTACACTTTTTTCTGGTAAATGGTATGACCCAAAAATTTGAATTGGTCGGAGATTCCAAACATTGTCTCGGAATGTCCTAAAATCAAATACCCTTTTGGTTTTAAACTGACTTCAAAATTCTGGAACAAGGTTTTTTGTGTTGGTTTGTCAAAATAAATCACAACATTCCGACAAAAAATTAAGTCGAGTTTATCTGTGATGGGAAAAGGAAAATGCAATAGGTTAATTTGACGAAAGTCAACCAGTGCCTTTAAGTGAGGTTTTACTTCATAAAACACATGGTCTTTTTCGGTGAATTGGTTGAAGTGTTTTTTCTTCAGTGTTTCGGATACAGGTTCCAATCGATCATCCCGGTACACACCTTTTTTAGCAGTGGTGAGAACTTGGGTATCAATGTCTGATGCATAAATTTTACAATTCCAACCAGGTTTGTTTTGGAAATAATCATACACCGTGATTGCGATCGAATAAGGTTCCTCTCCTGTGGAGGATGCAGAACACCAGATACGTAAGGTTTTTGATGCCCCTGTTTCAGCGGCTTCTTTTTCCAACTGAGGGAAATAATCATTTTTTAAAAATTCAAAATGGTGGTTCTCACGAAAAAAATCAGTTTTATTCGTTGTTATGCGATTAATGAGTTCTTGCATCTCTTGGGTCGCAAAATTTTGATCCATTTTGAGTTTTGCCACATAGTCCTCAAAACTTTGGATCCCGAGTGTACGTAACCTTGCGTTGAGTCTGGACTGCACCATGATTTTTTTGTGTGGAGCAAGGAAAATTCCTGCTTGTTTGTACACTAAATTTTTGATGAATTCAAACTCGGCATCACCGATTGTGTTTAAAGATGTTCGAAAGTCCAATTTGCCCTCACGAAGATTCAACAGAGTTTTTTGATTCTGACAAGTTGTTTTTTCCAATGGAGGTAGCTTCTTGAAGATTGGTATCGTAAAACACCTAAATGCACGCCCACTTACCCTCTATTTTGAAAAGTCCCCTGAATTTACCCCTGTGTATGAGAATCCAAGTGTGCTCATAGAACTACTCAAACAGGGAGAACTCGACTGTGCCCTTGTTTCTTCTATTGAATGTGAACGAAACAAGGACCAATTTGATTACACAAAAATTGTAGGAGTTTGTGCACGTGACGTTGTTCGTTCTGTTTTGTTCTTTCAAAATCAAACAGAACCTGGGATTCCCAATGTAGTTTATACAGATAAAGGTTCCAGGTCCAGTGTTTGCCTATTACAATGTTTATTCTATTTGGAGTATGGTAAAAAAATCGAAGTGATCCCTACCGATGCGATGGAAATTTCCAAAATGATGGATTCAGGGATTGGTTCCCATTTATTATTTGGAGACCATGCTCTTTTGCAAATTCCAATCAATGGATACCAAGCCATTGACCTTGCCGAGTGGTGGAATCGAATCACTGGACATTATTTTTGTTTTGCGTTTTGGGCTTATCCAAAGGGAAAAGAATGGGACAACCAAATCTTTTTAAAAGCACTTGAGTATGGACTGAAAGAACTTCCAACCATCATCAGTGAAGAAAAACGCCTTCCCATCGCCATAACAGAGCGTTATCTCAAACAAGAATTACACTATATTCCTGAGAAAAAAAATTTAGATGGGTTTGCCTTATTCATTGAAACCGCAAAAGGATTGGGACTACTCTAATTCAAAAAAAACGGATTTTGTATTCCCAAGTTTTTGTATCTGGATTTTCTAACGTTTCCTGTAAAGGGATTTGGTAGACCAAATTTCCAAGTCCTATAAATCCGCGATTCGAACTACATTCAGAATCCTTGGGAAACAAAACTTTGAATTGGATTTTTCCTTCCCTTAACAACCGTGATGTTTCCGATATGATTTTTTTCTCTCCAGCACTGGTATCAAGAATTGCATTATCCGTGAGATTGGGGAAGTCACGTTTGACAGTCACGGATCTAGGTTTTTGTTTGATGGAAAATGTACCAATGAGAACTCCCTCAAGATGAACGGGATCTTCAAAATCCAATTTATAGGATACCTTTCCTTTTCGTTTGAAATACATATCAGTTGTTTCTGATTTTTCTAATTCTCGAAACGTAAAATCTCTTACTTGTAAATTGTTATTTGATTTCTTTTTAACAGATGTTAGGATTTCTTCTTTCGAAGTGGGTAAAAATTTAACCAGGGATTCATTGGAATCTTTTTTGAGAGGAACGGTATAGGATATTTCAACCGTTCCGGAACTCATTTTACGAAAGAGAATTGTCTCCTCGTATTCAAAACAACCATAACAGAAAAGGAGTAAAAATAGAAAAAAACGAAACACACCCTAGACTTCCCCATAGAGAAAATCTAGGGTCAAGGACTATTTCGAAACGGGGTAAGCTTCGTTTCCGTGTTCCAAAATATCCAATCCTAATAATTCTTCTTCTTCCGAAACCCGAAGGCCAACCGTCCTTTTAATCAAATAAAATACCAAAAGACTCACAGGAAAAGCCCAGAAAAATGCAGTCACAACACCGATTGCCTGTGCCGCAAATTGGGCAAAACCGGCTCCATAAAATAGGCCTGTATCGAGACTAAAAAGTCCATAGGCCAAAGTCCCCCAGGCACCACATACACCATGAACAGAAACTGCACCTACTGGGTCATCAATCCTTTGTTTGTCTAAAAAGAGAACGGAAATGATGACAAGGACTCCTGCCACAAGTCCAATGAGAACGGCACCGAAGATGCTGACATTATCACAAGGTGCAGTGATGGCAACAAGTCCTGCAAGACCACCATTTAACGTGAGACCGATTTCAGGTTTTTTGAATAAATACCATGTGAGAACCATAGCACTGATAGCACCGGCACAAGCTGCCATATGTGTCACAACCGCAATTTTTGCAAAACTTCCCCCTTCGATCGATGTCGTCGAACCAGGGTTAAAGCCAAACCATCCAAACCATAAAATAAAAACACCAAGTGCCGCCATCGACATATTGTGCCCAAGAATCGGGTATACACGGCCATCAGATTGGAACTTACCCATACGAGGTCCAACTACGATTGCACCTGCAAGCCCTGCCCAAGCTCCGATGCTATGTACCACTGTTGATCCAGCAAAATCATGAAACCCAACTCCGTCTCCACCACCAAGGCCTAATGTTTCGAGAAAACCTGTTGAAATCCCAAGTAAACTCCCCCAAGCTAAAGAACCAAACACGGGATAAATGAACGCGGTAATTACCTCAGAAAAAATCAGATAGGCTGAAAATTTTGTGCGTTCCGCCATGGCTCCGGAAACAATCGTCGCGGCTGTGGCAGCAAATACAATCTGGAAGATAAAAAATGTATACTTGGATGGATCCATACTCCCATCCTCTGCATTGATGAGAGATTCGGCAAATGATGGAAGACCAATACCAAATCCGCTCACAATTTGAGGACCAAACATAATCGAAAATCCGATGAGCCAATACGCGATTGCTCCCACTGTTAAGTCGGAAAAGTTTTTCATGAGAATGTTCACTGCATTTTTGGCACGTGTGAAACCTGCTTCCACATAGGCAAAACCAGCTTGCATAAAAAATACAAGGAAGGCAGCAATACAAGTCCAAACCCAATTTGCTTCTTGTTTTGTGGTTTCCAATGCCAGTTTTGTCTCTGCCAGTGAGGTTTTGATCTCTGCCATTTCCTTGGCAAGTGATTCCAAACTATCTTTGTCAGGGGTAACGACTGTTTCCGCAAATACATTACTTACCAACAGTAATCCTATCAAACTAAAATAAACTCCGAGATGTCTCATATAACGTTCCTTAACTTACCTTTTGGGTATGTGATTCTAATCTCAAAAGCGAAGTTTTTAATTCCAGATTTTGAGGTGTGTTTTTTACGCCTTGTTGTAATACCTTAATCGCTTTTGGTTTCGCATTTTCTTTTAAATAACACTGTGCAAGTAAAATACTCGCTTTCGCAAAACTATGGTCACTGGAGAGTGCCATCTTTAACGCTCGTTTTGCTTCCGAGATCATACCTGCTTTGTAATAAGCTCTGCCCATCATAAAATGTGATGCAGCTGTGTTATCACCGGAAGTTCTTAAATACTCTTCTAAGTAACGAATTGCTTCTGTATACTTTCCATCTCTGTAATACATTTTTCCAAGAAATACCAATATCTCTTTTAAGGAAGAATCGATACTAAATGCTTTGAGAGCTTGGGCATAGGCTTCTTCCATTTTCATTTTTGAATTGGATTGTTTTGCCAGTTGGATGTAATGAGATGCTTCAGGAATGGAATCACCACAATATAGAAAGAGAAAACTTAAGTCGTCTCCATTTGGTACTTCTCCTTGGTAAGTTCGGAAACGTTTGATAAAAGAGGATGCTAATTTTTTTAGATCCACTTTCCCTCTTCCTTCAATGACAAGTTTTTCTCTCTCGTCATGTAACCAAGTTTGGATTCTCTCTACACCTACTTCATCTTTTAAATGGTTTCTTTGTTCACTGAATCCATCTGAGATCAAAAGTAAAAAGTCACCAGGTTCGAGTTTCCCTTGTTTTTCCTCATAATCGATTTTGCGGACTGGCAAAATTCCAAGAGGAACACCTTTAGTGTCATATTGAATGAAGGTATCATCGGAAGCTTTGTAATGTAACATCCGTTGGTGGCCTGCATTCACATAACCAAAAGTATAATCGCTAAAAATTCGTACCATAAAGGCAGTGAAGTAGGTAGATTCCGGGAGTTGTTCCCATAATTTTTCGCCTAACTCTTCCATGATTTCTGTGAGACCAAGTCCTGCCATGACGGAACGACGGAACTGATGGTGGATCGCCATTGTGACAAGTGCTGCTGGAATTCCATGTCCCGATACATCAATGTTAATTGCAGTTAACGAATGACCTTGTCTGACAATGTCGACTAAATCTCCACTGACTTCTGCCATAGGTTCGTAATGGCTTGCAAAATAGATTCCATTCCAAGCACTTAAGTCCTGGGGGAGAATTTGGCTTTGGACATTTCGTCCCATCTTCAAATCCCATTCTAATTGGTTTAAGATGGCGGCTTCCCTTGCCCTAGCAGTGACAAGTCCTTCAATCAGGCGTACTCCATATAAAGCAAGTGCCAGTTGGGAAGTTAAGGCTTCGAGGATTTCCAAATCATCAATGATATAAAAATTCTCTCTTTCACTTTCTACTGCAAGTGTTCCAAGGATTTCTTCCTTTTGCATGATAGGAACACACATCACCGATTTGGTTTTTTCCCCTTCATCAAAGTAATGAGCGGAACGGGACAAATCGTTCACAAGAATTGGTTCTTTGGTTTCAAACACTGTCCCAGAATAACCCTCACCCAGTTTTAAATTCCTGCGAGGTGGTTCAGTTTCTTTGACAAATTTTACTGGGACTAAGAACTCACCATCCCATAACCTGAGTGTGGTGTTGTCCGACTCAAATATTTCCTGGCATATCAGGATGACCTTGGAAAAGAGTTGGTCTTCTCTATCTAAATTGGCAAATTCTTTGGAGATATAAAGAAGGATTGCAATTTTATCTTTATCTGTTAATCCTCCCACAACTTTGTTCTGTCCGCGGAAGTTGACGAGCATTCGTTTGGAAACTTTGAAATCAACCATATTGGATACCTTTCCCAATGAGATGCAAGTATCGTACCGACGATGCATCTCGCCTAAAGAAGTAAAAATATCCTATATTTCTCTACAAACTGGACGATATCTGCACAAAACGTTAAAACTGTGTTTATGGAAAACAACCAAAACGCCTTTTATTTAAGCAAATGGCGTTCTTGATTAGAATTGTGTCTGGACTTGGATGGCCATCCTTGTTTCGGCTCCATCCCTTTCTTTTACACTCATGCCAGACCTTTGGAGAGAAACTGCGTAAAACAATCCTTCTCCAAACCAAGTTGGGAAAAATGAACCCGCAACTCCAATTGATCCTGTCGTAAAACCTCGTAAACTTTGTTCCATACGAATCTCTCGCCCAACACCTGTTAAAACCTGAAATGACTCCATTTTTCCAATCGCCAAACTGATATTACCCGAATACATGGTCTTGACTGGATAAGGTATAAATTGTGATTTCTGATTTAGATCAACGGATGTACTTTCATAAAATTTACGGGAACCTTCCAATTGTAATTCCAACCAATCGTTCCATTTATACCCAAATCCTAAGATTAACCTTTCCGGTAATTTTTCCTTCAATCGTTCTGAACCTAAATATTGATCAAATCGATATGTGCCTGGTGATTCTAATAAAATCCCAAATCTGAAATTTTCATATTGAATGGCAGTAGACACAGATACATTCCATGAATACGAACTATAACCTCCAAGTCTCCCAGAAACTCCAGGACCAACTTGGATGGCAAAGGAAACGTAAGGATTGAACTTCCAATTGACAAATGCTTGGAATGCATAATTAGAAAACCTTTCATCTGCTGGAAACGAACGTAAGTAAACAGGTTTTCCACGAATGCCAAATCCTATTGATTCAGAAAAAGAAAGATAACCTGCCCCAGATAAATACAATGGAGAAGTATTGGGATTCGCATAACTGGCATTTGCAGAAACATCTAATATATGTTTTGATTGGTAGGATAAAAATGCAGTATTTCCATACAAACTAGCCATAGGGTTTGAACTCACTACACCTTGAGAAGAAAGTCCGAGTAAATAAGCGGAAGGATAGGCAACATCATACCCAGAGATTTGGGCGTGTAAGGGAAAAAAGGAAAAAAGGCCAAAACCTAAAACTGGAACTAAGCATTGCCATTTTGATTTGAAAATCATTTACTGCCATTCCTCCATAGATTTACTGGAAAGAAAAGGGAATTCTTATGACAAAACCAATGTACAAACAATTTCGCTCTCCCCAAGGGTGGTATTCTTTTTTATTTCCGGTCACCTGGGAACATATGGTCGTAGAAGAAATTCCCGCATTTTTCCATCCCGATGGTGGTGGTGCCTTACAAGTATATGCCTTCGAATCCAAACTAGAACATTTTGACGTTGATAAAGAACTCGAAAATTATCTCAAAATTCATGAAATAGATTATGACCCGGAGAAAGTTGCGGTTTTTGAAAATAATGAAGGATCAAACATTCGGGCTTGCGAATTCCAAAGAGAAGACCGTGTTTGGATGGTGTATCTAGTGGCAAATAAAGAAAGAATGATCCTCTTAACTTACAATTCTGATGAAGAAGTGGGAGATGAATTATTCCAACAATTAACCAATATCATAAGTTCTGTAAGGTTTTTGAATTAATTTCTTTCCTTTTTTACTTTACAGTTTCCTAAATCGATATAGTCTCTAGTCCACCGTTTTAGATGGAATCAGGAGTAATTATGAAAAAAATAGGTTATGGAATTGTTGGGTTTATTGCCTCAGTTCTTTTAATCATTATCATCGCATTTGTATTTGCAGGAAGTATCATCACTCCGAGCTTTCTCGTCAAACAAATTGAATCTTCCTTAAATGTCAGAGCACATGTTGAAACAGTAAATATCAATCTATTCAATGTACTTTCAGGCATTGAAATCGAAGGGATCATCCTAGCACCAAGGGATGAGATTGCGAATAAAGGAATCCCTCTAGAGGAAAGGAAATCAAAACCAAAAGGTACGATCCAACTTGGTAAAGTCGATGTTAAAATTTCTTTCTTAGCTCTCTTAACAAAAACCGTTAAGGTCAACAAACTCGTCTTAAAACAACCTAATATCGCTCTTACGATGTATGAAGACGGTGGTAATAATTTAACTTCACTATTCAAAACTCCCAAAATTGTGAATGGTGAAAAAAATCCCGCACTTTCCCCTGAGGCCTTAGCAGAGAAAAAAGCAGAGGCAGCAGAGGAAGCCAAAGAAAAAGCAAGTGAACCACCTTCTGGTCCATTTTCGATCAAGGACATTCCGATTGCCATTCAAATGAGTCTTGTTGGAATCCAAGAAGGGAATATCCAAGTGAATATGCGTAAAACTGGCCAACAAATCCTTGTCCAAAAATTGGATTTGGAATTAAAGGACATTGATATTGATGGCAGTGATTTAGCTTCGCATAACAGCCTAAAGGTAAATTTTGATACTGATGTAACAATCATTGGAAAAAACAAAAAAGAGGCTGCAAAGTTTTTATTGGAAACCGGTGGTAAGGTAACTCCGTTTGTGGAAAAAACTGGTTTAGTGAATCCAAAGGTAATTTACGAAGTCACCATGAAAGAAGATTCCTTCCTTTCTGGTTTCGCTGCCTTTGATGCCATAGCTGGAGAACTTCCTGCTCTCAACCAAGCTGGACTGAAACTAGACAAATTAAAGGAAAAAGCAGAACTTAAAAAAGATGTAAGTTTCCAAGTTGAGTATAGCAACGGTAAGGTGACTTTTCTTGATGAACCAACTTTCCCAACCAAAAATTATGACCTTCAAATCTCAAAAGGATCCTACATCATCACTACAACTAACTACCATGAAATGAGAATGGGAATGTTGTATGATGAAGCTGAATCTAAAAAATCCCTCGCTTCTGTTGATGAAAAAATCAAACAAGCCACCAAAGGCCAAGGGGATCCCAAAGAACTCCGGAATAAAATCGTAGGGAATTTGGTAAAAGATGAACGGTTGTTTATTCCTTTTAGAACCTATGGTGATATTCGAAATCCAAATGTAGAACTTGGTGTTGGAATCGGAACATTAACAGACCTCATAGGCGGGGCTGTCAAAGAAGTGATCAAAGGAAAAGCAGGCGACGCCTTAAAAAAGATTCCTGGTGCAGGGAATGCGTTAAAAGGATTGGGATTTTAGTTAGATACCAATTCCCGCAACGTTTCTCAGAACATAAAAAAGGGACTAATGACTTAGTCCCTTTTTTATTAGATTGGTTGATCCGTAAAACTTTGGATTTTTACTTATCTTCCACCACTGGACCTTTTTCTCATACTTGCATCCAAAACCTTTTTACGAAGACGCAAACTTTGTGGAGTCACTTCCAAAAGTTCATCATCATCTAAAAATTCAATGGATTGTTCCAAAGTGAGTTTTTTCGGTGGAACAAGGCGGATGGCTTCATCCGATCCAGAAGCACGCACGTTTGTGAGTTTTTTCTCACGCACTGGGTTCACTTCTAAATCTGTATCCCGACTATTCATTCCTAGGATCATACCAGGATACACTGCTACTTGTGGTTCAATGAAAAGATCCCCACGTTCTTGCACTTTCCATAAAGCATACGCAGTGGATTCCCCTGAGTCCATAGAGATGAGGGCTCCGTTTTTACGGCCAGGAATTTCACCCTTGTATTTGTCAAAACGTAAGAATCGGCTAGACATGACCCCTTCTCCACGAGTTTCCGAAATAAAGTGACCTCTGAAACCAATGAGTCCCCTTGTTGGAATTGTGTATTCCACACGAGTGATCCCAGAAGTATGAGCATCCATTCCTGTTAACTCACCCTTACGGCGGTTTAGTTCTTGGATCACAGCTCCCGTGTATTGGTCTGGAAGGTCCATTACGAGTGTTTCGTAAGGTTCAATCTTTTCACCAGCTTCATTGTGTTTGATGATGACTTCTGGTCTAGAAACTTGGAGTTCGTATCCTTCTCTTCTCATGTTTTCAATGAGGATGGATAAGTGGAGTTCCCCACGTCCTAGAATTTTGAAACGATCTTTGTCTTCAGTTTCTTCCAAACGAAGTGCTACGTTGGTTTCGAGTTCGCGGTCAAGGCGTTCACGTAAATTACGTGTTGTCACAAACTTTCCTTCTTTCCCAGCAAACGGTGAATTATTCACCATAAAGAACATCGATACAGTTGGTTCCTCTACTTGGATCGCAGGAAGAGGGAGTGGATTTCCTAAGTCACAAACAGTATCTCCGATGAACACATCAGGAATCCCTGCCATGGCAACGATGTCTCCGGAGCCCGCTTCGTCGATTTCGTAACGAGTGAGTCCTTCGTAACCATACAGTTTTGTGATTTTATAATTTGCTGTGGTTCCGTTTGTTTTGGCAAGAGTGACATCAGCGCCTTTTTTCATCATTCCTTGGTAAATTTTACCAATGGCGATACGACCTACATATTCATTATAGTCTAGTGCTGTGACTTGGAATTGAAGAGCTTTGTCGCTTTCGTTCTTTACTGCCGGAACATGAGCCAAAACCTTATCAAGAAGTGGTTCAATATTGGATCCTGGAACTTCTGAAAGTTGGTTTACTGCCCAACCTTGTTTGGCAGAAGCATAAATGATAGGAAAGTCTAACTGTTCTTCGGTGGCACCTAGGTCACTAAACAAATCAAATACTTTGTCTACAGAAAAACCTGGTCTTGCTCCTTCACGGTCCACTTTGTTCACAACCACAATTGGTTTGTGTCCGAGTTGGAGTGATTTCCCAAGCACAAACCGAGTTTGTGGCATTGGTCCGTCGAATGCATCCACGAGTAAAAGTGTACAGTCTGTCATGGACAGAACTCGTTCCACTTCTCCTCCGAAGTCAGCGTGACCTGGAGTATCAACGATATTAATGCGAGTTCCTTTGTACTTTACCGAAGTGTTCTTGGCAAGGATCGTAATCCCTTTTTCCTGTTCCAAAGTGTTGGAATCCATGATTCTTTCTCGGTCTTCTTTTGCGGTTACGGCGCCCGTATGGCGAAGGATACAATCTGTTAGTGTCGTCTTACCGTGATCGACGTGTGCGATGATGGCGATGTTGCGAATTTCCATTGTTTTTACCAGAAATTCCAATCCGCTTAGGCTGTAAATGGGGATTTCAGTTTGACAAGAGGTGCCTGTCAGAAATCCTGGTAAGAACTACATTCGAGAAAGAGATTAGGATAGTTATATGTTCGCCATCATTGAACTTGGAGCCAAACAATTTAAAGTGTCTCCTGACCAGGTATTCGTCGCAGAAAAAACAGGAAACACGGTTGGAAGCACAGTAGAAACGAAAGTCCTACTCCTTTCCGATAATAACAAAGTGAACATTGGGTCACCAGCATTGTCTGGAGCTAAAGTCACTTTAAAGGTATTAGAAGACTGTAAGGGTGAAAAAATCCACGGTTTTAAATACAAAAAAAGAAAGAACTACAAGAAGTCTTGGGGTCATAGACAACAACTCCAAAAACTCCAAGTAGTTTCAATCAGCGGTTAATTGATTTATAGTACAATTTTTAAAGATTTAGGAGGGAAAATCGCAGGAATCCAACTGGAAGGACATTCTCCAACGAACCTAGGTTCGAAAGGCGAAAATCTTTTGTGTGCCGGAGTCTCCACTCTCGTGCAGAGTGCTCACTCGTATTTGGCATCACAAGGCAGTTTGGAAAGAGAAGAAAAACGAGACGGGTATCTTCAGTTTTTTGTCAAACAAAACCAAATAGATGGCTACCAAAGCCTTCTTGCCATGGTTGAGTTTGGTTTGAGAAGTTTAGAACATTCCCACTCCCATGCGATTTCCATCAACAACGAACTAATTAAGAGGTAAACAATGGCTACAAAAAAAGGTGGTGGTTCCACAAAGAACGGTCGTGATTCGGTATCGAAAAGACTTGGAGTAAAAGTATATGGTGGCCAACAAGCAATTGCTGGAAACATTATCGTACGCCAAAGAGGAACTGAATACAAACCTGGTAAAAACGTAGGGATTGGTCGTGACCATACCCTTTATGCACTCGTTGACGGGATTGTGACTTTCGAACACGTAACAAAAGAAAGACAACAAATTTCCGTTTACCCGAAAGCTTAATCCTCTCAATTATAAGAGAGGACAAAACCCGTTTTAGGTCATCCTTAAACGGGTTTTTTTTTGACCAAAGGATATTATGAGCGGATTTATTGACGAAGTACCCATCCAAATTCGAGCCGGACACGGAGGGGCAGGTTCTGTCCACTTCCATAAAGAGAAGTTTGTCGAATTTGGAGGACCTGACGGAGGCGATGGAGGCAAAGGTGGAGATGTGATCTTTGTTGCCGAAGGTCGTATGATGACCTTGGAAAATTACTTACCCGACCGACTGTATGCCGCAGAAGACGGAGGTCCAGGGCTTGGCCAAAACCGGAATGGAAAAAATGGAGAGGACTTACTTCTGAAAGTTCCTGTGGGAACCCAAATCATTGATGCGGTCACGATGGAACTCATTTACGACTTTAGCCATGATGGGGAAACATTTACCATAGCTAAGGGAGGGCGCGGAGGCAAAGGGAATACTTTTTTTAAAACCTCGGTCCAACAAGCACCTCGTTATAGCCAACCTGGTGAAGATGGTGATTCTTTCTCCTTACGATTAGAATTAAAACTCCTCGCCGACATTGGCATTGTAGGACTACCAAACGCTGGTAAGTCAACACTACTTGCCAAAATCACACATGCACATCCCAAAATTGCCGGGTATGCGTTTACCACACTATCACCTAATCTCGGTGTGGTGCATAGACATGAAGATTTATTTCGTTATACAGTCGCTGACATTCCAGGAATCATTGAAGGTGCTTCCAAAGGTGTGGGCCTTGGGATTAGTTTTCTCAAACACATTGAACGTGTACAAGGGATCTTGTTTTTATTTGATGGTGGGAATTTACAATTAGAAGAAGAATTGGAAATGTTACGGAGTGAACTTGGGAATTATAACGAGTCTCTTCTACACAAAAAATACCTGATTGTCATCAACAAAATGGATATATGGGATAACGACCCTAGTTTTACCGAAGAAATCCAAAAAAACTATTCTTCTCTTGGTGAGATTGTTTGTATCTCTGCTGACAAAGAAAACAATTTGGAATACCTACTCGAAAGAATTGATAAAGTATTTTTTCCAGAAAAAGCAAAGTTAGTTTATGAAAACACGTAAGGAATTTTTAGATTCACTCGAAGCCGCAAAACTCATCGTCATTAAAATTGGTAGTGCGAGAGTTTCAGGCGAAGAAACCAAAATTAATGATTTTTTGTATGATTTAGTTGGTGATATAAGAACCTTACGCGACCAAGGAAAAGAAATCATTCTCGTATCCTCTGGTGCGATTGCCCAAGGGAAAAAACTACTCGTTGATAAAATTGGAACGGGTGTTTTACCAAATGGGAAAACTTCTCTCGCAGAAAAACAAGCATTTGCTGCTATGGGTCAAAACAAACTTCTCAATTTATATGAAAGTTTCTTTAGCCGAGTGAACATTCCGATTGCGCAAATTTTATTCGGTCGCAAAGACTTAAATGAAGATAGCAGTTTCACAAATCTCAAACAAACCTTTCGCCAACTTTTGGACTGGGGAATTTTACCGATCGTCAATGAAAACGATTCCGTATCTACCGAAGAACTTAATTTAGGTGATAACGATATTTTATCAGCCATAGTAGCCTCCATAGTGGGTGCAGACCTACTCCTAATCCTCACTGGAGTTGATGGATTTTTAGAGGGAAATCGTAAAATTGATTTATTTACAGAAATCTCTAGAAAAACAGAATCCCTCGCAACTGGACCTTCTGGTCCAGGTACAGGTGGGATGTTTACAAAAATCAATGCCGCAAAACTCTTGTTACCATTTGGAATCAAAACGGGAATTGTGAATGGTGAAAAAAAACATGCAATTGGCCAATTTTTCACGAACGAATCGTTTGGAACTCTGATAGCCAATGATGGATTCCCTCACCGAATCCCGACTGCTTCCGAAATCCAATCTCACTTTTTTTCTTTTCCTACGGAGTAATTTATGGCTGAAGACTATACCACTTATGCAAAAACCATTGCCACAAACGCAAAGGAAGCCAGTCGGAGTTTAAAACGACTTACCACAAACCAGAAAAATACGGTTTTACTTCGGTTTGAAAAACTGTTATTCGAAAATGAATCTGAGATTGTAACAAAAAACCAAATTGATTTAAAAAATGGGAAAGATAAGGGATTAAGTTCCTCTATGATGGATCGTTTGCTCCTTGATTCGAAACGAATCCATGGGATGGCAAAGAGTGTTGAAGAGATTAGGAAACTCCCAGATCCGGTTGGGGAAGTAGTTAGAGGAACCATCCTTCCCAATGGGCTCGAACTTTTGACAAAACGAGTTCCTATTGGTGTTGTGATGACAATTTTTGAGTCGAGACCGAATGTCATAGTAGACATTGCCTCATTGTCATTTAAGTCTGGGAATGCTTGTATTTTACGTGGTGGTAGTGAAGCGTATCATTCAAATCTCATTTTATCCTCCCTCTTTCACAAAGCCATCGAAGATTCAAAATTTCCAGATGTGAGTAAGGAAGTTGTCAGTTTTGTAGACAATACAAACAGAGAAGCGATGCTTCCCTTTTTCCAATTGGATGATTTAATCGATGTCATTGTACCTAGGGGTGGTGAGGCTCTCATTCGGTTTGTATCAGAAAATAGCAAAATCCCTGTCATCAAACATGATAAAGGTGTGACTAACTTATATTTGTCTGACAAAGCCAACGAAACAATTGTATTACCTATTCTTGTAAACTCAAAAATCCAAAGACCAGGTGTTTGTAATGCATTGGAGAATTTGTTCATCCATAAAAATTACCCAAATACAAAAGTTTTATTACAGGAATTAAAACAAAATGGAGTTCAGATCCTGGGTGATGTTTCTATTCAATCAATGGATCCAACAATCCCTCTTGCCACTGAAGAGGATTATTTGACAGAGTTTTTAGACACAAGGCTTAGTATAAAACTTGTGAACTCAGTTGAAGAAGCTATGGAAAATATCAAAAAATATAGCTCAGGTCATACGGAATGTATTTTATCGGAAGACATCACAGAAATCCAAACTTTCAAACAAGGACTCGATAGTGCAGCCATTTTTGTGAATTGTTCCACAAGGTTTCATGATGGTGGTGAATATGGACTTGGTGCGGAAGTGGGAATTTCAACTGGGAAATTACATGTTAGGGGACCGATGGGACTCATCCACCTAACAACAACCACAACTTATGTTACTGGGAACGGACAAGTCCGAGGGTAAAATGGATGTGATTTTGTTTGGTGGAAGTTTTAATCCCCCACACATTGGTCATAGACATGTGATCTCTTCCCTACAAAAACAGTTTCCCGAATCCAAAATCTATATCTGTCCGAATTTTTTATCTCCTTTTAAATTGAACGAAAAAAAATTTTCTAGGGAAGAAATTTGGTCCTTATGCCAATCAGAATTCCATGAATTTTTATCCCCAAATCTAGTCTTATGGGATGAAGAAATCAAAAAAGAAACAACTAGTTACACGATCGATACCATAACAAGTTTACAATCCTTGGAAACAAAGGGAAATATTTCCCTTGTCATCGGTGAGGACAATTTACAAAATTTTAACGAATGGAAATCCTTCGATATTATCTTACAGAAAATAAATAAATTAATCGTTGTAAGGCGTAGTACGGAATCTCCGAATCCAATTTTAATCCCAAACTTCATCGATGAAAAACAAGTATTGGTTTTAAACAACCCAATTGTCAAAATGAGTAGTACTGAAATTAGGAACCAACCAAACCGTGAATGGGAAAATCATTCGATTTTACCCCAAACAAAGTCCTTACTGGATTCTTATCTACAAATAAGGGAATCTTTAAGAGGAGATGAAAAATGAATCTCACTCCCACACAAGTGAATGACTGGATACAATTCTTCCAAAAAGAAATTCCAAATCATGTCACGGATACTAGATGGCAACATATTTTACGAGTGGCTTCCTATGCAAAAGAATTGGCGTTGGCACATGGATACGAAGATCCAGATAAAGCTTACTTAGCAGGATTATGCCATGACATCACCAAACAAAAAAAAATGGATGTCCATCAAAGTTTGTTTACTGAATTTAATTTAGATACAAATGGAATTCCCTTCCAAGCCTTACATGCTTACTCGGCTCCCCTTTTCCTTAAAAAAAATTACGATTTTTACGATCAGGAAATCCAGTCGGCCATCCAAAATCACACCTTGGGAAATCCTAAACCCGCTTTATTAGATCAAATTCTGTATGCGGCGGATTTTTTAGGATCGGATTATTGTTATCGAAATTTGGATCTAGAGGAATGGTTTCAAAAAACGAAAGAAAACTTAGATTTTGGCATTTTTATGAAAGCATTCCAGACGATCTCATTTCTAATGGAAAAAAAAGAAATCATCCATCCTTATACTTTTTATACTTATAACCAATCATTGTTATCATTAAAGGAAATCTAATAGATGTTACGTGAAACAAAAGATAAACAAACCATTCCAGCAAAAACACTTCTCATCATCGCGGGTGCCTTTTTTATTTTTGCCATTTTGTTTTTAATTTTTAGGTCAAAAACTGGGTTTTCCTTAGACCAAAAATTTTCACAAAGCAAACGAATGCCGATTTTGTTTTCGGTTTTGGGTGAGAAAGACGAATACTTATTTTCTTTATATGCTGAATTTTATCCAAATGAAAGAAAGGCTGCTCTATTTTTTGTAAATCCTAAAACTAGTTTTGATGATGGTGAAAAGTCATTAAAAGAGAAAGGTAGTTCTGCACCTTCTTATGTTGAATCTGTTTTAGAGGATACTTTGGATTCCAACATTCCATACAAAATCGTATGGACCAAGGAACAATTTCAAAATTGGGTGAATTTACTTGGTGGATTACAATTATTTTTTGAACCAAAGTCTTTACATATCACTAAAAACTACAATCGAAACAAAGAATCTTATGTTTTAGATGGAGAAGATTGTTTCGATTGGATGAGTTCACTTTCTGATGATTCGATGATTTCTTACTTTCGAAGATTGGAAATCCAAGAGACTGTGATGTTAACTCTTTTTGAAACTATCCATGAAAAACGAGATGCCTTGAGTAAACAAAAACTCACCTATTTACATGGTCAAATGACAACAAACCTATCTTCGAAAGAATGGGAAACTTTGATCGATTTTTTGAAAAAGGAAAAAATCCAATTTGGAGTATCTGAAGTTCCAGGTGAACCCGTGTTACGTCCCAAATACAAAGACCAAATCTTAAAGGCTAACGAGGAAACGATAAAGGTAGCATTTTATAAATTTTCTGGTGAACTTAGGTCTCCTAGTTTTGGCGAAGGGGAAAGGGCAAGGATTGAGGTTCTTAATGGAACTGCAAAAAATGGACTTGCCAGATATGGAAAAGTATTACTCAATGATAAAGGTCTGAAAGTTCTCACCGTTGACAATGCTTGGGATTCGAGTTTTAAATCCACAGTGATTTTAAATCGATCTGGAAACACACAATATACAGATTTAATTTCTGAAACATTTCAGGGCAGAAAGGTTTTCTTTTCCTTACGAAAAGACTTAGGCCTTGATGCCACTGTTATACTCGGAGAAGACTTTCAAAATTCCAAGGATTAAAATGCCAAATATCAGTTCAGAAACTTTAGAACATCTTAAAAAAATCAAACAAACATTAGTTGATAAGAAATGTGAAAACATTCAATTTCTTGATCTTAAAGATGTTCATTCTTATTTATCGTTATTTGTAATCGCTACAGTGAAAACAGAAACACAAGGAAGATCATGTGCGAAAGATATCGATAAGTATATGAAACCCTTAAAACTGGCAGTCAAACGTCAAAATTTAGCTGATTTACCGAAGGATGCTACAGGCTGGATCCTTCTCGATTATGGTGAAATTTGTGTACACATCATGACGGATGAAATGAGAACTTATTATTCATTAGATAGACTTTGGGGTGATGCTTCTCCTATTGCGATATAAGTTGTAAGGTTTCTTCCCAATTGTCTTTTGGCAATTCACAATGGAAATTTTGACAAACATAATAACGGATTCCATTCCCCGCATCTCGTCCTTGTAACAGACCCAACCTGTTTTCCAAAGAACGACATTCTTCCTCACTAAGGACACACCAAACAAGAGCTGGATCTTTGATTTGGCTTAATTTCATCCGAATGTTTTTTACAATGTCCTCTGATTGGTTTCGATAAACCACGAGAACTTCTTTTGATGGAGTTTGGAATTTTTGAAATGCGGATAACATTGAAGGATAACTGAGAGAGTTTTGTGTGAGTTCTGGTAAAAAATAAGAGAAGATAGAATTTGCTTTTGTTTCTAATTTTCCATTTAAAAAACCTAGTGAATTTAAAAAATAGAAACAATGTAAGATTGTAGAATTTCCGGAAGGTTCCACTCCATCATAACCTTCAATCGTGCGTACGATTAAGTCCTCATTCCCCTCATAGGATTCATAATAAGGACCCACATCCGATAAAAAATGATTCTCTAAGTACTCCCAAATTTGAATACCTGCATCGAAATAATGGATTCCACCATCTAACTGGAATAAACGAAGACAAACCCAAATCAACTCGGAATAATCAGACAATGTGCCAAAGTATTTGGTTTCTCCATCTCGAAACCTTCGTAAAACGGATCCGTCTTCTTTGACTAAATGCGTATGAATGAATTGGTATATCTCTTTGGCTTGGTTTAGATACTCCGTTTCACCTGTCACTTCGTAACTAGCAAGTAATGCGCGGATCCACAAACAATTCCATGATGTTAAGATTTTATCATCGCGTAACGGACGAATTCTAGTGTCCCTTCTTTCCAACAAAATGTTTTTTGTTTTTTGAATTCGTTCTTTAAAATCATTTTTGAATTGGATTCCATCAAGGAAGGGGTTTTTTCCTTTAAAATAAACATGGAGTATATTTTGATTGTGTTCAAAATTTCCTTCTTCCGTTACATTCCAGAAATTCAGGATCTCTTCATCGGAAACCAAAGATTTGATTTCACTTTCTGTCCAAACATAAAATTTTCCTTCTTCCCCTTCTGAGTCTGCATCCTCGGCACTGGCAATTCCACCCACATTCAGGTGCATATCCCTTTCGATGTAAGAGATGATCTCCTGGATCGTTTCTAGAAAGAAAGTTTCGTTTGTGATTAGGTAAAGTTTTGCCAAAGTTTCGACAAACAATGAGTTGTCGTACAACATTTTTTCAAAATGTGGAACCAACCATTCGTGATCTGTCGCATAACGACAAATTCCTCCGCCAACTTGATCGTAAATTCCACCCGATTTCATGGCATACGATGTATTAAATGCCATTTCCAAAGCACGATTGTCTTTTTCGATCATGTAATAATCGAGTAAAAAACTAAGTGCCATACTCGGCGGAAATTTATTAACAGAATTTGTTTTGAAACCAAAATAATCCTTATCGTATACTTGGATGTATCGATTGAAATTTTGTGTGAGAATTTGTTTTTCAGGAACTTGTCCAGCATTGGTTCGTGTTTCATTCTCTTTTAAGTAAATCGTAAGGTCCTTCGCTGCTTGTAAAAGTTCCCCTTTCTGGTGGGTCCAAGCCTGGTTTATAAGTTTTAGGACTTCTTTAAAACTTCGTTTCCCATACTTGTTTTCAGGTGGGAAGTAAGTTCCCCCAAGGATGGGTTCTTTTTCTGGAGTCAAAAACATATTGAGAGGCCATCCACCTTGAGTACCCATCGCATGTAATGCATCCATATAAATTTTGTCTATGTCGGGACGTTCTTCTCTGTCTAACTTAATGCATACAAAATCACGGTTTAAAACTTCTGCTGTGGATTCGTCTTCAAAGGATTCGCGTTCCATCACATGGCACCAGTGGCAAGTGGAATAACCAATGGATAAAAGGATGACTTTATCTTCCTTTTCTGCTTTTTCGAAGGCTTCCGGTCCCCATGGAAACCAATCTACTGGGTTGTGTGCATGTTGTAACAGATAAGGACTTTTTTCATGAACCAAACGATTCGGTTTTTTAGACAAATTTGCCACAATGTTCTCCCAGAAAAGAAGCTTTCCAGGCCAAGCTTTTTACATTTTCGGTTGATTGACAACATTGATTTTTTCATCTTGTCTCTGTAAGGGGTTTAAAAAGTTTCCATTGAAAAGACAAAATTTTATCCCCAAACATTTTCTCACAAAATCTCAAAAGTTGACCAGCTGGTTAATATCTTTGAGTCTTCTCACTTT